>NZ_JBNPUE010000011.1:0-250915 GCF_051168015.1 Bradyrhizobium sp. HKCCYLRH3061
ATCTTGCGCGATATCCCAAGGTCCCGAGCCACAGGCAGAACGCCTTCGCCTCGTTCGACACGCTTGATCGCCTTCAGCTTATAAGCCGTCGGAAACCGACGGGTCTTCCCTCTTGCTGCCACAGGTCATCCTCGGAATGCCTGTCACTGAGATTATCGTGTCTCACTTGAGGGGTGCAGTCCACGGGCGTCACGACAATCAGCATGGCAGTCCACGTCTGTCGCATTTGCGACAATGATCCACTTGATCGGGCGGTGCAGATCGCCCTCCCCGCTGGTCCGGAACTTGCGTGGGCCTGCCTGACGGCATCAATCAGCAGGCGATCCGATGGCTTTCACCGCAGTCTGTCCGACAACCGCCATGGCCGAAGGCGGCATGGGCCTGTACCAGGTCGGCAAGAAGAGCGTGCTGCTGCTCTGGCCCGCCGGCGGCGAGCTGAAGGCCTTTCGCGGCCGTTGCCCGCATGCCGACGTGCCGCTGACGGAGGCGACGTTCGACGGCAAGACGATCACCTGCCCGCTCCATCAATGGGGCTTCGACGGCGGCAGCGGCAAGTGCGTCACGCATCTGGTCCGCAACGCGCTGCACGCCTATCCCCTGCAGGTCGAAGGCGGCGAGATCCAGGTCGATGTCGGTCCGATCAAGCCGGCGCGTGCTCCGGCTTGATCGGCACATCGAAGACGAGAGCAACCGCGAGGCACTTCCCTGTCCGTGCTGCGAACGGACGCCATATCGACGAGTTCAGCAGCATGACGGGCGCCGCGGACTGGGTGATCTGGAATGGCTCGGTGGGGATCGTCGACACGGTCCGGCTCGGCGCCATTGTCGAAGGTGCAACGGGCCGGCTCGCGCAGCTCGCGCCGCCCTACGACGCCGTCGGGCCGTTCAGCTTCGACGAGCTGGAGACGCAGGGCCGGGTCGTGTTCGGTGCCTGCCTCGTCATGTCACAACGACGCTGGCGACAGGATCAGGATGCGTTGCGCATCGAGGCGCGGGCCGCGCGTCGCGCCCTGTGGGATCGGCTCGCACGCGACCGGAACGACGACGCCTTTCGCGCGGTCCTCGAGCTGCCCCTGCAGGGCACGCTGACGGCTACGCACATCAAGGATGCGTTCCGCCGGCTGGCCAAGACCGCACATCCTGACGCCGGCGGCAGCAATGACCTTTATCGGCGCATTTCCGAAGCGCGCGATGCGCTGCTGGCACAGTTGGGCTGAAGATCGCTGGCGATGAAGCGGCCGACAGCCACGAAATGGGCTGAGTGAGCCAAGAGCGGGATCCAAGCCGGCGCCCGCGCCGGCCGGACGCTTTCGTGCGACTGGCCGTCAGACGGACGTCGCGTTGCCGCAAGATGGGGCGCACGGGCCCGGTGGTGCGCGCGTGACGACGCGCAACTCCAGGCTATCCCGTGGCCATCAGCCGCTTCATGAACTGGTCGACCTCGCGACGCAGCGTCTCGACCTCGCCATGGACCCGCTCGGAGGCATTGTTGACTCGCGATGCGATCCGGCCGGTGTCGGCGGCAGCGCTGCTGATCGCGCCGACGTCTGACGCGACCCGTGCCGTGCCGGACGAGGCTTCCTGAACGTTGTGCGCGATGTTCTGCGTCGCCGCCGCCTGCTGGTCGACCGCGGCCGAGATGGTGGACGCGATCTCGTCGATCTCGGCGATCGTCCGCGCGATCGCCTCGACCGCCGCGACCGACGTCGAGGTCGAGTGCTGCATCTCGTTGACCTTGGCGCTGATCTCCTCGGTCGCCTTGGCGGTCTGGTCGGCGAGACTCTTGACCTCGGCCGCAACGACGGAAAAGCCGCGCCCGGCATCGCCGGCCCGCGCCGCCTCGATCGACGCATTCAGCGCCAGGAGGTTGGTCTGTTCAGCGATCTCGCTGATCAGCTTGACCACGTCACCGATCCGGACCGCCGCATCGGCAAGCTCGCGGATCTCGCCGCCGGCACGGTTGGCCTCACCGACCGCACGCCCCGCGCTTTCGGTGGAGCGTGAGACCTGCCGGCCGATTTCGGCGATCGAGGACGCGAGCTGATCCGCCGCGCCCGCCGCCGTCTGCACATTGGACGACGCGCGCCCCGAAGCCGCGATCACATCCTCGGTGCGGCGGCTGGTTTCCGTCGCGGCCGTCGCGACGTGGCCGGCGTCGGACTCGAGATCCCCCGCCGCGCCGACGAGGCTGACGACGATCTGATCGAGCTGCGTGCCGAACTGCCGTGCCAGACCCGCAATGTCGACCACCCGGCGGCCGAGGCCGTCGGTGCCCTGGTTGATGATCGCCGCCGAGCGGCGGAATGCGCCAGGCAGGCCCCGCACCATGATCTTGCGGAAATGCTTGCCGCGGCTGGCATAGTCCATCGACGCCGACGCCTCGCGCACGAAGGCGTCGGTGATGTCGAGCATGTCGTTGATCGATTTCTGCAACAGACCTATGTCGCCGTGCTGGCGCCGGCTCAGCAGCCGCGGCTCGAGATTGCCCTTGGCTGCGCTGTGACAGACCTTGGCCGCCTCCGCGATCACGGCAGATGCCACCCGCAGTTGCCACAAGCCAAGGCCGAGCAGCAGCGCAACAGCGATGAGCAGCGCTCCGCCTGCGGCGGGCGGGGTCGCGCCGGCGACGACGAGCCAGGCCAGCCCGCCGAGTGCCAGCAGCGCCGCGGCCGCGATCGCGATCTGGGCCTTAGAGAGAGAGCACGAACTCATCATATTCAACGCCTTGTTGTTTGATCGCCGCGACCATCAGGTCAAAGCTTGCGCGCAGGCCGTCCTTGGCATTGGCGTGGCGCGCCTCCTCGTCGCATAGCGTCTTGTAGATCGGCTTGAGGCGCTCGATCGGCCCACGCTCGGGTCTGCGGCGGTTGGAGTGGTAGCCGATGATCTCGCCCTGGTCGTCCAGCGTCGGCGTCACATGGGCGAGCACCCAATAATGGCTGCCGTCCTTGGCCAGGTTGACGACATAGGCGAAGATCTCGCGCTTGGCCTCCAGCGTGTCCCACAGCAGCTTGAAGACGCAGCGCGGCATCTCGGGGTGGCGGATCAGGCTGTGAGGCGCTCCCAGGAGCTCGTCATAGCTATACCTGGCCATGCGGATGAAGACGTCGTTGGCATAGGTGATGCGTCCCTTGCGGTCGGTCTTCGAGACGATCAGATCCTCTTCGCCGAGCATGTGCTCGATGCCGGTCGGTTTCACAATGTGGGCCATGGCTGGTCCTCCTTGCGGTCATCACGTTGCGGGGCGGACAGACGGGATGGCCTCGCACGTACGGCCGGTCCGGTCGACGCGCGGGCACAACCGGCGCCGCCCGGCGTGCGGCCAGGTGTCGCCAGGACCCCATCGGCCGGCTTTCGCCGGGCCCAGGAGAAGGCTGTCCGCCTCCCGGCCTCAATCTGACGTTAACTGTGAAACATCGCGTTAACTGGGAGCCCCCGCCAGAATACAGGTGGCGCCCGCGGCGGGGACGGGGCGCGCCGGCTCGATGGCCGGCGATCGGTGCGGACCGCTGGCCGGAGGATCGCGTCGGCCGTCGCCTTGTTGGAAGATGTGGCACAAGGACCAGGAGGTGCGTACGTGACGCCCCGCAACCTCATGAGACGCGCACGGGCCGGTCGGGGCGCTCATGCCCGACCGGCCCGGCGCCCCCTGCCTCAGAAGAAGCCGAGCTTCTTCGGGCTATAGCTGACCAGCATGTTCTTGGTCTGCTGGTAGTGGTCGAGCATCACCTTGTGGGTCTCGCGTCCGACGCCGGACTGCTTGTAGCCGCCGAATGCCGCATGCGCCGGGTAGGCGTGATAGCAGTTGGTCCAGACGCGCCCCGCCTGGATGTTGCGGCCGAAGCGGTAGCAGGTGTTGGCGTCGCGGCTCCACACGCCGGCACCCAGGCCGTAGAGCGTGTCGTTGGCGATCGCCAGCGCCTCGTCCTCGGTCTTGAAGGTCGTGACCGAGACCACGGGTCCGAAGATCTCCTCCTGGAACACGCGCATCTTGTTGTGCCCCTTGAACACCGTCGGCTTGACGTAGTAGCCGCCGGCGAGATCGCCGCCGAGCACATTGCGCTCGCCGCCGATCAGGAGCTGCGCGCCCTCCTGCTTGCCGATGTCGATGTAGGACAGGATCTTGGACATCTGCTCGGAGGAGGCCTGCGCGCCGATCATCGTCGCCGGATCGAGCGGGCTGCCCTGCACGATCGCCCCGACGCGCTGCAGCGCGCGCTCCATGAAGCGCTCGTAGATCGACTCGTGAATGAGCGCGCGGCTCGGGCAGGTGCAGACCTCGCCCTGGTTGAGCGCGAACATCACGAAGCCTTCGATCGCCTTGTCGAGAAAGTCGTCATCTTCGGCGCAGACGTCCTTGAAGAAGATGTTGGGCGACTTGCCGCCGAGCTCCAGCGTCACCGGGATCAGGTTCTGCGAGGCGTATTGCATGATCAGGCGCCCCGTCGAGGTCTCGCCGGTGAAGGCGATCTTGGCGATGCGGTTCGACGACGCCAGCGGCTTGCCGGCTTCGAGGCCGAAGCCGTTGACGACGTTGAGCACACCCGGCGGCAGCAGGTCGCCGACGATCTCCATCAGCACCAGGATCGAGGCCGGCGTCTGCTCGGCCGGCTTGAGCACGACGCAATTGCCGGCGGCGAGCGCCGGCGCGAGCTTCCACGCCGCCATCAGGATCGGGAAATTCCACGGAATGATCTGGCCGACGACACCGAGCGGCTCGTGGAAGTGATAGGCGATGGTGTCGTGGTCGATCTCGGCGATCGAGCCTTCCTGGGCGCGGATCACGCCGGCGAAATAACGGAAGTGATCGATGGCGAGCGGGATGTCGGCGGCGGTGGTCTCGCGGATCGGCTTGCCGTTGTCCCAGGTCTCGGCGAGCGCGAGCTTGTCGAGATTGGCCTCCATGCGGTCGGCGATCCTGTTGAGGACCATCGCGCGTTCGGTCACGCTGGTACGGGCCCAGCCGTCCTTGGCGGCATGCGCGGCGTCGAGCGCGGCCTCGATGTCGGACGCATCGGAGCGCGCGATCTGGCACACCGGCTGGCCGGTGATCGGCGAGATGTTGTCGAAATATTTGCCGGCGTTGGGGGCCTTCCAGGCGCCGCCGATGAAGTTGTCGTAACGCGCAGCGAAAGGCGGCTTGAGCGCCGCATTGACGTCAACCTTGGTCATCTCTCTCTCCCATTCACGCCGATGCACACGGCGTTGCAGGGAGGCTCGATCAAACCGGCACGACAGACCAGAGGCTGAAACGAGCGCGTCCGAACAAGTGTCGCAGTTCTGCGACATGTTGGCTGCGATTCGACAGTCGCGGCGCGTTCATCGCTCGAGCCCGAGCCGCTTCATCTTCCGGTGCAGGGTGGCGCGCGACATGTCGAGCTCCTTCGCCGCCTTCGAGACGTTGCCGCCGGCGCGCGCCAGCGCGCGCTTCAGCACGGCGCGCTCGGCGGCGTCGATGTCGTCGCCACCGGTGGTCGTGTCCTTGATCAGGTCGCCGGCCGGCACCGGGCGCGCCAGCGCGGACGGAGACAGGTTGAGCGCCCGCCGCGCCGCCCGTGTGGCACCGATGACGAGGTCGTTGCGATCGACCGCCAGCAGCGAGTTGATCTCGCGCTCGCTGTCCGGCGTCAGCACGATGCGGGCGTGTGGAAAGGCCTGGCGGAAATTCTCCGCCTCGATCAGCCGCGCGGCATCCGCGACGGTGGTCGCGATCAGCCGACTGAAGCCTTCGGTCAGATCGGCACGGCAGGAGGAGACGTCGAGCGCGGCCTTGAGCTGGCCATGCTCGTCGAAGATCGGCGCCGTGGTACAGAACAGGCGCGCGTTGCGCGACAGGTAGTGCTGGTCGCGGTCGATGGTCAGCGGCCGCTTCTCGACCAGGCAGGTGCCGATCGCGTTGGTGCCCTCGTGCCGCTCGCTCCACACCGCGCCGGTCCACAGGCCCCAGGATTCGAAGGTGGCGTCGTCGCCGCGCGCGCCGCGGCGCTCGAGCACGGTGCCCTCGGCATCGGCCAGCAGCACCGAGCAGCCGACGCCCCCGACCGCCAGGAACAGCCGGTCGAGGCTCGCTTGCGCGATCGCGAGCAGCCGCCCGAGCCGGGCGCGCGCATCAGCGATCTCGGCGGCCGTCAGCCGGGCCGGCAGCTTCGGGGTGGCAGGATCGAGCGCATGCAGATGGCCGGAGCGGCGCCATGACGCCGCGAGCGCCGAGACCGCCGGCGTGGTCTTGTCTGCTTTGCTGTCAGCTCTGTTTCCCGGCCTGTCGTCAGGCTTCGCATCGCCCTTGGCGAGGGCGTCGAGCACGCGATCCGAATGGGCATTCCCGGGCGAACGCCCCATGTCCGTCCTCCCGGCTCTCTCCCCCAGGCCCTGCGTTCCACGCGCAGCCCGACTTGGCGGCATATTGGAGCAAATACAGCACCGCTCCTTGACGCGCGTCAAGGAACGGTGATGAAGCCGGTCGCCACCAGAATACGCACGAAGATGGCCCTGCTGCGGTGCTCCCGACGTCCCCTGCTCTATCCAAGGCTGATGTCCGACACACTCAAGAGATGTATCAATTAATATTTGCTATCTTTACGTGAAAACCTTCGCCCCGCTAGTCTGACCATCGCCATTGCATCATCGGCGTCCGACCTTGCTTGATCGTGCACGTGGAGTGAGTTGAGACGCCCCTCGCGAATGCCCGTCCGCGTCCTCATTCGAGCCATCACACGATCCGTCGAATGAAAGGCCAAGGGCACCGTTGCCCGACCGAGCCTGCCACGAATGCCGCGACGAGGCCACGTCATGAAACACATCGCCCTGCTTGGATCTGCTGCCCTCCTCCTTCTCGCCTTTCCGTCCGAGGGCTGGTCGCGGAAGGGCCGGCTTCAATGCCAAACCGATCAGGTCCGCCGCCTCGTGGCGAACTGGGCGGAGGCGTTGAACAACTCCTCGTCAACGGATCCGGCGCCGGTTCTCAGGACCTATGCTCCCAAAGACGCGGTCCTGCTGCCAACCTGCGCCAACGGTCCCTTGACCAATGAAGCAGACATCAGGAAGTATTTCGTAGATTTCCTCAAGAAGAAGCCAAGAGTCACGGTCGATCCGAACAAGGCGGAGATCGGCGGCTGCGACTACACATTTGCAAACGGGCTCTACGAGTTCGCGCTGAACGGGCAGCCCACCCCGATCCTGCTACGCGCACGCTACACCTACATCTTTCACAACGGAAAGATCATGCAGCATCACTCTTCGGCGGAGCCGGATGTCGGGCCGGGCAACGTCTGTCCGCCGAAGAATTCCGGCTCATGACCAGGAGCACATGTCTACCGAAGTCCCCCGCATCGCCGCTGCCACCGCGGTGACCGGCGGCGAGCAGACGATCTGGACGACGCAGGGACGCGGCTCGTTCGACGGCAGCTCCCTTCGCATCGGCCATGACAGGTGCCGCAAGGCGGCCGCGGCCCCCGAGGGCACCAGGCGGTGCAAGGCGCTTCCCGGCGAAACAGGTCACCTGGACGAACGAGACCGCGTTGTCCGCGGTGTGCGCGACTTGTCACCGGACGGCGCACGACTGCACCGAGCGGTGTCCGGGGAAGCGCAGCGAGAGCGCCCCTCCTCCGTCGGTGAGGGCAGTCGCACCGGCACAGAGGCCCCGGATGACTACGGGGGTGTCGCAAGGCTGCGACACTCTCTCGCCCGAATGGGGCCGGAAGCCCCCGCACGAATCCAGTTTCTCAAAACGCGTTAATCCCCGTTGCGGATGGTTCCCGCACGCGCTTCGCACCGACGAACGTCATTGCCGGTCTCGCGAAGCAATATGAGAGGGAAACATGCGCCTATCCTTTGCGACAATACGCTCCATCCAGACCAAGATCGCCTTGATCGCCGGCTTCTGCCTCGCGCTCACCTGCGTCATCCTGATCGGCTACGGCCTGTTCTCGACGCAGAGCATGAACCAGTACGTCAACCACGAGGTCATGCAGCTGGTCGATCGCCAGACCAAGGAGAGCCTGATGAATCGGGCCTCCACCGAGGCCAACGTCATCAAGGCCGAGCTGGAGGTCGGGTTCGACGCGGCGCGCACGCTGGCGCAGTCCTTTGCGGTTCTGGCCGATGCCAAGACCGGGACCGCCGCGAGCGCACGCCGCGCGCAGCTCAACGCCGTGCTGCGGCGTGTCCTGGAGCTCAATCCCGCCTTCAACGGCACCTACTCGGCCTGGGAGCCCGATGCGCTCGACGGCAACGATAGCACCTTCAAGGCCAACAAGGAGATGGGCTCCGATCACACCGGCCGCTTTCTCCCTTACTGGACGCGAAGCGCCGGCGGCGCGATCGCCGTCCAGCCGCTGGTCGAGTACGACAGCAGCGAGCGCCATCAGAATGGCCTCGTGAAGGGCGCCTGGTACATCAACCCGAGCACCACCGGGAAGGAGAACATTCTCGGGCCGCTGCCCTACATCGTCCAGGGCAAGCCGGTGTTCCTGGCCACGATGTCGGTGCCCGTCATGATCGACGGCAAATTCCGCGGCGTTGCGGGCGCCGACTACAATCTGGACTTCGTGCAGAGGCTGGCGGTCAAGATCAACACCTCCCTGTTCGACGGCAAGGGCAAGGTCGTGATCCTGAACGACACCGGCCTCGTCGTCGCCGACAGCGCCAATCAGAACGTCATCGGCAGGCCCGCCGCCGAGGCCGACTCGCGCTGGACCGACAGCGCCGCCATCGTCCGCACCGGCAAGGGCACCGTCCTCGACGAGCCCAGCAATCCCAATGTCGACATCTACGCCCCGATCACATTCGGTCTCACCGACACGCCCTGGTCGGTCGTGATCTCGATCCCGCGCGACGTGGTACTCGCCTCGGCACGGCAGCTCGACGCCTCGCTCAGCGGCCGTTCGACCAGCAACACGCTGTGGCAGCTCGGGGTCGGAGCGGTGATCACGGCGCTTGCGATCTTCCTCATCTGGGTCGCGGCACGGGGCATTGCCCGTCCGATCCGGGATTGCGCCGTATTCGCCAATGGCATCGCCAAAGGCGACTTCAACCAGACCCTGACCATCGAGCAGGCGGATGAGGTCGGCGCCCTCGCCACCTCCCTGAAGGCGATGCAGGGCGACCTGAAGCAGAGCATCGCGCAGCGCGCCGAGGACCAGGCGGCCGCCGACGCCCAGCGGCGCCACGCGATGAACGCGATGGCGGATCAGTTCGAGGCGTCGGTCGGCGGCATCGTCGAAACCGTGTCGGCCGCCTCGGGCACGCTGGAGACGTCGGCCGGATCGTTGAGCGCGACCGCGGAGCGGGCGCAGTCGCTCGCGACCACGGTCGCTGTCGCCTCGGAACAAGCGTCGACCAACGTGCAGTCCGTGGCGTCCGCCACCGAGGAGATGGCCTCCTCGGTGACCGAGATCAGCCGCCAGGTGCAGCAATCCGCGCGCATGGCCAACGAAGCCGTGACGCAGGCACGCTCCACCACCGGACGGGTCGGCGAGCTCTCGAAGGCGGCGGCGCGCATCGGCGACGTCGTCGAGCTCATCAACAGCATCGCCGGCCAGACCAACCTGCTCGCCCTCAACGCCACCATCGAGGCGGCGCGGGCGGGCGATGCCGGACGCGGCTTCGCCGTGGTCGCCACCGAGGTCAAGGCGCTCGCCGAGCAGACCGCGAAGGCGACCGGGGACATCGGCCAGCAGATCGCGGGCATCCAGACCGCCACTCAGGAGTCCGTCGGCGCGATCCGCGAGATCAGCGAGACCATCGAAAGGCTGTCGGAGATCTCGGCCACCATCGCCGCCGCCGTCGAGCAACAGGGCGCGGCGACGCAGGAGATCTCGCGCAACGTCCAGCAGGCGGCCCAGGGCACGCAGCAGGTCTCGTCGAACATCACCGACGTGCAGCGCGGCGCCAGCAACACCGGGACCGCGTCATCCGAGGTGCTGTCCGCGGCCAAGCTGCTGTCGCGCGACAGCGGCCGACTGAGGGAGGAGGTCGGCAAGTTCCTGACCTCGGTGCGCGCCAGCTGAACGCCGGCCGACAAAAGCGAAAAGGCCGCCTGGACGATCCAGGCGGCCTTTATCGTGTTGGATGCGATGCGTCCGCCACTGATCTCAGCGGCCGCCGCGCGACAGCATCTCGAAGCGGTAGTTGACGCCGATCATCGCCGTGTGGAGCTGGGTCTTCTGGCTGACGACGTTCGGCCCGCCGGTGATCGCGGCGGCGCCCGGCAGCGTGCCGGTCACCGTGCCGAAATCGGCGTAATCATACTCGGCGAAGGCCGACCAGTTGCGCGCGAACATCCACTCGACGCCGGCGCCGACCGTCCAGCCGCTGCGGTTGAACGCCACGCTGGCGGACTGTCCGGTGGCGGTGTTGACGACCGAAACATTGGTCCGTGTCCACGCCGCGCCACCGCGCACATAGGCCAGGATCTCAGGCGTCACGAGATAGCCTGCACGCACCGTGGCGGTGTAGAGGTTGCTGGTTCGCGTGTTCATCGTCAGCGCCGGTCCGAGCTGGCTCGACGCGTTGATGATGCCGAGATCGGCCATCGCCTGGATGCCGACGACGAAGCGGTCCATCTGGTAGTCGCAACCGAGCTGCAGGCCGCCGACGACGTCGCTGCCATTGCTGGAGATGGCGGTCGGAATCTGCACGGCCGCGACGGGCAGCGGCGCCACGTTGCCGCCGCCGGCCACCGGCGGCGGATTCTGCGCCGGCGGATTGCCATTGTTGCCCTGTGGCGGCGGGTTCGGCTGACCGCCGCCATTGTTCGGCGGCGGATTCTTCGGCGGCCAGGGCTTGTCCGGATGATGCGGCCATCCGCCATGATGGTAGTTGCCGCCCTGCTGCTGCCAATGATCCTTGTCGGGCTGCTTGTCGCCATAGCCGCCCTTGCCGTCGTCATTGTCGTGCGGCTTGCCGCCCCAGCCGTAGCCGCCATGCTTGTCGTCGTTCCGGTCGTCCGGCTTCATCCAGGCGTAGCTGTCACGCTCGCTCTTCATCGGCTGCTTCGACCAGCCGAAGCCAAGCGGCTTGTCGGTGCCGTCGTCCTTCTTTCCACCCCATCCGGAAGCCGGCTTGTCGTGATCGTCCTGCCGATCACGGTGCAGCCAAGCCGATCGGTCGGAGTAGCCGCTCGAATGCAGCTGCGACCAGCCGCTCGACTTGCCATGGTCGTCGTCGTGAGGCTTGTCGAACCAGCCGCTGCCATATTTGACGTCGTTGTAGTTGTCGTCCTTGTTCTTGGATGGAGCCGACGGCCAGGAAGACTTGTTGTCGCCGCCTTTCGATCCAACCTGTGGCCAATGATGACCACCGTCGTGATCGGGCTTGTAGGACGGCTTGTCGTTCGGCCAGCCGTGATCCTTGTCGCCATGATACTGCTTGCCGGGCTGCCACCAGCCCTTGTCGTTGCGCTCGCAGATCGGAGGCTTGCCCGGCGGCTTATGCGGCGGCGGCTTCCATCCGCCGTTGTTCCCGCCGGGGTTGTTCGGCGGCGGCGAGTTCGGCGCGGGGTTTGCAACCACAGGCGGCTTGACCACCGGCGGGTTGTTTGCGTTGCCGACCGGCTGCTGCACGGGCTGAACCGGCGCGGCGGCGGCATTGGCGACCTGGCTCCACGTCTGCTGCTGACGCGACCAGGCCATCCCGGCGTTCGCGCCGGCATGGCAGCCACTCCACCTGTAGGCGAAGACGTCGGGCGGCGGGAGCGGGGGAGGCAAGGCGAGATCAGTCGCCCAGACCGATGTCGTACTTCCTGCGAAAGTAGATAGGCAAAGGCATACGCCAAATACGCGACGCATCGAACTCACAACTCCTGAACACGTGCCGCAACAAACGGCGGCCGCATCAGGAGGGTGAGATTGTGTCGCGAACTGAATTGAAAAATGTCATTCGGAAGGAATGCAGATCGCGACGCCGACGCGATCGAAATTCGGCTTTGACTGTTGCACGCAAGATGCAGGATTCTGGCAAAATGAAGCAGCGCGCGACACGATTGCGACAAACGGCGCGAGACGCGATGCCGCAGCGGCTCATGAGTTCGTAGTAGACGAACGTCCGCACCGAACTCACAGCAAGCGCAGAGCGCGCTCGGCGGCATGCGTCCTGATCGCGCGCACCTCGCGATCGTCGGCCTTCACATCAACCACACGCTCCGATTGCACTACAGCGAAGAGGGCGGTACTTGGTCTGTGCGGTCGCCTTCGCCGTCGACGCGCCGACGCTCGGCTATCCATGCGCGTCGACAAGTCCTGCCCTTGGTTTCGCCGCTATTGCGCAGCCAGCGCGACGTCATCGATCAGAAGAGAAAGCGGCAAAGGCCGCCGCAATCGCACCGAATGGGGCGGACCTTCGTCGACGTCGCGGCAATTCATCGGAGCAGCGCGCCGCGAAACATCCATGATTGCGGCCGGATGTGGCGCGGCGGCGCGCGGCCGATTTCGTGTCATGCCATCGGCATCACGGATTGCGCCGCGAGAACGAGATGGCATAGGCGCCGTTGCGGATGTCGATCATCGGATCGTCGGAGGCCTCGATGCCGTCGGTGAGCTGGCCCGGCAGGAACAGCAGCTTCTTCTGCGCCGCGTCACTGTCTTCGACCGCCTTGTCGATCGTCAGCACGCCGAGCTCGACCAGCTTGCGATCGTCAGGCCACGGCTTTGCCGGATCCCTGGTGTCGTCGCCGGCCGCGGCGAGCTGCGCCTTGAAGCGGAACGTCACCGGCCCATGCTTCAGCCGCGCCGGCAGCTCGGCCATCAGGAAGTCCGGCGCGCGTTTCGCCGCGTCCTCCTTGTCGATATGCACGACCTTCTCCGGCAGCATCTGCCAGCGCACCGCCTGCTTCTCGCCGGCCTTGTTGACGAGGACGAAGGCGTTGACGCCGAAATAGGCCTCGTCGGCAAGACTGTCCGGCGTCGCGATGGTGCCGAGCGCCGCCGGCACCGAGGGATGGCTGGCGATGAACTGCTCGAGCCTGGTCGGCTTGGCCGCACTCGGTCCGGAGTCCGCGATCGCCAGGAACAAATCGCGTAACTCCGCCCCCGTCGAGACAGGGAA
Organism: Bradyrhizobium sp. HKCCYLRH3061; assembly: GCF_051168015.1. Lineage (NCBI taxonomy): Bacteria > Pseudomonadati > Pseudomonadota > Alphaproteobacteria > Hyphomicrobiales > Nitrobacteraceae > Bradyrhizobium > Bradyrhizobium sp. HKCCYLRH3061. Next base: position 13,042 of record NZ_JBNPUE010000011.1, read on the forward strand.
GAATTTCAGCGAGTTGATCACGAGGTCCATGTCGCTGCCGTCGGCGAGATGAAACTTCACCGCCATGCCGTGCGGATTGGCGTCGCCGGAGCCGTCCGGCAGGTTCGGCACGCCAGTGGAGTCCGAGAACCGCACCGTGACCGGAACCTCGCCGCCGCTGAACAGCGACGCCTTGCTCAAGGTCGCCGCCTCGGCCGACGGCTTGAACTTGCCCTCGACGACGACGCCCTTGGCGTGATTGGCGCGAAAGCCGGCGTGCACGCCGAACACCTTGTTCATCGCATTGACGAGCTGCTCCTCGACCGGCGGCTCCTGCGCGAGGGCAGCGGCCGGCAACGCGAGGGCAATCCCGGCCAGCGCGGCAACGAGTGTGCGTGTCGTCATGAGCGGCGTCCTCCTTGTATGAGGGATGCAGCATAGCAGCATGAATTGACGCGCGAGCGACTTTCGAGCGCGGCCGATGGGCGCCCCTCACCGCATGATCCACCTTGCCGTCTGACAGGAGCCATTACGCCCCGTCACCCGCTCCTTGCGGCGAGATGGCGAATGTCTCTATTGTAGTCGCGCGTGTCCGGTCTGCCTCCCTCCGCGGTGCGGATCGGGGGATCGTGCCCCCTCCGACCCTGACGCCGGACGGCGCGCCCACGACGGAGTTTCGACTGTGTCCGCACCGGAAAGCTTCCCCATCGACAGGATCCACGTCCCCGACAAGAAGCGCAAGGCGCTGAGGCAGGACGCGGTCGACGCGCTGGCCGAAAGCATTTTGGAGGCCGGCCAGCGCGAGCCGATCCTCGTCCGCCGCGACAAGGACCATTTTGTCCTGGTCGAAGGTCTGCACCGCCTCGAAGCCTGCAAGGCCCTTGGCGAAAGCGCCATCATGGGTCTGCTGATCTCCGCCGAGGAAGCCCGCCAGCGCGAGCTGCCACCGCCGCCGGTCGATCCGGAGCGCGAGAAGATGGAGCGGCTGCGCAAGCTGCGGCTGGAGAAGGAGGAAGCGGAGAAGCTCGCAACGGCCCCGAGAGGCGTCTCGGGCGCCCATGCCGCGACGCGCCCGCGCGGGCCGACCGAGACGACGAACCGGAGCAACAGGACTGCCACCGCGAAGCCATCGCGCCCCGGACAAGGATCGTCGCCCCGGACCTTGTCGGATTGGATCAAGCAACAAGAGCGCAGCGGCGGGCGATACTGACGGTTTCAACGCGCGAGTGCCCCCCGGCCTCGGTCTGATTGAGCGGCAGTCCGTCTGGCGGATCAGCGCAGCGTGATCCGCCGCCTCGCGTCGCAGTTCAGCACAGTCACGTCCATCCCCGCACATGCGCGCAGCAGCGCTGGACCCCGGCCCGCGCAGGGGCAGTTTGACGCGCCTCTCGCGGCGATCCGTGGGGAACGCGCCCCGTGGCCATACGTTGCCGACACTCGCGGGAACGAAATCCGCAAAGCCGGCGCGGCGTTGCCGTGCAGCCAAGCCGACCCGCGTCCTTCAACCGGCACAACCCAGCCTCGACAATGAATTGGAGCCCCTGATGCGAGCAACCATCGTTGCACTCTCCGCCATCCTTCTCGTCAGCTCCGTCGGAGCCTCGGCGGCGCCGATGGCCGCCGCGGCAGATGAGGGCGAAGCGGCTGCTTCTCCGATGCGCCTTGCGCAGCGGGATCACGGCAACGGAGACGGTCGCTGGGAGCACGAGCAAAGACGTCACGGCTATCGCGGCCACGACGGACGGCGTCACGGTCCTCCTGCCGGCTGGCACCGCTATCGCTTCCGCCCGCACGACCATCACCGCCGGGGCTGCATGCAGATCGGACCGGCCTGGTTCTGCCCGTAGGCGCCGCGTGTCCGTCCCGCACGTTGCTCCGCGGAGGACAGTGCTGGACGGGCTAGGCAACTCCGATCACGCCCGTCCGACTCAGCGCGATGCGACGGGCGCGGCAAGCACTGCGAGCATGCCAATGGCAGCGACGTTGGCCGCCACGTCCCTCCGTTGCAGCCGCCTTCGGCTGAAATAGCCTATTCTCGGAGCTGTCGCCGCGTTCGCGGCGCAAATGGCGCGGCCGACTGGACGGCGGCGAGGTCGCGATCGCCGGCAGGCGCATCTTCATCCCTCCGCCCGCCCCGCCGTTAGCACGTCTTTAGGCGATGTCCGCCTTCATCAGGTCGCGCAGCGCTTTCGGTATCGGCTGCGCCCTGCCGCCGCTGATGAACGCGACTCTCACGTCGGCCTTGACGAGCACCTCCTCGCCGCGCCTGACCTCCTGCGCCAGCGTGATCGACGCCCCCTTCACCGCCACGGGCCAGGTGACGACGTCGAGCACGTCGTCCATACGGGCCGGCCGCAGGAAGTCGAGCGTCATCGAGCGCACCACGAAGGCGAAACCCGGGGCTTCGCTTGCCGCCTCCGCGAACAGCGCGTGCTGCTCGGCGCCCATCAGCCTCAGGTGATTGGTACGGCCGCGCTCCATGAAACGAAGGTAGTTGGCGTGGTAGACGATGCCTGAGAAATCCGTGTCCTCGTAGTAGACGCGGACCTGCATGTGGTGACGGCCGTCGCGGATCTCGCCGTCGAGATGATGATGGGTCAAGGGACGCCCTCGATAGCCGGACATGGCGATCGTTTCGCCCAGTTCAACGGCCAGCGCAAGAGCAGGCCGGCGAGAGCAGCCTAGGACGTCACCTCGACGGGTTCCCTGCCGACAGTGACCAGCACGATTTCCGGCGGCATGCCGATCCGGACTGGCATGATGCTGCAGCCGAGGCCGCCGGAAACGATCACGTCGCATTGGGTGCGGATGTGGCCGTAGGCCAGATTGACACCATTGCGCGCGGGCACGGCCGGCGACCAGCCGAGCAGGCGGATCTGGCCGCCATGCGTATGCCCCGACAGTTGCAGCGCCACCCGCGGCGGCACGCGGAGCGCGACGTCGGGCTCGTGCGCCAGCAGAATGACCGGGGCGCTGTCCGTCACCTTGCGCAGCGTGCCTGCGAGATCATCGATGCCGATCCGTGGCATCGGCCGAAAGCGGCGCGCCGGCATGTAGGCCAACTGATCGCCGAGGCCGGCAAGCCAGAAGGCATGGCCGTTCTTGGCGAGGCGCACGACGTCGTTCTCGTAGACGGGAATGCCGGCGGCCTCGAGCGCCTTCTGGGCATAGGGCGCGCCGCGGCCGTCGCGCTGCACGGTTCGATCATCCCAATAATCATGATTGCCCAGGATGGCGTGCACGCCCAACGGCGCCTTCAGGCCGCCGAGCACCGGCGCCCAGGCGGCGGCATCGATGTGTCCGATGTGATGACGATGACCGGCGACGTAGTCGCCGAGCAGGACGATCAGATCCGGCTGCAGCGCATTGGCACGCTGGACGATCCCGTCGATATGCACCAGCGACATCCACGGATCGCAGGCATGGATATCGGCGATCGCTGCGATCTTCAGTCTCAGCCCAGCGGGCCAGTTGTGCGGATGGATGTGATAGTCGGTGACGCCGAGACGGAGCGGCTCGACGCCGACGCCATAGGTCGCAGTCGAAAAACCGGTCGCGGCAAGACCGCCTGAGAATGACAGAAAGCGACGGCGTGACAGCATCGATAAACTCCTCGCAGCGGCTCCCTTCTCCCTGATCATTGCAACCGATTTCGGGTGCGTCTGTGCAGATTGTCAGCAGTTTCGTTAATCATCGTCCTCATTGCCGAACAGGCCGAACTGGCTGGGATCGCGGTTCGGCTCGGCCAGGCCGAGATGCTTGAACGCGTGCGTGGTCAGCAGCCGGCCGCGCGGCGTGCGCTGCAGATAGCCGCATTGGATCAGATAGGGCTCGATGATGTCCTCGATCGCGTCGCGCGGCTCCGACAGCGCCGCCGCCATGGTCTCGACGCCGACCGGGCCGCCGCCGTAGTTCAGCGCGATGGTCGAGAGATAGCGCCGGTCCATCGCGTCCAGCCCGGCGGCATCGACCTCCAGCGCGCTCAGCGCGTGATCGGCGATGGCGCGATCGATCGCGTCCGCGTTTGCCGCCGAGGCGAAGTCACGCACACGGCGCAGCAGCCGGCCGGCGATGCGCGGGGTGCCGCGGGCGCGCCGCGCGATCTCGTTGGCGCCGTCCGCGGTCATGCCGACTCCGAGCACGCGGGCACCGCGCGTGACGATGCCTTCGAGCTCCTCGACGGTGTAGAAGTTCAGGCGGATCGGGATGCCGAAGCGGTCACGCAACGGATTGGTCAGCAGGCCCGCGCGGGTGGTGGCGCCGACCAGGGTGAACTTCGACAGATCGATCTTCACCGACCGCGCGGCCGGTCCCTCGCCGATGATGAGGTCGAGCTGGAAGTCCTCCATCGCGGGATAGAGCACCTCCTCGACCGCCGGGCTGAGACGATGGATCTCGTCGATGAACAGCACGTCGCGCTCTTCGAGATTGGTCAGCAGCGCCGCGAGATCGCCGGCCTTGGCGATGACCGGACCCGAGGTAGCGCGGAAGCCGACACCTAGCTCGCGCGCCACGATCTGCGCCAAGGTCGTCTTGCCGAGGCCGGGCGGGCCGACGAACAGCACATGGTCGAGCGCCTCGCCGCGCTTGCGCGCCGCCTCGATGAAGATCGACAGATTGGCGCGCGCCTGCTGCTGGCCGACGAACTCCGACAGCTGCTGCGGACGCAGCGCGGTGTCGCCGACATCATCGGAGCGCCGCTCCGGACTGACCATGCGCGCAGGCGGCTTCATTCGTTGCCGCGCCTGTACTTGTTCGGCAGCAGCTCGCCGATGGTCACCGCCGCAGGCCCCTTGCCGTTCGACGGCACGATGACGCGCGCCTTGGCATCATAGTCGTGGATCAGCTCGCGGCAGGTGCCGCAGGGCGAGACCACGGCGACCTCGCCGGGCTCGCCGGGCTTGGGATGGCGCACCGCGACGATGGTCTCGATGCCGTGGTCGCCGTACTCCGTGATGGCGCGGCCGATCGCGATGGCCTCGGCGCAGACGGCGTTGCGGCCGAGATAGGCATCGATGTTGACGCCCGTGATGATGCGGCCGTCGCGCGTGCGCATGGCTGCGCCGACCTCCTGCCAATCGTTGCGATAGCGGCTCTTCACCGCTGATGCGGCCGCCTCGATCAGCTCCTTGTCCTTCTTGCTCACCATGGTGAAGATCGTTGTCCTTCTGCTCGCCCGGTGCGGCGACCTACTTCGCCAGCTCCTTGAGGCCGAGGCGGATGAGTTGGGCGGTCTCGGCCTTGTCGCCGGCCGTACGCGAGGCGGCGGCGATGGCGGCGGCCGCCTGCGGCTGGCCGTAGCCGAGATTGATGAGCGCCGAAATCGCGTCCGCAATCGGCTGCGGCGCGCGGGACTCCTCGATCGCGCCGGACAGCCGGACCACGCCGGGATCGACATCGGCGAACGCCGGCGCCTTGTCCTTCAGCTCGGTCACGATGCGCTCGGCGACCTTCGGACCGACGCCCGGCGTGCGCGCCACCGCGGCCTTGTCGCGCAGCGCAATGGCGTTGGCGAGATCGGCCGGCGGCAGAGTGCCGAGGACGGCGAGCGCGACCTTGGCGCCGACGCCCTGCACGGTCTGCAAAAGGCGAAACCATTCCCGTTCGACATCCGAGCGAAAACCGAACAGCTTGATCTGGTCCTCGCGCACATAGGTCTCGATCGACAATGTGGCGGCTTCACCGGGCGACGGCAAGGCCTGCAAGGTGCGCGCCGAGCAGTGCACCTGGTAGCCGACGCCGCCGACATCGAGGATGACGAAGTCCTCGGCATAGGAGTCGATCAGCCCCTTCAGCTTGCCGATCATAGCCCGGCCACCTTCATGCGCAGCGCCTGGCCCTGGCGGTGATGGGCATGGGTGATCGCGATGGCCAGCGCGTCCGCCGCGTCGGCCGACGGCGGCTCGGCCTTCGGCAGCAGGATCTTCAGCATCACCGCGATCTGGCCCTTGTCGGCGTGCCCGGCGCCGACCACGGTCTTCTTGACCTGGTTGGGGGCGTATTCGGCGACCGAAATTCCGAACATCGCTGGCGCCAGCATCGCGATGCCGCGAGCCTGGCCGAGCTTCAGGGTGGCGACGCCGTCCTTGTTGACGAAGGTCTGCTCGACCGCGGCCTCCAGCGGCTGGAAGTCATTCAGGACCTTGGCGAGACCCTCGTGGATGGCGAGAAGTCTGTTCGCCAGCGGCAGGTCGTCCGGCGGCTCGACCGAGCCGCAGCCGACATAGATCAGGCGGTTGCCCTCGCTCTCGATCACGCCCCAGCCGGTGCGGCGGAGGCCAGGATCGATCCCGATGATGCGGACGGCTGCGCGAATCGGCTGGGCTTTCATGGGTTCAGAGATAGCCTTGCGCCGCACCGATGGAAACATAAACGGAACGCACGAACGACGTGGTCAAGCGTCCGTCAACCGCCCATCTTCGCCATCAGCGCGTCCGAAATCTCGAAATTGGCGTAGACGTTCTGGACGTCGTCGTGCTCGTTCAGGAGGTCCATCAACTTCAACAGCTTCTCGCCGGTCTCGTCGTCGACCGCCACCGTGTTCTGCGGCTTCCAGGTCAACGCCGCCTTGCGCGGCTCGCCGAACTTGGCCTCGAGGTTCTTGGCGACCTCGTGGAAACTGTCCGGCGAGGCATAGACCTCGTGGCCGCCCTCGCCCGAGATCACGTCATCCGCGCCGGCCTCGATCGCGGCGTCCAGCACCGCGTCGTCAGAGGCGACGCTGCGGTCGAACTCGATGATCCCGACGCGGTCGAACATGAACGAGACCGAACCCGTTTCGCCGAGATTGCCGCCGGACTTGGTGAAATAGGAGCGAATATCGGAGGCGGCGCGGTTGCGGTTGTCGGTCAGCGCCTCGACGATGACGGCGACGCCGCCCGGGCCATAGCCCTCGTAGCGGATCTCGGCATAATTGTCGCCCTCGCCGCCGAGCGCCTTCTTGATGGCCCGCTCGATATTGTCCTTGGGCATGTTCTCGGCCCGGGCGGCGACCACGGCGGCGCGCAGCCGCGGGTTCATAGCCGGGTCGGGCGTGCCGAGCTTGGCGGCGACGGTGATTTCGCGCGCCAGCTTGCCGAACAGCTTGGACTTCATCGCATCCTGCCGGCCCTTGCGATGCATGATGTTCTTGAATTGGGAATGGCCGGCCATGCGAGGTCTCTTGCAATCGTAGGGGATCAATGGGGGAAGCGCGGCCTTATAGGCCGGGAATCGGCAAAATCAAAGATTTGAGGTGGATTCTGCGGTGGCTGCCCTCTTCGGGAAGCCGGACGGGTGCCCTGCAGCATAAGCCAATGTTAACCATGGCTTCACAGTCAAGTGCAACGATCCCGCCCCTCTGCACCTTTTCACCCGCACCGGGGCCCACCCCATGGCGTTTGGTTTCCTTGCAAGACGACCCTCTGCGCCCGATCCGGTGGCCGAACCGAAGCCGGTGGCCGCGCCGGAGCCGCCGACGTCGTCGGATGCCGATTCGGCCAAGGCCATTCTCGACCTGCTGGAGCTGGAACTCGGCGGCATGATTCGCCAGCTCGAGCGCGCCGCCGATGCGGTCGCCAGCGGCGCCGAGGCGACGGCGGGGACGCTGACGGACATTCGCCAGCGCGCCGATGCGCTGAGCGGGCGCAGCAGCGCCGCGCAAGGAACGGCGGCGACGTTCGCCCACGCCGCGGAGAAGGTGACCCAGTCCGCCCACGGTATCCGTGCCCAGGTCCAGGACGCCGGCCAGCTCGCCGACCAGGCCAGCGCCGCCGCCACGGAAGCCCAGGCCAACGTCGACCGCCTGCGCGAATCCTCGGCGGCGATCGGCAACGTCGTCAACCTGATCTCCCAGATCGCGCGCCAGACCACCCTGCTCGCGCTCAACTCGACCATCGAGGCCGCCCGCGCCGGCGAGGCCGGCCGCGGCTTCGCGGTGGTCGCGACCGAGGTCAAGGCCCTCGCCGTGCAGACCCAGAACGCGACCGAGGAGATCACGCGCAAGATCGAGGCACTGCAGAAGGACGCCGCCGGCTCGGCCGACGCCGTCCACCGCATCGCCCAGGCGATCGAGGCGATCCGCCCCGTCTTCACCAACGTCAACGGCGCCGTCGCCGAACAGAACCAGACCACCGGCGAGATGTCGAACAATGCGGCCCAGGCCTCGCAGTTCATATCCTCGGTGGTCGACAGCGCCGCCGACATCGGCAGCGCCACCCAGCAGGCCGAGAGCTATGGCGAGCGCGTCACGAACGCCGGGCGCGCCGTGACCATGTACGCCCAGAAGCTGAAGGCGCGCTGCGCCGTGCTGCTGCGGCAGGGCGATCGGCCCGTGCGCAGCGGCAGCGAGCGTCTGCCCTGTCACCTCAAGCTCGCGATCAAGTCGGGCGCACGTACGATCGATGCGCCGGTCTATGAGATTTCCAACGACGGCCTTCTGATCACCGGCCCAGATGCCAGCCGCCTGCCCGTGAACGAGCGTCTCGACGCCGTGCTGGAGGACGTCGGTCCGTGCCGCCTGCGCGTCACCGAGCAGGTCAAGGCCGGCGCCCAGGCGCGGTTCGATGCGCCAAGTGCCGAACTGCGCGAGAAGATCGAGGACAAGCTCTGGGCGCTGCACGAGGAGAACAGCGAGTTCGTCACCCGCGCCATGGAAGCCGGCACCGAGCTGAACCGGATGTTCGAGAGCGCCGTCGCGCGCGGCGAGGTCACGATCGAGGACATGTTCGACACCAACTATGTCGAGATCCCCGGCACCAATCCGCAGCAGCATCGCAGCCGGATCCTCGACTGGGCCGAGCGCGCGCTGCCTGCGTTCCAGGAGGCCTTCCTGGCCAAGGATCAGCGCTTGGCGTTCTGCGTCGCGATCGACCGCAACGGCTATCTGCCGGTGCACAACAAGATCTATTCGCATCCGCAGCGGCCGGGCGATGTCGCCTTCAATACCGCCAACAGCCGCAACCGCCGCATCTTCAACGATCCGGCCGGGCTCGCGGCCGGGCGCAACCAGCGGCCCTATCTGATCCAGAGCTACGCGCGCGACATGGGCAACGGCAACACCATCATGATGCGCGAAATCGACGTACCGATCCGCGTCCGCGGCCGGCACTGGGGCGGCTTCCGCACCGCCTACAAATTGTGAGCCAAGCGGCGATTTTCTGATCCTATCAAGCCCGGGAGTCTGGACATGTCGGTCGCGCAACGCGCCATTCTGGAAAGTCACGACGCGCGCACCGGCGCCGAGCGGCTGATCGACGAGATCGCCGACCGCATCGGGGGCCTCGGCGTCGAGCTCGCCGACGTCGCCGGCAACGTCCAGGAGGTCGCCAACCGCGTCAGCTACCAGTCGCAGCGGTTCGGGCATCTGCAGGCCACGGCCAAGACCATGGTCGCGGCCAATCACGACATCGCCACCGCCTCGCAGGCGGTGCAATCGGCCACGACCGCCGCGGTCGGCGACATCACCCAGTCGCGCAACGTGGTCGACACCGCGGTGCGACACATCGCCGAACTGGTCGAGTCCGTCGAGCGCATCGAGCAGCGGCTCGGCTCGGTCGGCGATGCGCTGTCGCAGGTCGCCAAGGTCTCGGTGGCGATCGAGGCGATCGCCAAGCAGACCAACCTGCTGGCGCTCAACGCCACCATCGAGGCCGCGCGCGCCGGCAGCGCCGGCCGCGGCTTCGCCGTCGTCGCGAGCGAGGTGAAGTCGCTCGCCGAGGCGACGCGCCAAGCCACCCAGGAGATCGGCGATACCCTGCGTGGGCTCGACTCGCAGGTGAAGAGCCTGCTCGGCGAGAGCGGCCAGGCCTCGTCGCGCGCCAAGACAGCGGGTGAAGGCGCCCAGCAAATCGGCGGCATCATCGTCCGCGTCCAGGACGGCTTCACCAGCGTCGGCCAGGAGATCGACGGCGTGGCGAAGGCCGCGACCTCCAACCTCGCGCATTGCGACGCCGTGATCAGCGAGCTCAACGAGCTCGCCAAGGGCGTCGACCAGTCCTCGGTCGAGCTCAAACAGGCCGACAGCCGCATCGCCAAGCTGCTCGATCATTCCGAGGCGCTGATCGGGCTGATCGCCGAAAGCGGCGTGCAGACCACGGACGCGCCGCTGATCAAGACCGTCGTCGAGACCGCCCGGCAGATCTCGGCGACCTTCGAGGCGGCGATCGATCGCGGCGAGATCACGCTCGCCGACCTGATGGACGAGACCTATCGCGAGATCCCCGGCACCAATCCCAAGCAGTACATGACGCGCTACGTCGAGTTCACCGACCGCGTGCTGCCCGCGATCCAGGACCCGATCCAGGGCAGCGACCCGCGCATCGTGTTCTGCGTCGCCTGGGCCCGCGGCGGCTATCTGCCGACGCACAATCCGAACTACCGCAGGCCGCAGGGGCCCGATCCGGTCTGGAACAACGCCAACTGCCGCAACCGCCGGCTGTTCGACGACCGCGCGGTGAAGAAGGTCGCCGCCGCCAGCAACAAGCCGTTTCTGCTCCAGACCTACCGCCGCGACATGGGCGGCGGGCAGTTCGTGCTGATGAAGGACCTGTCCGCGCCGATCGTCATCAAGGGGCGGCATTGGGGCGCGTTCCGGATGGGCTTTCGCCTCAAGGCCTGACGCAGGCTCTCATCCTCCCCAGAACGCCGGCCTCGTCTGCGACAGCCGGCCGCCGATCCGCACCGGCGCGACCTTGATCGCAAGCCCGGTGCCGTTGTCGGTCTCGACCGCCACCCCGCTCAACGTCGCCTCGCCCGTCGCCGGCTCGAACCGCGCCGACGGGATGCCCGACTGGAAGCGCCGCAACGGCTCGTCCTTCTGCATGCCGATGATGGAATCGTAATCGCCGGTCATGCCGGCATCGGTCATGTAGGCGGTGCCGCCGGGCAGGATCTGGTGATCGGCCGTTGGCACATGCGTATGGGTGCCAACGACGAGGCTGGCGCGGCCGTCGCAGAAATAGCCCATGCCCTGCTTCTCGCTGGAGGCCTCGCAATGCACGTCGACCACAACAGCATCCGCCGCCTCGCGCAGCGGGCAGGCGCCGAGCTCGCGGCCGACAGCCGCGAACGGATCATCGAACGGCGTCATGAACACGCGCCCGAGCACGTTGACCACCAGCGCGCGGGCGCCGTTCTTGGCATCGATCAGCGCGGCGCCACGGCCGGGCGTGCCCGCCGGATAGTTCGCGGGGCGCACCAGGCGCGGCGCGCGCTCGATGAACACCAGCGCCTCGCGCTGATCCCAGGAGTGGTTGCCGAGCGTGACCGCGTCGGCGCCGGCATCGACCAGCTCCTGATAGATCGCCTCGGTGATGCCGAACCCGCCGGCCGCGTTCTCGCCATTGACGATGACGAGATCGAGCGCCCAATCGCGGATCAAGCCTGGAAGGTGGTCCGAGACGGCGCTGCGGCCGGCCCGGCCGACGACGTCGCCGACGAAGAGAATTCGCAACTCAATTGCTCCGGAAATCCAAGGTCTCGCGCTCGGTTAGCACATAATCCAGCGCCGCGTCGTGGGCCAAGGCCGGGACGGCCTCGGTTTCCTGCACGGCAAAGCCGAGCCCGACGCCGATGAGATGATGTGTCTTCCGCAAGTGCGAGAAGGTGTAGTCGTAGTAGCCGCCGCCATAGCCGATGCGGTGGCCGGTGCGGTCGAAGGCGGCGAGCGGGACCAGCATCACGTCCGGCACCAGCTCGGCCGCGACCGGCGACGGCTCGGGGATGCCGAGCGAGCCCAATGTCAGCCGATCGCCCGGCGACCACGCCCGGAAGGAGAGCGAATGGCCGCGTGCCAGGATGACCGGCAGCGCCAGCCGCGCGCCCTTCGCTGCCAGCACGCGCATCAGCGGCACCGGATCGAGCTCGTTGCGAATCGGCGCATAGCCCGAGACCACCTGGCCCGGCTCCAGCGCGAACGGCAGCCCGCGCACCGCGATGGCCTGGGCGGCGGCGCTGCGCGCCTCGTCGCTCAGCGCATCGCGCGCGGCCAGCGCTGCAGCCCGCAGCTGCTGCTTGGTGTGCTGGACGGCCTTCATCGGCATGCGGCGGGACCTCCGTCAAGAGCGCGCGGACGCGGGCACTCCAACGTTCTCAGAAACGCAGCAGGTCGGCAATCGAAGGGGCAGAGGAGAGATACAAAGAGGAGAGAGACAAGCGCGAAGCCGCAATCGCCGTTGAAACGCTCGATCCCGGAGTTCCCTACGAAAGTAGGTGGGCACCATATGTCCAGGTCCACGGACCTGGCCAGGGACAGTTCCCTAAAGGATCGATAAGGCCCCGGGGATATGTTGGTTCCGGACGCGCGTCGCAGCCTCGCCGGCGCAATGTAACCATGGCGGGGTGATTTTGCCAGCGGTGCCGACGGATTGGGACGGGACGCCGTCGCCCATCCTCGGTGTCGTCGCCCGGCTTGACCGGGCGACCCAGTCCGCCGTGACGGCAGTGGCTCAGCCGAGAGGCCGCGGCGTACTGGATCGCCCGCTTTCGCGGGCGACGACAGCGGTGAGGTGGCGGCAGCCGGGCTGATCCCTGCTGAGCCGATTGCCGCGGGGCCTTTCATTCCAGTGCAGATCACGGTGGATTCGGCGTCGGCCATGGCTTCGACTCCTCGCGGCGCGTAGCGTCCGAGCTGTTGAACTTCGGTCGCCCTCCGTGAACAGAGGGCACAGGGAAGGCCGGGCGTCGGCTGACGCCCGTGGCCCGCCTGCTCAAAAAATGCAGGCGGCAGGTACCACAGGTGCAGCCGGACACGCCCGGCCTTCCCTGCGCGACGGTTGGAACGGCTGCTTCGCGATCTCCCTGGTGCGCCGGGCTTGTTGGCCACCATGCTCTGCGCGACGCCTCAAGCGTCGTCGCAAAGGTAACACCAGCATCGGGGTGTCAGGACCACGCGACTTGACCGTACGTGCATCGCCGTTCGTCCGCGCGATGTGACTCACGCTGCGGCAATCCACGCCCATCGCATCCCACTGCCAACGTCTCGTGACGGTCGCGACACGCCCCTCATGCGGCAGCAGGACGAGCGGAAGCATCCGCCTGATTTGCCCGACACGGCAAGCGACGTAGCCTGCGACATCGTAACGCGACGGGCAGTTTGCGCATGATCGACATGCGCGGCTTGCCCGTCGTGCAGTTCACCGCGTGCATCTGCTCACGTGCCGCCGCCCTAACATTCCGCCGTCGTCCCGGCCTCGCGCGCTTTGCGCCGAGGCAATTCAGGATCTCTCCGCAGTTGCAGCCTGGATTGCTTCGCCACTGCGCTCGCAATGACGCCGTGGCGATGACGGCGCTCCCGCGGCAGCGCCGCGTCGGCAGCGCATAGTCTTGCCACGATTCAGGCCCATCGACTGGAAGCTGAAGTTGTGGCAGATCATGCCCACATCCGAATGCCCCGTATCGTACGTTGGAGTCCTGGCATGCGCTTCAATCTCACAACTGTCACGGCCGCGTGCGCGCTGCTGATTGTGTCGGCTGGAGCGGGCCTCGCCGCCGACGTCAAGATGCATCGCGTCGCGATCCAGGTCGATCAGAACGATCCGGCGATCATGAATCTGGCGCTGAACAACGCCACCAACATCATGGAGACGTTCAAGGAGAAGGGCGAGGAGGTCGAGATCGAGCTCGTCACCTATGGACCCGGGCTGAACATGCTGCGCGAGGATACCTCGCCGGTGAAGGACCGGCTCAAGCAGATCGCCGAGCTGAGCTTTCCCGCCAAGATCAAATTCTCCGCCTGCAACATCACCAAACGCGGCATGGAGAAACGCGAAGGACATCCGATTGCGATCGTCGCCGAAGCGAGCCTGGTGCCCTCGGGCGCAGTGAGGCTGATGGAATTGCAGGAGAGCGGCTGGAGCTACCTGAAACCTTAAGTAGTTCTTGCCCCAAAACTGCCAGGTTTAGGGCTCATTGAGATACGATCTTGGATTGATCTGTGTCATCAGTCTGCTCGGGGGAATGGCGAGCAGACGCGATCGGGGACTATTCACATGCACAGAGTACTCGCCCGGCCGGCGCTGCTGGCGCTGGCAACGCTTTCGGCTGCCTTGCTCACCCCCGTCGGCGCGGTGCGCGCGCAAGAGCAGTCCGCCGCTCCGCTCTCGATCAAGCCTGCGCGCGCGTCGGAACGGCGGACCGTCGAGCCTCGGGTCTCAGAGTCCCGCGAGCCGCGGAGCGCCTCGGACGAAGCCGCCATCAAGACGCGCATGAACCAATGGACCGTCGGCCTGGCCGCGGGCCTGCCCGACGGCGGCTTCGTGCGCTTCGCCAGCGAGATGGCGCGGACGATGGACGATGGCGACAACATGCGCCTGATCCCGATGGTGACGCGCGGCACCACCTCGAACATCGCCGACCTGCTCTATCTGCGCGGCGTCGACGTCGCGATCACCTATGCCGACGCCTTCGACTTCTACGCCAGGCAGGCCGGTCTTTCCAACATCAACGACCGCATCCGCTACGTGCTGCGCTTCTTCATCTCCGACGTGCACATCTATGCGCGCGACGAGTTCAAGACGCTGCAGGACCTGAAGGGCCAGAAGGTCGCGGTGGGCACGGCGGGCGTCGCCGCCGCCCACACCGGCCCGCTGATCTTCCGGCGCCTCGGCATCGACATAGAGCCGGTCGCGGTCGGTGGCCCTGTCGCGCTGGAGAAGCTGCACAAGGGCGAGATCGCCGCGATGGTCTATGTCGCCTCCAAGCCCGGCGAGCTGTTCAGCGGCAAGAAGGCGGATCCCGGATTCCACTTCGTGCCGGTGCCGTACACGCAGCAATTCTCGGATTTCTACTATCCGACCAGCATCAAGGCCGACACCTATCCAGGGCTGGTCGCACCTGACACCGCCGTGGAAACCATCGCCGTGCCGTCGGTGCTGGCCGTCTACAACTGGAAGCCGGGCAGCGACCGCGCCGACCGCGTCAACCGCTTCGTCGACACGCTGTTCACCAACCTCGCGCGGCTGCAGCAGCCGCCGTTCCATCCGGGCTGGAAGGATCTCAATCTCGAGGCCCAGGTGCCGGGCTGGCAGCGCTATCCGTATGTCGACGCCGTGCTGGAACGGATGAAGAAGGAGGCCAATGTCGGCCTGGCGCCCGCCGCGACCGGCGGTCTCTCGCAACAGGACCGCTTCGAGGCGTTTCTCGAATCGCAGGCCAAGGCGCCGACCTCGAAGGCGGAGAAGGAGGAGCTGTATCGCTCGTTCCTGGACTGGAGCCGCAAGCGGCAGAGATGAGGGGGACCGCCAATAGCGGCTCGGGCAGTCGGCTCCCTCTCCCCGTTCTTACGGGGAGAGGGTTGGGGTGAGCGGCCGCCACACGGGAAGTGTGAGTTGGGGCAGACGCGCAGGGAGCGTCCTTGGTGAGACCTGTACCCCCTGACCCGGATTGCATCTGACGATGCAATCCGACCTCTCCCCGCAAGCGGGGCGAGGTACACCGAGCCAGCCGCGTGAGCGATCGCGCAAACTTGCTTGCAATCAACTCAACAACAACTTCATCCCCGGATCGCCCTTCTCCATCGCCCGCTGATAGGCCGGGCGGGCGGCGATGCGTGACAGATAGGCGCGGATGTTGGGGAAGGGGCTGAGATCGTAAGGCAGGAAGTAGCGCATCGTCGTCAGCGAGAACACGGTCATGATGTCGGCGGTGGTGAGCGCCGCCCCCGCCAGGTAGTCCGCCTCGCCGCAGCGCGCCTCGACGGCCGCGAAGGCGCGATCGACCCGCGCCCGCATCGCGCCGAGCATGGGATTGTCGTCGGGCAGATCGAGACGGTTGAGGATCATCAGCCGGCCCATCGCCGCCTGCAAGGTGCCGTTGGCGAAGTGGAACCAGTAGAGGAATGGCGCGAAGTTCGGATCATCGGGGCCTGGCCGCAGCCGGCCCTGGCCGTATTTGGAGATGATGTAGTCGACAACGGCGCCGGATTCGGCGAGCACCAGATCGCCGTCGGTAATGACCGGCGCGGCGCCGATCGGGTGCAGCGCCTTGTACTCCGCGGGCGCCAGGACCGTCCTGGCGTCGCGCGTGTAGCATTTCAGCTCGTAGGGTATTTGCAGCTCCTCGCAGAGCCAGACGATGCGCTCGGATTGGGACTTCCCCAGATGATGGATTGTCAGCATGCGCTATCTTACCTCACCATCGCGCCGTACACGATGTCCTGCACCTGCTCGCGATAATATTTGCGCAGGTCGCCGGGCGCCGCGGTGCCGACCACCACGACGAGGCGCTCCTTCGGATCGCAGAAGAACTGCGTGCCATAGGCGCCGTTCCAGCTGAACTCGCCGGGATTGCCGGGCACCGCAGACAGACCCTCGCTGACGCGCACGGCGACGCCGAGCCCGAAGCTGAAGCCGGCGCGATGCGGCTCGACATTGGCGACGGTGTTCTTGATTTCCGGCCCGAGATGGTTGGAGGTCATGTGCTGCACCGTCTTCGGGCTCAGGATGCGCGCGCCATCGAGCTCGCCGCCATTGAGCAGCATCTGGCCGAAGCGGACGTAGTCGCCGATGGTGGCGAACGAGCAGGCGCCGCCGCAGTCCGACTTCGTCGACGTATCCAGCAGCTTGATCGCCTGCGGCTTGCCGGTCAGCGGATTGTTCGGAAACGGATGCGCCAGCCGCGGGCGTTGTGCGTCGGTCGGCGCGAAGGTCGCGTCGACCATGCCGAGCGGCTTCCAGACATTGGCTGAAAGATATTCGCCGAGCCGCTGCTCGCTGACCTTCTCGATGACGGCGCCGAGCACGTCGATGGAGAAGCCGTATTCGAACTGCGAACCAGGCTGATGCGCCAGCGGCAGCCTGGTGAGGCGCTCGATGAAGGCCTGGGTGTCGCCCTCGATCGCGGGCGCGGTGCCGTCGGGATAGAGCCGCGCCACCGGGCTCGAGCTGTCCGGCCGGCCACCATACATCAGGCCCGAAGTGTGGCGGTAGAGATCGTGGATCAGGATGGGGCGGGCCTGCGGCACCAGCAGCAGCGCGCCGTTCTCCTGGGTGACGCCGACCTTCATGTCGGCGAAGGCCGGATAGTAGTCGGCGAGCCTGGCCTGCAACGGCAGTCGCCCCTGCTCCATCAGCGTCAGCCCCGCCACCGCGGTCATCGGCTTGGTCATCGAGGCCAGGGCGAAGATCGCGTCGAGCGGCATCGGCGTGCCCTTCACCGGATCGAGCTGGCCGTAGGCCTTGTAGTGCACGAGCTTGCCGTCACGCGCGATCGCCACGACGGCGCCGGGCACGCGCCTGGCGGCGATCTCGCGGGCGAAGAAGTCATCCATGCGGGCGAGCCCCGCCTGCGAGAAGCCGACCTCGTCGGGCCTGGCCTCCGGCAGGGGCGCGGCGGTGAGCTGCGTGATGATCATGGTGAAGGCTGTGGCTACGGCCGCTTTGAGCAGCGTCTTCATGGGCACCTCCCTGATGCGCGGATGATCCCGCTTGTCTCGCGGGATTCGATCGCTCCGCCTGACCAATGGGTAGAGGACATAGGAAAGAACGACAAGCGCTCGCAACACGAACACATCGCGATGACGTGATCGGCTTCGCTGCCGCACAATGGCGTATCCGCGCGACCCATCGGAAGGGGACGGGTGAGACCGCTGACAGGCGATATCACGCATGCTGAGGACGATCGGACTCATCCTTCACACGCTCTGGGCCATCTGTACGCTTGCGACGGGAGCCTTCGTCGGTGCAACCGTCGGCTTTCATTCGGGCGGCTGGATCGGTGCCGTCGTCCTCGGCCTCGTCGGTCTGGTCATCGGCGCAGTAGGCGCGGCATTGCCGTTGGAAACCATCGCATTGATCATAGAAGGTCTTTGATCCCTGTTCGGAACCGTTGCCGCTGCGAGAGGTTGCCTGCTCTCGTCTCGAACGGAAGCAGCGCCATGACCGGACCCGAGCTCGCCAATCACTATCGCGCCTACATCGTGTGCCTGAATGCGCAGGCTTGGCCGGTGCTCGGCGATTTCGTGCACGACCACGTCGTTCACAACGGCCGGCAGCTCGGGCTCAACGGCTATCGCGATATGCTGGTGGGAAACTTCGCCGATATCCCCGACCTTCGCTTCAACATCGGCCTGCTGCTGTCAGAGCCGCCTCGCGTCGCAAGCCGGCTGGAGTTCGACTGCACGCCGCGTGGCGCGTTCCTCGGGCTGCCGGTCAACGGCCGGCGGGTCGCCTTCACGGAGAACGTGTTCTACGCATTCCGCGACGGCAGGATCGCGGAAGTATGGTCGGTGATCGACAAGGCCGCCATCGAGGCGCAACTCGCGCGAGCGTGAGTGAGGCTGCGAAGGAAGAGCGTGCTCTCAGATACAGCGCCCTCGCCCCTTGTGGGAGAGGGCATCGCCGGCCTATCCACGCACGCGGTTGGGTGAGGGGTTTCTCTCCACGAACAACGCTCGCCGCGAGAGACCCCTCACCCAACCGCGCTCGCCGCACTGTCATACATGCCCTCTCCCACAAGGGGCGAGGGCACACTCATAAGCACCGCGAAATGAGGCGGTCCACGTTGACTGCACTAGGACTGACTTGTTAGTTCCGCCCTATCCGATCGCCACCCCGCCACCGATGGTCCGGTTGAGCACCTGCGTGGTGCGCTCGATGCGCTCGGCGGCGGCGTTCAGCGCCTTGGCCACCGCGACTTGCGTGGCGCGGGCGCGGTCGCTCGCCTGGTTGCGCACGTTGCGCAGGCCTTCCAGCTCCTGCTCCAGCATCTGCACGCGCTGATTGGCGTCGATCAGCTCATCGCACACGGTGAGCGCAGCCATCACGGTCAGGCGGGCGTCGCCGATCTCGCCGAACTTGCCGCGCAGATTGGTGATGCGCGATTCCAGACTCTCCGCGAGTTTCAGCAGCCTGAGCTCCTGGCCCTCCTCGCACGCCATGCGATATTGGCGGCCGTTGATGGTGACGTTGATGTGGCTCATTCTTCGTCCTCATCGTCTTCAGCGGCGTCCTGCCCGTCGCCGCCAGCGAGCACGGCGCGGATGGTGCCGATCGCGGTGTCCAGACGTTCGGCGATCTCGCGATTGGTGCGCTCGAGCCGGCGCGTCTTCATCAAGGAGCCGTCGAGCTCGTCGGCGAGACGCGAGCGGTCGGCGCCGAGCGCCTGGATGCGCGTCGCCAGTTCGTCCTCGTCACGATCCGCCTCGCGCCGCCGCTCGACCGCGCTCTCCAGCGCGTCGAGGGCCGTCATCAGTCGCCGCGTCGCCGCCTCGAGATCGGCGGCGCCGGGTTCCACCTGGCCGGCAAGTTTGGCAGGGTGATCGTTCATGGCGCGGATGCGAGGCCCTCGGAGCCAGCGGGACGCGACAAAAGCGCTGTCCGGCAAGCGGTTACGGGCAAAATCTTACGTGCTGGGCGAGCCAAGCGCAACGCTCGGCCGAAACTATGCACTACTAAGCAACTTTTGGGACGTCCGGGACGTTGCATTGCCTTTGATTCCCGGAACCGAGGTGCTAATCAGCCCGCAAAATCCCGGCCCGCCAGCAATACCGGCGGCGTCCCTGTCATCAGCATTTCACGTTTGGACGGATTCCAGCATG
The DNA here is from genome assembly GCF_051168015.1 of Bradyrhizobium sp. HKCCYLRH3061. Classification (NCBI taxonomy): domain Bacteria; kingdom Pseudomonadati; phylum Pseudomonadota; class Alphaproteobacteria; order Hyphomicrobiales; family Nitrobacteraceae; genus Bradyrhizobium; species Bradyrhizobium sp. HKCCYLRH3061. The sequence goes on from NZ_JBNPUE010000011.1 coordinate 32,534, forward strand.
ACGCAGGTCGATCATTCCCGCATGGCCAACGCCATCCGCGCGCTCGCAATGGATGCCGTCGAAAAGGCGAAATCGGGCCATCCCGGCCTGCCGATGGGCGCCGCCGACGTCGCCACCGTGCTGTTCACCCGCGTGCTGAAATACGATGCCGCAGCGCCCGCCTGGCCGGACCGCGACCGCTTCGTGCTGTCGGCCGGCCACGGCTCGATGCTGCTCTATGCGCTGCTGTATCTGACCGGCAACGAGGAGATGACGCTCGACCAGATCAAGCGCTTCCGCCAGGTCGATTCGCTGACCCCCGGCCATCCGGAGAATTTCCGCACCAAGGGCATCGAGACCACCACCGGCCCGCTCGGCCAGGGCATCTCCACCGCGGTCGGCATGGCGCTGGCCGAGAAGATGCTGCAGGCGGAATACGGCAAGAAGATCGTCGACCACCACACCTACGTGCTGGCCTCCGACGGCGACCTGATGGAGGGCATCTCCCAGGAAGCGATCGCGATGGCCGGGCACTGGAAGCTCAACAAGCTGATCGTGCTGTGGGACGACAACGGCATCTCGATCGACGGCCCGCTGTCGATCGCCGACTCGGTCGACCAGGTGAAGCGCTTCAAGTCTGCCGGCTGGGCCGCCGAGCTGATCGACGGCCATGATCCCGAGGCGATTGCCGCCGCGATCGCACGGGCGCAGAAGTCGTCGAAGCCGTCGCTGATCGCCTGCAAGACCACGATCGGCTATGGCGCGCCGACCAAGGCCGGCACCTCCAAGGTGCATGGCGAGGCGCTGGGAGCAGAAGAGCTGAAGGGCGCCAAGGAGAAGCTCGGCATTTCGCAGGAGCCGTTCTCGGTGCCCGACGACGTGCTCGCCGCCTGGCGCGAGGCCGGCCGCCGCGGCGCACCCGCACGGGCGGAGTGGGAGACCCGGCTCGGCGAGATGGGCCCGCGCAAGCGCGCCGAGTTCGAGCGCCGGCTGCGCCACGAGCGCCCCGCTGGGCTGGCGAAGGCGCTGAAGGACCACAAGAAGGCGCTGCTGGAGACCCCGCTCAACGTCGCCACCCGCAAGTCCTCGGAGGCCGCGATCGAGGTGATCGCCGCGGCGATGCCGTTCGAGTTCGTGGCGGGCTCGGCCGACCTCACCGGCTCCAACAACAACAAGGCGAAGTCCGCGACCTCGTTCTCGGCCAAGACGCCGAAGGGCCGCTTCATCCATTACGGCATCCGTGAGCACGGCATGGCGGCGTGCATGAACGGCATCTTCCTGCATGGCGGCTTCGCGCCGAACGGCGCCACCTTCCTGGTGTTCTCGGACTACGCGCGCGGCGCAATGCGCCTGTCGGCGCTGATGGGCGCCGGCGTCGTCTACGTGCTGACTCACGACTCCATCGGCCTCGGCGAGGACGGCCCGACGCATCAGCCGGTCGAGCATCTCGCCGCGCTGCGCGCGATGCCGAACATGCGCGTCTTCCGCCCGGCCGACGCGGTCGAGACCGCCGAGTGCTGGGAGCTGGCGCTGAACCGCACCAACGGCCCGACCGTGCTGGCGCTGACGCGGCAGAACCTGCCGCAACTGCGCACCTCGGCGCCGGCTGACAATCCCTGCGGCCGCGGCGGCTATGAGCTGGTCGCGGCGCAAGGTGAAGCCAAGGTGTCGCTGTTCGCGACCGGCTCCGAGGTCGAGATCGCGGTCGCCGCGCAGAAGCAGCTCGCCGACCGTGGCATCCCAGCCCGCGTCGTCTCGGTGCCGTCGCTCGAGCTGCTGCTGGAGCAGCCGGCCGAGACCCGGGCCGCGATCATCGGCAAGGCGCCGGTCAAGATCGCCATCGAGGCCGCGGTGCGCTGGGGCTGGGACGCGGTGATCGGCCAGGACGGCATCTTCATCGGCATGCATTCGTTCGGCGAGAGCGGCCCGGCCAAGGAGCTCTACAAGCATTTCGGCATCACCGCCGAGGCGGCTGTCGAGGCCGCCGTACAGCGGCTGGCGTAAGGCCTTCGGTCCCCCCGCGCGGCCGTCCATCACGTCTGAGCGACCGGACAGCCGCGCTGGCGGATCCCTGATTCGCGACGGTTGAGCGAGCGCAAAAAAAGGACTACGAAAGGGCCATATCGTCCGCTCCCGCCCGGCAGAACCGGGCGTCAACAGGTCCAAACCCTCGTAGAGCCCTTGCCAGGGGCCGGCTACGAGGGACGAGAAACGTCATTGAACGATAAACGTCATTGAAGGAGACGAAAATGGCAGTCCGGGTCGGGATCAACGGGTTTGGCCGCATCGGCCGCAACGTTCTGCGCGCCATCGCGGAATCGGGCCGCAAGGACATCGTGGTGGTCGGCATCAACGATCTCGGCCCGGTCGAGACCAACGCCCACCTGCTGCGCTTCGACAGCGTGCATGGCCGCTTCCCGCACACCGTGACCGTCGACGGCGACACGATCGATATCGGCCAGGGCAAGATCAAGGTCACCGCCGAGCGTGATCCGTCGAAGCTGCCGTGGAAGGATCTCGGCGTCGACATCGCGCTGGAATGCACCGGCATCTTCACCTCCAAGGACAAGGCCTCCGCGCACCTGACCGCCGGCGCCAAGCGCGTGCTGGTCTCGGCCCCGGCCGACGGCGCCGACGCCACCATCGTCTACGGCGTCAACCACACCACGCTGACCAAGGAGCATCTGGTCGTCTCCAACGGCTCGTGCACCACCAACTGCCTGGCGCCGGTGGCCAAGGTGCTGAACGACACCGTCGGTATCGAGACCGGATTCATGACCACGATCCACGCCTACACCGGCGACCAGCCGACGCTGGACACGATGCACAAGGATCTCTATCGCGGCCGGGCCGCTGCGATGTCGATGATCCCGACCTCGACCGGTGCGGCCAAGGCGATCGGCCTGGTGCTGCCCGAGCTGAAGGGCAAGCTCGACGGCGTCGCGATCCGCGTGCCGACGCCAAACGTCTCGGTGGTCGATCTCAAGATCGTCGCCAAGCGCAACACCGATCCGAAGGAGATCAACGAGGCGATGAAGCGCGCCGCCGAGCAAGAGCTCAAGGGCGTGCTCGGCTACACCACCGCGCCGAACGTCTCGATCGACTTCAACCACGATCCGCACTCCTCGACGTTCCACATGGACCAGACCAAGGTCATGAACGGCAACCTCGTACGCGTGATGTCCTGGTACGACAACGAGTGGGGCTTCTCCAACCGCATGGCCGACACCGCCGTCGCGATGGGCAAGCTGCTCTAACAAAATTGACTGTCATGGCCGGGCTTGTCCCGGCCATCCGCGTTTTATGCCCATAGAAGGACGACGTGGATGCCCGGCACAAGGCCGGGCATGACCGCCTGGGAGGCACCTCATGAAACAATTCCGTACGCTCGACGACGTCGACGTCAAAGGCAAGCGCGTGCTGCTGCGCGTCGATCTCAACGTGCCCATGGAGAATGGTCACGTCAGCGATGCCACGCGCCTGGAGCGCGTCGCGCCGACCATCAACGAGATCGCCACCAAGGGCGGCAAGGTCATCCTGCTCGCGCATTTCGGCCGGCCCAAGGGCCGCGACGCCAAGGACTCGCTGAAGCCGGTCGCCGCCGCGCTCTCGCAGGTGATCAAGCGCCCCGTCGCCTTCGCCGACGACTGCATCGGCGAGCCGGCGGCAAACGCGATCGCCGCGATGAAGGACGGCGACGTGCTGTGCCTGGAGAACACGCGCTTCCACAAGGAGGAAGAGAAGAACGATCCGGCCTTCGTGGCCGAGCTCGCCAAGCTCGGCGACATCTGGGTCAACGACGCCTTCTCCGCCGCCCACCGCGCCCATGCCTCGACCGAAGGCCTCGGCCACAAGCTGCCGGCCTATGCGGGACGCACCATGCAGGCCGAGCTCGACGCGCTCGACAAGGCGCTGGGACGGCCCGCCAAGCCGGTGATCGCGATCGTCGGCGGCGCCAAGGTCTCGACCAAGATCGACCTCTTGGAAAACCTCGTCACCAAGGTCGATGCGCTGGTGATCGGCGGCGGCATGGCCAACACCTTCCTGCATGCCCAGGGCGTGCAGATCGGCAAGTCCTTGGCCGAGAAGGATCTGGCGGCGACTGCTCTCAGGATCATGGACAAGGCGGAAGCCTCGAACTGCGCCATCATCCTGCCGGTGGACGCCACCGTGTCCTATCACTTCGCGGCCAATTCGCCGTCCTTCGCCTACGGCCTCGACGCGATCCCGCCGGACAGCATGATCCTCGACGTCGGCCCGCAATCGACCGCACGCATCCATGCCGCGATCGACGATGCCGCGACGCTGGTCTGGAACGGTCCGCTCGGCGCCTTCGAGCTGACGCCGTTCGACCGCGGCACGATGGTCGCCGCCAAGCACGCAGCGGAACGCACCAAGACCAAGAAGCTGGTCTCGGTGGCCGGCGGCGGCGATACCGTCGCGGCCCTCAACCAGGCCGGCGTGGCCGCCGACTTCAGCTACGTCTCGACCGCCGGCGGCGCCTTCCTGGAATGGATGGAAGGCAAGCCGCTGCCGGGCGTGGAAGTGCTGAAGGCCTGATCCTCAGAGCTTGTCGGCCATGGATGTTTCTGTTATGTTCCATTCATGGCTGACACTCCGACAGACGCCGTGCACTCGATCCTGATAAAGATTCAGGAGAGCATTGCTGCGCTTCGGATCGAGGTTGGACAGTTCAGGCAAGACAATCGAGCCGAACACGAGCGGATGGAAGCTTTGATCCGCAAGCAGCGTCGCGATGCCGCCGGCATGCTGGTCATGATGCGTGCGGCCGCCAGCGACTTCGACGAGCGGGTCAGTGAGGTCGAAGAGCGCATCGCGGCTCTCGAAACCAGGAAGACCTGAGTCGGCCCCACCGCGCTACCCGTTGCGACGGATTTCACCGCCAACCTTCAGTGGTGCCCGATAGTGCTGCCTGGTCGCCTGCGTCGCCCGCAACCCTTGGAATCTCCCGACCACCGCGTTATGCACGGTGCAGCAGTTTCGACACGTGCGCATCCTGCCGCACCGTCCAATTCTTAATCAGGGAGTTCCAGTCATGGCTCGTATCACGTTGCGTCAATTGCTCGACCACGCGGCGGAAAATGACTACGGCGTCCCGGCCTTCAACATCAACAACATGGAGCAGGCACTGGCGATCATGGAGGCGGCCAATGCGGTCGACGCTCCGGTGATCATCCAGGCCTCGCGCGGCGCCCGCTCCTATGCCAACGACGTCATGCTCAAGCACATGATGGACGCGGTCACCGAGATCTATCCGCACATTCCGGTGTGCGTGCATCTCGACCATGGCAACGGTCCCGACACCTGCATGACCGCGATCCAGTCCGGCTTCACCTCGGTGATGATGGACGGATCACTGAAGGCCGACGGCAAGACGCCGGCTGACTGGGACTACAATGTCGGCGTCACCAAGACGGTCGCCACCATGGCGCATCTCGGCGGCATCTCGGTCGAGGGTGAGCTCGGCGTGCTCGGCTCGCTCGAGACCGGCATGGGCGACAAGGAGGACGGCCACGGTGCCGAAGGCAAGCTGTCGCACGACCAGCTGCTGACCAACCCGGACGAGGCCGTGAAGTTCGTGCGTGAGACCCAGGTCGACGCGCTCGCGATCGCGATGGGCACCTCGCACGGCGCCTACAAATTCACGCGCAAGCCCGACGGCGACATCCTCGCCATGAACGTGATCGAGGAGATCCATCGCAAGCTGCCGAACACGCATCTCGTGATGCACGGCTCGTCCTCGGTGCCGCAGGACCTGCAGGAGATCATCAACGCCTATGGCGGCAGGATGAAGCCGACCTGGGGCGTGCCGGTCAGCGAGATTCAGCGCGGCATCAAGAACGGCGTGCGCAAGATCAACATCGACACCGACAACCGCATGGCGATGACCGGCCAGATCCGGAAAGTTCTGTCGGAGCACCCGGAGGAATTCGATCCGCGCAAGTACCTGAAGCCGGCGATGGAGGCGATGGCCAAGCTGTGCAAGCAGCGCCTGCAGGAGTTCAACACCGCCGGCCAGGCCTCCAAGATCAAGCGCGTGCTGACCACGGCCGAGATGGCCAAGCGGTACGCCAAGGGCGAGCTGGCTCCGAAGGTGGCGTGAGGCAGCTGCCGCCGCGCTGCGTTGAGCTTCTCGACCCCAGCAGCCGCCGCAACGGCGGTAAGCTCCCCTCCCCCTTGCGGGGAGGGGTCGGGGGGGTCCGGGGCGTACTATCAGTGATGAGATCGAAGGCGCATATCGACCATCGCGCTTGCGATTGAAGTGGCCGAACGCGTGCGCGCGACAGCGTTCACCACTTACGATCTCAACGCGTAACTCACTGAGTTCAGTGCGTGTGGACCCCCACCCCCAACCCCTCCCCGCAAGGGGGAGGGAAGCCGACCACCGGTGACGTGATCGCTTGCTCCGATCAGCAACCTCCCCTTCACCTCTTCGAGAGTCCGCCTCACCGGCGGCCAATGTTTGCTCGGCATCCGCCCGAGAACCGTCTATTTTGATGGGCAGGGCAGGTGCGTCTGGAGCCAAGCATGAATCTCTCCGCACTGAACACCACGGCCCTTGCCATGGTTGCACCGGGCAAGGGCATCCTCGCCGCCGATGAATCCACCGGGACGATCAAGAAGCGCTTCGATGCCATCAAGGTCGATTCGACCGAACAGAACCGCCGCGACTATCGCGAGATGCTGTTTCGCAGCGAGGGCATGTCGTTCATCTCCGGCGTCATCCTCTATGACGAAACCATCCGGCAGCATGCCGCCGACGGCACCCCGCTGGTGAAGCTGATCGAAGCGGCCGGCGCCATTCCCGGCATCAAGGTCGATGAGGGAACACAGCCGCTGTCCGGCTGCCCCGGCGAGCGGGTCACGGTCGGCCTCGACAGGCTTGCGGATCGGCTGGCGACGTACTACGCGCTGGGTGCGCGCTTCGCCAAATGGCGGGCCGTGATCGATATCGACAAGGACAACATCCCTTCGATGACAGCGATCCATGTCAACGCGCATGCGCTCGGCCGCTATGCCGCCCTGTGCCAGGCAGCGAACATCGTGCCGATTGTCGAACCGGAGGTGCTGATGGACGGCGATCATGACATCGGTCGCTGCTTCGACGTCACGCGCCGCGTGCTGAACGAGGTGTTTCGTGAATTGCGCATCCAGCGCGTCGCGTTGGAAGGCATGATCCTGAAGCCCAACATGGCGGTCGCGGGCAAGCAGTCGCCGGACCAGGCCGGGGTGCAGGAGGTCGCCGAAAGGACCGTCCAACTGTTGAAGGAATGCGTGCCTGCGGCGGTGCCCGGCATCGCCTTCCTGTCCGGCGGACAATCCGACGAGAGCGCGACCGCGCATCTCGACGCGATGAACCGGCTCGGACCGCTGCCCTGGAAGCTGACCTTCTCCTACGGCCGCGCGCTGCAGGCGGCGCCGCAGCAGGCATGGGCAGGCAGGGCGGCGAACATCCCCGCCGGCCAGCGCGCCTTCACCCACCGCGCCCGCATGAACGCGCTTGCCAGCCGCGGCCAGTGGACCGCAGCGCTCGAGAAAGAGGCCGCCTAGTGTCCGGCAAGACGACATCCGCGCGGCCCGCGCCGCGCCTCTATCTGGCAACGCCGGTCGTGACCGATGCGGCGGCGCTGGCCGCCGGCCTGCCCGAGATCCTCGCCAGCGCCGACATCGCTGCGGTGCTGGTGCGGCTGAAGGACAGCGATCCGCGCAGCATGATCACGATGGTCAAGACGCTGGCGCCGGCGATCCAGGGCGCCGGCGCAGCGCTGCTGATCGACGGCCATCCCGACATCGTCGCCCGCGCCGGCGCCGATGGCGCGCACCTGACCGGCATCGCCGCGCTGGAGGAGGCGCTGCCCGGCCTGAAGCCGGACCGCATCGCCGGCTGCGGCGGCCTGTCCACACGCCATGATTCGATGCGCGCCGGCGAGCTCGGCGCCGACTATGTGCTGTTCGGCGAGCGCGATGCGCAGGGACGGCGGCCCTCGCCGGATGCCGTCAACGAGCGCCTCGCCTGGTGGGCGGAGCTGTTCGAGCCGCCCTGCGTCGGCTATGCGATCTCGCTCAAGGAGGCCGCGGACTTCGTCGCGGCGGGAGCCGATTTCGTGCTGGTCGACGACCTCGTCTGGAACGACGCCCGCGGCCCGGCCGCGGCGCTTGCTGAGATCAGCACCGCGATCCGCAGCGCCCATACGGCCGCGCCAGCCGACGCGCCAGGACAGAGCTGAACGGCGGCCGATGACGATCCTGCGCCTGACATGTGTCGTTGCTGCGCTCGCCATGGCGATGCCGGGCGCACGCGCGCAGATCTCGTTGACGCCGCCGGCCCTGCAGCCGGCCCCGGCGGAAAAGCCCAAGCCGGTCGAACGGCCGGCGGAGAAGGCGGCCGAGAAGGCCAAGCCGCCGGCAACGTCCGCGGCAAAGAAGCCGGCCCCCGCCCCGTCGGCCAAGCCGGCCGCCCCGGCGCCGGCCGCGACGCCACCGCCCGCCGCCAATGATCCCAATGTCGACCTGGTCTACGGCGCCTATCAGCGCGGCCAGTACAAGACCGCGTTCGATCTCGCCACGCCGCGGGCGCAGGCCGGCGATCCCAAGGCCATGGCGATGCTCGGCCAGCTCTACGAAAACGCCCAGGGCATCCGCCGCGATTACGACAAGGCGGCGATCTGGTACAAGCGGGCCGCCGAGGCCGGCGACCGCGAGGCGATGTTCGCGCTGGCGATGATGCGGCTGGCCGGGCGCGGCGGCCCTGTCGACAAGCTCGAGGCGGTCAAGCTGCTGGCCTCCGCCGCCAAGCTCGGCGAGCCGAAGGCGGCCTACAATCTCGCGCTGCTCTATCTCGACGGCCAGACCTTGCCGCAGGACCTCAGGCGCTCGGCCGAGCTGCTGCGCCTGGCTGCGGATGCCGGCAATGCCGAGGCGCAATACGCGCTGGCGACCTTCTACAAGGAAGGAACCGGCGTGCCGAAAGACCTCGAAAAGGCCGCGCAATTGCTGAAGGCGGCCGCGATCGCCGACAATATCGACGCCGAGGTCGAATACGCCATCGCGCTGTTCAACGGCACCGGCGTGCCGAAGGACCAGCCCGCGGCCATCGCGCTGCTGCGCCGGGCCGCGCGGCAGAACAGCCCGGTCGCCCAGAACCGGCTGGCGTGGGTGCTGCTGTATGGAATCGCCACCCCGATGGACAAGGTCGAGGCCTACAAATGGCACCTGGTGGCCAAGACCGCCGGCAAGGGCGATCCCAAGCTCGACGAGAAATTCGCCGACATGCCCCCCGAAGACCGCGCCAAGGGCGAACAGGCCGCCAAGCACTGGCTGGGCACCATCAAGTGATCGGCCGCTGATCCGGCCTTGACGCGGCCGCCCCGGCAGGGCACCCACAGCCAGCCATTTCACCCGCCTTCGTCCGCTTCCGGGGAAGGCGCGCACCGCGAGGTGCGGTCAGCCCAGCGCATCGAGCTCATGATCCATTCCGCCCTCATCAACGTCATGGTCAAGGCCGCGCGCCGCGCCGGCCGCAACCTCAAGCGCGATCTCGGCGAGATCGAGCACCTGCAGGTGTCGCTGAAGGGGCCGGCCAATTTCGTCTCCCGCGCCGACAAGAAGGCCGAGGAGATGCTCTACGAGGATCTCTCCAAGGCCCGGCCCGGCTACGGCTTCCTCGGCGAGGAGGGCGGCAAGCGCGAAGGCAGCGACAAGTCGCACACCTGGATCGTCGACCCGCTCGACGGCACCACCAACTTCCTGCACGGCATCCCGCAATTCGCGATCTCGATCGCGCTGCAGCGCGAGGACACCGTGATCGCCGGCGTGATCTACAATCCCGCCAATGACGAGCTCTACATCGCCGAGCGCGGCAAGGGCGCGTTCCTCAACGACCAGCGGCTGCGCGTCGCCGCGCGCAAACAGCTGCATGAATGCGTCATCGCCTGCGGCCTGCCGCATATCGGCCGCGGCGATCACCAGCTGTTCCTGCGCGAGATGACCTCGCTGCAGGTCAAGGTCGCAGGGCTCCGCCGCTTCGGCGCCGCCTCGCTCGACCTCGCCTTCGTCGCCGCCGGCCGTTTCGACGCCTATTGGGAGCGCGACCTGCAGCCCTGGGACATCGCCGCCGGTATGGTCCTGGTGCGCGAGGCCGGCGGCACCGTGTCCGGCATCGACGGCAAGGAGGACGCGCTGGCGACCGGGCACGTGGTGTGCGGCAACGAGGTCATCCACCGCGAGCTGGTGAAGGTGCTGAAAGCGGCGGCGTAGCTTGATTCTGCGCGGCCACCGGCCGCCTTCTTACGGTTTGCCAAACCGCTCGCCTCACATGCGGTGTCGTCCCGGCCTTGAGCCGGGACCCATAGCCACCGGCCGTTTTGATCGAGCAAGATGGGTCGACCAGAATGCCTCACACGTCTCCCTGGGGTTATGGGTCCCGGATCGGCGCGCGCGTGACGCGCGCTTGTCCGGGACGACACCGAGGGTGAGGCTGGCCGCGCCTAGTATCGCCGTCCGCTGGTGAAGGCCTGCGGCGTGGCACCTGGCAGCGCCGGAGAGTTGATGTCGCTGTCGACGCGATCGGACGACTGGCCGGCGTAGCTGAAGCCGAGCGACAGGCTGACATTGGAGGTCGGCTTGAACTCGACGCCGCCATTGATCGCGTAGGCCGGCGTCGAGGTCGAGCGCCCGTCGAACGTCGCGAACGGGCCACCGAGGCCGGGATTGTATTTCAGCGTCTCGAAGCCGCCATAGAAGCTGACGCCGCTCTTGAAGGTGTAGCCGTATTGCGCGCCCTCGGTCGTGTACGACCCGAGCCCGCCGTAACGGTTGACGAGGTTCGAGCTCAGGCCGACGCCCGACAGCGCCGCCCAATTGTTCGTCACGCTGTAGCTCCGCGCGAAGAAGCCGCTGTCCCTGCCGCTGCCCGTGAAGCTTGGGTAGTCGCCGTAGGACTCGAGACTGCCGGAGTCGCTGAAGCCGACCGGCCAGCCCGGCAGCCAATATTTGACGGGACCGGATTGGGCGTGGGCGGCTGAGGCGCCGAGAGCAGCGAACACCAACGCGAGAACAGATTTGCGAGAGACCATCGACATGCCGTACCCGTCACGTGTCGTCGCAGCATACACGGACGGACCAAGAAACTCCAGTCGCGGGGATTGCAGCATCATGTCCCAGCGCCGGCGGTGCTCTCCCCTCCCCCTTGCGGGGAGGGGTCGGGGGTGGGGGTCCGCGAACTCCGAACGCCGATAAGGGAACATATCTTCGGGCGCCCACGAATGAGCAAGCGGCTTGCGTTTCTCGCTCAAGCAAATGAGCCGCGTCGTGGATGGGAGTAGATTTCATCACATTGAGCGGGACTGGTGGACCCCCACCCCCAACCCCTCCCCGCAAGGGGGAGGGGAGCGCACCGACGGCTTGGCGAGATTGCGGCTCGCTTGATCGAGCGAGGTAATTCGATCGCCTACGGCTTCGCCGGCGCCGGCGGCCCGTACACCTCGCGCCCCGCCGCGGGCTCCGTCTTCTCCCGATCGCCCGCGAGCACGCGCTGCACGGATACGAAGAACACCGGCACCATCAGCAGCGCCAGGATCACCACCGCGATCATGCCGCCCATCACGTTGGTGCCGAGCGCCTGCTGGCTGGCACCGCCGGCGCCCGTCGCCATCGACATCGGCAGCACGCCGCAGACGAAGGCGAGGCCGGTCATGATGATCGGGCGGAAACGCAAGGAGCAGGCTTCGATCGTCGCCGCGACCAGCGGCTTGCCGTGGGCGCGCAGATCCTTGGCGAACTCGATGATCAGGATCGCGTCCTTTGCGGCGAGGCCGATGATGGTGATCAGCGCCACCGTGAAGTACACGTCGTTCGACAGGCCGCGCAGATTGGCGGCGACGACGGCGCCGAGGATGCCGAGCGGCACGGTCAGGAGCACCGCGAGCGGGATCGTCCAGCTCTCGTAGAGCGCAGCGAGACACAGGAACACGACCAGCGCCGAGAGACCGAGCAGCAGCGGCGCCTGCGAGCCCGACAGCTTCTCCTGCAGCGACTGTCCGGTCCATTCATAGCCGAAGCCGCGCGGCAACTTGCCGGCGAGCCGCTCCATCTCCTTGAGCGCATCGCCCGAGGTGTAGCCCGGCTTGGCCTCGCCGGAGATGCGGATCGCCGGATAGTAGTTGAAGCCGGCGATCTGGGTCGGTCCCTTGGCCCATTGGATGGTCGCGAACGACGAGAACGGCACCAATTGTCCCTTGGCGTTCTTGACGCTGTAGTTGAGGATGTCGTCCGCGTTCATGCGGCTGATGCGGTCGGCCTGCACCACGACGCGCTGCATGCGGCCACGGTTGGGGAAGTCGTTGACGTAGGTCGAGCCGAGATTGGTCGAGATCGTGTTGTTGATGTCCTCGAAGGTGACGCCGAAGGCACCGGCCTTCTCGCGGTCGATCATCAGATTGACCTGGGGACCCTGCGGCAGGCCTTCGATGAAGACCTTCTGCAGCACCTGGCTGGCATTGGCCTCGGCGATCAGCTGGTCGGCGGCCGCGGTCAGCGCGGCATAGCCCTTCTGGCCGCGGTCCTGCAGGCGGAAGCTGAAGCCGGAGGAGTTGCCGAGATTGTCGATCGGCGGCGGCTGCAGCGCGGTGATCTTGGCGTCGCGCAAGCCGGCGAGATCGCGGTTGATGTCGGCGACCAGTGCCGCGGCGCTGTCATGCTTGCCGCGCTCCGACCAGTCCTTCAGCGAGATGAAGGCCTGGGCGGTGTTGACGCCCTGGCCGGCATAGCTGAACCCGGTCAGGAAGGTGACGTCCTCGATGCCCGCGCGCTTGGCGAGATACCTCTCGACCGCCTCCACCGCCGCCTGCGTCCGCGCGTAGGACGAGTCCGCCGGCGTCTGCACGTCCGTCGTGATGAAGCCCTGATCGTCGACCGGCAGGAAGCCGCCCGGCAACCGGATGAAGGCGAAGGTCAGCCCGACCAGGAAGATCGCATAGATCAGCATCAGCCGGCCGGTGCGCTTCAGCGCGCCGCCGACCACGCCGGTGTAGCGGTTGCGGCTGTTGTCCATGAAGCGGTTGAACCAGCCGAACAGGCCTTTCTTCGCGTGACCGTGACCGGCCGTGACCGGCTTGAGCAGGGTCGCGCACAGCGCCGGCGTCAGCGACAGCGCCAGCAGCGCCGAGAAGCCGATCGCCGCCACCATGGTGACCGAGAACTGCCGGTAGATGATGCCGACCGAGCCGGGGAAGAACGCCATCGGCACGAACACCGCCATCAGCACCAGGGTGATGCCGATGATGGCGCCGGTGATCTGGCCCATCGCCTTGCGCGTCGCCTCCTTCGGCGACAGCCCCTCCTCGGTCATGATGCGCTCGACGTTCTCGACCACGACGATGGCGTCGTCGACGAGGATGCCGACCGCGAGCACCATGCCGAACATCGTCAGCATGTTGATGGAGTAGCCGACCAGCATCAAGGTGGCGCAGGTGCCGAGCAGCGCCACGGGCACCACGATGGTCGGAATGATGGTGTAGCGGATGTTCTGCAGGAACAGGAACATCACCACGAACACCAGCACGACGGCTTCGACCAGGGTCATCAGCACCCGCTTGATCGAGGCCTTCACCACCGGCGTGATGTCGTAGGGAATCTCATAGGTGATGTTGGAGGGGAAGAAGCGCGACAGCTCCTTCATCTTGGCCTCGACCGCACCAGCGGTCGCCAGCGCATTGCCGGTCGGCGACAGCAGCACCGAGAGACCGGCGGTCGGCTTGCCGTTGAGGCGGGTGTTGAACTGATAGCTGAGGCCGCCGATCTCGACGCGCGCGACGTCGCGCAGCCGCACCGTCGAGCCGTCGGGGTTGGCGCGCAGGATGATCGCGCTGAACTCGTCGGGTGAATCGAGCTGGCCCTTGACCAGCACCAGCGCCGAGGTGCGCTGCGAGGTCGTCGCGGGCTCGGCGCCGATGCTGCCGGAGGCGACCTGGGCGTTCTGGGCGCCGATCGCCTTGGTGACGTCGTCGGCGGTCAGGCCGTAGCCGATCAGCTTGGCCGGATCGAGCCAGACGCGCAGCGAGCGCTCGGTCGAATACAGCGTGGCACGGCCAACGCCGGGGATGCGCCGGATTTCGCCGAGCACGTTGCGGATCATGAAGTCGCCGAGGCCGACCTCGTCGAGACTGCCGTCGGTCGACTGCAGGGTGATGATCTGCAGCACCGCTGCGGACGCTTCCTCGACCAGGATGCCCTGCTGGATGACAGCGCGCGGCAGCCGCGCCTCGACGCGCTTGAGGCGGTTCTGCACCTCGACCGAGGCGTCGTTGGTCGACGTGCCCGGCACGAAGTTGGCGGTGATCTCGACCTGGCCGAGCGAGTCGCTGGTGGATTCGAAGTTGAGGATGCCGGAGGCGCCGTTGAGCTCCTCCTCGATCAGCCGCGTCACGCTGTTGTAGAGGTTCTCGGGCGAGGCGCCGGGATAGCTGGTCGAGATCGAGATCGAAGGCGGCGCAATGATCGGATATTGCGCGACCGCCAGCAGCGGAATCGCGATCGCGCCGATCAGGCAGATGAACAGCGCGACCACCCAGGCAAAGATGGGCCTGTCGATGAAGAAGCTCGGCATGGCGACTTACCGCGTCGCCGACTTCGATTCGAGCTGCGTCGCGGCGCTGACCTCGGTCCAGACCTGCGGAGCGACCCTGTCGCCGGCGGCGAACTTCTGGAAGCCGTCGACCACGACCTTGTCGCCGGCGCGCAGACCGTCGGTGATCAGCACCAGGCCATCCTGGGTCGGGCCGGCGCGCACCGGCCTGGCGATCGCGCGGTTGTCGTCGCGGATCACGTAGACCTCGGAACCGCCGGCAGCGTTGCGCTGCACCGCCTGCTGCGGCACGCCGACGGAGTCGCTGTCGATGCCCTGCTCGATGCGGACGCGGACATACATGCCCGGCAGCAGCTCGCGCTTGGGATTGGCGAACTCGCCGCGCAGGGTGACCTGACCAGTGGCGGCATCGACCTTGGCGTCGGAGAACAACAGCTTGCCCGGGATCGAGTACGGCGTGCCGTCGTCGAGCACGAGACGGACCTTGATCGCGTCGGGCGAGATCTGGTCGAGATCGCCGGACTCGAACGCGCGGCGCAGGCGGTTCAGCTCGCTCACAGACTGGGTGAAGTCGGCATAGATCGGGTCGAGCTGCTGGATCGTGACCAGCGAGGTCTCGTTCTGGACCGCGATGGCGCCTTCGCTGACCTGGGCCGCGCCGACGATACCGTCGATCGGCGCGCGCACGGTCGCGTAGTCGAGATTGAGCTGGGCGCGCGCGAGATCGGCCTTGCGGGCCTCGATATCGGCCGCAGCCTCGCGTTCCGACGAGATCGCCTTCTCGTTCTCGACGGCTGGCGCCGCGCGCTCCTTGAACAGCTGCGCGATGCGATTCGCCTGCTGCACGGCGCGCTCATGCACCGCTTCGGCCTTGGCCAGCGCCGCACGGCTCGACAGGATCTCGACCTCGAAGGGTCGCGGATCGATCCGATAGAGCGGATCACCCGCCTTGACCTCGCTGCCCTGACGGAACAGCCGCTCGACGACGATGCCCGAGACGCGCGGGCGCACGTCGGAGACGCGGGTCGGCGCGATGCGGCCGGGCAGCTCGCGCACGATCGCGCGCGCCTTCTGCTCGACGGTCACGATGCCGACCTCGGGGATGACGATCTGCTCATTGGCGGAGGCCTGAGCCTGGATGGGGTCGTTGCAGCCGGCCAGCAGCGGCGCGGCGGCCGCGAGCATCAATGCACTGCTGACCAGCGACGCGCGAAAACGAGACATGAGTGGAGGAGCCCCCTCGATGATGATGAAAACCAGTCGACCGGATGGCCCGGTCATGGCGCCATTCTGGCGCTCGCCTTGCGTGCAACATAGAAAACAGCTGCTGCGACGCAACGCGGAACCTGGGCGGCTTGATGTCACACGAACTACGTAGCTGATAGATTTAGCTTTTTCGCGACTCACCTGATTGTGAGCGCTTTGTGGCAACAAGTTCCGGGCAGGTTCCGCAGAGCGAAACGCGAATCCCATGACGGCGCTGCGGCATCCCGCCGCAGCGAACAAATTAGTTGGCCGGCCGCAGACGGTAATGGCTGACGCCCCATTCGCGGCCGTCGTCATGGCCGAACAGACCCGCGGTGGCGAGGAAGAACCAGCGCCAGCGGCGCATCCAAAGCGTCGCGTCGTCGCCATAGACGGGCTGCAGCACCTGCAGGATGCGGTCGCGGTCGGCGTCGAAATTGGCGAGCCAGTCCCGCGCCGTGCGCTGATAATGCGCGCCGCTCCAACGCCATTCTTTCTCGACCGCGAACAGATCGTCGTACTGCCGGATCAGCCCGTGGCTCGGCATGATGCCGCCGGTGAAGAAGTGCCGCGCGATCCAATCCTCGCGATCGTTGCGGTCGAACAGGTAGGATGCGGTGCGATGGGTGAAGATGTGCATGAACAGCCGGCCATCCGGCAGGAGCCATGCCCGGACCCGCGACAGCAGCTCGCGCCAGTTCATCATGTGCTCGAACATCTCCACCGAGACGATGCGATCGAACCGCGCGTCGGGAGCGAACCCGTTCATGTCGGCGGTGACGACCCGCAAATTGAGCAGGCCGCGCGCGGCCGCCATCTCCTCGATCGCGCGGCGCTGCGAATGTGAGTTGGAGACCGCCGTGATCTTCGCACGCGGGAACTGCCGGGCCATGAACAGCGACAGCGAGCCCCAGCCGCAGCCGAGCTCCAGAATGCTCTGGCCGTCCTGCAGATCGGCATTGGCCACCGTCTGGCGCAGCGCCTCCTCCTCCGCCTCCTGCAGGGTCGAGACCGGCTCCTTGTAGAAGCAGCAGGAATATTTGCGGTTCGGCCCGAGCACGCGGGCGAAGAACGCCGCCGGCACCTCGTAGTGCTGGCTGTTCGCCGCGTCGGTATGCTCGGCGATCGGCCGCGTCGTCAGCAGGCGGGCGAACTCTGCGTCACCCATCGCATCGGCCCCGCCGAGCCGCGCCGCCGTGCGCGCGCACAATTCGGAGATCGCCGAGCGGATGACGGCATCGGGCAGCGGCACACGCTCGGCGGCGCCGATGATGGTCGAGATGAAGCTCATGCTGCGGCTCCGTTACTTCGCAAAGTGATTTGGCGGCAGGGGAAAGAACGCGCTGGTGCGCGCCTGGTAGGCCCGGTAGCGATCCCCGCGCGAGCGCAGCATCTGCTGCTCCAGCGGCGGGATGCCGGTGACGTGGACCAGGATCCAGTACATGAACAGCGGCGCGAGCAGGCTGGCGAAGCCCCACGGGTGGTCGAACGACAGCGCGATGACCGGGTAGGACAGCCAGCACACCCATTCGAAGAAATAGTTGGGATGGCGCGACCAGCGCCACAGGCCGACGTCGCACACCTTGCCTTTGTTGACGGGATCGGCACGGAACGCCTTGAGCTGAGCGTCGGCGACGCCCTCGCCGGCGATCCCTGCGAACAGCACGAGGATGCCGAGATAGTCCTGCAGCCGCAGCTCGGCGGCCGGCGCATGGGCGGCGACGAACATCGCGAACACCAGCGGGATCGAGCCCCAGGCCTGCTGCTGCAGGAACAGGAACATCTTTCGCGGTGCGGCCGCGCCCCATTGCCGGGCAAACTCCGCGTAGCGCGGGTCGTCGGAGATGCCGCGGCTGCGCGCCGCAACATGGCCGCCGAGCCGCAGCGACCAGACCGCTACCAGCACCGCGACCAGCCATTGCCGCGCGTTGGGGGCGGCGCCGCCGGCGGGCCAGATCGCGCCGGCGGCGCCGACCAGCCCGACGGAAAACGTCCAGATGGTGTCGACCCAGCCGGAGTTGCCGCTGCGCTGCTGCACGACCCAGGCGAGCCCCATCAGCACCGACATCGCCACGGCCATCGCCAGCAGCGCTTGCAGATATTCAACGACGGTCATGACAAAGCCAGGGCGTTCCCGCTAGATATGAGCCACGGGACTAACTACGCCGCGGGTGCCCGCCGGTTTCAGCCATAGTTCCGCGCAGGGGACGGGATTGCGCCGATCGCGGCTTTTTTCCCGCTGCTGCTGTGCCATAGTGGATTTCAGGGACCGGTCCCCGCAACGGATGTCATCGACAATGCCTCAAGGCTCCCCCTCCCGCTCCGCGATGGACGTCGAACGGACCAAGCTGTCCACGCCCCGGATCTTCCTGGTGCGGATGCTGGTCTTCCTGGTGCTGTGCGCCCTGGTCGGCGTCGTGCTCTACAAGCAGATCGTCATGGCGTTCTTCGCCAATCCCGGCCTCAACGCCCTGATCGGGGCCGTGCTGCTGATCGGCGTCATCCTGTCGTTCCGACAGGTGGTCCGGCTCTATCCGGAAGTGTCCTGGGTCAACAATTTCCGCATCGCCGATCCCGGCCTGGCGGTGCCGCGCCACCCGGTCCTGCTGGCGCCGATGGCCGCCATCCTCGGCCGCGAGCGCTCCGGGCGGATGTCGATCTCGCAGCAGACCATGCGCCATCTGCTCGACTCTATCGCGACCCGGCTCGACGAGGCCCGCGACATCTCGCGCTACATGACCGGCCTCCTGGTGTTCCTGGGCCTGCTCGGCACGTTCTGGGGCCTGATCGAGACGGTCGGCTCGGTCGGCAAGGTGATCGAAGGGCTGAAGGTCGGCGGCGACGCCGGTGCGCTGTTCGACACGCTGAAGGGCGGCCTTGCCGCGCCGCTGGGCGGCATGGGCATCTCGTTCTCGTCCTCGCTGTTCGGCCTCGCCGGCTCGCTGATCCTCGGCTTCCTCGACCTGCAATCGAGCCAGGCGCAGAACCGCTTCTATACCGATCTGGAGGACTGGCTCGCCGGCACCGTGCGGGAATATGGCGGCAGCGGCGACACCGGTGCCGACCTCTCGGTTGCCATCGAGCGGCTGCGCACCGCCATGGAAGAAGGCTCCAACCGCGGCGCCACCGCGGCGATGGCCAACCTCGCCGAGGCGATCCAGGGCCTGGTCGGGCACATGCGCACCGAGCAGCAGATGATCCGCGAATGGGCCGACGGCCAGGGCGAGCAGAACCGCGAGATCAAGCGGCTGCTGGAGCGGCTGGCGCGGCAGACGGAGAAGAGTTGAGCTGCTCCGTCGGCCGGCCCAGGCCGAACTACTAGACGAGCTAGGAGACGCTGAATGGCGCTTGCCCGTACCCGCCGCGGAGATTCCGGCCTCAACTACTGGCCGGGCTTCGTTGACGCGCTGTCGACGCTGGTGCTGTCGATCGTGTTCCTGCTGACCGTGTTCCTGGTGGTGCAGTTCTTCCTGTCGCAGGAGGTCACCGGCAAGGACAAGGCGCTGGAGCAGCTCAACGCCAAGATCGCGCAGCTCAACGAGATGCTGTCCCTGGAGAAGCTCGGCAAGCTCTCGCTGGACGACCAGGTTGCGCAGCTGCGCGCCGGGCTCGCGAACGCCGAGGCCGAGCGCGACCGCGTCAAGGGCCTCTATGACGGGCTCGCCAATGCCGGCAGCAATGCCGCCGGCCGCGCCAACGAGCTCAACCGGGCGCTCGACTCCGAGAAGCAGGTCACGGCGCGGGCGCTGGCCCAGATCGAGGTGCTCAACCAGCAGATCAGCGCACTGCGCCGCCAGCTCGCCGCGCTCGAGGATGCGCTCGATGCCTCGGAGAAGCGCGACAAGGAATCGCAGAGCCGCATCGCCGATCTCGGCTCGCGCCTCAACGTCGCGCTGGCACAGCGGGTGCAGGAGCTGACCCGGTACCGCTCGGAGTTCTTCGGCCGGCTGCGCGCCATCCTCGGCAACCGTCCCGACATCCGCGTCGTCGGCGACCGCTTCGTGTTC
Source organism: Bradyrhizobium sp. HKCCYLRH3061 (assembly GCF_051168015.1). NCBI lineage: Bacteria > Pseudomonadati > Pseudomonadota > Alphaproteobacteria > Hyphomicrobiales > Nitrobacteraceae > Bradyrhizobium > Bradyrhizobium sp. HKCCYLRH3061. Next base: position 52,370 of record NZ_JBNPUE010000011.1, read on the forward strand.
CAGTCGGAGGTGTTCTTCGACACCGGACAGGCCACCCTGCTGCCCGAGGGCCAGCAGGAGCTGAACTCGGTGGCGACCGCGCTGGTCGACCTCGACAAGCAGATCCCCGCAGAGATCTCCTGGGTGCTGCGGGTCGACGGCCACACCGACGTTCGTCCGATCAACAGCCCGGTGTTCAAGTCGAACTGGGAATTGTCCTCGGCGCGCGCCATCTCGGTGGTGCAATATCTGATCTCGCTCGGCGTACCGGCCCAGCGCCTGGTCGCGGCGGGCTTCGCCGAATTCCAGCCGCTGGATCCTGCAAACACCGAGGAAGCGTTCCGCCGCAACCGGCGTATCGAGCTGAAGCTGACGGAGCGGTGACGTCGAACTCCACCCTCCGCCCCTATCGCGCCGAGGACGAGGACGCGGCGATCGCGTTGTGGCAGGAGACCTGGCAGCTCGCCTATCCCGCCATCGATTTTGCCGCGCGCGCTGCGTGGTGGCGTGAGCGCTGGCGCAATGAGCTGGTGCCGAAGGCGGAGGTGATCGTCGGTGAGGCGGAAGGTGCACTTGCCGGATTCGTCACGATCGATGCAACGGGCTATCTCGATCAGCTGGTGGTCTCGCCGCGGTATTGGGGCTCACCGCTCGCGACGCAATTAGTGGACGCTGCCAAGGAGCGATCCCCTGGAGGCATCACGCTGCTGGTCAACAAGGATAACGCGCGAGCAATCAGCTTCTACAAGCGCTGTGGCTTTGTTGAAGCCGGCGAGGACGTCAACCTGACCTCGGGCCGCCCGGTGCTGCGGATGGCGTGGACGCCTTAGTTGCCGACACTCGGCCTCGCAGCCGCATGCTCTGCTGTCGTCCCGGACAACCGAGCGAAGCGAGGGCAGATCCGGGACCCATACTCCGCAGCAGATGTGTTGCGAACAATGGCGGTGACGGGCATTTGCCAGCCAAACATCTGCCTGTGGTTATGGGCCCCTGCTTTCGCAGGGGCGACACCGAGTGTGGGGTGGCCAGCAACTACACGCCGCGGAACAGCACGCCGATGGTCAGCACCACGAAGGCAATCGCCAGCGCATCGAAGGCGTGCGCTGCCGACAGCAGCGGCACCGACGCGTGCATGTAGTGCGCGAGCATCGCGACGAGCGCGAGCACCAGCGCGATCGCGAAGATGACGAACGAGGGTGGGGTGAGGGCAAAACTGCCACGGCGATAAGGCATGCGCGTTGCTCCTGTGCGGTTGGGCGCGCAGCAGGACGGCGCGCCATCTGTTCCGGCAGGGAACGTATAAAGCGGGAGAAAGGTTGCAGGGTCGGGAACAAGAATTCCGAGAGTGTTGCCGCTCATCCACGGTGTTGCCGAAACTACACGCCCTCGAACTGCAACCGCGCCAGCCGCGCATAGAGGCCGTTGGCCGCAACCAGCGACGTGTGCGTGCCCTGCTCGACGATGCGGCCGCGGTCCATGACCAGGATGCGGTCGCAGGACAGCACCGTCGCGAGGCGATGCGCGATCACCAGGGTGGTGCGGTCCTTCATCAGCCCCTCGAGCGCGGTCTGCACCAGCGTCTCGCTCTCGGCGTCGAGCGCCGATGTCGCCTCGTCCAGCAGCAGCAGCGGCGCATCGCGCAGGATGGCGCGCGCGATGGCGATGCGCTGGCGCTGACCGCCGGACAGCGTGACGCCGCGCTCGCCCAGCGCCGCGTCGAAGCCGTTCGGCAGGCGGCGAATGAATTCGCTGGCATGAGCGAGATCGGCGGCACGCTCGACCTCGGCGTCGGTCGCCTCGGGCCGGCCGAAGCGGATGTTCTCGCGCGCGCTTGTCGCGAACACCACGGATTCCTGCGGCACCAGCGCGATGCGCTCGCGCATCTTGCGCGGGTCGGCCGCGCGTACCGGCACACCGTCGAACGAGATCGAGCCGGAGGCCGGATCGTAGAAGCGCAGCAGAAGATGGAACAGCGTGCTCTTGCCGGCGCCGGAGGGGCCGACGATCGCGACCTTCTCGCCGGCGCTGATCGCAAACGAGACGTCATCGAGGACGCGGACGTCGGGGCGGCTCGGATAGGCGAAGCTGACGTGGTCGAAGCCGAGGTCGCCGCGCGCCGGCTCCGGCATCGGGCGCGGCTGCGCGGGCGCCGTGATCTCCGGCTGCACATGCAACAGCTCGAACAGCCGCTCGGCCGCGCCGGACGCCGCCGACACTTCGCCCCAGACCTCCGAGAGCTGGCCGAGACCGGCGGCGGCAAAGGCCGCGTAGAGCACGAACTGACCGAGCCGGCCGGCGCTGATCGCGCCGGTCAACACGTCGTGCGAGCCGACCCAGAGGATCGCGACCACGCTGGAGAAGACGATGAAAATGATGATCGCGGTGAGCACGCCGCGCGCCTGGGTCGAGACCCGCGCCGCCTCGTAGGCCTGCTCGACCTCGCCGCCGAAACGCGCCGCAGCGAGCTTCTCGCTGGTATAGGCCTGCACGGTCCTAATCGAACCGATCAGCTCGGACGCATAGGCCGAGGCGTCGGCGAGCGTGTCCTGGGCGTTGCGCGACAGCCGCCGGACCCAGCGCCCGAACGCCACCAGCGGCAGCACGATCAGCGGGATCGCCAGCAGCACGAAGCCGGACAGCTTCGGGCTCGTGATCACCATCATCGCGGTGGCGCCGATGAACAGCAGCAGATTGCGCAGCGCGATGGACACGGAGGCGCCCGCCGCCGATTTGATCTGGGTGGTGTCGGCGGTGAGCCGCGACACCAGCTCGCCGGAGCGAGCGGAATCGAAGAAGGACGGCGACAGCGACATCAGATGCGCGAACACGTCGCGCCGGAGATCGGCGACGATGCGCTCGCCGATCGTCATGACGAGGTAGTAGCGGGCCGCGCTTGCCAGCGCGAGCACCGCCACGACGGCGATCATGACGCTGAAATAGCTGTTGATCAGCTCGATGCCCTTCGGCGTGAAGCCGAAATCGATCATGCGGCGGACCGCGATCGGCACCAGCAGCGTGGTCAGGGCCGCGACCGTGAGCGCGATCAGCGCCAGGAGGGCGCGGCCGCGATAGCGCAGGACATAGGGAGACAGCGCCAGCAGCGGGCGCAGCTTCGAGCGCCGCACAGGGCTTGCCGGCTCGGCCAATGCCTCGACGGCCGCAACGGCATCTCCGACCGGATCCTGCCCCGTGGCAGCGCCCTGCCGTTCGTCAAGCCGTTCCACTGCGCTCATGGGCCACCTGAGAATTCTTCCAAATACCGATCTGCCGTCCTGATAGGCCTGCCGGGCCGGGCTTGGCAAATCCGGAAACGTACCAAGGTGTTCAACCGCGACCTTGGCTTGTTTTGGGCAGAACCTTGGGCTATAGAGCCGGCCAATTGTCCCCCTTCAGTGACGACAGGATCAGGCGCGGCCGCGCCGCATCATGTCCTCGCATCGTGCCGCAGGATCAGCCATGAAAGCCGACATTCACCCGAATTATCATACGATTACGGTCGTGATGACCGATGGCACCGAGTACCAGACCCGCTCGACCTGGGGCAAAGAGGGCGACAAGCTCAACCTCGACATCGACCCCAAGTCGCACCCGGCCTGGACCGGCGGCACCCAGCAGATCATGGATCGCGGCGGCCGCGTCTCGCGCTTCCAGAAGAAGTTCCAGGGCTTCCTCAAGAAGGATTGATCCTTCCTGGGCCCTCGGCACCGGCCATCCTGGCCTGCGCCCATGGACAGCTCACAGCAAAACGCCCCCGGACACGGGGGCGTTTTTGTTTCTGGGCTGGACGCAACGAGACCTCCGGGTGAGGCGAGCGGCCCGGCAGGGCCGCCCGATGCCGCGGCCTACTGCTCGAACGCAGCCTTCAGCCGGTTGAGATGCGGGACCAGCGGATTGCCGATCGCGCTCTGGTCCGGCGGCGGGGAATGAATGGTCGAGTCGAGCCGGCGGACCCGCACCTGAAGGCTCATCGAGCGCGAGATCAGGCTCTGCAGCTGCTGCGGCAGCTTCTCCAGCAGATCATCCGGCCCGGGATCTGCGGCGGTCAGCTTGACCTTGGTCTTCTCGCGGTTGGCCTGGCTCAGGGTCATCTCGCCCTCCTTCACCGCGCGGTGCAGGAGCAGCCAGGACGCCAGCTGCATCAGGCGGGTGGTGAGGCGCATGCTCTCGGTGGCGTAGGTCAGGCTGACGGCGCGGTCGAGCGCCTTGGCTTCGTTGCGGCCGTCGCCATCGAGATAGGCGGCGGTCTCCTCGACCAGATCCATGCCTTCCCGGAACAGCGCGCCGAATGCAGCAGAATTGGTGAGCCGCTCGTTGAACTGAACCAGAGCGCCATCGCTCAGCAAACGGTCCGACATGGTTAACGCCTCTTAAACGCGACTGTTTACGCAACCCGGCAACGACGCCGGTATGATGAACAAATCATTGCGCGGCCGGTTTCGAGAGTCCAGCAGCAACGCCTTTTATGGTTTCCACGGCGTGGGCCATGCCGTGCCCTCGTACCATTTGCGACTGCGACACGGCCGTTTCAGGCCGAGTCGCACGATCAGCTCAACTAGCAACCATGATCACGGCAATAGTTTGCAGTCGTCGAAGGAGGATCGTCACGCCTGCCGCGGCGCACGGGATTTTCGCGCGTGACCTGCTGGCGACCGAAGACCGGCACGGGCGCAATGAGCAGGTACGACAATCGTTCCACGATCGCCCGCCTGCGGATGGACGAGCGCGCCACGGGCGACCGCCCGGTTCGCCCGGCTCGGTGCGGGCGCAAAAAAAGAGCCGCCGTTTCCGGCGGCTTTGAAGTTGATAACAGGGAGGCGTCAAACAGAGTGGACAGGAGCCACTCGGTGTCCAAACGAGGACGGTTCCGGTTGTAAACGCGAAAGCTTAATCAACCGTAAATGGCGAAAATTTTTCAATCTTCGTTAGCTATGTCGGCCACTGGCCGACCGTGTTTCCACGGCCGCGAGGCTCACGACTTGAAGATGCTGGCGGCGGCATCACGCGAGGCGCGCTTTTTCGCCACCGCCTGTTCGATGCGCTCGATCTCGGCGCGGAGCAGCGCCACCCGGCTGGTCAGTTCCTCGACCGACAGCATCGACAGATCCTGCCCGATCTCGTGCGAAACGGCCTTGCGCGGCCGATCGTCGTCCTCGTTGGCCATCTCAACCTCCTCCCGGTTGCCAGCCATGCCCCGGCTGGCTTAAGCACGCGGCAGCATCGCTTTCAGCCCTCGCCGAAGGATTTCTCATGGAACAGCTGCCCGCGCAAATGACCGTGGTCGCCATCAGCCAGCCGGGCGGACCCGAGGTGCTCAAGCCGGAAACCCGGCACCTCCCCAAGCCGGGCCCCGGCGAGATCCTGATCAAGGTGAAGGCCGCCGGCGTTAACCGTCCCGACGTCGCCCAGCGCTCCGGCAGCTACCCGCCGCCGCCCGGCGCCAGTGACCTGCCCGGGCTGGAAGTGGCCGGGGAGGTCGTGGCGCTCGGCGAGGGCGCGGTCCGGCACAAGCTCGGCGACACCGTGATGTCCCTGGTCGCCGGCGGCGGCTATGCGCAATATTGCATCGCACAAGACGCGCAGGCGATGGCGGTCCCCTCCTCACTCTCCATTCTGGAGGCCGGCGCCCTGCCCGAGACCCTGATGACGGTCTGGCACAACGTATTCGAGCGCGGCGGTCTGAAGGCGGGTGAGACCCTGCTGATCCATGGCGGCTCTTCGGGCATCGGCACCATGGCGATCCAGCTCGCCACGGCATTCGGCGCCAAGGTGCTGGTCACCGTCGGCTCGCAGGACAAGGCCGACGCCTGCGTCAAGCTCGGCGCCATCAGAGCTATCAACTACAAGACGGAGGACTTCGTCGCCGTGGTCAAGGAGGCGACTGGCGGCAAGGGTGCCGACGTCATCCTGGACATGGTCGGCGGCGACTACATCGAGCGCAACTACGACGCCGCGGCGATCGATGGCCGTATCGTCCAGATCGCCTTCCTCGCCAGCCCCAAGGCGTCAGTCAATTTCGTCAAGCTGATGGTGAAGCGCCTGACCCATACCGGATCCACGCTGCGCCCGCGCAGCAACGCCGACAAGGCGGCGATGGTGGCGGCGATCGAGGCCAAGGTGATGCCGTTCCTGCGCGAGGGCCGCATCAAGCCGCTGATGGACTCGACCTTTCCCCTCGTGGACGCCGCGAAAGCGCATGCACGCATGGAGACCAGCCAACATATTGGCAAAATTGTGTTGGAAATCTAGGCGCAGTCTAAACAGAGCGTGTTTGGAAACTCTTTGATTCTCCTCGCTTTCGTGCCAATGATCGCGCACATCTGAACCGTGCCTGGAACGGCTCCAATTAGCCCGGCGACGACCTCTTTCGATTTGGCTTGTTTCGCTTTGGATTGGTGTCGAACGCGGAGATTTGACATTGCGTCTGATCAGGTGCCTCGCGTCGTTGGCGGCGCTGGGCCTCGTGATGTGTGGTGCCGCTGCCCCCGCTCAGGCCGTTGACGCCGTCAGCGTTCGCAGCGACGCGCCTGCGATCGACCTCACGGGCATCCTCGATCATCAGCGCAGCGAGAACGACCGCATCCAGGTCTCGACCGCGCCCGGCACCGACGGCATCGTCCGCCGCATCGAGGTGCGGGCCCGCGAGGGCGGCCAGAACTGGATCGTGTTCGCGCTGGCCAACAACACCGACGACCAGCTCGACCGCCTGATCGTGGCACCGCACTACCGCGTGGTCGGCTCCGGCGTGTTGTGGCCAGATCTCGGCCTGTCGCGCATCGCCACCATCACGCCCTCGGTCGGCGACCTGCCGGAGCGGCAGGAGAGCCCGACCGCCGACGTCTTCCGCGTCACCCTCGATCCCGGCTCGGTCGTCACCTTCGTGGCCGAGCTGCGCACCGACAAGCTGCCGCAGCTCTATCTGTGGGAGCCCGAGGCCTACAAGGACAAGGTCAACTCGTTCACGCTGTACCAGGGCATCGTGATCGGCATCTCCGGACTTCTCGCCCTCGTTCTCACGATCCTGTTCGTGGTCAAGGGCAGCATCATGTTTCCGGCGGCCGCGGCGCTGGCCTGGGCGGTGCTGGTCTATATCGGCGTCGATTTCGGCTTCTGGGGCAAGGTCCTGGACATGTCGAACAATGCCGAGCGCGTCTGGCGCGCGGCCGGCGAGGCGATCCTCGCCGCGACCCTGCTGGTGTTCCTGTTCGCTTATCTCAACCTGTCGCGATGGCACGTTCGCTACTCGCACATCACGCTGGGCTGGCTGTTCTTCTTAGGCTCGCTGGTCGCGGTGGCGCTGTTCGACCCGGCGGTGGCCTCGGGCATCGCGCGCATGTCGCTGCTGCTGATCGCCGTGCTCGGCTTTGCGCTGATCGTCTATCTCTCCAGCCACGGCTTCGACCGCGCGGTGCTGCTGATCCCGACCTGGTTCCTGCTCACGGTGTGGGTCGCCGCCGCCGGCATGACGGTCGCGGGCCAGGTCACCAACGACATCGTCGGTCCGGCCCTGCTCGGCGGCCTGGTGCTGATCGTGATGCTGATCGGCTTCACGGTGATGCAGCACGCCTTCGCCGGCGGCGGCGCCACCACCGGCATCGTCTCCGACGTCGAACGCCGCGCGCTGGCGCTGGCCGGCTCCGGCGACCTGATCTGGGACTGGGACGTCTCCGCCGACAAGGTGTTCACCAGCCCGGAGACCGAGAGCCTGCTCGGCCTCAAGCGCGGCACGCTCGAAGGCCCGGCCGCCAAATGGCTCGAGGTGCTGCATCCCCTCGATCAGGACCGCTTCCGCGCCGCGCTCGACAGTGTCCTCGACCAGCGCCGCGGCCGCCTGGTGCAGGACTTCCGGCTGCGCACGCCCGACGGCCATTTCATGTGGTTCGCGCTGAAGGCGCGCCCCGTGGTCGGCTCCGACGGCGAGGTCTCGCGCGTGGTCGGCACCTTGACGGACGTGACCGAGTTCAAGAATGCCGAGGAGCGCCTACTCCACGATTCCGTGCACGACAATCTGACCGGCCTGCCCAACCGCAAGCTGTTCATCGATCGTCTTGCCGCCGTCGCCAATTTCGCCAAATCGATGCCGGCCATGCGGCCGACCCTGATGGTGATCGATCTCGACCGCTTCAAGCAGGTCAACGACTCCGTCGGCATCGCGGTCGGCGATTCCATCCTGCTGACCCTGGCGCGGCGGCTGTCGCGCATCCTCAAGCCCCAGGACACGCTGGCGCGGCTGGCCGGCGATCAGTTCGGCCTGATCCTCTTGTCGGAGCAGGACCCCGCCCGCATCACCGCGTTCGCCGAGACCATCCGCAAGACCATCCGCGCGCCGATCGCCTTCAACGAGCGCGAGATCTTCCTGACCGCCTCGATCGGGCTCGCACTGTCCGATCCGCAGACGCAGCTGTCAGAGGACATCATCAAGGATGCCGAGCTTGCGATGTATCACTCCAAGCGCATCGGCGGCGACCGCATCGACGTCTACAAGCCGGCGATGCGCGCGCGCAAGAACGACCGCCTGACGCTGGAGAGCGAGCTGCGCCGCTCGATCGAGCGCCAGGAGATCACGATCCTGTACCAGCCGATCGTGCGGCTGGAGGATCGCTCGGTCGCCGGCTTCGAGGCGCTCGCGCGCTGGGATCACCCCAAGCTCGGCCGGATGTCGCCGATCGAGTTCATCACCATCGCGGAAGAAATCGGCCTGATCGTCGATCTCGGCACCTTCGTGCTCGACCAGACCGCGCGGCAGCTCTCGGTGTGGCAGCGCGCAACGCGGCTGCGCGAGCCGATCTTCGCCAGCGTCAACGTCTCCTCGCGCCAGCTGCTCCGCCACGACCTGATCCACGACATCCGCTCGGTGCTGGCGCGCTCGTCGGTGGCACGCGGCTCGCTCAAGATCGAGCTGACGGAATCGCTCGTGATGGAAAACCCCGAGCACGCCGCGCAGATGCTGGCGCGCATCCGCGAGCTCGGCGTCGGCCTGTCGATCGACGATTTCGGCACCGGCCATTCCTCGCTCGCCTATCTGCAGCGCTTCCCGTTCGACACGCTGAAGATTGATCAGTCGTTCGTGCGCACCACCGCGCGCGGCACCCGTCCCGTGATCCTCAAATCGATCATCGCGCTGGCGCACGACCTCGGCATGGACGTGGTGGCCGAAGGCGCGGAGACCGACTCCGATGCCGTCGAGCTCTACCAGCTCGGCTGCGAATACGCCCAGGGCTACGCCTTCGGCGAGCCGATGGATGCCGATGCCGCGATGCGGCTGCTGACCGAAGAGCGGCTGGAAGCGGCGAGCTGAGGGCCGCAATGCATCCATGATGGCAACAGCCTCAGGATGCATCTTTCCTTTTGCCTCGTTTGAGGTAGAGTTACCACGGTACCGCGTAAAGGGTGCCGTGTGAGTGATGACCAATGCGTGCTTGCGGGGCAGAAGGCTCGCGACATGGCCCGTTCGCGACGAGCCTAGTCCGTCTCGAACTGCGACAGCGCCGTGAGCGCGCGGCGATAGTTGTCGGCACCGAGCCGGCGTGCCACCCGCTTCTCGTGCGCGGCGACCAGGGCATTGGCCCTCTTCAGGATCAGGCGGCCACGCGGCGTCAGGCCGAGCGCATGGGCCCTGCGGTCGTGCGCGGAGCGCTCGCGCACGATCAGGCCGGCCTGCTGCAGGTCGTCGAGCAGCGCGACCATGCGCGCGCGCTCGATGCCCAGCGCGCCGGCGATCGCGATCTGCGCGGCGCCGGGATTGGCGGCGATCGTCTCCAGGATCGAATAGAGGATGACGTCGAGGTCGATCGTTGCGAGCGCGGCGTTGACGTCGCGGAAGATCCAGTGCTGCAGGCGGCGGACGAAATAGCCGAGATGGTTCTCGAGCTCACCGAGACCGATCCCGGACTCCCGGCTGGTTGCGTCTCGCTGCGCTCCGGCGCTCGCGCTCTTGGGCATGCTGGCTCGCTGACATGAAGCATCCCTGCCTAGACCGATGCCGTCGCCAGGGCAAGCCGCCCCGATTGGTCACATCCACAATAATTGCAAAGTACAACCATTCTGTTAGTCTCGCACTCAACGACTACACCATGGGAGGGAAACGCATGCCGTCAAAGACGACGACGGCTGCCTGCATTGCGACCGCAATGCGGCGGCAGATGGCACCCGATCGCGGCGCCTGCCGCGCGGCATCCTCCCTCCCCGCCTCCTCCCGCATTGCGGCTTCCGCGATTACGTCCCGCAGCCCGGAGACACGCCATGGCTGATGCAGAACGCCGCGCCTCCGAGCCTGCGATGTTCGCCGAGCCGTCGATCGAGGCTGTCAGGCGCGACGACGGCACGATCATCCTGCGCTCGCGCATGCCGCTGCAGCCGGCCGCGCGCTGCACCGGCGAATGGCTGGAGCATTGGGGCCGCCATTTCCCGGATCGCACGTTCCTGGCCGAACGCCGTGGCGACAACTGGACCTGGCTCACCTACGGCGAAACATTGATGCAGGTCCGCGCCGCCGCGGCCTGGATGCTCGCCCAGGGCCTGGGTCCCGAGCGTCCGCTCGCGATCCTCTCCGACAACAGCATCGCCCATGCCGTGCTGGCGCTCGCCGCGCAACATGTCGGTGTCCCCGTCTGCGCGATCTCGCCGGCCTATTCGCTGATGTCGACGGATCACGAGAAGCTGCGTGCGATGATCCGTCTGCTCGATCCAGGCGCCATCTTCGTCGCGCAGCGCGAGCCGTTCGCGAGCGCGCTCGCGGCCATCGACGGCCTGCACCGGGCAACGATCATCGCCGGCGATGGCGATGGAACGAGCGCGGTGCCGCTGCAGACCCTGCTCGCGACGAAGCCAGGCGCCGAGGTCGACCGCGCCTTCGCCGCGGTCACGCCGGACACGGTGGCCAAGCTGCTGTTCACCTCGGGCTCGACCGGGCAGCCGAAAGCGGTGATCAACACGCACCGGATGCTGACCATGAGCCAGCAGGCCAAGGCGCAGCTATGGACGTTCCTGCGCGAGGTCGAGGGCGGCCCCGTCATCGTCGACTGGCTGCCATGGAGTCACACCTTCGGCGCCAACCACAATTTCAACCTGGTGCTGAGCCACGGCGGGTCGATCTACATCGACAGCGGCAAGCCGGCGCCCGGCCTGTTCGAGACGTCGCTCGCCAATCTACGCAGCCTGGTGCCGACGATCTATTTCAACGTGCCGCGCGGCTTCGACATGCTGGTCGCGGCACTCAGGTCCGATGACGATCTGCGCCGCAGATTTTTCTCCGGCGTGAGGTGCATCCTCTATGCGGCCGCGGCCCTGCCGCAAAATCTGTGGGATGCGCTCAATGAGATGAGCCGGGCCACGATCGGCCGTCCTGCACCGCTGGTGTCGGCGTGGGGCGCCACCGAGACATCGCCGCTCGCGACCGACTGCCACTTCTTCGCCGAGCGCGCCGGCAACATCGGCGTGCCCATCCCCGGCACAGAGCTCAAGCTGGTGCCGACCGGCGAGAAGCTGGAGGTCCGCGTGCGCGGGCCGAACGTGATGCCCGGCTATTGGAAGGCGCCCGAGATCACGACCGCGGCTTTCGACGAGGAGGGCTTCTACAGGATCGGCGACGCGGTGAAGCTCGCCAATCCCGAGCATCCGGAGCGCGGCTTGTTCTTCGACGGCCGCATCACCGAGGATTTCAAGCTCAGCTCCGGGACATGGGTGAACGTCGGCGCGCTACGCGTCGCCGGCATCGCGGCGCTGGCACCGTTGGCGCAGGATATCGTGATCGCCGGCCACGGCACCGACGAGGTGCACTTTCTCGTCGTGCCCAACATCGCAGCGTGCCGCAGCGCTGCTGGGCTGGCCGAGACGGTCCCGGCCAGCGACGTTCTGGCGCATCCGTCGGTGCGCACCGCCATCGCGCGAGGATTGGCCAGGCTTCGCACTGACGCGGTCGGCTCGTCGCGCTATGCGAGCCGTGCGCTGTTGATGGCGGAGCCGCCCTTGCTCGATGCCGGCGAGATCACTGACAAGGGCTATATCAACCAGCGCGCGGTGCTCAGCCGCCGCGCCGATCTGGTCGCACGACTGAAGGATGAAACCGCGACCGAGCTGATCAGGCCCGACATGTCCTGATCCGGAACTACACGACTACTCGACTCACTCACAAAATGTCGCACGTATAATTACGGAAACGCCTCGCGAATACGGCAATTAGCTACCAGTCACACTTAACCGGGCATCAACTGCGAATCCTTAAAATGGCTTGCATCTAGCTCCCTCATTTGTCCGGACCGCCCCATGGCCAAGCCGCGTTTCTCTCTCGCCCTCCGCATCTACGCGATCATCGGCCTGTCATTCTGTGGACTGGTCGGGCTCGCCGCAACGCAGAGCCAGAACCTCGAGACCGCTCTCAAGGATCAGCGGCAGAGCGAGCTGAGCCATCTGGCACAGACGGCAGTCAGCATCGCCCGCGAGGAATATGACGCGATCGCGCGCGACAAGGTGGCGCCCGAGGTCGCGCAGAAGAAGGCGGCCGAGCGGATCGGCAAGCTGCGCTACGGCAGCGGCGACTATTTCTGGATCAACGACATGGGTCCGAAGATGGTCATGCATCCGATCAAGCCGGAGCTGAATGGCCAGAACCTCGCTGACAACAAGGACCCGACCGGCAAGCGGCTGTTCGTCGAAATGGTCGATGTCGTCAAGCGTCAGGGCGCCGGCGTCGTCGACTACATGTGGCCGAAGCCCGGCAAGGATGCGCCGCAGCCGAAGATGTCCTATGTCGCCGGCTTCGAGCCCTGGGGCTGGATCATCGGCACCGGTGTCTATGTCGACGATCTCGAAGCCCAGATGTGGGAGAGCAAGCGCAGCGTGTTCATTGCCGCCATGCTGGTGATGCTGATCATCGGATCGATCACGCTGATCATCGCGCGGCGGATGTCATCGGCGCTGGCCGCGATGAGCGGCGCGCTGACCGAGCTCGGCAACGGAAACTTCGACATCAAGCTGCCGGGTCAGAACCGCAGCGACGAGCTCGGCGACATGGCGCGCTCGATCGAGCAGTTCAGGCAGAAGACCGAGGAGAAGGCGCGGCAGACCGCGATGCTCGAAGACGAGCAGCGCCAGGTCGCCGAGCGCATCAAGACCAGGGCGCTGCAGGAGATGGCCGAAGCCGTCGAGCAGGCCGCCAGCAACGCGGTCGGCGAGGTCGCGCAGGGCACCGGCCACATGGCCGACAATGCCAAGTCGATGACCGACAGTGCGCTGACGCTGGAGCGCAACTCGAGCAGCGTTGCGGCGGCGGCCGAGCAGGCTCTCGCCACCACCCAGACGGTCGCCAAGGCGTCCGCCCAGCTCGCCGCCTCGATCTCGCAGATCTCCAGCCAGGTCAGCTCGTCGCGCGAGCTCACGCGCAAGGCCGTCGCCGCCTCGTCCGACGCCCAGGCCACCATCGCGAAGCTGTCGGAGGCCGCCGACAAGGTCGGCGCCGTGACCAGTCTGATCAGCGAGATCGCCGGCCAGACCAATCTGCTGGCGCTGAACGCCACCATCGAGGCCGCCCGGGCCGGCGATGCCGGCCGTGGCTTTGCGGTCGTCGCCTCCGAGGTGAAATCGCTCGCCGAACAGACCGCCAAGGCGACCAGCGAGATCGCGCAGCAGATTGCCGAGATTCAGGACTCGACGCGCGCCTCGGTCACCTCGATCGGGGCGATCGGCGAAGTCATCCGCAACGTCGAAGCCGTATCCTCCGGCATTGCCGATGCGATCCAGGCGCAGAACGGTGTGACCATCGAGATTTCGCGCACGGTCGAAGAGACGTCCGCCGCCGCGCGCGAGGTCGCGAGCCAGATCGCCGAGGTCTCGCGCGAGGCCAGCGAGGCCGGCCGGCGCTCGACCGACATCCGCGACGGCTCGACCGTTGTCGCCGACAAGGTACAGCGACTGCGCACCGAGCTGGTGCGGGTGATCCGGACCTCGACGGCCGACGTCGATCGCCGGCTGTCGACGCGGCTCAACATCAATCGCCCGGGCACGCTGCAGGTGAACGGCGAAGCGATCCCCGTCACCGTGCGCAACCTCTCGCTCGGCGGCGCCCTGCTCGAAGCCGTTCCGGTTCGTCTGACGATGAACACGTCGGTGACGCTTGCCATCACCGGCATGGTGTCCGATCTGCCGGGGACCGTGACCCGCGTCGGCGACCGCACCGCGCTGGTGCAGTTCGCACTGAACCCGGAACAATCGGCGCGGCTGACGGCGCTGGTCTCGGACCGTCAGGCGGCGTAGCGCGCCGACCTCCGCCTCAACGGAAATGGCAGGCGACGAGATGCCCCTCGGCGCTCGCCTTCAATGGCGGCACTTCCTTGCTGCAGACGTCCTTGGCGATCGGGCAGCGGGTGTGAAAGTGACAGCCCGATGGTGGATTGATCGGGCTCGGCACCTCGCCCTTGAGCCGCACGCGCTTGCGCTTGATGCTCGGGTCCGGGATCGGCACTGCCGACAACAGCGCTTCCGTGTAGGGATGTTTCGGCGCCGAATAGAGCTGGCGTGACGGCGCGGTCTCGACGATGCGGCCGAGATACATCACCGCGACGCGGCGGCTGATGTGCTCGACGACCGAGAGGTCGTGCGCGACGAACAGATAGGCGATGCCGAACTTCTGCTGCAGGTCCTCGAGCAGGTTGATGACCTGGGCCTGGATCGAAACGTCGAGCGCCGACACCGGCTCGTCGCAGATGATCAGCTTGGGCTCGACCGCGATCGCACGCGCAATGCCGATGCGCTGGCGCTGGCCGCCGGAGAACTCGTGCGGATAGCGCGTCATGTGATCGGCCTGCAGGCCGACGGTCTCCAAGAGATGAACGATGCGCGCCTCGTATTGCTCGCGTGAAGTCGCCAGCCCGTGGATCGTCAGCGCCTCGCCGATGATGGCGCCGATGGTCATGCGCGGGTTGAGCGAGGCATAGGGGTCCTGGAAGATGATCTGGATGTCGCGGCGGAGCGCGCGCAGGCCTTCGCCGGACAGCGCGATGACGTCCTTGCCTTCGAAATTCAGCTCGCCCGAGCTCGGCTCGATCAGCCTGAGGACGCAGCGCCCGGTGGTCGACTTGCCGCAGCCGGACTCGCCGACGAGGCCGAAGGTCTCGCTCGGCTCGATGTCGAAGTTGACGCCGTCCACCGCGCGCACGCTGCCGATCTGGCGCTTCAAGAGCCCACCCCGGATCGGGAACGCCTTGGTCAGGTTGCGTACGCTGAGCAGCGGCGCGGGTGCGGCGGGCGTGGCAATGGCAGCTTCGGTCATCACAGCAACGTCTCTTCGGCGCGGATGCACGCCACCTTGTGGCCGGGCTCGATCTCGCGCAGCAGAGGCTGCGCGGTCCTGCAATCGGGAATGGCGAAGCGGCAGCGCGAGGCGAAGCGGCAGCCCTCCGGCGGATTGACCAGCTTCGGCACGCTGCCGGGAATGCTCTCCAGCCGGCTCTTCCTGACCGCGTCGAGATCGATGCGCGGGATCGAGCGGATCAGGCCCTGCGTATAGGGATGGCGCGGATTGGCGAACAGACGATCGACCGGCGCCTCCTCGGCCACCCGGCCCGCATACATCACCACGACGCGCTGGGCGACCTCGGCGACGACGCCCATCGCGTGGGTGATCAGCATGATCGACATGCCGAGCCGGTCCTTCATGTCGAGCAGCAGATCGAGGATCTGCGCCTGGATCGTGACGTCGAGCGCGGTGGTCGGCTCGTCGGCGATCAGGAGCTTCGGGTTGCACGACAGCGCCATCGCGATCATCACCCGCTGGCGCATGCCGCCGGAGAAGTGATGCGGATAATCGTGCACGCGGGCTTTCGGATTGGGGATCTGCACCAGCGCCAGCATCTCCGCCGCCCGATCCATCGCCGCCTTCTTGGACAGGCCCTGATGCAGCCGGATCACCTCGGCGATCTGGTCGCCGACGGTGTACACCGGGTTGAGCGAGGTCATCGGCTCCTGGAACACGATCGCGATCTCGCTGGCGCGGATCTTGTTCATCTCGGACGAGCCGAGCGACACCAGGTCACGACCCTGCCACAGGATCTGGCCCCCGGCGATGCGGCCGGGCGGCATCGCGATCAGCTTCAGCACCGACATCGCGGTGACGGTCTTGCCGGAGCCGGACTCGCCGACCACGCACAGGGTCTCGCCGCTGCCGATCGAGATGTCGACGCCGTCGACGGCCTGGACCTCGCCCTCGTCGGTGTTGAAATAGGTCTTCAGCCCCTTGATCTCGAGCAGCGGAGCTACGCGCGCGTCCATCACATCACCTTCCGCGGATCGAGCGCATCGCGCAGGCCATCGCCGATGAAGTTGATCGCGATGACCGTAAGGAAGATCGCGCCGCCGGCGAACAGTGCCCAATGCGGCGCGATGTCGAGATAGTCCTTGGCGTCGAACAGCAGCCGGCCCCAGGTCGGAATGTCCGGCGGGAAGCCGAGACCGAGGAACGACAGCGTCGATTCCGCGATGATCGCCGCCGCGACGTCGATGGTGCCGGCGACGATCACGGGTCCCAGCGCGTTCGGCAGGATGTGACGGACGACGAGACGGGCGTTGGAGGCGCCGAGCGCGCGCGCGGCCTCGACGAACTCCTTCTCGCGCAACGACAGGAATTGGGCGCGCACCAGCCGCGCCACCGGCATCCAGCGGAAGCCGCCGATCACGAGCACGATCAGGACGAAGGTGCCGCCCTCCGGCCCGACGAGGCCCTTCAGCAGGTCGCGGAACAGATAGATCACGAGCAGCAGCAGCGGCAGTTGCGGCAGCGACAGGAACAGGTCGGTCAGCCACATCAGCGCGGCATCGACCGGCCCCTTGGAGTTGCCGGCAATGGCGCCGATGACCACGCCGACGAACAGGCCGACCGCCATTGCCGCAAAGCCGACGGCGAGCGAGATGCGGCCGCCATAGATCATGCGCGCCAGGAGATCCTGCCCGAGATCATCGGTGCCAAACGGATGGTCCCAGGACGGCGCCGCGAGCCGCGCGGTGAAATCGATCTCGTTGATCGGCACGCGCCAGATCCACGGGCCAACGACGATCGCAAGCGCCAGCAGCGCCAGCACGACAATACTGGCGGCCGCGAGGCGGTGACGCAGGAAGCGCCTGACCGCATCTCGTCCGGGCGAGAATCGGCGCTTCGTCGAAGCCGGCGCGAGCGGCGTCTCAACGGAAGGAGATGCGTGGGTCAAGCCAGCCATACAGGATATCGGCGATAAGGTTGAAGAGGACGACGAGGCAGGCGAACACGAAGGTCACCGCCATGATGACGGGCGTATCGTTCGCGAGGATCGCGCTGATCAGGAGCGAGCCGATGCCGGGAATGCGGAATATCTGCTCGGTGACGATGGCGCCGCCGAACACAGTCGGCATCTGCAGCGCCACCAGCGTCACCACCGGAATCAGCGCGTTGCGCACCACGTGCTTGACGATGACCTTGCTCTCGTCGAGCCCCTTGGAGCGAGCCGTCGTGACATAATCGAGCTTGATGACGTCGAGCACGGCCGAACGCACGTAGCGCGTATACGACGCGGCCTGGTAGAGGCCGAGCACGGTGACCGGCATCACCGCCTGCTTGAAGTTTTCCCACCACCACATCCAGCCCGTGGCCTGGATGTCGGCACGATAGACGAATGGCAACCAGCCGAGATTGACGCTGAAGATCAGGATCAGCAGCAGCCCGGTAAAGAAGGTCGGCAGCGAGAAGCCGATGAAGGCGAAGGTGTTGGCGATCTGGTCGAAGATCGAATAGGGCCGGCGTGCTGCAAGCACGCCGACCGGAATCGCCACGATCAGCGCGAGGAGCTGAGCGGTTCCGACCACGTAGAGCGTAGCCGGAATGCGCTGCAGGATCAGTGTGTCGACGTTGACGCGGCTGGCGAAGGAGAAGCCCCAGTCGCCATGCATCATCGCAATCAGCCAGTGGAAGTAGCGCACCATGATCGGGTCATCCATGCCGAACTTGACGCGCAGCGCCTCGCGGACCTCCGGGGGAATGTTCGGGTTGCTCGCGAGCTCGCCGAACGGATCGCCCGGTGCGAGCGCCAGCAGCACGAACAGGATGACGCTGATGCCGAGCAGGCTCGGCACCGCGACGATGAGGCGCCTGAGGAGGTAGTTTCCCATCGCTCAGCCTCTCAGATGTCTAATCATGCTGGTGGCGCAATCAGGTCTCGCGATACCAGTTGGCGATCTGCCAGAGATCGTTGTCCCAACCGCTCTTGTTGGCGACCATCCCGTTCTTCAACCCGATGCAGTTGCGGCGATTGATCTCGGGCAGGATGTAATTGTCCTGAACGACGAGATCGTTGAGCTTAATGAACAGCGCCGCGCGCTTGACCGGGTCGAGCTCGCTCGAGGCCTGCTTGTAGGTCTCGTCGTATTCCTTGTTCTGCCAGCGCGAGACATTGCGGCCCTGCCACTTGTTCTCCTTGTTCGAGACCTCCCATGAGGTGAACTGGTTCATGAAGAACTGCGGATCCGCCTGCGGCATGGTGGTCTGGTACATCTCCATGTCGCAGTAGAAATGGGTGTAGGTGTCGGGATTGGCCGCGTCGGAGGAGAAGAACACCGACGCGACGACCGATTTCAGCTCGACCTCGATGCCCGCCTTCTGAAAAGCCTGCTTGATGATCGCCTGGTTCTTCTGGCGCGGCGCGTTGATCGACGTCTGGAATACCAGCTTGATCGGCTTGCCATCCTTCTCGCGAATGCCGGACGAGTTCTTCTTCCAGCCCGCCTCCTCCAGGATCTGATTGGCCTTGTCGATGTTGAACTCGAACTTGTTGTTCGGCGAGCGGAAGCGCTCGGGATTGTTGAGGAAGTTCGGCGTCGCGACGCCAGCGCGCCCGTAGATGAACTTCTGCACCGAGGCGCGATCGATCAACAGGTTGATCGCCTTGCGCACGGCCGGATCGGAGAACACCGGATGCTTGGTCTTGATGCTCGCGCGCTCGCCGTCGACCTCGGTCCAGGGATCGGTGACGTTGAGCGCGATATATTCAATGTGACCGGTCACCGTGAGCTGCGCCTTGCCCTGGCCGCCGGCCTCCAGCTTGGTCAGGATCTCGTCCTCGACCTGGAGATTGTAGGCGTAGTCGTATTCACCGGTCTGCAGCACCGCGCGTGCCGCCGACACCGCGTCGCCGCCGCCCTTGACCTCGACCGTGTCGAAATAGGGCCGGTTTTCCTGATGATAATCGGGGTTGCGCTTGGCGGAGATGGAATCGCCGGGCTTGAAATCGACGTAGACGTACGGGCCGGTGCCCACCGGCTTCAGATTTGCCGGCGCCTCACGCGACTTGCCGCCGATATAGTCGGCGAACAGATGCTTCGGAATCACCGGACCGTAGGCTGCGACGAAGGCATCCGCCCAGAACGGCGTCGGCTGCTTGAACGTCAGCTTGACAGTATGGTCGTCGATCTTCTCTGCCGATTTGATACCCCGGTAGCTGCCGATCGAAACCGCAGCGGTGTCGGGATTGACGGAATATTCCCAGTTGAAGATCACGTCGTCTGCGGTGAACGGCTTGCCGTCGTGCCATTTCACGCCCTGCTTCAGCTTCCAGGTGACCGACAGGCCGTCGGCGCCGAGCAGGCCGTTCTCCTTGCTCGGAATCTCGGCCGCGAGAATCGGCACGAGATTGCCGTCGGCGTCCCAGCCGGCGAGCGGCTCGTAGAACAGCCGGCAGGCCTCCTGATCCTTGGTGCCGTTGGCGAAGTGCGGGTTGAGCAAAGTCGGCGCCTGCCAGAACAGCAGCTTGAGCGGGCCGCCGCCGCCGGCCTTGGTCGGCTTGTATGCGATCGGCTCGGCGGCCATCGCAACGCCGGAATGGGCGAGCATCGCGCCGGCCAGCGGCGCGGTCAGCCCCACGGCAATCATCCGCTGCACAAATTCGCGCCGTGACAGGCGTCCTGCTTTGACATCAGCGATCTGGCTACGGAGGTCACGCTCGTTCATTCATCGACTCCAAAGTGGTGCTGAATGCCAAAAACGCGTCCCCGTCATGCATCGATCGGGAACTGCACAAAATTGGATCAGCCTTCGAAGCGACTGTCAAAGCAGAATCCGGGCCAATTCCGCAATAAAGAATGGATCGATTGTCGCACTTCGCAGATGCGGGAAGAATGACTGCCAGAGCATCCCGGAAAATGGAACTACATCGTCAACGACGGTCGCCCCGCACCGGGACGCCGTAAGGAGTGCTCAGCTCTCGCGATACCAGTTGGGCAGCTGCCAGAGGTCGTTGTCCCATCCCGAGGAATGGGTTTGCAGACCCTTGCGGATGCCGCTGACGCGCGGACGATTGAGCTCCGGCAGCACGTGACGACCGGCGCAGACCGTGTCGTTGAGCTTGATGTAGAGCGCCGCACGCTTCACCGGATCGAGCTCGCGCGTGAGCTCGTTGTAGAGATCGTCATATTCCTTGCTCTGCCAGCGCGAGACGTTGCGGCCCTGCCATTTATTGGCCTTGCTGGCCGCTTCCCACGACACGTACTGGGTCATGAAGGCCTGCGGCTCCGGCGACGCCATCGTGATCATCAGCATTTCCATGTCGCAATAGAAGTGCGTGTAGGTGTCGGGATTGGCGACGTCGCTGGAGAAGAACACCGAACCCACCACCGACTTCAGCTCGAGCTCGATGCCGGCCTTCTGGCAGGCCTGCTTGACGATCGCCTGGTTCTTCTGCCGCGGCCCGTTGGTCGAGGTCTGGAAGACGAGCTTGAGCGGCTTGCCGTCCTTCTCCCGAATCCCGCTCGCCCCCTTCTTCCAGCCGGCGTTCTCCAGGATCTCGTTCGCCTTGTCGATGTTGAACTCGAAGCGCGTGTTGGGCGAGCGATAGCGCGCGGGATTGTTGACGCAGTTCGCCGTGGCGATGCCGCCACGGCCATAGACGAATTTCTGGATCGATGCGCGATCGATCAGGAGGTTGATGGCCTCGCGCACCGCCGGGTCCGAGAACAGCGGGTGCCTGGTCTTGAGGCTCGACCGCTCGCCGTCGACCTCGACATTGGGATCGGTGGCATTGAGCAGGATGAATTCGAGATTGCCGGTCGGCACGATCTCGGCGACCCCGGTCCCGCCGGTCTCCAGCTTGACGAGGATCTCGTCCTCGACCTGCAGATTCCAGGCGTAGTCATATTCGCCGGTCTGCAGCACGGCGCGTGCCGCCGATACCGCGTCGCCGCCGCCCTTGATCTCGAGCGTGTCGAAGTGCGGCCGGTTCGGAACGTGGTAGTCGGGATTGAGCCTGCCGGTCAGGATGTCGCCCGGCTTGAAGTCGACGAACAGATAGGCACCGGTTCCAACCGGCTTGAGATTGTTCGGCGCCTCGCGCGACTTGGCGCCGACGTAGTCGCCGAACAGATGCTTCGGAATGATGGCACCGCGGCCGCCGACGAACGGCGTGAACCATTGCGGCGTCGGCTGGCTGAACACGAGGCGAACAGTGTGGTCGTCGATCTTCTCGATCGTCTTGATGTCCTTGTAGTCGCCGATGGTGACCGCGGACGTCTCGGTATTGGTGGCATATTGCCAGTTGAAGATCACATCGTCGGCAGTGAACGGCTGGCCGTCGTGCCACTTCACGCCCTGCTTGAGCTTCCAGATGACCCAGGTGCCGTCGGCCGCGACGGTGCCGTTGGCCACGCTGGGAATCTCGCTCGCCAGCACCGGGACGAGATTGCCGTCGGCGTCCCAGCCGGCCAGCGGCTCGTAGAAGGCGCGCGCGGATTCCTGGTCCTTGGCGCCGATGGCGAAATGCGGATTGAGCAGGGTTGGCGCCTGCCAGAACAGGAGCTTCAGCGCGCCGCCGCCGCCCGCCTTGGTCGGCTTGTAGGGGAATTCCTGCGCCGCCATTGCCACTCCCGAATGCGCCAGCATCATGCCGGCCAGCGGCGCCGTCAGTCCGGCCGCCAGCATCCGCTGCACGAAGTCGCGGCGCGACAGCCGCCCGTCCTTGACCGCGGCGATCTCGTGGCGCAGGTCCTGCTCGTTCATGTCCGTCTCTCCAGATCCTCAGTCACAATGCGGGCTCGATCGCGCCCTGAAAGCTCAACCACACTGCAGCACCGCCCGGAAAGCAGGATGCAGGCCAATTGCGCGGACACTGATGCAGCTCAGCGCTCCGGCTTCAGCTTGCGGAAGCGGACGCCCTTGCCATCGGGCAGCCGGGTCGCGACATAGCCTGCCGCCAGGCAGGCCTCGCGCTGCGGCATCTTCTCCTGCGGACTCCGCAGGCTGTCCCACCACGAGGCGCGCTGCGCGGCGCGCGGCAGGCCGTCGCCGATCAGCTCCTCGATCTCCTCGAGGCTGAGCACCAGTTCGGGGCGGGTCTGCCGCTTGAGATAGTCTCGAAGCGCATCATAGTCCGGCAAGTCTCGACTCCCTCATACCAGCGTGTGTGCGGCCGCCTTGACGACAGGCGCAGCGAACGCAACCGCTCGTTAACCTAACATGCGTTACTTCGGCCTGATCCGTCAGTCTACGGACGGGGTTTCACGGGGACGGGACGAGCCGATGCGCTGGACACGCCGAACGGGCCGGGCGACGCAGCCTTGGCGGCTCTCGGCGCGCACGCTGATCACCTGCTCCATCTCGACCATCATCGGTTTCTCCGCCATCTGCGCCAGCGTCATGATCGACCTGCGCCGGAGCGAGGAGGTCCGCGCCCGGCAGGCGCTGGAGAACATGGCCGCCAGCATCGGCGCCGACATCAGCCGCAACGTCGAGCTCTACGATCTCTCGCTGCGGGCTGTGGCCAGCAACATGTTGCTGCCCGAAATCAACGAGGTCAGCAAGCCGGTCCGCCAATTGATCCTGTTCGACCGTTCGTCGACCGCGAAGAATTTCGGCATCATCCAGGTCTTTGACGCCCGCGGGCGGCTGTCGCTCGAATCGTCGACGCTCGACCCGCTGCCGGAGGACCGCAGCGACGCCGATTTCTTCCAGGTGCATCGCGACGGGCCCGACACCGGGCTCTATGTCGGGCGGCCCGCCCAGCATCATGGCCAATATTCCATCGTTCTCAGTCGCCGCATCTCGACGCCGGACGGACGCTTCGCCGGCGTCGTCGCCGGCTCGATCCGCCTCGGCTATTTCCGCGACCTGTTCGCGCGGCTCACGCTCGGAACGGGCGACAACATCACCGTGCTCCGGCGCGACGGCACCGTCATCGTCGGCGCGCCATTCGATCCTGCCGCGATCGGACGCAACCTGGCGCGGGCGCCGGCCGTGACCCGCGCGCTCACCGAGCCGGCCGGCTGGTCGAGCAGCCATGGCGCGCTGGACGATCTGCCGCGGCTCCTGGTCTGGCGCAACGGCACCGAGCCGCTGGTCGTGATCGCCAGCAAGTCGTGGGACAGCGTCTTCGCCTATTGGCGCAACGAAGCTGCGCAGATCGGCGCGATGATGCTGGCGCTGATCGTGTTCGTCCTGGCCGCGACGCAGGTCGCCGCGCGCGAGATCCAGCTCCGGGCGAAGGTCGAATCCAGACTGGAGCAGCTCGCGACCACCGATCCGCTGACGGGTCTGAAGAATCGGCGCAAGTTCGACGAGACTATCGAGCTCGAATGGCGGCGGGCGCAGCGCGCCGGCGCGCCGCTGGGGCTCTTGATGATCGATGCCGATCACTTCAAGAGCTACAACGACACCCACGGGCACCAGGCCGGCGACCAGGTGCTGGTCGGCATTGCCGTGTGCATTTCCGATTCGGTGCGGCGCGCCGGCGATTGCGCCGCGCGCTATGGCGGCGAGGAGTTCGCGGTGCTGCTGCCGGGGACCTCGGAAGCGGATGCGCTGCGCGTCGCGGAGACGATCCGCAGTAAGGTCAAGCTGTGGGCGGGAGAGGCGTGCACCACCTCGATCAGCATCGGTGCCGCCAGTGTCACGCCGTCGCGCGACACGGATTGGACCGGCCTGCTCAATGCCGCCGACCGCGCCCTCTACATGGCCAAGGCCGCGGGCCGCAACCGCTGCGCCAGCGCAGCGGTGCATAACCCGTCACCCGCGGCCTCGCTGGCGGCGTGATGCCACCAACTGTCTCGAAGGCGCGGCATTTCTCGTCGGCTTGGCCTCAGCCCTTGCCGTCGAGATAGCGCTTCATGTCCTCGCGCAGGCCATCGCGCAGGTCGGGCCGCGCCATGGCGAAGGCGATGTTGGCCTTCAGGAAGCCGGACTTCGAGCCGCAATCGTGCCGCTCGCCGTCGAAATCCACGCCGTAGAATTTCTGCGTCTTGGACAACCCGATCATCGCGTCGGTGAGCTGGATCTCGCCGCCGGCGCCGCGCTCCTGCGTCGCCAGGATCTTGAAGATCTCCGGCTGCAGGATGTAGCGGCCGGTGATCGAGAAGTTCGACGGCGCGGTGCCCTTGGCCGGCTTCTCGACCATGCCGTCGACCTCGAAGATCTTGCCGTCACGCTTGCCGACGCCGCAGATGCCGTATTGATGGGTCTGGTCGGCCGGCACCTCCTGCACCGCGAGCACATTGCTCTTCTCGGGCAGCTTGTTCGCGGCGGCGATCATCTGCGCCAGGCACCCCGGCGCGTTCAGCACCAGTTCGTCCGGCAGCACCACCGCGAACGGCTCGTCGCCGACGATGTCGCGCGCGCACCACACGGCATGGCCGAGCCCGAGCGGGGCCTGCTGGCGGGTGAAGCTGACGGCGCCAGCCTCCGGCTGGTCGCGCGCCAGGATTTCCATCTCGGTCTTCTTGCCGCGCGCCGCGAGCGTCGCGTCGAGCTCGTACATGCGGTCGAAATGATCCTCGATCGCGGTCTTGTTTCGCCCGGTCACGAACACGAAATGCTCGATGCCCGCCTCCTTGGCTTCATCGAAGACGTATTGGATGAGCGGCTTGTCGACGATCGTCAGCATTTCCTTCGGCATCGCCTTGGTGGCGGGAAGGACGCGGGTGCCGAGACCGGCGACCGGAAAAACGGCTTTGCGGATCTTCATGGGGATGACTAGACCTTGTGGCGATATGAATGCGAAATCGATCGCATTTTAGGTAGCTCGTTTGCAGCCGAGAACAAAGGCGGATGTTGGTCCGGTGTTCCGCTCGACATGGACCGAACGGCTAAATTTCGCTACGGAAATCGTTAACCTTGTTAATCTCCCGTTAAGCAGGACCGGGCCTCGTGGAGGCCGATCTTCCATGCGATCTGGATCGAGACATGATGCGACGGAACGTGATGCTGACAGCTCTGAAGGCGGGTGCCGGCGCGGCGGTTCTGGTCACGGCGTTGACGGTGGTGTCCGGTTCCGCTGTCGCGCAATCCGGCGGCGGGCCGCTGAACTTTCTCGACGGCCTGTTCACGGGCACCTTGACCAAGGGCAACCCCGCCCCCAACCAGCCCCCTGCCGCCGGCGGGCCGCAGCCGTGGAGCGGCGAGGACGGCGCCTCCGGCCATCCGCTGATGACGGCGGCGGCGATCCGCGAGGCCGCCGGCAATTTCGACAATTGCGTCGCCGGCATGTGGCCAGATGCCGCAAGGCGCAACATCACGCAGGACAATTTCCAGCGCTTTACCGCCGGCCTGTCGCCGGACCTGCGCATCATGGACCTGCTCGACGCGCAGCCCGAATTCACCAAATCGATCTGGGACTATCTCGACATCCTGGTGAACGACAACCGGCTGGCGAAGGGCCGCGAGGTGCTGGCGAAGTACAAGCCGCAGTTCGATGCGGCCGAGCGTGCCTACGGCGTCGACCGTTACATCGTCGCTTCGATCTGGGGCATCGAGTCCAACTACTCGACCCAGATCGGTGACCGCAGCGTGCTGCAGTCGACCGCGACGCTCGCCTGCATCGGCCGCCGCCAGGCCTATTTCAAGGATGAGTTCCTCTCCGCCCTGGAAATCCTCAATCGCGGCGATCTGCGCCCCGAGCAGTTGCGCGGCTCCTGGGCAGGCGCCTTCGGCCCGACCCAGTTCATGCCGACCGCGTTCAAGCGCTTCGCCGTCGATGCCGATGGTGACGGCCGCCGCGACGTCGTCGACAATCCGGCCGACCTGATCGCCTCGACCGCCAACAATCTGAAGAAGGACGGCTGGCAGAGCGGCCAGAGCTGGGGCTACGAGGTCGTGGTGCCCCAGGGCTTCAACTACATGCTCGCCGACCGCGCCAAGAGCATGAGCTTCCGCCAGTGGGAACAGCTCGGCCTGCGACGGGCCAATGGTCAGCCGTTCCCGACTAGCGCCGAAAAGGCCTATCTGCTGGCGCCGGCCGGCGCCCAGGGCCCCGGCTTCCTGATGCTGCAGAACTTCCGCGTCATCATGAAATACAACCCTGCGGAAGCCTATGCGCTGGCGATCGGACACTTCGCTGACCGCCTGCGCGGCGCGCCGCCGTTCGTTCAGGCCTGGCCGCGCGAGGAGCGAACGCTGTCGCGCGGCGAGCGGCTCGAGCTGCAGCAATTGCTCGCCGAGCGCGGATTTTACCGCGGAACGCCGGACGGCCAGTTCGGTGGGCAGACGCGCGAGGCGCTGCGGAACTTCCAGGCCTCGATCGGGGCGCCGGCGGACGGATTTGCCACCTCGGACGTGCTCGAACGGCTGCGGGCGCGCTGATCGCAGCCCAACCTGCCCTGCCGGTAACCTTCTGGGGTGATTACCGGCGCCGTCAACACCATCCGGTGAATGCCCGTTTGCGGCCTGATTCGCGTCCTATTATATGGATCGTCACGATCACGCCGCGCGACGGGTGCGCATGTCAAAGCTGAAGTCCATCCTCAAGCTGTTGAACGAGCCCGGCCCGCTGGTCGTGCTGGCGGTCGTCATCGCCATGCTCGTCGGCATCGCCGGCCCCGCCTCGGCCCAGTTCTTCAACTTCAACCCGTTCGCTTCGCCCCGCCCGGCCCCGCGCGGCGGTGGAGGTGGCGGAGGCTGGTTCGGCGGCGACTTCTTCGCTCCGTTCCCGCAGCAACAGCCCAAGCGGGTGATCCAGGACTATTCCAAGGCGCCGCCGCCGGAAAAGCGTGACGGCGCGCCGGACCGCTACGTGCTGGTGCTGGGCGACGCCATGGCCGACTGGCTCGCCTATGGCCTGGAAGAGGCCTATGCCGAGCAGCCCGACATGGGCGTGACCCGCAGGATCAGGACCACGTCGGGCCTCATCAAGTACCAGCCCAGGGGCGAGCCGGCCGACTGGGCCGCCGCCGCCAAGGGCATCCTGGCGACCGAGCGCGCCGACGCCATCGTCATCATGCTCGGCCTCAACGACCGCATCTCGCTGCGCGAGCCTGCGGTGGAGAAGACCGAGAAGCCGGACGACAAGAAGGGCGACAAGGCCAAAAAGGATGCCAAGGCCAAGCCCGGCGAGACAAAGCCCGGTGAGGCCAAGCCGGGCGAAGCCAAGCCGGACGGCAAGGCCGACACGGCGGCCAAGCCCGACGACAAGGCTGCCGATACCGATCTGCCGCAGGACGAGGTCGACAACGACACGCCCGCGGTCGCGGCACCGGAGAAGGCCGCCCGCTCGCCGGGCGGCCTCTATGAGTTCCGGGACGAGCGCTGGGTCGAGCTGTATGCGAAGAAGATCGAAGAGATGATCGCGATCGCCAAGAGCAAGGGCGTGCCCGTGCTCTGGGTCGGCCTGCCCGCGGTTCGCGGTCCCAAGGGCACCGCGGACACGCTGTTCCTCGACTCGCTGTATCGCGATGCCGCCGGCAAGGCCGGCATCACCTATGTCGATGTCTGGGACGGCTTCGTCGACGAGTCCGGCCGCTTCCTGCAGAAGGGCCCGGACTTCGAGGGCCAGATCCGCCAGTTGCGCTCCTATGACGGCGTCTATTTCACCAAGCCGGGCGCGCGCAAGCTCGCCCACTATGCCGAGCGAGAGATCAACCGGCTGCTCGCGGCCCGTTCTGCGCCGCTCGAGCTGCCAAACGAGCCGGCGACGCCGGACGCCAATGCCGTGCCCGGCCAGCCGGCGCCGCGGCCGGTCGCCGGCCCGATCCTGCCGCTGGTGGCGTCATCCGTCGGCACCGACCAGTTGCTGGGCGGCCCCGGCTCCCGACCTGCGGCGGTCGACGCGCTGGCGGCCCGAACCCTGGTCAAGGGCGAGGCCCTGAGCCCGCCGGCCGGCCGCGCCGACGATTTCGTCTGGCCCCGCCGCGAGGTCGGCCGCGAACAGGCCAAGGAGCCGCCGAAGGAGCTGACCCGGCCCGAAGCGCCGATGGCAGCGACCACGCCGGCGGAAGCAACGCCGGCCGCGCCGACACCGGCGCCACCGAGACAGAAGCGGCTGACCGCGCCGACGGCCCCCGGCCAGCAGCCGCCAGCCCAGGCACAGCAGCCGAATCAGCCAGGTCAGGGCGTCCGTGAATTCTTCGGCTTCGGCGCGCCTCAGCAGCCGGCACGGCCCCCTGCCGCGCGCAATCCGAACGTGCCGCCGCGGCCGCCAGCATCGGTCGGCCGCTCGGCGGCAGCGCTGGAGTCCCAGGGACGCTGATCGTGGCCGCGCCTGAGCGCCAGGGGTGATCGACGCGATCGTCCGAAACGAAATGCCCACAACAAGATCGGCCCGCATTCGCGGCGAATGCGGGCCGATTGTCATCTGATCGTCAGGGGGACTTACGGATTCAGTAGCGCCAGCGCTGCGGCGGCTGCGGCCGACTCGGCGAGCGCATCAGCATCGCCAGCAGGAAGCCGATGCCGCCGGCGACCAGGAGCGCGCCCATCGGATTGTCCTGAACCCGCTTGGTCAGGGCCTGCGTGCCGTCACGCAGCGTCTCGGAGCCGTTACCGAATTTATCCTTGGCGAAATCCATCGCCGCATCGCCGGCCTCGCGCGCCGCGTCCTTGGCCTGGCCATACATGTTCTGCACGACGCCCGCGGCCTCGCGTGCACGGCCCGAGGCCTGCGTGCTCTTGTCGCCCAACATCTCGCCGACGCCGCCCTCGATCTTGCCTGAGACATCCTTGGCCGTACCGGTCAGCCGATCCTGATCCATTGCCGCTCTCCTTCTCTGCACTGTGCGGGATTGCTGGCCTGCTAACCGGCCAGCGCGGCGCAGGTTCCGAACGACTACAAAATCAGGCCGCCGTCGACGACGAGGGTCTGGCCGATGATGTAGGACGACAGTGGCGAGGCCAGGAACAGCGCCGCACCGGCCATGTCCTGCGGCGTCCCCAGCCGCCGCAGCGGGATGCGCTGCAGCGCGCCCTCGAGGCGCTTCGGATTGGCGGTCGTCACTTTGGTCATCTTGGTGTCGACGAGCCCGGGCGCGATCCCGTTGACGCGGATGCCGTCTTCCGCCCACGCCTCAGCCAGGGTTCGCGTCAATCCCATCGCGCCGGTCTTCGAGGCGTTGTAGGCCGGATTGCCCATGGTCGAATGATAGGCCGCAGTCGACGAGACGATGATGAGCGCGCCCCTGGCATCGCGCAGCAGGCCGTGAAATTTCGTCGCACAGGCCATCAGGCTGATGAGGTTGACCTCGACCACCTTGCGGAAGCCCTCCATGGCGAATTCGCCGCGGCGGTACAACACCGCGCCCTGCGCCAGCACCAGCACATCGAGCCGATCGAGCCGCGGCACGAAGCTTTCGATCGCGCCGGGATCGCTCACATCGAGCTGATGGTAGTTCACCCCTGCGAGATCGGAGCCCTCTCCTTCGGCATAATCGGCAGCGCTCGCCCGCGTGCCGCTGATGTCGACGCGCGCGCCCTGCGCGCGAAACGCCTGCGCGATGCCGTTGCCGATGCCGCTCGATCCGCCGATCACCAGCACCGAACGTCCCGTGAAATCGAGTGCGTTCATCTCCCCACTCCTTCCATTGTTGTTTGTCGGATGGTGTGGGGATCGGCGCAGGCCCTGTCAACGGCATCGCGGCTGTGGCGACACCGGCATCGGCACCTTTCGCATCAAT
The DNA here is from genome assembly GCF_051168015.1 of Bradyrhizobium sp. HKCCYLRH3061. Classification (NCBI taxonomy): domain Bacteria; kingdom Pseudomonadati; phylum Pseudomonadota; class Alphaproteobacteria; order Hyphomicrobiales; family Nitrobacteraceae; genus Bradyrhizobium; species Bradyrhizobium sp. HKCCYLRH3061. The sequence goes on from NZ_JBNPUE010000011.1 coordinate 82,220, forward strand.
GCTGCTGCGCAGCTAATTCATCGGCGTCAGCCGAAGCAGGCGGCCGGGCGAATCGTCCTCGATGACCCAGACGGCCCCGTCCGGCGCCACGGCGACATCGCGGATGCGCTCGCCCATGTCCCAGCGCTCGGCCTCGTCAGGCTGACCATCGGGCCGGAAGGCAACGCGGACCAGCGCCTGCGCCCGCAAGCCTCCAATCAATGCCGATCCCTTCCATTGCGGAAACATCGGACCATCATAGAAGACGAGGCCGGCCGGCGCGATCACGGGATCCCAATACAGCGGCGGCGGCGCGAGGTCGGGCCGCGTCGCATGCCGCGGGATCGGCGTGCCGTCGTAGTTGTCGCCGTTGGACACCAGCGGCCAGCCGTAGTTCTTGCCCGGCTCGATCAGGTTCAGCTCGTCGCCGCCGCGCGGTCCCATCTCGTGCAGCCAGAGCTTGCCATCTGATGCGAAGGCGAGCCCGTACGGATTGCGGTGGCCGCTGGTCCACGTCTGGGCCGGCACGCCCTTGTCCTCGGCCATGGGATTGTCCGACGGAGTCGCGCCGTCGAGATTGAGCCTGAGCACCTTGCCGCGCGCCTGGCGTGGATCCTGTGCGCTGTTCGGCTGCATGCGGTCGCCGACGGTCAGGAACAGATGCGTTCCCGACGGATCGAACGCGATGATGCCGCCGGGCTGGCCGCCGCCACCGGCCGGCGTCTGGCGCCAGATGACGACGGGGTCGGTCAGGCCGGCGCTGTCGTTTGCGAGCGACAGCACGGCGCGGGTCAGCACGAGCCGGCTGCCCTCGCTGCTCGGCTCGGTGTAGGTGAGATAGATCTGCGACGTCGTCGCGAAGCTCGGCGACACCGCAATGTCCAGGAGACCGTTCTGTCCGCGCGCCGCGACCGCAGGCACGTTGCCGATCTGGATCTTCTTTCCACCTTGCGTGACCAGAAAGATCCGGCCGGGCTTCTCCGTGATCAGCATCCGCCCGTCGGGCAGGAAGGCGATGGCCCAGGGCGTATCGAACTCGGCAACGCTCCGCGCCTCGAAAGGCCGCACCGCGCTTGCCTTGCGATCGCCGGCGTTGATGCTCTCGGCTCGCGCAGCCGTGGTCGCAACGAGTCCCATCACCAATGCCAAGCGCATGAAGGTCGTGGAGAGCACCATGATCACTCCGGTTTGTTGATCCGTGTCGTCAGCAACGAGAATTCGGCCATGCCGGATCGGTGCCTACCGAATGCGTTCGATCAGTGATAATCTCAACGGCGCGCATGCGATGCGCATTTTTCCGTGAGCCGCAAATATGCACCAGCACAGGCAACTCAGCCGCTCGGTCAAGGGATTGATCGTCCTGATCACCGGCGCAGCATCGGGGATGGGGCGCGCGACCGCGCACGTGTTCGCAGATGAAGGCGCCAGGGTCGCAGTCACCGATATCGATGAGGACGGAGCCCGCGCGGTGGTGGCGGATATCCTGGCCTGCGGCGGAACATCACGTGCCTGGCGGCTCGACCTCACCGACCGCGACGCCATCAGCGCCGTCGTTGGCGAGGCCGCGGCGCATTTCGGCGGGCTCGACATCGTCGTCAACAATGCCGGCATCTCGGTGCGCGTCGCGATCGACGACGTGGCCTACGACGAGGCCTGGACAAGAGGGCTTGCGATCATGCTGACGGCACAGCAGCGCGTCATCCGTGCCGCGCTGCCGCATCTGCGCCGCTCGAGCAGCCCGCGCATCGTCAACATCGCCTCCACCGAGGCGCTCGGTGCAACCGCGCTGCACAGCGCCTACTCGGCTGCGAAGGCCGGGGTGACCGGATTGACGCGCGCGCTCGCGGTCGAGCTCGGCCGCGATGGCATCACCGTCAACTGCATCTGTCCGGGACCGATCACGACCGCCATGACCGCGCGCATTCCGGACGAGCAAAAGGCGGTCTATGCGCGGCGCCGCACCGCGCTTGGCCGCTATGGTGACCCCGAAGAAGTGGCGCACATGACCTTGAGCCTGAGCCTGCCGGCCGCCTCGTTCCTCACCGGAGCGGTGATCCCGGTGGATGGCGGGCTGATGGCCCGCAATGCGTGATGTCTGCCGCCCCGGCATGACAGCCGTGCACGCGGCGCTCCGCGCCTTGCGTTGACTTCGCACATCGCCGGCGTAGCCTCCATCAGAAGAAGCGGACAGGAGTCCGCCCTCATGAGGACGCGAGGAGGACACCATGGCAATCGCCATCCGACAGCTGCACCCGCATTTCGTCGGCGAAGTGTCCGGTATCGATCTGCGCAAGCCTCTCGCCGGGGACGACCTCGCGCAGCTGCAGGCCGCGATCGATCACTACGCCGTTCTCGTATTTCATGATCAGGACCTCACCGACGCGCAGCAGCTCGGCTTTGCGCTCAGCTTCGGCGAGCGCGAGCAGGCGCGCGGCGGCACCGTCACCAAGAAGGAAGACTACCGCCTAACCACTGGCCTCAACGACGTCTCCAATCTCGGCAAGGATGGCAAGCCGCTGCCACCGGACCATCGCACGCATCTGTTCAATCTCGGCAACTGCCTGTGGCACTCCGACAGCTCGTTCCGGCCGATCCCGGCGAAATACTCGATTCTCTCCGCGCGCATCGTGAACCCGAAGGGCGGCAACACCGAATTCGCCGACATGCGCGCCGCCTATGACGCGCTCGACCAGGAGACCAGGGACGAGATCGAGGATCTCGTCTGCGAACATTCGCTGATGTATTCGCGCGGCGCGCTCGGCTTCCTCGACTACACCGATGAGGAGAAGGAGATGTTCAAGCCGGTCAGGCAGCGACTGGTGCGAACGCATCCCGCGCACGGCCGCAAGTCGCTGTATCTGTCATCGCATGCCGGCGCCATCATCGGCATGAGCATGCCGGAGGGCCGGCTCTTGCTGCGCGACCTCACCGAGCATGCGACACAGCCCGAGTTCGTCTACGTCCACAAATGGCGGCTGCACGACCTGATCATGTGGGACAACAGGCAGACCATGCACCGCGTGCGCCGCTATGACCAGTCGCAGCCGCGCGACATGCGCCGCGCCACGGTCGCCGGCACCGAACCGACGGTGGCGCAGCAGGCGGCGGAGTAGCGCCCTTTCACACACTGTCGTGAGAGATGCCGTCATTGCGAGGAGCGAAGCGACGAAGCAATCCAGAGTCGCGGGCGGGACTCTGGATTGCTTCGCTTCGCTCGCAATGACGGTTGGAGAAACAGGCGATACCTCGATAACGCGCTTCTTCGATCCCGGCGCGCGCCGGACCATCAGCAGGATGATCGCCTCTACGCGTGCCCCGCGGCGTTGGAGAGCATGCCGGGATCGATGCCGATCTTGCGCAGCGCGAGATCGTATTTGGCGTCGACATTGTCGCCGAAGATCAGCTCCGGATCGGCGTCGCAATGCAGCCAGCCATTGTCCTGGATCTCTTCCTCCAACTGGCCGGCGCGCCAGCCGGCATAGCCGAGCGCGAGGATCGCGTGCTTTGGACCGTCGCCCTTGGCGATCGCCTTGAGGATGTCGATGGTCGTCGTCAGGCAGACGCCGTCGTTGATCTTCAAGGTCGCGTTGGCGATGAAGTAGTCGCTCGAATGCAGCACGAAGCCGCGGCCGGTATCGACAGGGCCGCCGCTCAGCACCTTCATCGTCTCGGCGCTGTCGGGCAGGCTGATCTGATCGCTCTTCTCGATGATATTCAGTTGCATCAGGAGCTGAGGGAAGTCGATGCTGCCCGCCGGCCGGTTCACCATGATACCCATGGCGCCCTCGGCCGAGTGCGCGCAGAGATAGATCACCGAGCGCTCGAACCGGGAATCGCCCATCACGGGCATTGCAACCAGCAGCTGGCCGTCGAGGTAACCACCGTGAGAGGTGTGATCCCCGATCCCCGTCACTTTGCGGCGAATGTCGCCCAGCCTTTTTGCCTCAGGATTCATCCGCAAGGACTCTCATGATCATCGATATCCTGATATTGGGATGCGCATCTGTCAATCAAGGTTCAGGTCCTCGCGAGGAAATCTGCTCACAAGCATTTCAATGGTTTGCGCCCGAACCGCACTCTAAAGACGTCTCATGTCCGCCTTGGTTCCTCACCACTCTGCCACACTGCTGGTCGCGACCGTCGTATCATCCTGCCTTGCGTTCGGCGCGCAGGCGCAGGATTCCTCGCCCTGGCAGCGCGACAGCCACTCCGCGGTGCGCCTGCTCGCGGGCTCGCGCAGCGGTCCGGTCATGCTGGGCGGCATCGCCCTTGCGCTGCAGCCGGGATGGAAGACCTATTGGCGGACGCCCGGCGATTCCGGCGTGCCGCCACGTTTCGACTTTTCCAAGTCGGAGAACGTCGAAGCGGTGACGGTTCTGTGGCCCGCGCCGACAAAGTTCGATGACGGCGCCGGTGGACACTCGCTCGGCTATCATGATCAGGTCGTGCTGCCGCTGCGCATCGTCGCCAAGACCCCCGACAAGCCGATGACCCTGCGCGCCGACATCAGCTACGCGGTTTGCGAGAAGATCTGCATTCCCGTCGAGGCAAAGGCCGAGCTCGCCTTCACCAGCGTCGCCAGCACCGAAGATACGACGCTCTCGGCGGCCCTCGACACGGTGCCGAAGCCGGCCACTGTCGGCGATGCCAATCCCTTGACGATCCGCGACGTCAAGCGCGACGGCCAGAAGGACGTCGTCGTCGACGTCGCCGTCGCCGATCCGCGCAGCGTCCAGCTCTATGTCGAGGGTCCGACGCCCGACTGGGCGCTGCCGATCCCGACCGTGCGCGACAGCGGCATGCCGGGCATCAAGCGCTTCGCCTTCGAGCTCGACGGCGTTCCGCCGGGGGTGAAGCCGGACGGCGCGGCGCTGAAATTCACGCTGGTCGGCCCCGACAAGTCTTACGAGTTCAATTTCACTCTGCCGTGACGGCTGGTGCGCCGCGCGACCGACGCGGCGCCGGTCCAACTCAATCTTAACGTTGCGTTGATAGGGAGGACCATCGCCGCCATCCGCGCGGCCGTGGAGCCGGACCCCCGCCGTGGCCGTGATGGATGCCCGCAATGACCCCGCACCGACCGGCCTCGCGGCCCGCCTGAAGGCGCGCTTGGCCGCGCTCGGCGGCAGCGGCGAGGCATCGCTGACGCGCCGCCTCGCCGGCACCATCTTCCTGATCCGCGTGCTCAGCGCCGGCCTGGCCTATCTCAGCCAGATACTGCTCGCGCGCTGGATGGGCGGCTCGGACTACGGCACCTACGTCTATGTCTGGACCTGGGTGCTGCTGCTCGGCAGCATGCTCGATGTCGGCATCGCCTCCTCGGCGCAGAAGATCATTCCGGACTACCGCACCTCGGGCCAGCAGGCGCTGCTGCGCGGCTTCCTCTCCGGCGGACGCTGGCTGACCTTGGCGACCTCCATGGCTGCCGCGCTGCTGCTCGCCGGCCTGGTCGCGCTGCTGTCGCCCTGGATCGACGCCGGCGAGCGCATGCCGCTCTATATCGGCTGTCTCACCCTGCCCGCCTTCGTCGTCGCCAACACCCAGGACGGCATCGCCCGCTCGCACGACTGGATGACGCTCGGGCTGATGCCGCAATTCATCATCCGCCAGACGCTGATCATCGGCTTCACCGCCGGCGCCGTCGTGCTCGGTCTCGATCTCGGCGCCACCGCGGCGATGGCCGCGAGCGCGGCCGCGGTGTGGCTCGCGATGCTCGGCCAGATGCTGGTGCTGAACGACAGGCTCCGCCGCCACATCGCGCCGGGACCCAAGCAATATGATCTGCGCGGCTGGCTCGCGATCTCGCTGCCGATCCTCCTGGTCGAGAGCTTCTATCTGCTGCTGTCCTACACCGACGTGCTGGTGCTGCAGCAGTTCCGCTCTTCCGAGGAGGTCGGCATCTATTTCGCGGTGGTGAAGACGCTCGCGCTGGTGTCGTTCATCCACTACGCGATGTCGGCGACGACGGCGCATCGCTTCGCCGAATATCACGCGCTCGGCGACAAGGTGCGGCTGTCGGCCTACGTCGCGCATGCCATCAAGTGGACGTTCTGGCCGTCGCTCGCGGCGACGCTGGTGCTGCTCGCGCTCGGCAAGCCGCTGCTGTTTCTGTTCGGCGCGCAGTTCACCGCCGGCTACGACATCATGTTCATCGCCGCGATCGGCCTCGTCGTGCGCGCCGCGATCGGACCGGTCGAGCGGCTCTTGAACATGCTGGGCCAGCAGCGCGCCTGCGCGATGGCCTATGCGGCGGCCTTCGTCATGAACCTCGTGCTCTGCATCCTGCTGGTGCCGCAGTTCGGCGGTCACGGCGCCGCGGCCGCGACCTCGCTGTCGCTGGCGTTCGAGACCGTGCTGCTGTTCCGGATCGTCAAGCAGCGGCTCGGGCTGCATGTCCTCGCCTTCGGCAAGGCATCTTGAGGAAACCATGTTGACGCATCTGTTGCGTCATCTTGGCCTCGCCTTGGCGGAACTGCGCGCACAGCGCCGCCGCAACGCGCCGTGCGCGACGATCACGCAAGTGTTGGGTGCAGCGCCTTGATATCGGCGCGATCCTCCCGGCACATGATTTGATCGCGCTGGGGGAGAATGAGATGTCGAGACTGGGGGTCGCACTATCGCTGGCCGGAACCGTGATGCTGGCCGGCTGCATGGAAGCGACGCTGTCGCCGACGTCGGACGCGGCGTTGACGCCTCGCGACCGCCAGTTGCTGTCGCGCGCGCCTTATGCCGAGGCGCAGATCCCGCAACAGTTCCAGCGGCACATCGTCGACTACACAAGGCAGGAGCAGCCGGGCACGATCGTCGTCGATACCGATGCGCGCTTCCTGTACTACGTTCTGCCGGACCGCAAGGCGATCCGCTACGGCGTCGCCGTCGGCGAGGAGGCGATGGCATTCTCCGGCGTCGCCACGGTCGGCAAGCTCGCCGAATGGCCGGACTGGGTTCCGACCGCCGACATCCAGGCGCGCCTCGGGCCGTATCCCAAGCGCGTCGCCGGCGGCCCGGCGAATCCGCTTGGCGCCCGCGCGATCTATCTGTACGAGGGCAACAAGGACACCCTGTACCGCATCCACGGCACCAACCAGCCCGAATATATCGGCCAGGCGATCTCGTCGGGCTGCATCCGCATGACCAACACCGACGTCGCCGACCTCTACACCCACGTCCAGCTCGGCTCGACCGTGGTCGTGCTGCCTCCGGGCCAGAGCGTCGCCTCCACCACACCGAACGTCTTCGCGCGCCGTAGCTGATCGGCTGGCGTCCCGCTAGCCGTAGCGCAGCTTCAAGCCGAGGATCGCCGCCACCAGGCCGAGCGTGATGGCGTTGGCGACGACCAGCGGCAGATCGCTGATCAGCGCGCCGTACAGCAGCCACATCGAGTTGCCGGTGGTCTGCAGCACGAACATGCCCATCGAGATGTCATGGGTCGAGCGCGAGCGCCAGGCCTTGATGACCTGCGGCAGGAACGAGCATGTGGTGCAGGTGGCGGCGCCGAGGCCGATGATGGTGGTCAGCAAGGTGAGGTCCGTGGGCGTGCGTCCAAGAGAAGCACGCTTGTAGAACGGACCGCGCCGAAGCGAAACCCGCCTCGGCGCGAAACTGGCGCTTTGTCCGGCGCTTGCGCGGCGATCAAGCCGCGGTCCAGCCGCCGTCGATCGACAGATTGGTGCCGGTGATCTGAGCCGCATCGTCACCGCACAGGAACAGCGCCAGCGCCGCGACCTGCTCGGATGTCACGAACTCCTTGGTCGGCTGCGCCGCCAGCAGCACGTCGTTGATGACCTGCTCCTTGGTGAGGTTGCGCGCTTTCATCGTGTCCGGAATCTGCTTCTCGACCAGCGGCGTCCACACATAGCCCGGCGAGATGCAGTTGCAGGTGATCTTGAAGGTCGCGAGCTCGAGCGCCACGGTCTTGGTCAGGCCGGCAATGCCGTGCTTGGCCGAGACATAGGCCGACTTGAACGGCGAGGCGACCAGCGAGTGCGCGGACGCCGTGTTGATGATGCGGCCCCAGCCGCGCTTCTTCATGCCGGGCACCGCGGCGCGGATGCCGTAGAACGCGGAGGATAGGTTGATCGCGATGATCTGCTCCCACTTCTCCGGCGGGAAGTCCTCGACCGGCGAGACGAACTGGATACCGGCATTGTTGACGAGGATGTCGACCGCGCCGAACGTGGTCTCGCCGAGCGCGATCATGCCGGCGATCTCGGCCGGCTTGCTCATGTCCGCCGGCGAGTGCACGGCCTTGACCTTGTAGTCGCTCTCGATCGCCGCCCGCTCCTTCTCGATATCGGCAGGCGCGCCGAAGCCGTTGAGCACGATGTTGGCGCCGGCGGAGGCGAAGGCGCGTGCATAGGCCAGCCCGATGCCGCTGGTCGAGCCGGTCACGACCGCGGTCTTGCCCTTCAGATTCGTCGTCATTGCTTCACTCCTTCTTGGCGGCAGCGGGACTGCCGTCCTGCGTGAGATCGTAGGTGACCATGGTCTCGCCGGACTGCGGCCGCTGCAGCCAGTCCTTGTGGCGCATCGACTGGTGGACGTCGCGCACGCCCGCCTCCCAATGCTCGACCATCGCGACATGGGAGAAGTCGTAGTCCTTCGATGAGCTCTCGTAGCTCTTGCTGCGATAGATCAGGTGCACCACCGTCACCGTGTTCTCCTGCGCCGCCTTGCACAGGATCTCGAGCGACGGATCGTTGCGCAGCTCGTCCGGCAGCCGGGCGTAGAGCTCGCGCAGCGCCTTGCGCGTGTTGTGGATCATGCGGTTCTTGTCGGTGTTCATCCGCGTCCGGCTGGAATAGCGAATGTCCTTCTCGCGCTCCGCGGCCTCCAGCAGCGTTCGCGGCAGATCGCCGCGCGCGGAGAACAGATCGACCTGGAATATAAGGAGATCGCGATCGGTTTCCATGTCGAGCACGTAGTCGAGCGGCGTATTGGAGGCGATGCCGCCATCCCAATAGTGCTCGCCATCGATCTCGACCGGCGGGAAGCCGGGCGGCAGCGCGCCCGACGCCATGATATGCTCGGGCCCGATCCGCTTGCCCCGCTTGCTGAATTCGACATTGTCGAAATAGGTGAAATTGCCGGTGGTGACGCCGACGGCGCCGACGGAGAGCCGCGTCTTCAGATCGTTGATGCGGTCGAAATCCACCAGCCGCTCCAGGGTCCGCTTCAGCGGCGAGGTGTCGTAATAGCTGACCGATTGCGGCGTTCCGGACGGCCACAGCGGCGCCGGCGGAAAGCGCGGCGTGAAGAAGCCGGGCACGCCGAACGCTGCGATCAGCCCGGCGCTGACTTCGTTGAAAGCCGAGCGGTGATGATCGCCATTGAGCAGCGGCTTCCACGGCACCGGCGACGACACCATCTCCCAGAATTCCTTGAGACGGCCGATGCGTTTCTCGCGGTCGTTGCCGGCGATGATCGCGGCATTGATGGCGCCGATCGAGATACCGGCAACCCATTCCGGTTCGAAATCAAAATGGCACAGCGCCTGATAGGCGCCGGCCTGATAGGAGCCGAGCGCGCCACCGCCCTGCAGGACGAGCACGCGTTGCGATTCGGCTGGAGTTGCAGGCAGCGGGGGAAATGGATGTTGCGTCATTACTGCGGTCATTAGCAAAGCAAGGCGCCACCGTGGCGTCACTTCGCGGTGACGTCAATCCACCCCCAGGGATAGCACCCTGCACCGGGACGCGTGTCGGCGTCGAGCGCGCCTCCGCTGCACAGGCCCGGAGCGGGCCTGCCCGTTATGACGGCTTCTTGCCGTCCGGCGCGGCGAGGATCATGGTCCAGAACACCTTGTACTTGGTGTTCGGAGCATAGCTCGCGGCGATGCCTATTTTTGTGACACCGCTCTTGAGCATGTTGGCGCGGTGGGGCGGCGAGTCGCGCCAGCCGGAAAACGCTTCCGCCAGCGTGTGATAGCCGGCCGACACGTTCTCGACCGCGACGGTGGCGTCGTAGCCCGCGCCGTTCAGCCGCTTGGCCAGCGGGGCGCGCACGTCATGATCGAGCTTGTTCTTGTCGGCCATCGCCTGCGACTGCGACTCCGCCAGCCGCATCAGCTCGGGATCGACCTCGACCGTGCCGAGCCCGTTGTTCTGGCGGTATTGCGAGATCATCGTCGCGGCAGCGACAGCATCGAGCTTGGCGCCTGCGACCGCCATGTCGGCATACATCGTCGGCGCCTGCACGACCGGCGTCTCGGCCGCGCAGCCGGCGAGCAGGAATGCCAAGAAGAAAGCGAGTGCCCGATGCTTCAATGAACCAGTCCCTATGCCGATACGAGAGGCGGGTTGTTGCACATCAACCGTGGCTGAAAGGTGAATCGGCGGTAAGTTCCGTCGGTACAATTGCGGCCATTCCCGCCGGTTACGGTTCGTTGACCATAAGAGCGGCGCGGTCAAGCCTGCCGGGTGGGACAAAGCCTCTCTAGCCCTGCCAATCGTGTGACGAGCAAGGCGCCCCAAAGCCGGTGTCGTCCCGACCTCCGCGCCGGGACCCATAACCCCAGGGAGTGGTTCGAGGCAGGCGGGACGACCAGCCGTTTCTAGCTGCGACATCACCCGGTATGGGTCCCGGCGTTCGCCGGGACGACAGCGGAGGCTACGGCGCGCGGCTGCGCCAATTAGGACGTTGCCGGGCTTCCTGTTTGGCCGACTGTCTTGGACCAACTACCTATAGTCGGGGCTGAGCTCAGCGTGTCGTCACCCGCCCGCAAAAATCCGATAGTGCCGTGGCTTCAATCCGACCCGTTCGCCGATGCGGAGGTCGCGGTCGCGTGGCGCGTCGATCTCGATGGTGGATCCCTCCGTCAGCGCGATCTCGGCGCGCTGCACCGGGCCGAAGCTGCGGACGTGGGTCACGGCACCATGCAGCGTGCCGCTGTCAGCCGGACCGATCAGCATGTCGTGACGACGCACGAACAGAGTGGAGGCGCCCGCGGCATCGCCAGGCGCAGCAATGTCCAGCGGCCGTCCGTTCAGATGCACGGCGCCGCCGGTGATCTCCACCGGCAGCATGATCGACTCGCCGATGAAGCCGTGGACGAAGGCGGTCGCCGGCGCGTCATAGACGTCGCTCGGCGAGCCGACCTGCTCGATGCGGCCCTTGTCCATCACCACCACGCGGTGCGCGACCTCGAGCGCCTCCTCCTGGTCGTGGGTGACGAAGATCGAGGTGACGTTGATGGAGTGATGCAGGGTGCGCAGCCATTGCCGCAGCTCCTTGCGTACCTTGGCATCGAGCGCGCCGAACGGCTCGTCGAGCAGGAGGATGCGCGGCTCGATCGCGAGCGCGCGCGCCAATGCGATGCGCTGGCGCTGGCCGCCGGAGAGCTGGCTCGGATAGCGGTCGGCGAGCCAGTCGAGCTGGACGAGATCGAGCAGCTCCTTCACGCGCGCGCGGATCTCGGCCTCGCTCTTGCGGATGCGGCGCGGCTGCACGCGCAGGCCGAAGGCGACGTTCTCGAACACGTTCATGTGCCGGAACAGCGCGTAGTGCTGAAACACGAAGCCGACGTGGCGCTCGCGCGCGCCGCGATCGAGCGCGCTCTCTCCGTCGAACAGGATCTCGCCGGAGTCGGGCCATTCCAGCCCCGCGATGATGCGCAGCAGGGTCGTCTTGCCCGATCCGGACGGCCCGAGCAGCGCCAGCAATTCGCCGTCAGCGACCTTGAGATCGACGCCGTCGAGCGCCTTGAAGGTGCCGAACGTCTTGACGACACCCCTGACTTCAATGGTCACGCGGACCTCCCTCATCGAGTTGCCGTTCGAGGACGGTTTTGACGACCAGCGTGATCAGCGCGAGCATCGCCAGCAGCGAGGCGATCGCGAACGAGGCGACCATCTGGTATTCGTTGTAGAGAATCTCGACCAGCAGCGGCATCGTGTTGGTCTCGCCGCGGATGTGGCCGGACACGACCGAGACGGCGCCGAACTCGCCCATCGCACGTGCGTTGCAGAGAAGCACGCCGTACAGCACGCCCCATTTGATGTTCGGTAAGGTGACGCGGAAGAAGGTCTGCAGGCCGGACGCGCCGAGCGAGACCGCCGCCTCCTCTTCCTGCGTGCCCTGCTCCTGCATCAGCGGAATCAGCGCGCGGGCGACGAACGGGAACGTCACGAACACGGTCGCGAGCGCGATGCCGGGAAAGGCGAACAGGATCTGCAGGCCATGGCGCTGCATCCATGGACCGAAGAAACCCTGCGCGCCGAACAACAGCACGAACACGAGGCCCGAGATCACCGGGCTCACCGAGAACGGCAGATCGATCAGGGTGATCAGGAACGTCTTGCCCGGGAAGTCGAACTTGGCGATCGCCCAGGCGGCGCACAGGCCGAACACGAGATTGGTTCCGACCGAGACCAGCGCCACCAGCAGGGTCAGGCGGATCGCGTCCCACGCCTCGGCATCGGCGAGCGCGCTGAAATAGGCCGCGATGCCCTTGCCGAACGCTTCCACGAACACGACGATCAGCGGCAGCACCACGAACACCGACAGGAACGCCAATGCCAGCGTCGTGATGACGATGCGGACCAGGCGCGGCTCGGTACGCGGATCGGGTCGGCCTGCCTGCGCGACGCGCCGGCTGGTCGCGGACGATGCCACGGACGGCGCCTGCAGGGTCATCTCCACGCTCATGTCGGGTCCTAGTTCAAGGGCGCCCGGCTCTGCGCCCAGCGCTGCAACCGGTTCACGGCAAAGATGATCAGGAACGCCACGACGAGCATCACCACCGCGATCGCGGTGGCATCGGCGTAGCGGAATTCGGACAGCCGGATCACGATCAGCAGCGGCGCGATCTCGGAGACGTTCGGCAGATTGCCGGCGATGAAGATCACCGATCCGTACTCGCCGACCGCGCGCGCAAAGGCGAGTGCGAAGCCAGTGAGCAGCGCCGGCGTCAAGCTCGGCAGGATCACGCGGGCCACGATCTGCCAGCGCCCGGCGCCGAGGCTCGCCGCCGCCTCCTCGATCTCCGGATCAAGATCGATCAGCACCGGCTGCACGGTGCGGACGACAAAGGGGATGCCGATGAAGATCATCGCAACGAAGATGCCGAGCGGCGTGAACGCCACCTTGATGCCCATTGCGGCGAGCGGCGCGCCGAGCCAGCCCTTCTGGGTGAACAGCGCCGTCAGCGCCACGCCCGCCACAGCGGTCGGCAGCGCAAAGGGAACGTCGACGATCGCGTCGAACAGGCGGCGCCCCGGAAAGCGGTAGCGCACCAGCGCCCACACGACGATGGTGCCCATCACCAGGTTCACGCAGGCCGCGGCGAAGGCGAGCCCGAACGAGATCTTGAGCGCGCTCAAGGTGCGCCGGCTGGTGACGATGCCCCAGAACTGGTCGAGGCTGAGATCAGTCGAGCGGACGAACAGTCCCGCCAGAGGAATCAGAACGATCAGCGACAGCCAGGTCAGCGTCAGTCCCATGGTGAGACCAAAGCCCGGCAAGGTGCTGCGGCGTGGTGCAAGTACGTTCAAAAAAAGGCCTGGTCCGTTGATGATCAGTGTCGATAGTCGGTGTCCGCCCGCGGCCCCCCGTCTCGTCTTGTCGATCGAGACCGGGGACAGCGTCTCACGCGCAATGTCGCAGATCGCCGCAACACCAGCTTACTGCCTTCGTTTTTTCTGCCTTGCCGTCGAGGCCGTAGCAGACCGGCGGTCACCAACTCGTTCCCTATGATTCGATCAATTCTTGTAGATTTGATCGAAGATCCCGCCTTCCGCAAAGTGTTCCTTCTGAGCCTTGGTCCAGCCGCCGAACACCTCGTCGATGGTGAACAGCTCGACCTTGGCAAAGTCAGCCTCATGCTTCTTCGCGACCTCAGGATCGCGCGGACGGTAGGAGTTGCGTGCGGCAATTTCCTGACCTTCCTTTGTATACCAGTATTTCAGGTAGGATTCAGCCACACTTCGCGTGCCCTTCTTGTCGGCCACCGAGTCGACCACCGCAACTGGCGGTTCGGCCAGGATGGAGAGCTGCGGCGCGACGATCTCGAACTTGTCCTTGCCGAACTCACGCAGGGCCAGATGCGCCTCGTTCTCCCAGGCAAGCAGAACGTCGCCGACCCCGCGCTCCACGAAGGTCACGGTGGCGCCGCGGGCGCCGGTATCGAGCACAGGGACGTGCTGATAGAGGTCGCCGACGAACTGCTTGGCCTTGTCGGCCGAGCCGAACTTCTTCAGCGCATAGCCCCAGGCGGCCAGGTAGTTCCAGCGCGCGCCGCCGGATGTCTTCGGATTGGGCGTGATGACGTCGACGCCCTTCTTGAGCAGATCGTCCCAGTCCTTGATGCCCTTGGGATTGCCTTTGCGCACCAGGAAAACGATGGTCGAAGTGTAGGGCGATGCATTCTGCGGCAGCCGCTTCTGCCACTCCTTGTCGAGCAGCCCCCTGCCGGCGATCGCGCCGATGTCATAGGCAAGCGCCAGAGTCACGACATCGGCCTGCAGCCCGTCGATGACGCTGCGGGCCTGCGCGCCGGAGCCGCCATGCGACTGCTTGACCTCGACGCTCTTGCCGGTCTCCTTCTGATAGCTCGCCGCGAACGCCTTGTTGAACTCGACATACAGCTCGCGAGTGGGATCGTAGGACACGTTGAGCAGGTTCACGTCGGCAGCATAGGCCGACCCCGCCCATGCCAGACCCGCGACCACAGCCAGAACACGCCGCATCATTCGAGCACTCCATTTCCAGGCCCCGCGATGTTGCAGGCGCGCACGCCAGATCGCCGGATGTGCACGTCAGAGTCAACGAAAGCGGATTTTCTTGTTTCCGGCAGGACATGGGCATTTTGCTATGAAGCGCCGCGCAACGGGATTGGCATTCTTTGCCGCGACACATTGCCGTCATCGGCGCGCTGGTGACCACGATAGGGCGCGATCTCGAAAAGATTGCAACAGGGCGAGGCTTGACATTGTTCACTTTATGTTCGCAAAATAGCCGGCAACCTCAGCAGGAGAACAGAGCGGTGGCAACGAGGGACGTGATCGACGGGAGCGCACTCGCACGCTGGCTGAAGCTGGCCATCATGACAATCGTGTTGCCCGCTTTCCCCGCTCTGCTGGTGATGTCCACGGTCGCCCGGGCCGACGATCGGACCGGCTTCCGGGTCGGCGAGATCGACGGCGGCCCGGTTGCCCGGATCGACGTTCGGCTAAAGACGAAGAAATATCCGGGAATGCTGCGCTGCCTCGATCAATCCATAGCGCTCTATATCGTCGACCGCGATGGTGCTGTCCCTCCGCCTCTCCGCAATCTCAAGGACAGGCCCGCGGAATTGCAGGATGCCAAGCAGCGCACGCTGAAAGCGTCTGCGACCTATCTGCCCGGCAAGACGGCGAAGGACGGCGTCATGCTGTTCAAGGTTGAGGGGCTGAAGGCCTCGTCTTTCGCAGGCACCGGATTGATGCTCTGGGATCTCGCGCCGCCTGACTCTGCAGATCTCAGCGCGACCGCCGACAAGATCATATGGGCGGACACTGTGACCAACTTCACCTTTGTGATCCGGGCCGACAACGGCGAACAAGTGTTACCGACGGTCCTGAAATCCTGTGGTGTCTCTTAGCTCGACGACGTCACCACCGTGTGGATGCCGCATTCCGTCTTGCCGCGGCCCCGCCAGCGTCCGGCGCGGTCGTCCTCGCCGGTGTCGGAGCGGCTGGTGCAGGGCATGCAGCCGATCGAACGGAAGCCGGCGGCCATGAGCGGATGCTGCGGCAGGTTCGCGGAGCGATAGATGTCCGCGATGTCTTCGCGGGTGACATTGGCGAACGGGTTGAACTTCGCCCGGGCGCCGTCCTGCTCGACGACTTGAATCGCGGCACGCAGGCCGCCCTGGAAACGCTTGCGGCCATTGATCCAGCCGGCGAACGGCGCCAGCGCGCGCGCCAGCGGCTCGACTTTGCGGATCCGGCAGCAGGCGTCGGGGTCGGAGAACCACAGCTCGTTGTCGGCGTCCTCACGCTTCAGTGCTGCGGCATCCGGCTTGATCGAGCGCACGTCGCGCAGGCCGAGGAGCTCGATCAGCTGGTCGCGATAGGCGAGCGTCTCTGCGAACATGTGCCCGGTGTCGAGGAAGATCACCGGAATCGCCGGATCGACATCGGCCGTGACCTTCAGCAGCGCCGCCGACTCCGTGCCGAACGACGACACCACGGCGAGCCGCTCGCGCCCGATCGCCCCGAGAGCGGCAGCAATGATCTCCTGCGGCGCAGCGGTGCGCAACGCGGCGTCGAGCGCCGCGACTGGGATCTCCGCAACGGAAGGCGATGCAGCCAGCGTGCTCACAGCCCGGCACTCTCCGAATGGCGCAGTTGCAGGCGCTGATGCAGCGCGGAGATCCGGCCGTCGCCGGCCGGCTGGTAGAACACCGAATAGCGCTTCACGGTCTCGGTGAAGGCCTCGGCGTCGGCCTGCTTCTTGACCTCGAAGGCGTCGAAGCCGGCGCGCAGCATGAACACGAACTGGTCGCGCAGCACTTGGCCCGTCGCGCGCAGCTCGCCGCGATAGCCATAGCGCTCGCGCAGCAGGCGCGCCTGGGTATAGGCGCGGCCGTCGCGAAAGCTCGGAAACACCAGCGCGACCAGCGCGAGCCGGTCGAGATAGGGCACGAGATCGTCGACATCGCGATTGTTCGGCCAGATCACGCCGAGCTTGCCGGGGGCGCGGCTGACCAGCGCGTCGGGGCCGGCGAGGAAGCGCGTCTCCGGGACGAGGATCGCACCCTCTGCCGGCAGCTCGGCATCGTCGGTGATGCGGACGAACGCGTCCGCGATGATGTGTCCGCCCTTAACGAGTGGCATAAACCCGCTCCCTGAATGGTTCGACCCCGAGCCGCTTCACCGTGTCGACGAACGGCTCCTCAGGGTGCGCGCGCAGCGCAAGATAGGCTTCGACGATGTCCTCGACGACATCGGCCACTTCGGCATAGGGCACCGCGGGTCCGATCAGGGTGCCGAGCGCGGCGCCCTCGTCGGCACGGCCGCCGATCGTGATCTGATAGAATTCCTCGTTGTTCTTCTCGACGCCGAGGATGCCGATATGGCCGACATGGTGGTGGCCGCAGGCATTGATGCAGCCGGAGATGTTGATGTGCAGCCGGCCGATCAGGTTCGCCGTGTCGTGGTTGGCGAAGCGCCGCGTGATCTCCTGCGCGATCGGAATCGAGCGGGCGTTCGCCAGCGAGCAGTAGTCCAGGCCCGGACAAGCGATGATGTCGGAGACGAGATTGACGTTGGGGATGGCGAGCCCGATCGCCTCGAGCGCCTTCCACACCGCCGGCAGATCACGCTTGCGGACATGCGGCAGCGCCAGGTTCTGCTCATGCCCGACACGGATCTCGCCGAACGAGTATTTGTCGGCGATGTCGGCCAGCGCATCCATCTGGTCGGCGGTCGCATCGCCCGGCGGCTTGCCGATCGGCTTCAGCGACACGG
Source organism: Bradyrhizobium sp. HKCCYLRH3061 (assembly GCF_051168015.1). NCBI lineage: Bacteria > Pseudomonadati > Pseudomonadota > Alphaproteobacteria > Hyphomicrobiales > Nitrobacteraceae > Bradyrhizobium > Bradyrhizobium sp. HKCCYLRH3061. The sequence continues at coordinate 99,646 of NZ_JBNPUE010000011.1, forward strand.
TGACGATCGCATAACCCTGCACCTTGTGCGGGACCACCGAGTTCTTGCGCCAGGCCTCGAACTTCTGATCATGCGCGGCCTGCCTGAGCTCGTCCGGCATGTGCGGGAGCGTCTCATAGGCCGGATAGAAAAAGCGCGAGCGGATGTCCTCGATGATCCCCTGGTCGAGCTTGAGCACGCCGTCGCGGATCTGCTGCCACTCCTCCTCGACCTCGGCCGCGAACTTCTCGATGCCGAGCTCATGGACCAGGATCTTGATGCGCGCCTTGTAGATGTTGTCGCGGCGGCCGTACTGGTTGTAGACGCGCAGGATCGCCTCGACATAGCTCAGGATGTCATGGCCGTGCACGAACGGCTTGACCGTCTTGGCGATGAAGGGCGAGCGTCCCAGGCCGCCGCCGACCAGCACCTCGAAGCCGGTCTCGCCCTGCTCGTTCTTCAGAAGCCGCAGGCCGATGTCGTGGATCTTGATCGCGGCGCGGTCGTGCTCGGACGCCGTGATCGCGATCTTGAACTTGCGCGGCAGGAATGAGAATTCCGGATGAAGCGTCGTGAACTGGCGCAGCAGCTCGGCCCAGATCCTGGGATCCTCGATCTCGCCCGGCGCGACGCCGGCCCATTGGTCGGAGGTCACGTTGCGCATGTTGTTGCCGGAGGTCTGCATCGACTGGATGCCCACTTCCGCCAGATCGGCCATCGCATCCGGCAGCTCGGCGAGCTTGATCCAGTTGAACTGGATGTTCTGCCGCGTCGTGAAGTGGCCATAGCCGCGATCGTAGCGCCGCGCGACATGCGCCAGCCTGCGCAGCTGGTTCGACGCCAGCGTGCCATAGGGGATGGCGACACGGTACATGTAGGCGTGCAGCTGCAGATAGACGCCGTTCTGCAGCCGCAGCATCTTGAACTCGTCCTCGGACAATTCGCCCGAGAGGCGCCGCTTCACCTGGTCGCGGAATTCGGCGACGCGCTCGTTGACCAAAGTGCGGTCGATTTCGTCATAAGCATACATGACAGGGCCTTCAGGCTTGAGCCGGGAGCGCGATGGAGGCGCCCGTCAGCCGGATGTGTTCGCGCATGTTGCCGGGCTTGACCGCACCGTCGGCGCCCACCTCGACCGGGGCGATGTAGGGACCGATCGCACCGAGATCGTCGGCCACCGCCTCGGTCAGCAGGGCGCGCGCCTCGTCGGCGGTGCGCACGATGGCCGCATCGGAGAGCTCATCCGACCAGCTCTTGGCGCCGGTGCGGTAGATCACCGCGCCGTCCCAGGTCCGGTTCGCGGTGATGATCGAGGGACCGGCGATCTTGATCTTCTGTTGCAGCGGGGAGGTCATTCAGACGGGTTCCAGGAGTTGTGCGATCACGCCACTGAGGGTCTGCTGACGCCACGGCGCGGAGTGCGCCACGACATCGCCGATGATGAGGATGGCCGGGCCGCCATCGATTTGGCCGACGAGATCCGGCAACTGATCGAGCGTGCCGACCGCGGCCTGCGCATCGGGGCGCGTCACCTTGGCGAACACGCCGACCGGCGTCTGCGGCGAGCGGCCGGCGGCGAGGAGCCCCGCGCGCACCGCCGGCGCCGCGGTCATGCCCATATAGACGACGACGGTCATCTTGGTGTCGGTCAGCGCAGACCAGTCGACCGCCTCGGCATCGCGCTCCTTGTGCGCGGTGAGGAAGGTGATGCGCAGCGCTTTGCTGCGGAAGGTCAAGGGCACCTCGAACTGCGCGGCGGCGCCGAGGCCGGCGGTGATGCCGGGCACGATGGTGTAGGACACGCCCGCCTTGCGCAGCGCGTCGACCTCCTCGCCGCCACGGCCGAACACGAAGCAATCGCCGCCCTTCAGCCGGACCGCGCGCTTGCCCTCGCGCGCCGCCTCGATCAAGAGCTTGTTGACGGCATCCTGGCCGATGCCGGGCTTGCCGACCCTGCGGCCGACCGGCACGCGCGAAGCATCGCGGCGAATGCGGTCGAGAATCTCGGGTGTGACGAGCTCGTCGTAGTACACGACGTCGGCGTCCTGCAGCGCCCGCAGCGCCTTGATGGTCAGAAGATCGGGATCGCCCGGACCGGCGCCGACCAGGGTCACATGCCCGTTGCTGCGGCCGGCATGATCGGCGCCCGCAAAAGCACTGGGATCGGCAATGCCGTGCAGCGCCGCCTCGGCCTCCTGCTTGCGCCCCGCCAGCACCAGCGCGCCGATCGGGCCGTCGACGATGCGCTCCCAGAAGCGGCGGCGCAGCGGCATCTCCGCAATCAGCGGATTGATGGTCTTGCGGAAGTCGCCGATGAAGCCCGCGAGCTCGCCGATCCGCGCCGGCAGCAGCGCCTCGATGCGCTCGCGCACGCGGCGTGCCACGACGGGCGACGAGCCGCCGGTGCCGATCGCCACGACGACATCGCCGCGATCGACGATCGCCGGAAAGATGAAGCTGGAATGCGCGAGGTCGTCCATCACGTTGACGGGCAGACCGACGCTGCGTGCCCGCGCCGACATCGCCACGCCGATGTCGCCGGCGCCCGCGCACAGCACGGCGATGACGCCAGTGAGATCGGCGCTCAGCGGGTCGCCTTCGGCGCGCTCGATCTGGCCGTGCTCATCGCGCAGACCCGCGAGATCGAAGTCGCCGTCGGTGGCGAACCAACGAATCCGCGCGCCCGCGGACAGCAACACGCGAAGCTTGGCGCGCACGAGCTCGCCCGCGCCGATCAGCAGCACGGGGCCGGTCTTCAGGTCGAGAAACACCGGCAGATATTGCATTGCGTTCTTCAGCTTCGGCACTTCGGGGTTGACTGGAATTATTTTCTATATAAGTGTCTCACCTACGACGTAAAGAGAAAATTATTCCTTGGCTTCGCCATAGAATTTTCTCCCAGGCAGGCGATGGCTGATAGCATGCACATTCTCACCAACGACGTTTCCAGAGATCGGTTGCCCTCCTCCGAGATCGAGCAAGCATCTTCCATGCCGCGCGTCCTCAACGCCGCGCCGACGATGGACCATCTCGATGAGCTGGAGGCGCAGAGCATCTACATCCTTCGCGAGGCCTTTGCACGGCTGAAGAAGCTGGCGCTGCTGTGGTCGCTGGGAAAAGATTCCAACGTGATGATCTGGCTGGCGCGCAAGGCGTTCTTCGGCCGCGTGCCGTTTCCGGCCATGCATGTCGATACGGCCAAGAAGTTTCCGGAGATGTACGCCTTCCGCGACACCTACGCGAAGGAATGGGGCCTGGACCTGAAGATCGAGCCGTGCCCGCCGATCGATGCCGTCGATCCGACCTTGCCGCCCGCGGCGCGCTCGGCTGCGCGCAAGACCGAAGGCCTGAAGATGGCGCTCGCCAAGCACGGCTTCGATGGCCTGATCGCCGGCATCCGCCGTGACGAAGAGGCGACGCGCGCCAAGGAGCGCGTGTTCTCGCCGCGCGGCGCCGAAGGCCATTGGGACGTGCGCGACCAGCCGCCGGAATTCTGGGATCACTTCAACGCCTCGCCGCCGCAGGGCGCTCACTTGCGCATCCATCCGATCCTGCATTGGACCGAGGCCGACATCTGGGCCTACACGGCGCGGGAGAACATCCCGATCATCCCGCTGTACCTCTCGAAGAACGGCAAGCGCTATCGCTCGCTCGGAGACCAGGACATCACCTTCCCCGTCGCGTCCACCGCCTCGAACATCCCCGAGATTCTCGCCGAGCTCGAAAGCACCAAGGTGCCCGAGCGCGCCGGACGCGCGCTCGACCACGAGACCGAGGACGCCTTCGAGCGGCTGCGCGTCGCCGGCTATCTGTGAGCGGAGCCTGAGGCAATGAACATGAGAGTCCCGGCCGCCGCTCCCGCCACACCGAACGGCACCACCCGTCCCCAGGTCCGCATCGTGATCGTCGGCCATGTCGATCACGGCAAGTCGACCCTGGTCGGACGCCTGCTGCACGAGACCGGCAGCCTGCCCGAGGGCAAGCTCGAAATGCTGCAGGCCGTCTCGGCCCGCCGCGGCATGCCGTTCGAATGGTCGTTCCTGCTCGACGCGCTGCAGACCGAGCGCGACCAGGGCATCACCATCGACACCACGCAGATCCGCTTCCGCACCAATGCGCGCGAGGTCGTGCTGATCGACGCGCCCGGCCATGCCGAATTCCTGCGCAACATGATCACCGGCGCCGCGCAGGCCGACGGCGCGGTGCTGATCATCGACGCGCTCGAGGGCGTGCGCGACCAGACCCGCCGCCATGGCTATCTGCTGCATCTGCTCGGCGTGAAGCAGGTGGCGGTCGTCGTCAACAAGATGGACCGTGTCGATTTCGGCGAGGACCGCTTCGATGCGATCAAAGCCGAGATCTCGGCGCATCTCGAAGGCCTCGGCGTCAAGCCGGTCGCCGTGATCCCGATTTCCGCGCGCGACGGTGATGGCGTCGCCGCGCTGACGTCGCGGATCGGCTGGTACGACGGCCCGACCGTGGTCGAGGCGCTCGATGGGCTGGAGCCGGCCAAGCCGCTGTCGAGCCTGCCGCTGCGCCTGCCGGTGCAGGCGATCTACAAGTTCGACGATCGCCGCATCGTCGCCGGCCGCGTCGAGGCCGGGGAATTGCGCGCCGGCGACGAGATCGTGATCATGCCGGCCGGCAAGATCGCCAAGATCAAGACCGTCGAGGGCTGGCCGCAGACCCCCGTGACCACGCCGCAAGGCGCAGGCCGCTCGGTCGGCATCACCCTCGACCGCGAGCTGTTCATCGAGCGCGGCGACGTCATCGCCCATGTCGGCCGCGAGCCGCAGGCGGCGCGCCGGCTGCACGCCCGCATCTTCTGGCTGCACGACCAGCCGCTCGCGAAGGGCGACAACATTCTGGTCCGGCTCGGCACCCGCGAGGCGCGCGGCAGCGTGGTCGCGATCGAGAAAGCCGTCGATCCGGGCTCGCTGTCCAACGAGCAGAACGCGTCGATCGCGCGCAACCATGTCGGCGAGATCGAGATCGCGCTGACCCAGCCGGTCGCCGTCGATCCCTACACCGAGAATGCGCGCACCGGCCGCCTCGTCATCGAGGTGCAGGGCCGCATCGCCGGCGGCGGACTGGTGCTGTCGATCGCAGCCGGCAAGCGCGCCGCGCCGGTCGACATCATGCCGGTGGAATCGGCCCTGCAGCCGCAGGAGCGCGCCGACCGCTATCGCCACAAGGGCGCGGTGGTCTGGATGACCGGCCTGCCCGGCGCCGGCAAGTCGACCTTGGCGCGTGCGCTGGAGCGGCGGCTGTTCAGCCGCGGCGGCGCGCCCGTGCTGCTCGACGGCGACACCCTGCGCGCCGGCCTCAACAAGGATCTCGGCTTCACGCCGGAGGACCGCGCCGAGAACATCCGCCGCCTCGCCGAGGTCGCGACCCATCTCGCCCGCAACGGCCACATCGCGATCGTCGCCGCGGTGTCGCCGGCGCGCGAGGACCGCGCGGCCGCGCGCCGCGTGGCCGGCGACCTGTTCCGCGAGGTCTACGTCGCCACCGCCGCCGAGATCTGCGAGAGCCGCGACCCCAAAGGCCACTACGCAAAGGCCCGCGCCGGCGCCTTGCAGAACTTCACCGGCATCGGCACCGACTACGAGCCGCCGCTCGATGCGGAGCTCGTCATCGACACCGCGACGCGCGGGATCGCCGATGCGACCGACGAGCTCGAGGCGCTGCTGTCGCGAACGGGAGTGCTGTTCGACGACATCGCCGATCTCGGCGCCAACATCTAAGAGCTCATGCCGCTTGTGTCCGGCGCGTCAGAGCGCTCCGACATAGGCGGTGAGATCGTCGAGCTCGGCCTCGGTCGGCAGCCGCGTCTCCATCTTCTTGGCATAGAACTCCCACATCAGCTTGACGGCGTCGCGCAGCGAAGCCGTGCGGCCGTCGTGGAAATACGGCGCGGTCGACGCGGCCGCATGCAGGGTCGGCACCTTGAACTTGCCGCCGGTGCCGATGTCGTCCTTGCTCTTCTTGTCGAAGCTCGGCAGCTGGTGACAGGTGCCGCAGCCGCCGTCGCCGATATAGAGCTCATAGCCGCGCCTGACGGCCGCGCTGGCATCCTCCCGCGGCGTGCCGTCCTCCTTGACCTGCCAGTTGGCCGGATAGTTCAGCGTGCGCACATAGGCGACCAGCGCCGCCAGGGTCTCCGGCGACGGCTCCGGCCCCTTCATGCGGTTGACGATGATGCCGCGGATGCTGTCCTCCAGCGTCGGCGCCTGGCCGGCCCAGCCGAACACCGCACGCTCGCCGACGCCCCACAGCGTCGGCGTATTGCGGCCGTTGGGATCGCCGTCGGCGACCACGTCGAGGCCGACATAGGTCTTGTTGTTGGTGTGCCCGGTCGAGAAGTGACAGGTGGCGCAGGATGCCTTGCCGCCGCCGGAGAGGCTTGCGTCGTTGAACAGCTCCAGCCCCTTGGCGGCGAGCTCCACTTCGGAGAGCTGCGCGGGTGCCGCCACGGCCGCACCGACCGTAGTGGGCGAGGCCACCGGCTCCTCGGTCACGACAGGTGCTGAGGCCTTCGGCCTCCTCTTCGCCGCGGCCTGGCGGAGTCTCGGCCTGTACTCGGGCACGGCCGGGTGCGCGGATTTCGGCTTCAGCGCCGACGCGAGCATTTGCAGCAAGGTCGGCTTTTCCGGAGCCGCCGCAAGGTATGGCGCCGTCGACATGTCGGCGGCGAGGGCGGGCACGGCGAGCAGACCGAGGCACAGGACGATCGACCGCAGCCCAGTGAACGACATGATGCGTCTCCCCACCCCGCTAGATGCAATTAGTTATCGATAGCCTTTACGTCCGAAGTGGGACTGTGCGGGGGCAATGAATCGGCGCAGGCGGGATCGAGCGACAACATCGCACCCGCCTGCGAGCGCCTCGCCGAGGTGCCGTCCGCGGCGCGGCCACGAGTCGGCCTCGTGACATGACGCGCGACATCGGCGCACAGCGATCGCCGCAGCCAAGCGTGGTCACATCCTGCCCGAAGAACTACGGAGGAGTGCGCTGGTTCGCTCTTGGACGCCAGCCTGGCCATCGGGCCGCCGGACGATCCGCAAGCAGAAATTAGCACTTCATCCGCACAGTTCACGGCACGCGCAGCAACGCTGTCGAGGCGCATGATGGAGCATCTGGCGGCCTATTGGTCGAGGGCGGAGCTGGAGACGAACGGAATTCTGCTGCTGCACCTGATGGGTGCGGCGGCCGTCGGCCTGTTGCTGGGCTACGAGCGCACCTATCACGGACGCGCGGCCGGCATGCGGACCTATGCGCTGGTCTGCGTCGCATCGACCTTGCTGACGGCGATCAACGGTTTTCCCGGCAGCTGGTATGGCGGCATCGCGGTGTCGCCGACCGTGTCCGATCCGACACGCGTGATCCAGGGCCTGATGACCGGCATCGGCTTCCTCGGCGCTGGCGTCATCATCAAGGACGGCTTCACCATCCGCGGCGTGTCGACCGCCGCCTCGATCTGGATGACGTCGGCGATCGGCATCATCATCGGCATCGGCCTCTACGGCACCGCGCTGTGCGCTACGGCCTTGTCTCTGGCTGCGATGACCCTGCTCGGCGCGGTCGAGCAATGGCTGCCGCACCAGACCACGCTGTCGCTGTCGGTCGTCTATCGCCACGGCCTGCAGCCGAGCGAGGCCGAATTGCGCGAATGCATGCGGGCTTATGGCTTCGACGTGCTGGACTGGTGCTACGAATACAGCGAGACGAAGCGCCAATTCCATTTCGAGCTGGTGCTGCAGGCCGCCGGCCGGTTCGAAACCGCGCAGATGGCGCGCGACCTCTCCGGCGCCGAAGACGTCGTCGAGTTCCGTTTGGCGCCGTCGCGCGCGTGAGGGCGGAGTAGTCCGGGATCGACCGTAGCCCGCACGAGCGCAGCGACATCCAGGACTAGCCGCACAAGAGCTCACGCGGGCCACGTCCGCTGCACTGGCGTTCGTTCGTATTCGTTGGGTGGGCAAAGCGGCGCCGAAACGGCGGCGCGTGCCCGCCGTCTCAAACCGAGCAAGCAAATGTTGGCCGGGCCGCTCCCGCGCGATGCGCGGGCGCGTCTTTGCCCACCGTACGACCTCAGTATGAGACCAACAGCGATACGCAATACAGCGCCCTCGCCCCTTGCGGGAGAGGGCATCTCAGGCCCATCCGCACGCTCGGCGGCGGCTCGGTTGGCTGGCGACAGGAGCTGTGCGCGCGGTATTCCGGGGATAACGGCATCCATCGGTTGCATACCGGCCCGCGACGGGCCTCAAAGGTGGTCGGTCGTTACGACCGCCGAGCCAAGCTGGAGCGCGCCGTCAATGGCATTCCGGCGCAAGGAGATGCAGGCTGCGATCACGGGGCAGGGAAAATCAATGAATGATCTGAAACCCTATCAAAAGCCGAGCCTGACGCTCACGGCCGGCGCGCGCTTCATTCGCGGCTTCACGCGGATCGGCGCGGTTATCGCTGTGCTGACGGTGGTGATCGGCGTCTCGGCCTCCATTATGGCCGGCATCAACAGTTACAACTCTGATGTAGACAAGCACGAAGCTGCACAGTGTATCGCGCGGCTCGCGCGCAGTGGCGTCACGTTCAAGCCGAAATACGAATACAGCAGAGATCTCGACTATGACGTGGGCGGATGCTCCGGTGGATACAGGTTCTCCTACAACTCCGTCGCCCAAGTGATCGCCATCGCCGACGCGCCAGCGCCGACCCTCCTGACAAGCGATGGCGTGACAAACCTCGGCATCGGGTTGATGATCACCGGCATCATTGCCGTCGTGGCCTATCTCGGCTTCTGGTGCATTGGCTGGCTCTGCGCCGGCTTCACGCGGGACGCATAGCTATTTAGGGGAGCTGAAAACGTGGCTCAATCTGACGATGGCGGTGCCGTATATTTTCTTTTCGGGTTGGCGGCTCTTTGGTTCTTTGCTCCGGACAGTTGGACGAATGCGCTTTGGTATGGCGTAAAATACCAAGTTGGCTTCGATAAAATTCAGACGAGCACCAAGCCAAAAGACTGCGACTTCATGCACGCGCCTCTTGGTGACAAAGGCTGCAGCTACAAGGTGCACGTGAAGGCCTATAATGCAGGCGGTGCGTTGGTCGGTGGGGAAGACGCGCCAAAATACGGGCGCGATAGCAAAACCGGAAGCCCCATCATCTCTTACAACGATGGCAAGACGTGGGACTGGTATGCGGGGGATACTCCGGATCCCAAAGTGGCATCCGTCGTCGTTTTTTGGCTCAAGGAGTAGACGGACTCGCCTCAACCTTCGTCGCCGGATATGGCTTCAACGCCCGCAGTCGCCGGTTCAAGTTGAAGGTCGAGCTGGTCCTTCTCAGGTGGCAGCGGCAAGTCTGCCAATCGGATGACCTTGATCTTCGCACGCGCGCCAAGAGCAGCAATGTCGCTATCGTCAGAGTAAATTTCAGTCACGCCGTGGACCTTCGCTATGGCAACAATCTGACGATCAAACTTCACCTTTTGCCACGGAGCTGTTGAGTTTGCTTTTTTGTTGCCGTTTGCAAGAGCTGTGCGGGACATCGCCGCAACCTCCAGCGCTGCCCGCGTATCGAAAGGCTCGATGCTAAACACCGCATACTTTTGCAGTTCATCAACGATCTGCTGCGAGGCCGCAGCTCCTGCCTTTACGAGCGCCTCACCCAACGCAGGTGTCGGCATGATGATTTTTGATTTTGCCTTGTTCAGCCGCGCGACCAAATAGTCGATCCGCTCTTTGGCGCGATCGATCGGCTTTCCGTCAGCGCCGCGGGGGACTCGCGTCTCAGGCCGGAGCATCAGCAGCAGGTTGGTGGAATCAATGACCACCATTTTTTCGGCTCCCCCGTCCCTTCCGCTCATCGGTCAGCTCGGTATATGCGTCGTCACCCCATTCCGTTGGGATGTCGCGAAGAGCCGCGAGCGCGTCAGCGAGCGAGGCATCCTGCAGAGGCTCAATGCTCTCGATCCGAAAATGCTCAAGCGTCCACTCGCCATCGCCCTCACGCACCCAGCGGCCTCGCCCGAACAGGCGCACGGGCTCGAACAGCTTGGCACCAAGCTGCTTTGCGATAGCGCGGGTAGTTTCGCAGCCGCTGATCTGCCGACCTTCTGATTGAAGCGTCACGTGGATAGTCGCATCCTTGCCGCGCACCCCGGTGACGAATCCGTCGATCGAGCCCTGCTGGCGCACGGTTAACTTCTCTTCGGTCAGCTCGCGGCCGGGAAAGCGGATCACCACCGCGCCACGAGGCGCGGCATCCCGCAACACGCCAACAGCATTGTCGGCCCTGAGAAGTGTGTTCAAGGCATTGAAGGCACGCTGAGCGTCAGCGTTAGCGTCTCCCGCCCGCACCGCGACCATACGATCGTGAACCTTCGGCGCGGCTTCACGGTCAACGCGCGCGTTCAGAATGGTGCTGCCCTTGGTGAGACCGCGAAAGTGGACGGAGTCGCGCTCGCCGAGCAGGATCGCCAGCTCATTCATGTATTGAGCAAGGCGGCCCATCGGGATCGTCGCCGGGGTATAGGCATCGATCTTGAACCGGTAATGCTCGGTGCCGTCAGCGCGGCTTTTCCGCTTGCGAGGCGTGGCCATGGAGAACTCAGCGAAGGGAGACCTGTATAGACCCCAGTAAAGCAGAGGGATTTTAACAATACCACCAATGCGCGCACTGACTTTCGGGGGTGACCCGGTCCCCGGCGACGCGCTAAACGGGCGGGGAATCGATGCTCGGCGACGTCATCAACAGCTTTTCCCGCGCTCGGCCAGCCTGGACAGAACGGCGGGCCGTGGATGTCCATCGCGTTGTTTTTATGAGACTATTCGGGACCTCGCATCTCCCGCAAGGGGAGAGGGTCCATTCATGGGGCACTGCGGCTCGCTTTCAAGGCGCGACGTCAGAGACCGAATACGTTTTCCGCCGTAGCCGATCCTGAGAGGTCAGAAGCTGTCGACTTCATGATAAGCGGAGCACGTTCGGACTTTCATGAACGGCGCACTATTCAAATTCGCCTGCTCCGAAAAACCGAATTCACAATCCCCTCAACCTGATTTGCCCTGTCCAGTCCTTGTCCGAAAATATTCTACTTTCTTTTTTTCGGAAATCATGTATATCTCTCCGCATCCCGTCCCACACGAGGGACAGTTCGCGACCGTCACGGACGTCGGGTGCGGGATGCGGTGGGCGCTTTGGGCTGCGGCGTGAGCGATCATGTCGACGGACAGTCCCGAGGCGCACGGCCAAGCCGTGGGGTCCTGGCATCCCGACGCTGATGCCACGTCTGCGACAGCGCCAACGCGCTGCGCGGGCAACGGTGACCAGAAAGCCCGGCGCACCGGGGAGACCACGGAGCAACCGTAAGACCATCGCGCAGGGAAGGCCGGATGTCCGGCTCGTACCTGTGGTGACTGCCGCCTGCATTTTTTTCTGCAGGCGGGCCATGGGTGCAGCCTGCACCCGGCCTTCCCTGCGCCTCTCGTTAGCAGAGGCGTTCAACTGGCAAAGCTCGGACGCCAACAGGCGCCGCGAGAACGTTGGCGACTGTTCGCAAGCGCACGATCCAAATGAGCAGCGAGATGCAACCTCAGGCGTCGTTGCGAGCGAAGCGAAGCAATCCAGACCATCTCCGCAGCGACAGTCTGGATTGCTTCGTCGCTTCGCTCCTCGCAATGACGGCGGAGGCCGGGGCAAGGGCCGCGGGCTTCCGCAACACCGGATCGACAGGATCGGCCCCTCGCCCCCGATCTCGGAACCGACGCCCTCCCCGACCAACTGCGATACCCCTCCCCCCCTTCCGTGGCTCCCGCTTTGGCGCTAAATGCACTGCACACGCCGCCTTCGAGGCGGCCATTCAGCATGCCCAATTCGCGCGCAACGCCGCGCCCTCCGAGAGAGAAACGTCTCATCATGACCCGTATCGACGCCCATGGACTGAAGATCGCCCCCGTTCTGTTCGACTTCATCGCCAAGGAGGCCGCGCCGAAGACCGGGATCGATCCGGACGCGTTCTGGGCCGGCGTGGCCGCGATCCTGCGCGATCTCGGCCCTAAGAACCGCGAGCTGCTCGCGGTCCGCGACGCCCTGCAGGGCAAGATCGACGCCTGGCACCTCGCCAACAAGGGCAAGGCGTTCGACCTCGGCGCCTACACGGCGTTCTTGAAGGAGATCGGCTACCTACTGCCCGAGCCGGCGACCCACAAGGTCGAGACCGCCAATGTGGACGAGGAGATCGGCAAAATCTGCGGACCGCAGCTGGTGGTGCCGCTGACCAACGCCCGCTACGCGCTGAACGCGGCGAATGCGCGCTGGGGCTCGCTGTACGACGCGTTCTACGGCACCGACGCCATCCCGCATGACCCGAGCGAAGCGGGCAAGGGCTACAACAAGGCCCGCGGCGACAAGGTGATCGCCAAGGCCAAGGCCTTCCTCGATACGGCCGCGCCGCTCGCCACCGGCAGCCACACCGACGTCACCGCCTACAGCGTCATTGCCGGCCAGCTCTCGGCCAAGCTGAAGAGCGGCAACGCCACCGCGCTGAAGGACGCCGCGCAGTTCGCCGGCTATCAGGGCTCGGCGGAGACGCCGTCCGTGATCCTGCTCGCCAACAACGGCCTGCACGTCGAGGTCGTGATCGACCGCAGCCATGTCATCGGCAAGGACGATCCGGCCGGCGTCTCCGACATGATCCTGGAAGCCGCGGTCTCGACCATCCTCGACATGGAGGATTCCGTCGCCGCCGTCGACGCCGAGGACAAGGTGCTGGTCTACCGCAACACGCTCGGCCTGATGAACGGCACGCTGTCGGCCGATTTCGAGAAGGGTGGCAAGACGCTGACGCGCGCCCTGAACAGCGACCGCAGCTACACCACGCCGGCCGGCGGCACGCTCACCCTGCACGGCCGCAGCCTGCTGCTGATCCGCAATTGCGGGCACCACATGTTCACCGACGCCGTGTTCGACTCCGAGGGCAAGGAGGTGCCGGAGGGCATTCTCGACGCCGCCGTCACCGGCCTGCTGGCGATCCACGACCTCAAGGGCAACTCCAAGGTCAAGAACAGCCGCACCGGCTCGATCTATATCGTCAAGCCGAAGATGCACGGCCCGGACGAGGTCGCGCTCACGGTCGAGCTGTTCGCGCGCGTCGAGACAATGCTCGGCCTGCCGGAGAACAGCATGAAGGTCGGCATCATGGACGAGGAGCGCCGGACCACGGTCAACCTCAAGGCCTGCATCCAGCAGGCGTCGAAGCGCATCGTCTTCATCAACACCGGCTTCCTCGACCGCACCGGCGACGAGATCCACACCTCGATGGAAGCGGGTCCGATGATCCGCAAGAACGAGATGAAGGCGCAGCCCTGGATCAAGGCCTATGAGGACTGGAACGTCGACATGGGCCTGATCGACGGTCTCCCCGGCCACGCCCAGATCGGCAAGGGCATGTGGGCCGCGCCGGACAAGATGGCGGACATGCTGGCGCAGAAGATCGGCCACCCGCAGGCCGGCGCCACCACCGCCTGGGTGCCGTCGCCGACCGCAGCGACCCTGCACGCCCTGCATTATCACCAGGTCAACGTGCACGCCCGCCAGGCCGAGCTCGCCAAGGGCGGCCCGCGCGCCAAGCTCGGCGACATCCTCACCATCCCTGTGTCGAACTCGAACTGGGCGCCGGACGACGTCCGCCAGGAGATCGACAACAACTGCCAGGGCATTCTCGGCTACGTCGTGCGCTGGATCGACCAGGGCGTCGGCTGCTCCAAGGTTCCGGATATCCATGACGTCGGCCTGATGGAGGACCGTGCGACGTTGCGCATCTCCAGCCAGCATCTCGCCAACTGGCTGCACCATGGCGTGGTCAGCAAGGACCAGGTGATGGACTCGCTGAAGCGCATGGCCGTCGTGGTCGACAAGCAGAATGCCGGCGATGCGCTCTATCAGCCGATGGCGCCGTCGTTCGACGGCGTGGCGTTCAAGGCGGCCTGCGACCTCGTGTTCGAAGGCCGCACCCAGCCGAACGGCTACACCGAATACATTCTCACGGCGCGGCGCCGCGAAGCGAAGGCAAACGCCTGATGCGAAAAGCCCCGGCCATCCGCCGGGGCTTTTTTTGATCAGTCGGAGGTAACATGATGCCGGATCATATCACCGCAATGAAGCGGAGCAGCGAGATCACGCCGAGCACGATGACGATCACGCGGCAGATCTGCTTGGCGCGGCCATCGATCGGCAGCAGGTTGATCAAATAGAGAATGAGGATGACGACGAGAAAGGTGACGAGTGCACTGATCAGCATGACGAGCCCCTTGGCGAGAAAGATGCGCTGGCGTTGGTCAGCTAACCCGCTCGCGGGCTGGTAGTTCCGCACCCGGAACCGTGGGCGCCCTGGGCCGCCTCCGTAGTTCCACGGAGCCACCCCTCATCCAGATTTTTACCGGTTTGCGGTCGAATGCGGTGAATCGGAGATCAACATGCTGAACCGACTGACCATTTCCACGACGTTGAAGGCCATCATCCTTGTGACGGCATGCCTGTTTGTCGGCCTGTTCGCCTCGCGGGCCTATTTTTCGTGGCAGCAGCTCAAGCTCACTGCGCGCATCACCTCGATCGTCGATGCCTCCGAAAGCATGTTCAAGGCGATGGACAAGCTGCGGGCCGACCGCTCCACCTCGAACCGCATGGTGACCGTGGACGAGAAGGTCGAACCGGAGACTGAGCGATACGTCCGCGGCCTGCGTGACGTTGCCATGCCGTCCATGGGACGCGCGCTCGGCATCCTTCCGGGCATCGCGTTTGCCGACAAGGCGGCGCTGCTCTCGCAATTCCAGCAATTGCTGGCGACGCTGAGCGATCAGCAGAAGGAATTCTGGCTGGAGGTCGCCAAGCCGAAGGCGTCGCGCCGATTGGCGCTCGGCAAGGAATACATGCAGACCGAGGACAGGCTGCTGGAGACGCTGGAAAAGATCCAGGCCATTCTCGCAGCCGAGGTCAACCATGCGGACCCGACCATCGATCAACTGCTGCAGATCAAGCAGATCGCATGGCTGCTGCGCAACACCGCCGGCGACGCCTCCTTCCTGGTTTCGAACGGGCTCGCCGCAGGCAAGATCACGCCCGAGGCACGGCTGAACTATACCAAGGCGGTCGGCGGCGCCGAGGCCGCATGGAAGGCGCTCGAACTGGCGACCACCGGCGCGAAATGGCCGGCCGCGATGACGGCGGCGCTGGAGGCCACGCGCAAGGCCTATTTCGACGCGGAATACACCGCGTTGAGGGATCGCCTCGTCAACGCGGTCGCGAGCGGCGAGACGCCGGAGATGGTCGCCAACAAATGGAGCCCGTTCACGGTCGGGCGCCTCAATGCCGCGGTTGCGGTCGCCGAGACCGCGCTTGAAACCGCGAGGACCTATATCGAGGAGCAGCATGCGGCGGCCATGCGGACCCTTGGGGTCGAACTCTGCCTCCTGATCGCGGCGACCGTGATCGGCGGCGCCGCACTGATGCTGGTGAGCCGCCGGGTGATCCAGCCCCTCAACAGGATGCGCGACGCCATGCTGGCGGTTGCGGGCGGCGACCTCAGCGTCGAGACGGGCTACATGCAGCGCCAGGACGAGATCGGTGCGCTGGCGGGCGCGCTCGAAACGTTCAAGCAGCAGGCCAAGGACAAGCTCGCGATCGAGGCGCAGGAGCGCCAACGCAACGAAACCACGGTCGCGCGCCAGCGGGCGATCGAAAGCTATGTGAGCGAGTTCGAGGGGCTGGTCCGCGACTCGCTCGAGCAGCTCGGCCGCGCCTCCACCGACATGCAGGCCACGTCCGCCGGACTGACCAACGTCTCGCGGCAGACCAATGCCCGCGCCGAGGAGGCCTCGAAGGCCTCGAGCGATGCGTCGATGAGCGTGCAGACGGTCGCCTCCGCCGCGGAGGAATTGAACGCCTCGATCGCCGACATCAGCAAGCAGGCGTCTCATGCGGCCGGGATTGCCAGCCGTGCGGTGGAGCAGGCCCGGATGACCGACGGCACCGTGCAGGGGCTGGCGCAATCGGCGAACCGGATCGGCGAGGTGGTCGGACTGATCAACAGCATCGCCTCGCAGACCAACCTGCTGGCGCTGAACGCGACCATCGAGGCAGCGCGCGCCGGCGAGGCCGGCAAGGGCTTTGCCGTCGTCGCCTCCGAGGTGAAGACGCTGGCGAGCCAGACCGCGAAGGCGACCGACGAGATTTCCGAGCAGATCGCCGACATCCAGCGCGTCGCCAACGACGCGATCGACGCGATCAAGCGCATCGGCGGCATCATCGGCGAGGTCAACGAGGTGGCGACCGCGATCGCCGCGGCGGTGCAGCAGCAAGGAGCGGCGACGCAGGAAATCTCGCGCAGCACCCAGTTCGCGGCCGACGGCACCAAGAACGTCTCCGACAACATCACCGGCGTCAAGTCGGACGCCGATGTCGCTGCGGCGGCGGCCGACAACGTGCGCACCGCCTCAGAGACGCTGGAGAGCCAGAGCAGGAATCTCGGTCATCAGGTCACGGACTTCCTCGGCAAGATCCGCGCCGCCTGACGACCTCGCAGGATCAGTCGGACGCCGTCACCGGCGCGCGCTCGTATTTCGCGCGCAACGCCGCGGGCGCCGGCGAGAAGTTCAGCTCGGCGCGCTTGCCGCTGCCGGTCCGGTTGGCGACCTTGAGGCCGTCGTCGCTGGCGACGACGTCGCCCTTGCGCAGGGTCGGATCATGGTCGATCGACACCTTGGCAAGGCCGAATTGGTCCTTGCCGTTGCAGGTGCAGCCGTCGACGATCTCGGTGCGATACTTGAAGGCGTTGGGCAGCGCCGAATATGGCTTGCCGCCATCCGTCTCGGCGGCGTCGATCGAGCTGCCGTAGACCACCTCAGTCTTGGACGCCGGGCAGAAGCTGTTGCAAGCAGCTTCCTTGCTCTGGTCGCCGGTGGCTCCGAGCGGGAAGTAGCGGCCGTCGCAGGTGCGCACGCACCAGGCGACGCTGCTGCTGCCGCCGCGATAGCTGACATCGCCCCGCGGGGCCGGCCGTGGCGCCGGTGGCGCCTCGTCGGCGAACGGCATCCGGATGTAGGGCGCCTGGCGCTGCGGCGCGTTGAAGCCGCCGAACAGCGCGGAGAAGAAATCCTGCGCCCCCGCCGAGGTCGGCTCCGCCAACGCACCCGCGGTTGCCATGGTTGCCACTGCGATGGCGGCGAGTGCACGTCGACCCTTCATCGTCCCACTCCCAGATCAGTTGATGGCCGAGACCGGCAGCGACATCGCCTGACGCCCCGACGGCAGCGAGGTCACGCGCGGCGCCCGGTCGGAATTCGCGCGCGCCTGCAGCGATGCGGCCTTCGGCAGCACGACGACCTTCGTCCCCACCCGCACGCGGCTGAACAGGTCGCTCACGTCCTCATTGGTCAGGCGGATGCAGCCCGAGGACACGAACTTGCCGATCGTGGTCGGATCGTTGGTGCCGTGGATGCGATACTCGCTGGAGCCGAGATACATGGCCCGCGCGCCGAGCGGATTGCCGGGACCGCCAGCCATGAAACGCGGCAGATAGGGCTGGCGCGCGATCATCTGCGCCGGCGGATGCCAGTCCGGCCATTCCGCCTTGCGGGTCACCGTCTGCACACCCGACCAGGTGAAGCCCTCGCGCCCGACGCCAACGCCATAGCGCAGCGCGCGACCGCCGCCGAGCACGTAGTACAGGTAGGTATTGGCGGTATCGATGATGATCGTCCCCGGCGCTTCCCGCGTATCCAGATTGACGATCGTGCGACGCAGCCGGTCCGGAAGCTGGCTGTCCTCGTCCTGCTCCACGGCGGGTGCAGTCGCCTGGTCGGGCGGGAAGGCCTGCTGCTGCTCGACCGGCGCATAGCCGAGGCTCTGCGCGTGAGACGCGGCGGGACCCGCGACGAGAAGAACCGCGACGCCGACGATCAGCGAAGCGGTCCGCCGCGAAAGGTTGCGATGGCCGGAAACGAGCTGTGTCATGGAGTGCCCCTGTCAGACGAGCATCGCGGTGCGATGCGTGATTGCCTTCCAAACGCCGAACGGCTCGCCGCAGTTCCGGCTCCGCTGTGGTCGCCCTGCGTCAGTCAAGCGTAGAGGCTGTCACGTTCTCGCGACGGAACCCGGCGCCGTCTCGCCAGTTAGGGGAAAGAAGAACGTCATCACGCGAACTGTGCGCGAACGACCCGATCGGGGGGACCTATGGTGCGTGTACTTCCCACCGAGCGGCTGCTCGCGAGCGGGAGCGAAGGCGCGGCGCTGAACGAAAGCCGCCACGAGCTTCCTCCTGTGATCAGGCGGGCCGAAGTCGTCGCCATCGCGCTCGTGATTCTCACCGCGATCTGCGTCACCGGCGTTCTCTACGTCGCCCGCGGGTTCTTTCTGCCGATCGTGATGGCGTTCGTGGTCGGCACCATGCTGTCGCCGGCCGCCAACTTTCTCGAACGCCACCACGTGCCGCGCGGCGTCGGCGCCGTGCTGATCGTGATCGCCGTTGCCGCGGGACTGGCCTTCATCATCGGCCTGATCTCGGCGCCGGTCCTCGACTGGACCAATCGCCTTCCCGAGCTCGCCACGACGCTCAAGGCCAAGCTGCACGTCTTCGATCGGCCGCTGGCGCTGTGGCACGAAATGCAGGCGGCGATCGGCGGTGGAAGCGGGCAGGCCTCGACCAGCCTGGAGCTGCCCAAGTTCGATTGGGTTCAGCCGACGATCGAATTCCTGTCGCCGACCTTCACGGAATTCCTGCTGTTCTTCGCCACGCTGGTGCTGTTCATCGCGAGCTGGCGGGACCTGCGGCGCACCTTGATCATGACCTTCGGTGATCATGAGGCCCGGCTTCGGACGCTGCGCATCCTGAACGAGCTCGAACTGCACCTCGGCAACTATCTGCTGACGGTCACGCTCATCAACACCGGGGTCGGCATCGCCGCAGGCCTCGCCTGCGCCATCGCCGGCATGCCAAACCCCGCCGGGCTCGGCGCGCTCGCAGCGACGCTGAACTTCATCCCCATCATCGGCCCGATCGCAATGTTTGCGGTGCTCGTCCTGGTCGGCGCGGTCGCATTCCCGACCCTGAGCGCCGGCATGGTCGCGCCCGCCATCTTCGCCGTGATCACCTTCATGGAAGGCCATTTCGTCACGCCGACCATCATCGGCAGGCGGCTCGCGCTCAACGCACTCGCGGTGTTCATTGCGCTGGCATTCTGGACCTGGCTGTGGGGCCCGATGGGAGCCTTCCTCGCCTCGCCGCTGCTGATCGTCGCCCTCATCGTCAAAGAGCATCTGCTGCCGGACGATACGCCGCAACTGCCGGCGGACTAATTCGGTTTCCAGCGTCGGAACTTCGGCTGAGACCCCGCGTTTGTCGAGCAGACGCAATCACCTTGCTCCGGGAGCTTGCCATGCCACCGACTGACGGTGAGACCGCCCTGAAAGATCTCGTCGACAAAGCGAACTACGAACGCCTGCAGAAGGATGTCCACGCCGTGAAAAACGATATCGCAGCTCTCACCGAACAGATCACCGACGCGCTGAATGCTTTCGCCGGGCAGGCGAGCAAGCAGGCCCGCAGCGGCTATCGACAGGCGCGCGAGAACGCGGACCAGACGTTCGACGACATGTCCGAGCGCGGCACGGCCATGTTTGGTGCGGCCCAGGAGGCCGCGAACTCGCTGGAGGAGCGCCTCGAGGACGTGATCTCGCAGCGTCCGCTCGCCACCGTGGGTCTCGCGCTCGGACTTGGATTTCTCATCGGCGCCGCCTGGAGACGCTGAGGATTTGGCCCCTGAAATCCAGAGGCTTGTCTCGTTTCGGCGCCGCGTCTTCGGCGCCGATTTGAGTCTGTTGCGCAGATGAATGAGATCGGGAGGGAATGACATGCTGCAGCGCCTGATTGCGGACTTCCAGGAATCGACCGGGCATGCCGTTAGGCTCACGTCGCTCGCAATCGCTGCAGCGGTCGGACTGTTCGTAACCACGAGCTTTCTGTGCGCCGCCGCTTTCGTCGCCGTCCTGGATCGATACGGGCTCGTGGCCGCGTGCCTCACCGGTGCCGCCATCTTCTTCGTGGTGACGTTGATCGCCGCGATCAGCTACATGGCGCGCAAGCGCGCGATCGAGAGCCGTGCCGCGCGAAGCGCGGAAACGGCGCGGTCGGCAGTCCAATCGGCTTTTGCAGACCCGATGCTGCTGGCCAGCGGCTTGCAGATCGTCCGCATGATCGGCATCAAGCGGCTGATTCCCATTCTGGCCGTCGGCGGTCTGGCGCTCGGATTCATGGTCAGCCGCCCAGCGGCGGAGGAGCAAACGCCCGCAGAGTGAGGATCCAAGGCGTTGATCGAGTGCTTAGGCGGCGGATCGGGTGCAAGCTGCTATCAACTAAGTCACACACCGTCCCGGTTGCAGGCGCTTGGCGATCTCCGTCAGCACCGACACCGACGGCTCGCACGCCACCGGATGCTTGACGGCCTGCCGCTCGTTGCCGGTGGTGATGAGCTGCGATCCCTGCGGCGACGGCAACGAGCCCGCGCTCACAGCGGCGGGGTTGACGGGAAGCCGCACCAGGAAGGACGTCTCCGCGAAGGCTGCCAGCTTGATCGACACAGTTTGTGACGGCGCCACAGTACCGCTTTGTTGCGCGCGGTCAGACTTGGCGGCCCGGTTCACGTCGTTCGCGGTCGCGACGATCGTCTCGCGGGCGGAGTTCTGGAGCGGCAGGTTGGCGCCAAGATCATGGCCGGAGGCCAGTTGCATTGCACCCACGAGCATTGTGGAAGCCGCAAGCGAACCCAAAACGATAACCTTCCTGGTCTGCGACATGTCTCTGCTCCCCTCGCCGCAAGGCGATCGGCATACCAACGTAAGTCGCAGGAACTGGGTTCTCGGTCGGGCAAATCACTTAACCGTGTGTAAACTGCGGCGACATTCTTCAAATTCGTGGCGTCAAAAAATTCGATCTCACGCGGAACGACTTTTCGGGTCGCGCGTCATCTCGGCAGCCGGTTATTCCCCCTGCCCCATTGACCGGCGACGCGGGGCACCGCCGTGGTGATGCCGGCGGTGCCCCGCATTCTTTTCTGATCCATCTGCTCGATCGGATCCCAGCCCGACATTCCCGGCGCTTTATCCGCTTTTCCCCTGAGGTATATGTGGCAGTGGCGCGGCCACGTTCATCGTCCGCGCATGGGGGCGGAGATGCTGAGCTCGTTGGATGGCGTGCGGAAGGGGCTTGGGCTGGCGCTGGCTCTCCTGTGCCTGTTTCCCGCGATGGGAGCGGCTGAGAGCGCCAAGGAGACCTGGATCAAGAATCTCGTCGCACAATTGAAGATTCAGCGCCGTTATCCACTGCGGGCTTCGGATGAGGGCGGGACGGCCAAGGTCCTGTTCCACATCGACCGCGAGGGTCATCTCATCTCGGCGGTGCTGGCGGAAACGACCGGCGATCCCGCGCTTGACCAGGAGGCGCTCGCCATGGTCCGGCGCGCCCAGCCATTTGCCCCACCTCCGCCGGAGCTGGCGGATGGGGATCTGACGTTTCTCGTGCCGATCGTTTTCGCGCCCCGGCGGACGTCGCAAATCTTGCAGACGGACATCGATCCGAGTGACGCGGTCCTGAAGGCACGACTCGGCGGGGTGTGCCGCGGCTGCTGATCTCGCAATTCGATGCTGCAAAAGAAGCCGGCGCGCTCCGCGAGGAACGCGCCGGAACAGGATCGTGCACGCGTGGCCTGATCAGGCTGCCGGCTTCGGCATCCGGTTGCGCGAATTGCGCTGAAAGAACAGCGCCTGGCTCGCCACCGCCGACACCATGGCCGGCTGGAACGGCTTGGAG
Organism: Bradyrhizobium sp. HKCCYLRH3061; assembly: GCF_051168015.1. Classification (NCBI taxonomy): domain Bacteria; kingdom Pseudomonadati; phylum Pseudomonadota; class Alphaproteobacteria; order Hyphomicrobiales; family Nitrobacteraceae; genus Bradyrhizobium; species Bradyrhizobium sp. HKCCYLRH3061. The sequence continues at coordinate 121,484 of NZ_JBNPUE010000011.1, forward strand.
ATCAGGAACGCCGGCTCGGGCCGCTCACCGGTGAGGAAGCGCTCCGGATAGGCGGTGATGAAGACCACCGGTACCTCGAAGGTGCGCAGCAGCTCGTTGACAGCGTCCAGGCCGGACGAACCATCGGCGAGCTGAATATCAGCCAGGATCAGACCGGGCTTCTTGTTCTTTGCGAGAGCCACCGCATCGGCATGAGTGCGGGCCACGCCGATGACGTTGTGGCCGAGATTCTTGACGAGGCTCTCGAGGTCCATCGCGATGAAGGTCTCGTCCTCGATGATCAGCACATCGGTAGCGATTTCGGCGGCGAGCTCCCGTCCGGCAGCATCCGCCAGCCGGCGGGTTTCAGCGACGTCGATGTCGAGGATGAAGGCCACTTCCTCCTCGGGAAACCCCTCGAGCGAGAGCAGCAGGAAGGCCTGGCGGGGCAAGGGGGTGATGTTGGAGAGACGCCGCTCCGGCGGCATTGGAAGGGTCGCCACTTCGGCGTCGTCGTTGAGCGCCACCGAGTTCCAGATCTGCGTGAACAGCCGGAATAGCGCAGCCCGCGGGCCATAGCGCTCGTCCAGCAGCGCCGGATCCTGGATCAGGGCCTCGAGCATCGCTCCGACATAGGCGTCTCCGGAACCCTGGCTGCCGGTGAGAGCCCTCGCATACCGGCGCAACAGCGGCAAATGTTCAGCAACAAGCTGTGATCGGCTCATCCCCACTCCATTCGGTCATCTGGGCTTCCGCCCGGGTTCCATAATGCGCTGATTACGCCTGAACCGACGAAAAGTTCCCCAAACGCGTGGAACTTTTATCGCCCCGTCGCATTAGTTCCCGACAGACCCTCTCGGTGGCGAGAATAATTCTTGAAGCTTCAGGGACTTAACTCTCGGGGAAACGTGGAAAAGGTCATGAAAGATGTAAAGTCTCAAGCCAGCAAGAATGCGGCACCGCGCAAGCCCGGCGGACTGAACGCGGAAATTCAATCCAGAATCGGTCATCAACTCCGCGCGATGTACGACGACGTCGTCCGTCAGGGAGTGCCGGACCGCTTCGCGGATCTGGTGCGGAAGCTTGATGCGCCGGCAGCACAGTCCCACGTGGAGAACGGCGGGGGATCCAACGACCAAACCGACGGGAGGGAGTGAATGCCTCTCACTGATTCCTTGCGGGACGATATCCTCGCGGCCGTCCCCAGCCTTCGCGCATTTGCGATTTCCTTGAGTGGTAACAGCGATCGTGCCGACGACCTCGTGCAGGAAACCCTGCTCCGGGCGCTGGCCAACATCGACTCGTTTCAACCGGGATCGAATCTGCCTGCCTGGCTGTTCACGATCCTGCGCAACCTGTTCCGATCCGACTACCGCAAACGCCGGCGCGAAGTGGAAGATGCCGAAGGCAACTACGCCAAGACGCTCAAGACACATCCCTCGCAGGGCGCGCATCTCGAGTTCGAGGAGTTCCGCGCGGCGCTCGAGAAGCTGCCTCAGGACCAGCGCGAGGCACTGATCCTGGTCGGTGCATCGGGCTTCTCTTACGAGGATGCGGCAGCGATCTGCGGCTGCGCGGTGGGCACCATCAAGAGCCGCGTGAACCGAGCGCGCTCGAAGCTGGCAGCGCTGCTCTACGTCGAAGGCGCCGAGGATTTCGGCCCGGACGAGACCGTGCGGGCGGTGATCGGCGGCAGCGGCGGCTGATAAGCCAAGCCGTCGCAAACGAACCAGCAAAGAGGCGGCTCCTCAGCGAGCCGCCTCTTCTTGTTGTTGATCTCTTGTGCCCGGGATCGTACGCCCCGGCAGCCTGTTCGCCGACCAGCGCTGCGGCTATCGCGCCGGATGCAGTGGTGCGGAGAACTGCTCGGTCCGATCGCGCTCGGTCATGTCGATGACCGTCTCCATCGGCGCGCTCAGCTCATAGACATAGCTCGCCTCGGTGAAGAAGCGCTTTGACGTGCCGCCGAGCGCCTCCGGCGCAACGCGATCGAGCAGGATCAGTCCGAAATCGCTGTCCGGCCGCCGCGTTGCTTCACTGGTGTTCAATTCCTCCCAACGGAAGTGGAAGACGGCATTCGGCTCCTCGCCAGTCACCTCCCATTTGGCGGTGATGTGCGGGTGCTTTCCCACCAGCGAGAGGCCTTCGTCCGAGTGCGAGGCGAGTTCGAAGAACAGCAGCGACAGGCTCTGCGCGGCACGCGCGCTCACGGTGATGTCGGGTCCGTTGACCGCAATCCTGTCGGCATGCGGGATGGCGCGAGCTTCGAACAGTCCGCGCAATTGCACGCCCTGCCATTGACTCTCGCTGAGCAGCGTGACGACGTTCGACATCGCATGGATCCGCCCGATCAGCAGCTCGCGCGCGACATCGATGTCGCTGCCATGACGCAGCGTGCGCGTCACGATGGACTGGATCACCGCCAGGATGTTCTTGACCCGGTGGTTCAGCTCGTCGATGACCGCCGTCAGTCGGCGCTCGAAGCCGATCCGCACCTGGATTTCGCGACTCAGGCGCAGATTATTGTAGGCGACGTAGCCGAACAGGCCGCAGATGATACCGGTCAGCGCCATCCCGATGACGCCGACGATCGCCGCGGTCTGTTGCGCACGCCGGACCGCATTGCTCTTGGCGTAATAGACCAGCGACCAGTCGTGATTGCCGAAGGCTACGGTGCGGGTCGACGACGGAGCAGGATCGTCCGGCCCCCGGGTCCGGCTCGTCACCGCGCCCTGATCATTGGCAACCAGCTCGTCCGAGGCGTTGCGCGGATCCTTCAACGCCACCGAGAACAACGACAGATCGTCATTGGTGAGCAGCAGCGGCCCGATCTCGTAGGAAAACGTCACGAAGCCCGCCGGCGCAGTGGCACCTTGCGGGACGACCGGGGCTGCCAGCACGATCCCGATCGGACCGTCGCTCCGCACCAGCGGGGTGGGGTCGGAAGCGACCGGCTTGCCCTCGGCCATGGCGCGCGCAAGCATCGGTCCGACGATCGGCTGCCGGTCGAGTGCGATGCCGGGAAGCTTCGAGGTCTCGGCATTGCGTGGCTCGAGATCCATCAGAACGTCCAACGGACGATCGACGTTCGGCCCCAGCGGCGTGTCGTCGAAATTGCGAATGGTTGGATTCGGGAAGCCAGCCTGGCGCAGCTCGGTTTGCGCGATGGAGAGCTCATCCGGCCGCAGCCGCGCGATCCACGATGCCACCACGAAGTCGGTCTTGAACGCGTAGATCGACGATCGCAGCGGCTCCAGCATATTGGCCTTGATCACCGAGGGAGCGCGGAACAGCCCGGAGGCCACCCGGGCCAGCAGCTCACGTTCGGTCAGCCGGTCCTGGACGAGGCTGGCATGGACGTCGATGGCTCGGGCCAGCGCAATGCGATCGAGGGCCAGCTCCTGGTCGTGGACGCGATAGGCGGCCAAGCCGGACAGCGCCGTCCCGACCAGCGCGATCAAACCGATGATGACACCCAGCCGGAGCACTCGTTTACTCTGAAGTAAAGGGTTGGCGAAGGAGGAGACGAGTCATCCAATAACCGGGCCTGCAACTCAAGGACGCACCTCGGGGCGATCGGAAGTGATCGGAGCGATCAGTGGATAGCGATCCCAGGATACCGGTGCATCGGCGCCGAGACGCCTTGGGCAAGGCGCACCCCGGGTCGAGGAAACACCCGAGGGCTCAAGTTGTTCCGGCCGGATGAGGCTTTTTTGCGTCTGTTATTGCAGCAGACGCATCGGGCAACGAAGAACGCTGCGACGCAGATCAGTCCCGGCGCTCAGGCCGACGGCTTCAGACCGCCCTTGGCTTCGATGAAGCCGATGATCCGGTCAAGCCCCTGGCTCTTCTTCAGATTGGTCATGACGAAGGGCCGTGCGCCGCGCATGCGCTTGGCATCCGTCTCCATCTTCTCCAGAGAAGCGCCCACATGGGGTGCCAAGTCAATCTTGTTGATCACCAGAAGGTCGGAGCGGGTGATACCCGGTCCGCCCTTCGACGGGATCTTGTCGCCCGCCGCGACGTCGATGACGTAGATCGTGATATCGGCGAGTTCCGGCGAGAACGTTGCCGCGAGGTTGTCGCCGCCCGACTCGATCAACACCAGGTCGAGTCCGGGAAACTTGGCCCGCATGTCGGCCACTGCGGCGAGGTTCATGGACGCGTCCTCGCGGATCGCAGTGTGCGGGCAGCCGCCGGTCTCCACGCCGGCGATACGATCCGGGGTGAGCGATCCCGAGCGAACGAGAAACTCCGCGTCCCATTTGGTGTAGATGTCGTTGGTGATCGCGGCGATGTCGTAGCGCTCCCGCATCGATTTGCACAAGAGATCCATCAGCGCAGTCTTGCCGGACCCGACCGGGCCACCGACTCCAACGCGGAGCGGACCGTGAGACGATGCCATGTCATTTACCCTTCTGTCGTACGCGTAACCGCGCGGGGCCGTGATCGGGGCAGCCGTTGCCCCGCTTCATCACGACCGAAACAGCCTTGTATATTGCGTCTCGTGATGAAGGCTTGCGAGATCGGCGCGGAATGTTGCGCCGCCGATGTCGTCGAGCGAGGCGAGCAGGGCGCGGTCCGCCGTCGCAGCGACGACAGGCTCCAACGCGGCGAGCACGCGCTGGCTGTCGGTCTGCCCCAACGGTACGAGACGACTGCCGGCGGAAATCCAGTTCGACGTCAGGGCGTGCAGGAAGCCGTGCAGCAGGGGTCCCGGAGGAACGCCGTGAACAGCGCCGACCAGCCCCACGGCGACCGGATAGACGATGCTCGCACATCGTGCCACCGCCTCGTCGAGGCCTGCGCAGTTCCAGGCGGACCGCGCGATCTCGATGAAGGCACGGCCCTGCGCCGTGGTTTCGAGCTGACGCTCGCGCGACGGTACGAAAGCAGCCGCAAGCTCGGCCACCTCGCGGAGGCTGGCCATATCGTCGAGCTCAACCGCGCGATAGGCGTGCGCGAGGAAAGCCGCGTCGCAGAAGCCGGAACCGTTCGTCAGCATCGTCGCGAGCCAGCCGCGCAGCGCCGCCGCATCGCCGATGTCGCCCGCCTCGACCGCCCATTCGATGCCGCTCGAATAGGAGAAGCCGCCGATCGGAAACGCCGGCGACAGCCACGTCAGCAGCCGATACAGCGCAGCCGGATCCGTGGCGCTGATCGCATCCGGCCGAGCCCCCTCCTCACTTGTGCTCATGAGCATGGGAATGACCGTGATCGTGATGGTCATGGCCGCAGTGCTCGTCATGCACGTGATGATCATGTGCATGGCCGTGGTCGTGATGCGCGTGATCGTGCCCGTCATGATCGTGATGATGATCGTGGCCGTGGTGATCATGATCATCATGGCCATGCGCATGGCTGGGCTCGGCGTACGCACCGCCCTCCGGATCGAACGGCGCCTCGATCTCGATCACGCGGGCGCCGAGGCCCTTGACCATGGCCTCGATCACGTGGTCGCGGCGAATGCGCAGGCTCTTGGGCATGAGCTGCGTCGGCAGGTGCCGGTTGCCGAGATGCCAGGCGAGCCGCACCAGATGATGCGGATCGGAAGCCCGGATCTCGAGCAGCGGCTCGGCCGCCGCCACGACCTCGATCAGCCGGCCGTCCTCCAGCACCAGGGCGTCGCCACCGCGCAATGCGGTGGCGTGCTCGAGGTCCAACAGAAACTCCAGCCCGCGCGTTCCGGTCATCACCAGCCGCCGCCGGTGCCGGTCATCGAAATCGAGCAGGACGGAATCGGCGGCGGCCTCTTTCCAACGATGCTGCCCGAGCACGCGTGTCGCGCGGATCATGCTGAAACTCTCATTCTCTTATTCCGCTCACTCTTATTCCGCTCAGCGGACATCGACCTTCTCAGGCGTAATGATCTCGATCTTCGGCGGGGCCGCCATGCATTTGACCGCGACGCGCCCGAACGTCTTCATGTGCTCGGTCGCGCGGTGCGGCACCAAGGCCTCGGCGTTCTCCCACTGCTCGACGAAGACCATCCTGCTCGGGTCGGTGACGCTCTCATGCAAATCATAAGCGATATTGCCGGGTTCTTTGCGGGTCCCCGCAATGCAGGCAGTCGCTGCGGCAATGAATTCCGCACGGGTTTCGGGCTTGATGGTCAAGGTGGCAACGACATAGATCACGCAGCAGTCCTCCCGGTACGTTTCTGGTTCTGGGTACCGGGCGGAGCTTAGAACATGAAGTAGCGCTGCGCCATGGGCAGCACCTCGGCCGGCTCGCAGGTCAGGAGCTCGCCATCGGCGCGGACCTCATAGGTCTCCGGATCGACCTCGATCTTCGGCGTCGCGTCGTTGTGGATCATGCTCTTCTTCGAGATCCTGCCGCGGGTGTTCTGCACGGCGTAGAGCTTCTTGGACAGGCCGAGCTTGCGCGCGAGCCCGCCGGTGACGGCAGCCTTCGAGGTGAAGATCACCGAGGAGGCCGTCAGCGACTTGCCGAACGCGCCGAACATCGGCTGGTAATGCACCGGCTGCGGCGTCGGGATCGAGGCGTTGGGATCGCCCATCGGAGCTGCGACGATGGTGCCGCCCTTGATGACGCAGTCGGGCTTGACGCCGAAGAAGGCGGGCGACCACAGCACGAGATCGGCGAGCTTGCCCTTCTCGACCGAGCCGATCAGCTTCGACACGCCATGCGCAATCGCCGGGTTGATCGTGTATTTGGCGATGTAGCGCTTGACGCGAAAATTGTCGTTGTCCTGGCCCTTGTCCTGCGGCAGCGCGCCGCGCTGCTTCTTCATCTTGTCGGCGGTCTGCCATGTGCGGATGATGACCTCGCCGAGCCGGCCCATCGCCTGCGAATCCGATGACATCATCGAGAGCGCGCCGAGATCGTGCAGGATGTCCTCGGCCGCGATCGTCTCCTTGCGGATGCGGCTTTCGGCAAAGGCGAGATCCTCGGCGATCGACGGATCGAGATGGTGACACACCATCAGCATGTCCAGATGCTCATCGATCGTGTTGCGCGTGAACGGCCGCGTCGGATTGGTCGACGACGGCAGCACGTTCTTCAGGCCCGCGACCTTGATGATATCAGGCGCGTGGCCACCGCCGGCGCCTTCGGTGTGGAAGGCGTGGATGGTGCGGCCCTTGAACGCCTTGATGGTGTCCTCGACGAAGCCGGACTCGTTGAGCGTGTCGGAGTGCAGCATCACCTGCACGTCGTAATCATCGGCAACCGACAAGCAGTTGTCGATCGCAGCCGGCGTCGTGCCCCAATCCTCGTGCAGCTTGAGCGCGCAGGCGCCGGCCTTGATCATCTCGACCAGCGCGGCCGGGCGCGAGGCGTTGCCCTTGCCGGAAATGCCGAGGTTCACCGGAAAGGCGTCGAACGACTGCATCATCCGCCCGATGTGCCATGGGCCGGGCGTGCAGGTCGTCGCGAAGGTGCCGTGCGACGGACCGGTGCCGCCGCCGAGCAGCGAGGTGACACCGCTCATCAGCGCGTGCTCGATCTGCTGCGGGCAGATGAAGTGGATGTGGCTGTCGAAGCCACCGGCGGTGAGGATCTTGCCCTCGCCCGCGATCACGTCGGTGCCCGGGCCGATCACGATGGTCACGCCAGGCTGGATGTCGGGATTGCCGGCCTTGCCGATCGCTGAGATCATGCCGTCCTTGATCGCGACGTCGGCCTTCACGACCCCCCAATGATCGACGATCAGCGCATTGGTGATGACGGTGTCGGCGGCGCCCTGCTTGTTGGTCGCCTGCGACTGGCCCATGCCGTCGCGGATCACCTTGCCGCCGCCGAACTTCACCTCCTCGCCATAGACGGTGAAGTCCTTCTCCACTTCGATGATCAGATCAGTGTCGGCAAGCCGCACCTTGTCGCCAACGGTCGGGCCGAACATGTCGGCATAGACGGAACGCTTGATCTTGACGGGCATGTCGTGCTCCAGCCTCTAGCTCTCAACTATTCCCCAGCGCGCGGGTCATTTCGGGTGCGCGCAGATCGATTGAAACTTGGCGATGGTCTCGAGACCCGGCTTGAACTCTTCGCGGATGGTGGTGTTGCCGATCTTGAACGTCAGGCGGCCGGTGCGCTTGAAAGCATCGAAAGCGGGCGCATCGGCCTGCATCTCGAAGCTGTACTCCCGGACCGATCCGGCCTCGCTATAGGACACGCTCAGCAGCGTTTGACCGTAGCGGCCCGCCGGCACCATCTCGACCTGAGGATATCCGTTCGAGCGCAGCAGGTCCGCAACTACGTTCCGCAGTTCCTGGCCGGCATTTCCGGTGACAGCGATGGTGCCGGACCTGGCCTTGCAGCGGAACGACGGCGACCCGATATCGTCGGTCGCCTCATCGGTTCGACTGGGCGACAGTAGCGCGCCATCGTCCTGCTCGAACACACGCCAGCGTCGATCGTCCGCGGCCGAGGCAGGAAACCACGCAGCGGCCGATGCCGCGCATAGGCCATAGATGGCCGCCGAGGACACGCGCGCCAAGCCGCTCACAGCGTCCCCCGCGCGTTCGCAACGGTCTCGTCGAACAGCGCGTCCAGCGCCACATTCACACCGCGGCAGCCTGCGACGACCTGCTCGGCCCAGCCAAGATACTCCATCAGCTCGAGCTGCTGCTCGAGATCCGGCTCGAACACAATGCGGGCGCGGATGTTGCTGATCTTGTCGGCGATCTTGATCTGCTTGGCGCCATCAGACTTGCCGGGAGCCGCGATGACCTGGACCGCGCGCCGCTCGCTCTTCGGCAGGGTCATGTCGTCGGTGACCTCCTCGACCAGCCCGGCGACGCGCGAGCCGAAACGCTGCATCAGCTCGTCGTGGCTGGTGTCGGTGTCCTCGATGCTGTCGTGGAGCCAGCCGGCCGCGACGAGCTCGGCGTCCTCGCCGTTGCAGGCGACCGCGAGGATGTTGGCGACCTCAGCGAGATGATTGATGTACGGCTCCTCGTCGCGGCCCTTGCGCTGCTGGCCGGCATGACGGCGCGCCGCCAGCTCGGCCGCTTCGGAGACGAGGCGCAATCCGGTCAGCATCGTCTACAGCTTGCCCATCACGTCGCCGCGGAAGCCGTAGACCGTGCGCTTGCCGCCGAGCGCGACCAGCTGCACCTCGCGGGTCTGGCCGGGCTCGAAGCGCACCGCCGTGCCGGCGGCGATATCCAGCCGCATGCCCCTGGCTTTCCTGCGGTCGAACTTCAGCGTCGGATTGGTCTCGAAGAAATGGTAATGCGAGCCGACCTGGATCGGCCGGTCGCCGGTGTTGGCGACCGACAGCGTCACGGTCTTGCGGCCGGCATTGAGCTCGATCTCGCCGTCCTGGATGAAAAATTCGCCGGGGATCATGTGTCTTTCTCCGTCATTCCGGGGCGGTCCGCAGGACCGAACCCGGAATCTCAAAATCGATTGCAGACAATCTCTGGATTCCGGATTCAGCCCTGCGGGCTGCCCCGGAATGACGTGCAAGAACTTAGCGGATCGGCTCGTGCACCGTGACCAGCTTGGTGCCGTCCGGAAACGTCGCCTCGACCTGGATGTCGTGGATCATCTCGGGGATGCCCGGCATCACCTGATCGCGGGTCAGGACCTGGGCGCCGGCCTGCATCAGCTCGGCCACGGTGCGGCCGTCACGCGCGCCTTCCAGAATGAAGTCGGAGATGATCGCGACCGCTTCGGGATGGTTCAGCTTGACGCCGCGCTCGAGCCTGCGGCGGGCCACGATGGCGGCCATCGAGATCAGGAGCTTGTCCTTTTCGCGGGGAGACAGGTTCATGCGGACTCTCTGGTGATCGTCTTCTAATGATCGTCAGTTGGTAAACGTCTAGTTGAGCCACAGCCGCGGCAGCGGTCCGGCCGATGCGCAGCCGAGCACCGCCATCATGTCGGCGCGCAGGCTCGCGGCATCTTGGGCACAGAAGCGCGCCATTGCAAATCCATTCCAGGCGGACAGTCCGGCCTCGCCCCGAAACGCCGGCAGGCTCTCCCTGATGCGCTCCACCAGCGCGGCGTCGCCGGGCACGATCAGCGCAGTCCCGATGGCCGCGGCGCCCTTGGCCATCGCGGGCTGCGCCAGCTTGTCGCCGATGTCGCCGTCGAGGCGGACCGTCTCGGCGAACACCAGCTTGCCGCCGCGCTTGAGCCGCCAGCGATCGACGAACTCGCCCTCGCGCATGCGCTCGCCCATGGCCGTGCGGCCGAACACGACGATCTCGCACAACAGGAGAGAGGCGGTGTCGGCGAGGTCGATGTCGATGCGGCGATGAATGCGGGCGCGGTCGAACAGGATGGTCTCCTGCGGCAGCCACGAGATGTGCGCGCCGGCATGAGCCGTCAGCGCGATATCGAGCTCGGCTGGCTTGCCCGGCGCGCGATAGACCTTCTCGGCCGCGGCGCTCGACAGCGTGACGCGGCTGCCTTCGCCCGCCGCGACCTCGATCGCGAAATGGTCGCCGCCGGCGATTCCGCCTGCGGTGTTGACGAACATCGCCGACAGACCGTCGTCCTCGGGCGAGGGAAAGCGGACGCGCAGCGAGCCGGATTCATGCAGGTGATGGCGCCGCGTCACGTCGTCCTGCAGCCGCACGTCGAAGCGCACCGCGCCGCGGGCGCGGTTGGCCTCGAAGATGTCGGCAGCGGCGTTGGCGGGATCAGCCCGCATCGATCCCCTCCCCTGGGACCAGACGCGGGCGAGACCGCGTCGAGAAGCTACGTGATGATCACAGCGCCATCTGGCGGCTGATCTCGGCCTGGTCGAGATTGGCGCGGGTGCAGGTGAACTTCACCGCGCCGCGATCCATGACGGCGAAGTTGTCGCCGAGTTCGCAGGCAAAGTCGAGATATTGCTCGACCAGGACGATGGCGATGTTGCCGAGATTGCGGAGGTACGAAATCGCCCGGCCGATGTCCTTGATGATCGACGGCTGGATGCCCTCGGTCGGCTCGTCCAGCAGCAAGAGCTTCGGCCGCATCACCATGGCGCGGCCGATCGCAAGCTGCTGCTGCTGGCCGCCGGAAAGATCGCCGCCGCGGCGGCCGAGCATCGATTCCAGCACCGGAAACAGCGAGAATACGTCGTCCGGGATGCTGCGATCGGCCCGCTTCAGCGGCCCGAAGCCGGTCTTGAGATTCTCCTCGACCGTGAGCAGCGGGAAGATCTCGCGGCCCTGCGGCACGAAGCCGATGCCCTTGCGCGCCCGCTCATACGGCTTCAGGCGGGTGATGTCGGCGCCATCGAAGGTGATGCTGCCCGACGCCAGCGGATATTGCCCGACCAGCGCCCTCAGCAGCGAGGTCTTGCCCACGCCGTTGCGGCCGAGCACGCAGGTGACCTTGCCCGGCTCCGCCGCGATCGAGACGCCGCGCAGCGCCTGGGCGGCGCCGTAATAGAGGTTGATGTCCTTGACGTCCAACATCGCCTAGCGTCCCAGATACACTTCGATCACCCGATCGTTCGACGACACCTGATCGATGGTGCCCTCGGCCAGCACCGTGCCTTCGTGCAGGCAAGTGACCTTGACGCCGAGCTCGCGAACGAAAGTCATGTCATGCTCGACGACCATGACGGTATGATCCTTGTTGATCTCTTTGAGCAGCTCAGCCGTCTGATGCGTCTCGACGTCGGTCATGCCGGCGACCGGCTCGTCGACCAGCAGCAGCTTCGGGTCCTGTGCCAGGAGCATGCCGATCTCCAGCCACTGCTTCTGGCCGTGCGAGAGGCTGCCGGCGAGCTTGCGTCGGGCATCCTTGAGCCGCACCGTCTCGAGCACCCGGTCGATCTGCTCGGCCTCGCCCCTCGAGCCGCGCCAGAACAGCGTGCCCTTGACGCTGTGGTCGACATTGAGCGCAAGCAGCAAATTGTCCTCGACCGACTGGCTCTCGAACACCGTCGGCTTCTGGAACTTGCGGCCGATGCCGAGCTCGGCGATCCGCGTTTCGTCGAGCCGGGTCAGGTCGGTCTTGCCGTCGAACAGCACCGTGCCCTCGTCGGGCTTGGTCTTGCCGGTGATGATGTCCATCATCGTGGTCTTGCCGGCACCGTTCGGGCCGATGATGGCGCGCATCTCGCCGGGCTCGAGCGTCAGCGAAAGGTTGTTGATGGCGTGGAAGCCGTCGAACGAGACGTGCACGCCGTCGAGATAGAGTAGCGACGACGTCGCGCGGGTGTCCATCACGTTCATGCGCTCACTCCGCCATCTTGGGTTCGGTGACGCCGTCCTCGCGGGCGGCGCTCTCGGCGTTCAGCCTCCTGCTGCCGAGCTGATCCCACCAGGAATTGAAGGTGCCGATAATGCCTTTGGGCAACAGCAGAGTGACGAGCACGAACAATGCGCCGAGCATGAACAGCCAGTAGGGCGCCAGCACGCCCGAAGTGAAGAAGGTCTTGGCGTAGTTCACGACGACGGCGCCAAGCGCAGCCCCGACCAGCGTGCCGCGGCCGCCGACCGCGACCCAGATCACGGCCTCGATCGAATTGCCGGGCGCGAACTCGGAGGGGTTGATGATGCCGACCTGCGGGACGTAGAGCGCGCCGGCGACGCCGGCCATGCAGGCCGACAGCGTGAACACGAACAGCTTGTAGGACTCGACGCGGTAGCCAAGGAAGCGCGTCCGCGACTCGGCGTCGCGGATCGCTATCAGCACCTTGCCGAGCTTCGATGACACGACCGCCCGGCAGATCAGGAACGCCAGAATGAGCGCAAGGCAGCTCAGCGCGAACAGCGCGGCGCGGGTGCCTTCCGCCTGGACGTTGAAGCCGAGAATGTCCTTGAAGTCGGTCAGGCCGTTGTTGCCGCCGAAGCCGAAATCATTGCGGAAGAAGGCGAGCAGCAGCGCGTAGGTCATCGCCTGGGTGATGATCGACAGATACACGCCGGTGACGCGCGAGCGGAAGGCGAGCCAGCCGAAGCAGAAGGCGAGCAGGCCGGGCACCACGAGCACCATCAAAGCTGCAAACCAGAACATGTCGAAGCCGTGCCAGTACCAGGGCAGCTTGGAATAGTTCAGGAACACCATGAAGTCCGGCAGGATCGGGTTGCCATAGACGCCCCGGGTGCCGATCTGGCGCATCAGATACATGCCCATCGCGTAGCCGCCGAGCGCGAAGAACGCGCCATGGCCAAGCGAGAGAATGCCGCAATAGCCCCAGATCAGGTCGATCGAGAGCGCCAGGATCGCGTAGCAGACATATTTGCCCCACAGCGCGACCAGATAGGTCGGCACCTGCAAGGCCGAGCCGGCCGGCAGCAGCAGGTTGGACAGCGGGATCAGCACGCCGCAGGCGGCGACCACGAGCACGAAGATGGTTGCGGCGCGATCGAGCGACCGGGTGAGGACGTGCGGCATCATGCTTCCACCGCCCGGCCCTTGAGCGCGAACAAGCCGCGCGGGCGCTTCTGAATGAACAGGATGATCAGCACCAGGATCGCGATCTTGCCGAGCACGGCGCCGGCGACCGGCTCCAGGAACTTGTTGGCGATGCCCAGCGTGAAGGCGCCGACCAGCGTGCCCCAGAGATTGCCGACGCCGCCGAACACCACGACCATGAAGGAATCGATGATGTAGCTCTGGCCGAGGTTCGGGCTGACATTGTCGATCTGCGACAGCGCCACGCCGGCGATGCCGGCAATGCCTGAGCCGAGCCCGAAGGTGAGCGCATCGACCCGCGAGGTCGCGATGCCCATCGAGGCCGCCATGCGCCGGTTCTGTGTCACCGCGCGCATCTCCAGACCAAGCGCAGTGTAGCGCAGCATCGCCAGCAGGATGGCGAACACGGCCATCGTGAAGCAGAGGATCCAGAGCCGGTTGTAGGTGATGGTGATCTGGCCGAGCTCGAACGCACCGCTCATCCAGGAGGGATTGCCGACCTCGCGGTTGGTCGGACCGAACGCCGTGCGCACCGCCTGCTGCAGGATCAGCGACAGGCCCCAAGTCGCGAGCAAGGTTTCCAACGGACGCCCGTAGAGGAAGCGAATGATGGTGCGCTCGATCAGCACGCCGATCGCGCCGGCGACCAGGAAGGCGAGCGGGACGGCAATCAGCAGCGAATAGTCGAACAGCGCCGGGTACCGCGTGCGGATGACCTCCTGCACGACAAAGGTGGTGTAGGCGCCGAGCATCACCATCTCGCCATGGGCCATGTTGATGACGCCCATCACCCCGAAGGTGATGGCGAGGCCGATGGCGGCGAGCAGCAGCACCGAGCCGAGCGACAGGCCGTACCAGGCGTTCTGCACGCCGGACCAGATTGCGAGCGAGCTCTGGATCGATGAGATCGCGCTGGCAGCAGCCTTGGTGACGGTGGCCGGCTGGTCGCCGCCGCTGATCTCGGTCAGCAGCGCAAGCGCCTCCTGGTCGCCGCGCGACCTGATGGTGGCGACCGCCTCAAGCTTGTCCACCTCGCTCGCGTCGGACTTGAACAGGAGGATGGCAGCCCGCGCCTCGGTCAACGCCTGCTTGACCGCGCGATTGGTTTCCTTGGCGAGCGCCGATTCCACCGTCGGCAGCGTCGCCTCCTCATGCGACTTGAACACCGATTTGGCGGCGGTCAGGCGTGTGTTGGTATCCGGCGACAACAGCGTCAGGCCACCCAGCGCAGCATCCACGCTGCGCCGGAGCCGGTTGTTGAGGCTGACCGCCGCGGCATTGTCCGGAAGCTTGTCGACGGCAGCGCCGGTCGCGGCATCGATGATCTTGCCGTCGGTCTGCTTGACATAGACCTTCTTCGTTTCGGCATCGAACATCAGCCGCTCGTCCTGGAGCGCGCTGATGATCGGAAAAGCCAGCGGGTTGCCCGACACCGCGATCTCGCCGACGGCCTCGTCCGTGTCCGAGAAATCATCGTTCGCGAGCTTCGCGACCGACTCTTCGAAACTGGCTGCGAAGGCGGGAACGGAAACGGCGATCAGGGCGAGCAAAACAAGCAGACGGCGAATGATCGCCAGAAAAACAGCAGGCACTGGACAACCCCGGCAGGAGTTCAGGAGGTCAAGAGAAGGCGGCAACATCGCCGCCTTCTCCTGTCGTCATGGTCGCGTCAGGTCGGGATCAGGAGCCCGAGCCCAGGCACTTGTTGGTCTTGACGTTGAAGTTGCCGCACTTCTTGCCGACCCAATCGCCGATCAGGTCCTTCGAGCCCTCGAGCTCCTTCGACCAGGCGTCGCCCGGGACGAGATCCTTGGTCTTGTAGACGACGCTGAACTGGCCATCGCCCTTGATCTCGCCGATGAACACCGGCTTGGTGATGTGGTGGTTCGGCAGCATCTTCGACACGCCGCCGGTCAGGTTCGGCGCCTCGATGCCCGGGAGCGCGTCGATGACCTTGTCCGGATCGGTCGACTTCGCCTTCTCGACCGCCTTCACCCACATGTTGAAGCCGATATAGTGGGCCTCCATCGGGTCGTTGGTCACGCGCTTCGGGTTCTTGGTGTAGGCCTGCCACTCCTTGATGAACTTCTCGTTCGCCGGGGTCTTGATCGACTCGAAATAGTTCCAGGCAGCGAGATGGCCGACCAGCGGCTTGGTGTCGATGCCGGCGAGCTCTTCCTCACCCACCGAGAACGCGACCACCGGGATGTCCTTGGCCTTGATGCCCTGGTTGCCGAGCTCCTTGTAGAACGGAACGTTGGCGTCGCCGTTGATGGTCGAGACCACGGCGGTCTTCTTGCCGGCCGAGCCGAACTTCTTGATGTCGGCCACGATCGTCTGCCAGTCGGAGTGACCGAACGGCGTGTAGTTGATCATGATGTCGTCCTGAGCCACGCCCTTCGACTTCAGGTAGGCTTCGAGGATCTTGTTGGTGGTGCGCGGATAGACGTAGTCGGTGCCGGCCAGCACCCAGCGCTTCACCTTCTCTTCCTTCATCAGGTAGTCGACCGCCGGGATCGCCTGCTGGTTCGGCGCCGCACCGGTGTAGAACACGTTGCGCTCGCTCTCCTCGCCCTCGTACTGGACCGGGTAGAACAGGATGCTGTTGAGCTCCTTGAACACCGGCAGCACCGACTTGCGCGACACCGAGGTCCAGCAGCCGAACACGACCGCGACCTTGTCCTTGGTGATCAGCTCGCGCGCCTTCTCGGCGAACAGCGGCCAGTTCGAGGCGGGGTCGACCACGACGGCCTCGAGCTTCTTGCCGAGCACACCGCCCTTCTTGTTCTGTTCGTCGATCAGGAACAAGATCGTATCCTTCAGCGTGGTCTCGCTGATGGCCATGGTGCCGGACAGAGAATGCAGAACGCCAATCTTGATGGTGTCGTCAGCGGCCTTGGCCGGGCCAAAGCCGGCTGCGCCGAGCGCCAGGCCGGCAGCAGCAGCCAGCCAGCGACGGCGGCTGAACGGCGCCGTTAATTCCTGAGTGAGTCGAGTAAGCATGAGGTAATATCTCCCTGACGCAGACGTGCTTCGCAGCCAAGGCGGCCGGCGGTCTGCGGCGGAAGAATCGCAAGAAGTGTGCCATGCCGTGCACATCTGGTAAGGCATTGACACAGAAGTGGAACTTCGCGTTCTCGTGGCACGAGGTCGCAGCCTTCTGCCGTCGAATTGAGCAAGCTCGATGATTAATCAGATAGCATGTAGCGCAGGATTTGTGCACTTTGTTTTGAATGGCTAAATTTAAAGCAGCCGGGTACCACCCGGAAAGCCAATCCGTTGCGCAGCGGCCTTGCATGTGCCGTCCACCTGTTCCATATATCTGGTAGATCGAGGCGAATCGGCCGGATCTTTGCAAGCCGCGTGTTCTTTAGCTCGACCCGAGCTTCTGGCTTTGCATTCTCACCCATCCAATCTAGGCGCTCCAAACACGCGGGTGTCTCTCAACCACCCACCCGCGTCCGGCTGCCTGCCGACACGGGCCTTATCCTCTTATGGAAAGCCCAATCTTTTGACATCCTTCCAGGATTTTAACCTCGCCGACGCGCTGACGCGCGCGCTGAAGGAAGAGAACTACACCACCCCCACCCCCATTCAGGCCCAAACCATCCCGCTCGCGCTCGAAGGCCGCGACGTGATCGGCATCGCCCAGACGGGAACCGGCAAGACGGCCTCGTTTGCGCTGCCGATCCTGCACCGCCTGCTGCAGAACCGGATCAAGCCGCAGCCGAAGACGGCACGCGTGCTGGTGCTGAGCCCGACCCGCGAATTGTCGGGTCAGATCCTCGACAGCTTCAACACCTACGGCCGGCACATCCGCCTGAGCTCGGCGCTCGCGATCGGCGGCGTGCCGATGGGACGCCAGGTCCGCGCTGTGATGCCCGGCCTCGAAGTGCTGGTTGCCACCCCTGGCCGGCTGCTCGATCTGGTCCAGAGCAACGCTTTGAAGCTGACCCATGTCGAGTTCCTTGTGCTCGACGAAGCCGACCGCATGCTCGACATGGGCTTCATCAACGACATCCGGAAGATCGTGGCCAAGCTGCCGATCAAGCGCCAGACGCTGTTCTTCTCGGCCACCATGCCTAAGGACATCGCCGAGCTCGCGGACGCCATGCTGCGCGACCCCGCGCGGGTCGCGGTGACCCCCGTCTCCTCGACGGTCGAGCGCATTGCCCAGCGCGTGATCCACGTCGACCACTCGGCCAAGCCGAACCTTCTGGCTCAGTTGCTCAAGCAGGAGCCAGTCAACCGCGCGCTGGTGTTCACCCGGACCAAGCACGGCGCCGACAAGGTCGTGAAGAGCCTGGAAAAGGCCGGCATCCCGTCCCAGGCGATCCACGGCAACAAGTCGCAAAATCACCGCGAGCGCACTCTGGCCGCCTTCCGCTCCGGCGAGATCCGCACCCTCGTCGCGACCGACATCGCGGCGCGCGGCATCGACGTCGACGGCGTCAGCCATGTCGTCAATTTCGACCTGCCGAACGTGCCCGAAACCTACGTCCACCGGATCGGCCGCACGGCGCGCGCCGGTGCCGAGGGCGTTGCGATTTCGCTCGTGGCGGGATCGGACGAGCTGTCCTATCTTCGCGACATCGAACGGCTGATCAAGATCTCGCTGCCGCGCGACGATCGCCGCACGCCCGGCCTCCGCGAAGCTGCAGCACCGGCCAAACCGCCTCAGCGCGGTGGCCGTCCTGGCATGCAGAATGCGCGGACCAACGAGGGTGGCACCGCCGCAAAAGGCCCTCGCCGTCGCCGTCGTTCCAATGCTAAGATGGCGCCTCTGCCAGGCAATCGTCAGGAGCCCCAGCGGCCGTCGCAAGGCGGCGGCAAGGCCGGGTCGATTCAAGGCGTTGCTTTCCTGCATCGCGAGGGCAGACCCAAAAACCACGCTCACAACCGCAACCAACGGCCAAACTAGACGTCTATCGATCTGGAGAAAGACATGGCTAAGGAAGAGCTGATCCAGTTCGAAGGGCTGGTCACCGAAATCCTTCCCGATGCACGCTATCGGGTACAACTCGACGCGGGGCACGAGATCGTTGCCTACACCGCCGGCAAGATGAAAAAGAATCGCATCAAGACGCTCGCGGGAGACCGCGTGACCGTCGAGATGTCGCCCTACGACCTCGAAAAGGGCCGGCTGATCTTCCGCCACAAGGACGAGCGTCCCAGCTCGCCCGGCGGTCCTCCGCGTGGCGCAGCGCAGCGCGGCGGCCAGTTCCGTCGGCGCTAGGGGGATTGGGCGGAGCAATGTTCCGCCCGGCCCGGCGGATTGATCAAGCCTTGCGCAATCAGCGACAATTCAGCGCGTCGGCATCGAGCCGGCGCGTCAAAAAATCATGCACTCTCGCGCAGCTCAGGATTGTTTTGCGCGGGCATTTCCAATAATATATCCCGCAATCGATTTTCGGCCGGACGAGATTAGCTATTACCGGTACAGCCGGTTCAGACGCTGACGACCCTTCCAAAAATTCGATCTAACCAGCCCAGGAGACTGGGTTACGCATTTGGTATCTGAGAAGGGAACTACCCCCGTGAGCATGGGAACCGTGAAGTGGTTTAACGCAACCAAGGGCTATGGCTTCATTCAGCCGGACGACGGCGGCAACGACGTGTTCGTGCACATCAGCGCCGTCGAGCGCGCTGGTCTCGGCACGCTGCGCGAAGGCCAGAAGATCTCCTACGAGATCGTGGCGGACCGCCGTTCGGGCAAGTCGTCGGCCGACAATCTCCGCGCCGCCAATTGAGCGACGCCAGGGCAATCGCCTACGATTGCCCACCTGGACAACGAAAGGCCGCCTTGTGCGGCCTTTTTTATTTGCCGGCTGTTCGCCGTCGGATTGTGATCGCCTGGAACGCGGTCTGTTGCCCGCGCGCAAGCGGACCCGGCGCCGCGCAGGATTAGTCCGGCGCTCAGCTCAGCAGGAGGTCGCCGGGCTATACATCACACAGGTCGACTGCCGCGGCCGGGTATAGGCGACGTCGCTGAGATTGACGCCCGTCTTGCCCATGACGTAGCCGATCGTCGGAACGTATTGGTAGTTCACCTCGCTGAAGATCAGATAGGTGCCGGACACCAGCAATTCAGCCGGCACGCCGACCGTCATGCCCACGGTCCGCGGCGTCGACCCCTTACTCCACTTCACCGTCGCCTGCATGGTGGTGGGATCGACATAGAGTTCGGTGATCGTCGCATTCACCGGCGTGGTCGAGTACGGATACATGATGCCGGTCGAGGCGGCGAAGAAGTTCGACATGTCGCTGTCGCCGACCGTGGTCGACTGCGACGTCAGATCGGACAGGGTGCGCGCCATCAAAGTGACCTTGCGGTCGACGGCGATGGCCGAGCAGAATTCGACCGTGCCGAAGAACATCACCAGCATCAGCGGCACGATGAATGCGAACTCGGTGGCCGCGACACCGCGACAATCGGCAGCGAAGGCGTCGATGCGACGCCACAGGCGCAGGCGCGAAGACATACCCGGCATTCTTCCCAACGGCATGATGAATTCCTGGTGTCCCTCAGAAGCAGCTCGCGAGGTCCGTGTTATGAATACGGCTCGTTCTTGAATGCGGCCGTACCCACCAGCAGCCGCTTGCTGCCGCTCAGGTTGGCGATGTTGTAGCCGAGGCCGGTCACGAAGATCGGCCACTGATAGAACAGCCTGACGACGACAATGTCTCCGGCGGCGCCCGGACTGTAGGTCATGTTGTTGACGAAGTTGCCGCTGTTGTCGATCTGGTTGCTGATCGAGACGCTCCCGAACGAGGAGTAGCTCTTCACGTCGATATAGATCTTGTTGCAGTCGAACAGCGCGGGAACCTGGGTGCAGACGTAGCTCGCGAACTGCGACTGCGTATAGGAGCCCTGTTGCGCCTGTCCGGTCAGGATCATGCGCGCCGAGTCCTGCGTGATGGTCTCGAGCACCTGGCCGGCAAAGAACATCAGCGCCGTTTCGATGATCGCGAACAGCAGCGCAAAGAAGACCGGCGCGACCAGCGCGAATTCGAGCGCGGCCGATGCCCGCCTGTTGCGCCGGAAGCGGCGCAGCAGCCGGCGCATCGAAGCGGTCGAGGAGACGGAGGCTTGCATGGGGTCATCCGGACTGGAAAGGCACATCAACCTGAGTGAAACGAATAGCGGAAACTCCTTGGGAAAGAGTTTCCTACGATACGGACAGTATGGCCCGCCGCATCAACGTCCCGCTAACCATGCTTGGGCAGGGCGATCGCATATGGTGAAAAAGCTGGGCGCGCAGTCTTTTCGCGACCATCCTTCGAGACGCCCGCCTTCGGCGGGCTCCTCAGGATGAGGGCCTTTCTCCGCCGCAAAGCTGTTGATCCTCATGGTGAGGAGCGTCGCTCTTACGACGCGTCTCGAACCACGAGGCCATGAAAGTTCCGCCCGGGAAAACCATATGCGATCGCCCTGCATGCTTGGGGGGTCGCTCGCAGTCAGCCCTTTGAGGCAGCGCCACCTGTCCGATCCGACCATCGAAACCAAACGAATCGGGCTATCGAGCCGCAGCGCCAGCGGCAAGGCTCACCGCATCGTCGGTGCCGACGCGCGTGGAGATGCGGTCAGACGTCGCCATCGACCCGGCCAGGCACGGCCAAGCCAGCCGCTCAGTTGGTCTTCGACGCCGCTGCCGCGTTGCCGCTCGCCGTGCTGGACATCGTTCCAGCCTGGTCGAGCACCGATTTGAAGTAGTTGTCGCCGTCGCCCAAGGTCACCCGGCGCTGGCAGATCGGCATGCAGCTATAGGTCTCACGATCGACGCCGCGATACACCGTGACGAGCTGGTCGGTGGGTCCGGCGACCTGGATCTGGCGATCGATCAGCACCTGTCCGCCGCGATCCATCGCAATGAAGTTGGTGGCACCGTAGCTCTTGCCGGTGACGACGATGATGCCGCCGCTCTGCAAGGTCACATCGGCGATCATCGGATTGCCGACGACGAGGGTCGCGACCCGGTCGGGCAACTTGACCAGCTTGGCCTGGTCGACATTCACGGCGATGGCAGGATCGGGTTCCGCCGAGGCGGCAGCCGGCCACAGCAGCACGGCGGCGACAGCCGCCCGCAATGCGAAGGAAACAGAAGGACGACGCGATACACAGAACGACATACTCAACCCCGGGACCTTGACGAGCCGTCTCAAGCGATACGCAGCGGTGACGGCGCCCGACGCGGCAAATCTGCGCTCAATTGGTGAACGTTCTGCAAACGCCGCCATCTCAGCTCGGGCGGTTGCAGAACACGTCATCTTCGGAACGGAAACGCGAGCTGACCGCCGAACTCACCGGGCATCGTCGCCTCGTCCTTGCCGTAGGCCATGGGCAACTGCCCCTCCGGCATCCGGAACGTGCCGAACAGGATGTCCCAGATCGGGAACGTGCCGGCGAAATTGGTGTTGCCGCCCTGCTCCATCGACGTGTGGTGCCAGCGATGGAAGACGGGCGTGGCGAGGACATATTTCAGCGGGCCCAGCGTCCAGTTGAGATTGGCGTGGACGAAGGCCGAATGGAACGTCGTGAACGGTCCAACCCAGATCATGACATTGGGCGAGATGCCGGCCATCAGGAGGATGACGTCGACCGCGATCGTGCCGAGGATCAGGTTGATGGGATGGAAGCGGGCCGCCGAAATCCACTCCAGATCTTCCGAGGAGTGGTGGACCGCGTGGTATTTCCAGAACTCGCCGCCATGGAACAGACGATGCGTCCAGTACAGCATGAAGTCGGAGAGCACGAGAAAGAGCAGCCCCTGCAGCCATTCCGGAAGCTGCGCCAGCGGGCCGTGCCCGTTCTCATAGAAGGCGATCAACTCGTCGGCGTCGCGGATCTTGAAGAGAACGCTGGCGCCGAGCACGAGAAAGCCGATGCGGAGCACCCGCGCGAAAACCGGCACGAAGAACCAGTAGACCACGTCGGTGACGAGCTCGCGCTTCTGCCACCACGGCTTGCCGGGATTGCAGGCCCAGAAGTGGCTGAGCACCGAGAACACCACTGCCAGCACCAAGGTGATCGGCAGCACCTTCTCGATGGTCTGGCCGAGCATCAGCGCGACTTCCCATGGCAGACCGGACATCACATTCCTCATCTCATGAACTGTTCCGAGGGGTACTCCTTGGCGCTTAAGGAGCCGTGAACCTCGTGGCCGGCCGAGCTGGGCTGCCGATCGGTCCAGCACGATCGACGCGGAGCCAAGGGCTCGCCGGCCAGGTCGACGGGACCATATGCCTATGGTGCGGAATGCGGCGCAGGCTCCTGCGATGGAAACATTGGGCGCGGCAGTGGAAGCTCGCGCTCATCTTTTCAGCGAGATTGGCACGGCGCGTGCCGTGGATCATTTAGAATGATCACGGTCCGCTTCATCCTACGTTTACTCTGCACAATAACAGCCATTTGTCGCCGGGTTTCGGCGACCGAATTAACTACGCCGAAATTCCTGCCCCCTAGGGTGGCCGCATGGTCACGGTGCTGAGAACGCCGCAACGACCAGAGTTTGTTCGACCAGCCACGTGTACATGGAGTTACCTATGAAGAATCTTCTTGCTCGCTTCGTGAAGGATGAATCCGGCGCGACCGCGATCGAATACGGTCTGATCGCCGCCGGCATCTCGCTCGCGATCATTGCCGCAGTGAACGGTCTCGGCTCCAGCCTGAGCTCCAAGTTCGGCGCGATCAACACCTCGCTGAAGTAAGCGGTCGTCACGGCCGAGCAAAGAAGGCCCCGGACATCCGGGGCCTTTATCATTTCCACCTTCAGCTCCGCGGCGTTCAGTGATGCGTAACCACGTTTTGTCCGCAGCCGCGTCCCGGCCTCCGCCCAGCGGGACCGACGTCGCCTTGCGTTGGATCTGCGGCGGCCTCGGCCTGTCCATCCTCGCTCTGGCGGCCCGCATCGTCAGCGTCTGGTGAGATCGACAACCGGCCGGCCATTCCGGCCGTTTCCCGATCATTTATTTCTTGCAGCTAGACTCTGGCGCAGCGGCGCACCCATGCCCCGCGTCGATGCCATTGAGAGCCCATGACCCTCGATCTCGCGCGCCTCCTGCTGTTTCCGGCCCTGATGGCCTTTGCCGCGGCGAGCGACCTGTTCACGATGACCATTTCGAACCGGGTCTCCCTGGCGCTCGTCGCCGGCTTCCTGGTTCTGGCGCCGCTGAGCGGGATGAGCATGGCAGACATGCTGATGCATCTCGGTGCCGGCGCGACCTTGCTGGTGATTGCGTTCACGTGCTTTGCATTCGGCTGGATCGGCGGCGGTGACGCCAAGGTTGCATCCGCCGCCGCCCTGTGGTTCGGCTTCGCCCACCTGATGAACTACCTGTTGTACGCCTCGATCTTCGGCGGCGTGCTCACCCTCGCTCTCATGCAGTTCCGGCAATGGCCGTTGCCCTACATGCTGGCGGGGCAACCCTGGCTTGCACGCCTGCACGCCAAGGAGAGCGGCGTGCCCTATGGCATCGCGCTCGCCCTGGGCGCTCTGATGGTCTATCCGGAGACCGATTGGGTGAAGGCGATCGACGCTGCGCGTCTTGCATTGCTCTGAACACACCGTGTCAACGCGGTGTTAAGGCGATTTAGATACGCCTCATTAACCATGCTTTGACGAATAACTGCTCAACTCCCATCACGGCGGCGGAAACGTCGCGGCGTCATGTGGAAAGTGAAGCGTATGAATACCGCACGCATTGTGGTTCTGACCATCGCTGTAGGCGCTGGCGGCGTGGCCGCATATCTCGCGAGCGGGTCCGACGACCGGCCGGCTCAAGTCGCCGCGCCCGCGCCGCAGATGCCGACCGTCGACGTTCTCGTCGCCAAGGGCGACATCGCCCTCGGCCAATCCCTCAAGCCCGAAGATCTGCAGTGGCAGAGCTGGCCGGCGGCCACGGCCAGCGCCAGCTTCATCCGCCGCAACGAGCGGCCCGAAGGACAGACGCAGATCACCGGCACGATCGCGCGGGCGCCGTTCATTGCCGGCGAGCCCATCCGCGAACAGAAGCTCGTCAAGGCCGACGGCTCGGGCTTCATGGCCGCGATCCTGCCGGCCGGCATGCGCGCCGTGTCCACCGAGATTTCGCCGGAAACAGGCGCCGGCGGCTTCATCCTGCCGAACGATCGCGTCGACGTGATCCTGTCCAAGCGCGAACGCAATCCGGATCAGCCCAACGCGGGCGACGTCGTCAGCTCCGATATCATCCTGTCGAACATCCGTGTGCTGGCGATCGATCAGGCCCCCAAGGAAAAGGACGGCCAGACCACGGTGGTCGGCAAGACCGTCACGCTGGAGCTGAAGCCGGAACAGGCCGAGACGCTCGCGCGTGCCCGTCAAACCGGAACGCTGTCCCTGGCGCTCCGCAGCATCGCCGACGTCAACGTGGCCGAGCGCCGCACGGACGAGACCAGCCGCAAGCGCAGCGACAGCGTTGCCGTCGTCCGCTTCGGCATTCCCAGCACGATGACGACGCAGAAGTGAGCAAGAGGACCACCCAGATGACCTGCAGCGAAAATCAGCGGAAGATGCGGACCCTATTGGTCCGTGCGCTGTCGTTTTCGGCCGCCGCTGCGCTGACCCTCAATCCGGCGATTGCGCCGGTGATCGCGGCAGACTATCGCCCGGCGGCTGCCGCCGCCGCCGACGGTCAGATCAATGCACGTTTCCTTGCGCTCGGCATCGGCAAGTCCGTCGTCATCGATCTGCCGCGCGACATCAAGGACGTTCTTGTCGCCGATCCGAAGATCGCGAATGCCGTCGTGCGCTCGTCCCAGCGCGCCTACATCATCGGCGCGGCGATCGGTCAAACGAATATCGTCTTCTTCGACGCGCAGGGCCAGCAGATCGCGGCCTACGACATCGCGGTCAAGCGCGACCTGAACGGCGCGCGGGCGGCGCTGAAGCAGTTGCTGCCGAATGCCGATATCCAGATCGAAGGCCTTGCCGACAGCATCGTGCTGACCGGATCGGCATCGAGCCAGATCGAAGCCCAGCAGGCCGGCGAACTCGCCGCCCGGCTCGCCGGCGGCGCCGACAAGGTCGTCAACTCGATCACCGTGCGCGGCCGCGACCAGGTCATGCTGAAGGTGACGGTCGCCGAGGTGCAGCGCTCGATCGTCAAGCAGCTCGGCATCGACCTCTCCGGCCAGCTCAACTATGGAACGGCCGTCGTCAAATTCGCCAACTCCAATCCGTTCACGGCCTACGGCAGCAATCTGGTCTCGAACAATGCCGTGAGCGCAGCGTTCGGAGGAGCCCCGACGGTGCAGGCGACACTGCGCGCGATGGAGAACGCGGGCGTGATCCGTACGCTCGCGGAACCCAATCTGACCGCCATCTCGGGCGAGTCCGCGACCTTCATCGCCGGTGGCGAGTTTCCGGTTCCCGCCGGTTACTCCTGCGATCCGACGACCCATGTCTGTACGACGCAGATCAGCTTCAAGAAGTTCGGCATCTCGCTCAACTTCACGCCCGTCGTGCTCAGCGAGGGCCGGATCTCGATGCGGGTGATGACCGAGGTCTCCGAGCTCTCAAACGAGAATTCGATCACGCTGTCGCAAGCCGTCAGCGCGTCGACGGTCAACTCGTTGACGGTTCCCTCGATCAAGACCCGCCGCGCCGAGACCACGCTGGAGATTCCTTCCGGCGGCGCCATGGCGATGGCCGGCCTGATTCAGCAGCAGACCAAGCAGGCGATCAGCGGCATGCCGGGCCTGATGCAGCTGCCGGTCCTCGGCGCGCTGTTCCGCAGCCGCGACTACGTCAACAACCAGACCGAGCTGATGGTTCTGGTGACGCCGTTCGTCGTCCGCGCCGTGGCACAGAAGGATCTCTCCCGCCCAGACGACGGCTTTGCGGCCGCCTCCGATCCCCAGGCAGATCTCCTGGGCAGCATCAACCGCATCTACGGCGTACCCGGCCGGGTCGAACCCGGACGCAACTATCGCGGCACCTATGGCTTCATCACGGACTGAGCCGGGACAAGGACCTGCAACGATGACCACGAAACCCAGCCCCGCTCGACACCGCCGACTGCAACTTGCCGTGGCCCTGGCCGGCGCAGCGGTCCTGCTCGGCGCTTGCAACTTCCGCAGAGATCCGGCCGTCACGGCCAGCATCCCCGACGACTACCGGCTACGCCACCCGATCGCGATCCAGGAGGCCCCGGACTCCCTGGTGGTCTTCGTCGGCCAGGGCCGTGGCGGCCTGACGGCCGAGCAGCGCGCCGACGTGATGGGACTGGCCCAGAGCTGGATTCGCCAAGGCACGGGCGCGATCAGCGCCGACGTGCCGAGCGGCACCCCCAACGCACGGGCGGCCGCCGACTCGATGCGGGAGATCCACTCCCTGCTGGCCGCCGCCGGCGTCCCGCCGCACGGCATCACCGTACGCAACTATCAGCCGAAGGACCCGCGCCAGATGGCCGCGATCCGGCTGAGCTATCCAAAACTGTCGGCCACGGCGGGGCCCTGCGGGCTCTGGCCGGACGACCTCGGGCCGTCGATCAAGAACAAGAACTGGTTCGACAACAAGCCTGACTGGAACTACGGCTGCGCCTACCAGCGCAACATGGCGGCAATGGTCGCAAACCCGTCGGATCTCGTGCAGCCGCGATCCGAAACGCCGTCCTATACCACCCGGCGCACGGCGTTGTTCGACAAATATCGCAAGGGACAATCAACCGCGATCACGTATCCAGAGGCCGACAAGGCCAAACTCAGCGACACAGGCAAATGATCAGCTACGCCCGACAGACCCAAGAGGAGCAGCCTGACGTCGTGCCGCCGCCGGCCGACGATCACATCGCGCCCGCGCCGCGCGTGTCCGTGCAGGCGTTCTGTGAGACGGTGGAAACCGCCGCGACGGTTCAGTCCGCCGGTGAGGACCGGCGCCTCGGCAAGGCCCATCTGAAGGTTCAGATGGGCGGCATGGCGGCGGCGATCGAGGCCTACCGGTCTGCCCCGACCCCGAACGTCATCATCCTGGAGACGGATGCGCGCACCGACATCCTGGCCGGCCTGGATCAGCTCGCTACGGTTTGCGACCCCGGCACGCGCGTCGTCGTGATCGGCCGCGTCAACGACGTCACGCTGTATCGCGAGCTGGTTCGGCGCGGCGTCAGCGACTATGTGCTGTCGCCAGTGACGCCGATCGACGTCGTCCGCTCGATCTGCAACCTGTTCTCGGCGCCGGAAGCCAAGGCTGTCGGGCGGATCATTGCCGTCGTCGGCGCCAAGGGCGGCGTCGGAGCCTCGACCCTGGCCCATAACATCGCCTGGGCGATCGCGCGCGACCTGGCGATGGACTCCGTGGTGGCAGATCTTGATTTGGCGTTCGGCACCGCCGGCCTCGACTACAACCAGGATCCTGCGCAGGGCATCGCGGACGCCGTGTTCTCACCGGACCGGATCGACATCGCCTTCATGGACCGGCTGTTGTCGAAATGCACAGATCATCTGAGCCTGCTGGCCGCGCCTGCGACGCTCGACCGGGTCTATGATTTCGGCGCTGAGGCATTCGATGCGGTGTTCGACACGCTGCGCGCCTCGATGCCCTGCATCGTGCTCGATGTTCCGCATCAATGGGCAGGCTGGACCAAGCGGGCGCTGATCTCCGCGGACGACATCCTGATCGTCGCGGCGCCGGATCTCGCCTCGCTGCGCAACACCAAGAACATGTTCGATCTCCTCAAGGCCGCCCGGCCGAACGATCGCATGCCGCTCTACTGCTTGAACCAGGTCGGCGTTCCCAAGCGACCCGAGATCAATGCGAGCGAGTTCGCCAAGGCGATCGAAAGCCCGCCGATCGCAACGATCCCGTTCGAGCCGCAGATCTTCGGCGCGGCCGCCAACAACGGCCAGATGATTGCGGAAATGTCTCCCAGCCATCGGACGACGGAGATGTTTCTCCAGATCGCGCAGCGGCTCACCGGCCGCAGCGAGACAAAGAAGCCGAAAGGCTCCTTCCTGTCGCCTCTGCTGGACAAGCTGAGGACGAAGTAAGCACGCGTGGAGTTCTAAGTCGTGTTTGGTAAGCGTAGCGGATTGGACAACGATACCAGGGCCCTCAGGCCGGCCGCGCCGGCGCCCGAGCCGGCGCCGGCTGCGCCACGCGCGGCGGCTCCGGCCGTGCCGTCGCCACCTCTGGCTCCGACCCGGCAGGCTCCGCCGCCGCCGCCACCGGTTGTCGAGGCCCGGCGCTCGGACAGTTACTATCAGGTCAAGGCGACGATCTTCGGAGCGCTGATCGAAGCGATCGATCTCGCTCAGCTGGCCAAGCTCGACGGCGAATCCGCGCGCGAGGAAATCCGCGACATCGTCAACGAGATCATCGCGATCAAGAATATCGTGATGTCGATCGCCGAGCAGGAAGAGCTGCTCGACGATATCTGCAACGACGTGCTCGGCTATGGCCCGCTGGAGCCGCTGCTGTCGCGCGACGACATCGCCGACATCATGGTCAACGGCGCCGGCACGGTCTTCATCGAAGTCAACGGCAAGATCCAGCGCACGGGCATCCGGTTCCGCGACAACCAGCAGCTCCTGAACATCTGCCAGCGCATCGTCAGCCAGGTCGGCCGCCGCGTCGACGAATCCTCGCCGATCTGCGACGCGCGTCTCGCCGACGGCTCGCGCGTCAACGCCATCGTTCCGCCGCTGGCGATCGACGGCCCCGCGCTCACCATTCGTAAGTTCAAGAAGGACAAGCTGACCCTCGATCAGCTGGTCAAGTTCGGCGCGATTTCGCCGGAGGGCGCGGAGATCCTGCAGATCATCGGTCGCGTCCGCTGCAACGTGCTGATCTCCGGCGGTACCGGTTCGGGCAAGACCACGTTGTTGAACTGTCTGACCAACTACATCGATCACGACGAGCGCGTCATCACCTGCGAGGACGCCGCCGAACTCCAACTGCAGCAGCCGCACGTGGTTCGCCTCGAAACCCGCCCGCCCAACATCGAAGGCGAAGGCCAGGTGACCATGCGTGAGCTGGTGAGAAACTGCCTGCGTATGCGGCCCGAGCGCATCATCGTCGGCGAGGTCCGCGGCCCTGAAGCATTCGACCTGCTGCAGGCCATGAACACCGGTCACGACGGATCGATGGGCACGCTGCACGCCAACAACCCGCGCGAAGCGTTGTCCCGCTGCGAATCCATGATCACGATGGGCGGCTTCTCGCTGCCGTCGCGGACCATCCGTGAGATGATCTGCGCCTCGATCGACGTCATCGTCCAGGCGGCGCGCCTGCGCGACGGCTCCCGCCGCATCACGCACATCACCGAGGTGATGGGCATGGAAGGCGACACCATCATCACCCAGGACATCTTCCTCTACGACATGATCGGCGAGGACGCGAACGGCAAGATCATCGGGCGCCACCGCTCGACCGGAATCGGCCGGCCGCGGTTCTGGGAGCGGGCGCGCTACTACGGCGAAGAGAAGCGGCTTGCGGCTGCGCTCGACGCCGCCGAAGTCGCGAGCAAGGACTGAGGAGATATCCCATGAAGCTGCAGGCTCTCGCCCTTGCCTTCCTCGCCGCCACCGCGATCGGCGGCATCGCCTGGGTGTTCCTCTACCCCCTGCTGTCTGGCGAGCGGAAGGCCGAGCAACGGCGCAGCACCGTCGCCAAGTCCGAGCCGGTGGTCCGCCAGGCCGAACGCAGTCAGCGCTCGCGCCGCGAGCAGGTCGAATCTTCGCTGAAGGATCTCGAGGCGAAGGCCCAGAAGCAGAGCAAAGTCCCGCTGAACATGCGGATCTCGCAGGCTGGGCTTGACTGGACCGTGCAGAAATTCTGGATCGTTTCCGGGATCCTCGGCTTCGTCGTCTGCGCCGTTGCCTTCTTCGCCGGTGGCGGCCCGCTCGGCGCGCTCGGGCTCGGCTTCGCCGCCGGTCTCGGTCTGCCGCGTTGGATCCTCGGCTACCTCAAGAAGCGGCGCGAGAAGAAATTCCTGGCGGCATTGCCGGACGCCGTCGACGTGATCGTGCGCGGCATCAAGGCGGGGCTGCCGCTGTTCGAATCCATCAAGGTCGTCGCCGCCGACGCGCCAGAGCCTTTGCGCAGCGAGTTCCTCGGGATCATCGAGACCCAGGCGATCGGCATGCCGCTCGGCGAGGCTTGTGCGCGGCTCTACGAACGGATGCCGCTTCCCGAAGCCAACTTCTTCGGCATCGTCATCGCGATCCAGCAGAAGTCGGGCGGCAATCTCTCCGAGGCGCTCGGCAACCTCTCGAAGGTGCTGCGCGACCGCAAGAAGATGAGCGAGAAGATCCAGGCGATGTCGATGGAGGCCAAGGCGTCCGCGGGCATCATCGGATCGCTGCCGCCGATCGTGATGCTGCTGGTCTATCTGAGCACGCCCGAGTACATCTCGTTGCTCTGGACCCATCCGACCGGCCAGCTGATGCTGGTCGGCTGCGTGATCTGGATGTCGATGGGCATCCTGGTCATGAAGAAGATGATCAATTTCGATTTCTGAGGTGGACCATGGTCGACATTCTGGTCTCCAAGCTGCACGACCCGCACTTCATGACGATGTTCTTCGCCGCCATCGCGGCGACGGCCACCGTCTATACGCTGATCATGCCGCTGTTCGCAGGCGAGAACCTGAACAAGCGCATGAAGGCGGTCGCCAGCGAACGCGAGCGGATCAAGCAGCGCGAGCGCGAGCGGTTGAACGCCGGCGAGAAGGTCTCGCTGCGGCAGACGCCGAAGCAGCTCATCTCTCGCGTGGTGGAGGATTTCAACCTCACCAAATGGCTCGCCCAGGAGGCGGCCCGCGAGAAGCTCATCATGGCGGGCTATCGCGGCCAGGCGCCCTACATCACCTTCCTGTTCGCGCGCCTGGTAACGCCACTGGTGCTGTTCGTCGGGTCCGTGCTGTACGTCTTCGTGATTGCGCATCTGCAGAAGTCGATGCCGGTCAAGATCGGCATCTGCGTCGGCATGGCCTATCTCGGCCTGCAGGCGCCGATGCTGTTCCTCAGCAATGCGATCTCCAAGCGCCAGCTGTCGATCAAGCGCGCGTTTCCCGACGCGCTCGACCTGCTGCTGATCTGCATCGAATCCGGCATGTCCATCGAAGCCGCCTTCCGCAGGGTTGCCATCGAAATCTCGAGCCAGTCGATCGCATTGTCGGAGGAGTTCACGCTGACCACCGCGGAGCTCTCCTATCTGCAGGACCGCAAGGTCGCCTATGAGAACCTCGCCCGCCGCACCGGCCTCGAGGGCGTGAAGTCGGTCTGCCTCGCGCTCCAGCAATCGGAGCGCTACGGCACCCCGCTCGGGCAATCGCTGCGCGTGATGGCGCAGGAAAATCGCGACATGCGCATGAACGAGGCCGAGAAGAAGGCCGCGGCGCTGCCGCCGAAGCTGACGGTGCCGATGATCCTGTTCTTCCTGCCGGTGCTGTTCGTGGTCATTCTGGGACCGACCGGCATCAAGGTCGCGGCCATGCAGTAGACGTAGACCGCTCGCGAGAAATTTCGCTTGCGGTCAGGGCTCTACCCTGGAAGCTAGGCGGAGCATGATCGAGGTCTCCGCCTGATGTCCGACAAGCTCCGCCGCGCCGACGGCGCCCGCGTCCTGGCCGATCTGAACGCACTGCGCGCCTTCGGCACCTACAAGACCGGCGTGCACCGGCCGACCTTCTCCGACGCCCATCGTCAATCGCTCGCTTGGCTCGCCGAGCGCCTGCCCGATGCGCAGCTGACGCCTGATATCGACGGCATCGGCAACGTGCTGGGCACCAGCGCCAAGCCCGGCCCCAAGCTGCTGGCCGGATCGCATCTGGAGAGCCAGAATCAGGCTGGCTGGCTCGACGGCCCGCTCGGCGTCGTCTACGCGCTGGAGGCGGCGCGCGTGCTCAATCCCGATCCGTCTATTGTCGGTGCGGTGGAGGTCGCCTCCTGGTGCGACGAGGAGGGCCATTTCGGCAGCATGCTCGGCAGCCGCTCCTATGTCGGCGACGTCAGCGAGGCCGAAATCGATGCTGCCCGCGACCGCAGCAGCCCGCGCACGCTGCGGGAGGCGCTTGCCGAGATGGGCCTTGCCGGACGGCCGCGCCTGCAGGCCGAGCCCGGCCGGCATATCGGCTATCTCGAAGCTCATATCGAGCAGGGCGACACGCTCGAGGCGGGCGAGCTCAAGATCGGCGTCGTCACCTCGATCGTCGGCATCTGGCAATACCGCATCACCTTCACCGGCGAGCAGAACCATGCCGGCACGACGCGGATGGCGGTGCGCAAGGATGCCGGGCTCGCGCTCGCCAAGTTCTGCGTCGCGATCGACGCGCGCTTTCCGGCCGCCTGCGGCCCGCGCACGGTGTGGACCACGGGACGCATCACGCTCGATCCGGGCGCACCGAGCATCATCCCCGGCCGGGCCGAGATGCTGTTCCAGATCCGCGACGACAATGCCGCCGTGGTCGACCGGCTCGAAGAGCTGCTGCGCGAGATGGCTGCGCAGGCGTCAGACGCAGGTCCCTGCCATGTCGCCGTCGAGCGCATCCGTACCGGCGCGCCAGCCATGATGGACGGCACGTTCCAGGATGCGGTCGAGGCCGCCAGCCGCGATCTCGCCGCCGGCAGGTCGCTGCGGATGCCGAGCGGCGCCGGACACGACGCGCAGGTGCTCGCGACCATCATGCCGGCCGGCATGCTGTTCGTGCCGTCGATCGGCGGCATCAGCCATCACTGGACCGAGAACACCGCCGATGCCGACATCGTCACCGGCGCCGACGTGTTCGTCGATACCTGCCGCCGCCTGCTGGCGGGCGCCACACGATAAGGCCCGCCATCAGCGAGGCACGTCGTCAGTCCGGCGGATTGAGCGCGGCCATCGGCGCCGCGTTGCGCGCCTTGCCCTTGCTTTGGCTCTGCCCCTGGATCATCTGCTTCAGGTAGGCGACGTTGGCGGCGGCCTCGTCCGGCGGCAGATCGGCCCGCGCGATCTGCTCGGCCTCCGCGAAGCGTCCCTGCAGGCCGACGACGAGCGCGAGGTTCTGACGCACCCGTGCGTCCGCCCGCTGCGAGCCGTAGGCCTGGCGCAGCACCTCCTCGGCCTTCGGCAGCTCCCGCGTCAGCATGTAGGACAGGCCGAGATTGGAGAGCACCGAGGGCTCGCCGGGCACGATCTTCAGCGCGCTGTCGTAATAGCGCCGCGCCTCCTCGTGGCGGCCCATCTGGTCCAGCGCGGTGCCCTGCACCGACAGCAGCTTCCAATCGGGATTGTCGGGCGAATGCGCGCGCGACAGCACGTCGAATGCGAGCTTGAAATTGCCGTTGTCGGCCAGCGCTCGGCCATAGGCCGCGAGCACGGTCTTGTTGCCCGCGTTGGCGAGCGTGGCCTGCTCCAGCACCGCAACCGCCTGCTCACGCTGGCCGTTGTTGCGCAGTGCCTGGCCATAGGCGACGGCAATGGCCGCATCCTTGGGATTGGCGCGGTAGCGCTCGCCATAGACCTCGACCGCGCGCTGCGGGGTCGCGGGCGGCGGCTCGGCGCGACTGCCTAGCGAGCCCGTGACGTCGGACATGGTCTGGCAGCCGCCGAGTCCCGCAGCGACGAGCGCGGCGAAGGCGACGGACGCGAGGAGCCGGGGAATGGAAGGCGGTTGACGCATGTCACTTGGACTCGACCGGGCGAATTGAACGCGCCAGCAATAAACTGTTAACGCTAACAGCCGGTTAATGGCGCGATCCCGGCGCAGACGTCACATTTGCGTCGGCTTGCGGGCGAGGGGCCCGGCGCGATTGCGGCGGCCTTCAAACTCTGCGAAGTCTGGCTCAAGCGCGCCAGTTAGGGAACCATTAGGCATGCCGTCGATGTTCGAGACCGCCTCCACAACGTCCGCCATCCCGATCACCTTCGTGACGAAGGCGAGCTGGCCGGGGATCAAGGAGAGCCTGTCGGCTGAAGCGCGCAACTTCGCCGAGGCCAACGTCTACACCGCCAAGCCCGGCAGCTATCTGGCGCTGCCCGGCGCGGACGGGCGCATCGCTCAGGTGCTGTTCGGCATCGAGGACGACGACGCCAAGCACCTTGACCTGTTCCGGCCGGGCGCCCTGCCCGGCCTGCTGCCCGCCGGCACCTACCGCTTCGCCAATGCGCCGCATGATGCACGGCTCGCCGCGCTGGCGTTTGCGCTCGGCAGCTACCGCTTCGGCCGCTACCGCAAGGCCGAGACGCCGGAGGTCCGCCTCGTTCCGCCGGACGGCGTCGACGCCGCCGAGCTGAGCCGCCTGGCCGACGCGGCGACATTGGCGCGCGACCTCGTCAACACGCCGTCGAACGACATGGGACCCGAGGAGCTCGAGGCCGCCGCGAAGCAGGTCGCCGACCGCTTCGGCGCACGCTTCACCAGCATCGTCGGCGACGATCTGCTGGAGCAGAACCATCCGCTGATCCACGCCGTCGGCCGCGCCTCGACGCGCGCGCCGCGGCTGATCGAGCTGGTTTGGGGCGACGCATCGCATCCCAAGGTCACGCTGGTCGGCAAGGGCGTCTGCTTCGACACCGGCGGGCTCGACCTGAAGCCGTCGAGCAGCATGCTGCTGATGAAGAAGGACATGGGCGGCGCCGCCAATGTGCTGGCGCTGGCGCAGATGGTGATGGACGCCGGGCTCAAGCTGCATCTGCGCGTGCTGATTCCGGCGGTCGAGAACGCGGTCGCCGGCAACGCCTTCCGTCCGATGGACGTGTTTCCGTCGCGCAAGGGCATCACGGTCGAGATCGGCAACACCGATGCCGAGGGCCGGCTGGTCCTGGCCGATGCGCTGGCGCTCGCTGACGAAGACAAGCCCGATCTGCTGATCGACATGGGCACGCTGACGGGCGCGGCCCGGGTCGCGCTCGGTCCCGATCTGCCGCCGTTCTACACCCAGGACGAGGCGCTCGCCGCCGATGTCGCGCGCTGCGCTGCCGCCGAGAACGATCCGCTGTGGCGGATGCCGCTGTGGGCGCCGTATGACTCGTGGCTCGACTCCAAGGTCGCGACCATCAACAATGCGCCTTCGGGCGGCTTCGCCGGGTCGATCACCTGCGCGCTGTTCCTGCAACGCTTCGTCGAGCACGCCAGGAGCTGGCTGCATCTCGACATCTTCGCCTGGACGCCGTCGGCCAAGCCCGGCCGCCCCGAGGGCGGCGAGTGCCAGGCCGCGCGCGCGCTCTACAAGCTCTTGAGCGAGCGCTATGGCTGATCCGAGGCTCACGCCGGCACGCGGCGATATCGCGGCCAGGCATCTCCAGGGACAGGTGACGGCTGCGCGCTTCGTCGACGGCGAGACCCTCGTCGTCGTCGATCCGATCGCGCCACTGCGGCTGCAGCCGCATTCCGGCGCCGAGCAGGCGACGCAGGCGCTGAAGGGCGAGCGCGTCACGGTCTACGACCGCAATGGCGAGGGCTGGGCCTGGGGCCAGCTCGAAAGCGACGGCTATGTCGGCTGGCTGCCGGAGGCGGCGCTGGCGGCGCCCAGTGCTGCGCCGACGCACAAGATCAGCGCACTGCGCAGCTTCGCGTTTCCCGGACCGTCGATCAAGCTGCCGCCGCTCGAGACGCTGCTCATGGGAGCGACCATCGCGGTGACGCGTGAGGAAGCGAGCTTCGTCGTCACGCATGAAGGCTGGTTCGTGCCGAAGCAGCACGTCGTGGCGCGCGATCAGCGCGAGCCCGATTACGTCGCCGTTGCCGAGCGCTTCGTCGGCACGCCCTATCTCTGGGGCGGCAAGAGCAGCCTCGGCATCGACTGCTCGGGGCTGGTGCAGGTGTCGCTGAATGCCGCCGGCGTGCCGTGCCCGCGCGACAGCGACATGCAGCTCGCGGCGCTGGGCCGCGTGCTCGACGGCGGCGAGCCGCTTCGCCGCGGCGATCTGATCTTCTGGAAGGGCCATGTTGCGATCGCCCGCGATGCCGATACGATGGTCCATGCCAACGCGTTTCATATGGCGACGGCGATCGAGTCGGTCAGCGCCGCGATTGCACGGATCAAGGCGAGCGGGAGTGACGTACTCGCCATTAAACGGCTCGTTTGAGAAGGCCGAAGCACCACACGTGATGACATCGACACATCAGCTTCAAGGTATGAGTCTTGCTGGGCTGCTCGTGAATGGGCCCTCTCCCCTTGTGGGAGAGGGCATGTAGGACAGAGCAGCAAGCTCGGTCGGGTGAGGGGTCTGTATCTACGAGTGCGATCGCGGAGAGATACCCCTCACCCGACCGAGTACGTAGATCCGCCGAACATGCCCTCTCCCACAAGGGGCGATGGCGCAGTCATGAGCAGCGTGCCGAGAGCACCAGTATTGCTGCATCTGCGCGTGCAATGGCGCGTTGCCCGCCGATGCGAGCGTTGCGTCGGATTCACATCTCAAACAGCATGGCGACAAGCGTCAGCACTCTCGCGGCCTCACTGGCCCGAGCTCTGCGACATTCATCCGCCCTCGAAAAATGAGAGGGCGCAGGGAAGGCCGGGTGCCGAGCGCACCCGTGGTTGCGTGCAAGAAAGCACGCGGTAGTCACCACAGGTACGGGCCGAACATCCGGCCTCCCCTGCGCGATGGGCTGCGTCTTATACGTGCTCTCCCCAGGGACCGGCGTTCTTGCCCCTGTCGGCCACGGGCTCATCGACCCGCAACCTTGACGCCAGCATCGGGGCGCCAGGACCACACGACTTCGTCGCCCGCCTGATGCCGTTCGTCCGTGCGCACATGCACACGCAGCATCAAAGCGGCCATCGCATCCCGCACCCGACGCCCGTGACGACGCGTACGTCCCTCTCGTGGGGCAGGACGGGGCGGAGTATGCACGAATTCCGAAAATAAGAAACCAGAATATTTTAACCGCGAGGGCTGGACAGATATTTGCAGACGCTGCCCGTCGGGCAAATCAATTCGCAATCATGCGACACATGAAAGAGCTAAAGAGCAGGTTCTACCTTGCTGGTTTTTCCATCCGCGCTGCTCGGCTCGGCTTAAAAAACTCCCCTACCCGGTCGGCTGTTCCAAAGAATCCCAAATTCGCACTGAAGCAAGCTGCCGTCAGCCCCTCGTATTCCCGCAGGATAATTAGTACGATATACGTATTCGACATTCTGATTCCCGTTCTGCTCATTTGATGACCACCACCGCAACGGCGAGTACTGACGATGAATTCCATCATCCCCCTTGGAAAATTTGAGAATGTACCCGTTAGAGAGGCTTGGCCAGCTGAGGACGATAACTTCACGCCGTGGCTTGCACAGCCGGACGCCATTACGATCCTTGGCAAAGCCTTAAACCTCGAACTGGAGGTTGAGGCGGTTGAACACTGGGTTGGCGCCTTCAAGGCGGATATTCTTGCGCGCATCGCAGATGAGCAAGACGACCATCGCGTGATCATCGAGAACCAATTCGAGCGAACAGATCACAAGCATCTAGGACAAATCCTGACCTATCTTGCCGGCATTGAAGGAGCAAAGACCATAATTTGGATTGCCGAGGTGATTCAGCCCGATCATCGCGCTGCAATAGATTGGCTCAACACGAACACCGCCGAGGACTTTTCATTCTTTGCGGTCGAGGTTGAACTCTGGCGTATTGGCAATTCGCCGCCGGCTCCTCGCTTCAACGTAATCGCTAGTCCGAACGACTGGACTCGATCGGCGCGGACAGCAACCCGCCAAGTCGCAGGGGCCGTTCGAGCGCAGAGTGATGCTGTTCGTCTGGGCTACTGGTCTTCATTTTCTGAGTATCTCAAGAAAAATGGCTCGGCATTTCAGCTCAAACGCCCCAATAGTAGACACTATTACAATTTTCCAACCGGACGATCTGGAATCCCGATCACCGTCACGTTCAGTACCGACAAAGAGAGAATCGGGGTCGAGCTGTACGTCTACAACGACGTAGAGAAGGCCGTCTTTCGCACTTTGCTCGCGGACAAGCAGACAATTGACGCAGAATTTGGGGAACAGCTCGATTGGCAGGAGCTCCCCCAGAGAAAGGCCTCGCGCATCGCGCTATTTCGTTCGGACATCAATCCTACGGACGAGAAGCAATATCTAGAACTCCATGCTTGGATGCTCGACAAGATGAATCGGTTCTGGAGAGTCTTCGTCCCCCGCGTGAAGTCAATGCGGCCAAGCGGCGAGGCCGGCTCGGTCGGACAGGAAGCAGAGGACGATTAGCCGTCAGGCTTCGGTCTTCCCCGGTCAAATTTCCGTCCCCAGCACGGGCGCCAATGGGGGTGATTAACGGGCCAAAGGGGACGCCACTGAGAACAGTACTCAAGGCTCTGCCCGGCTTCGCTGATCGGAATCCGATCGAGGACGGCCTACCCAGCTTCATCAGTAAGTCAGTAGCCGCTCAGTCTCAAAGCGCTGAACGAACCGACCGCGCTCCATCCCCTAGCTCGCCGCCGCCCCATTCCCCGCCGTCTCGTTCCTGAACGCGGCCGCGAACAGTGCGCGGGTGTAGTCGGTCTTCGGCGCCTTGAACAATTGCGCGGCCGGCCCCTCCTCCACCACCTTGCCATGGCGCATCACGATGAGATGGCTGGCGAGGGCGGCAACGACGCGGAGGTCGTGCGAGATGAACATGTAGGTCAGCTCGCGCTTGCGCTGCAGCTCGCGCAGCAGCTCAACCATCTGCGACTGGAACAGCATGTCGAGCGCCGAGGTCGGCTCGTCCAGCACGACGAAGCTCGGCTCCAGCACGACCGCGCGGGCCACTGAGATGCGCTGGCGCTGGCCGCCGGAGAACTCGTGCGGATAGCGGAAGCGCGTCTCCGGATCGAGCCCGACATCGGTGAGCGCCTTGACGACCTTCGCCTCGGACTGCTCCTCCGACAGGTCAGGCTGATGCACGCTCAGGCCTTCGGCGATGATGTCGCCGACCGACATGCGCGGACTGAGCGCGCCGAACGGGTCCTGAAAGACGATCTGCATGTCGCGGCGGAACGGGCGCACCTGCTTGAAGGTCAGCCCCTGGATCTCGTTGCCAAGAAACACGATCGGACCGTCGGAGGAGATCAGCCGCAGCAGCGCCAGCCCCAGCGTGGTCTTGCCGGAGCCGGATTCACCGACCACGCCGAGCGTCTCGCCCTTGCGCACGGCGATGCTGACGCCGTCGACCGCCTTGATGTGGCCGACGGTGGAGCGGAACAGGCCGCGCTTGATCGGAAACCAGACCTTGAGGTCTTTCGCCTGCATCACCACGGGCGCATCGGGCCGCGGCGGCGCCGGGTCCGGCTTCGGCTCGGCGGCGAGGAGCGCCCTGGTGTAGGGATGCGACGGCGCGGTGAACACCTGCTCGACCGGACCCTGCTCGACGATCTTGCCACCGTTCATGACGCAGACACGATCGGCGATGCGGCGGACGATGCCGAGGTCATGGGTGATGAACAGCAGGCTCATGCCGAGCCGGGCGCGGATGTCGGCGAGCAGCGCCAGGATCTGCGCCTGCACGGTAACGTCGAGCGCGGTGGTCGGCTCGTCGGCGATCAGCAGATCGGGCTCGTTGGCGAGCGCCATCGCGATCATCACGCGCTGGCGCTGGCCGCCGGAGAGCTGATGCGGATAGCTGCCGAGCCGCGTCTCCGGCTCGGGGATGCCGACTTGCGTCAGCAGTTCGAGCACGCGCGCCCGCGCCGCGCCGTTCGAGATCGGTCGGTGCAGATGCAGGATCTCGCTGATCTGCCGCTCGATCGTGTGCAGCGGATTGAGCGAGGTCATCGGCTCCTGGAAGATGATGGAGATGTCGCTGCCCCGGATGCCGCGCATCTCGCCTTCCGACAGCGGCAGCAGATCGCGGCCCTTGAAGCGGATGCTGCCCGACGGATGCGAGGCGACCGGATAGGGCAGCAGCTTCAGCACCGACAGCGCGCTGACCGACTTGCCCGAGCCGGACTCGCCGACCAGGGCGACGCACTCGCCGCGCTTGATGTCGAACGAGACGTGGTCGACGGCGGTCGACAGGCGGCCCTGCTGGTGGAAGGCCACCGAGAGATCGCTGACCGAAAGCAGCGGCTGGCTGATCGCATCCATGTCGGTCACCTGAACGTCTTGCGCGGATCGAATGCGTCGCGCACGGCCTCGCCGATGAAGATCAAGAGCGACAGCATGATCGCGACCGAGAAGAAGCCGGTGAGACCGAGCCACGGCGCCTGCACGTTGGACTTGGCCTGCGACAGCATCTCGCCCAGCGACGGCGATCCCGGCGGCAGGCCAAAGCCGAGGAAGTCGAGCGCGGTCAGGGTCATCACCGAGCTCGACACGATGAAGGGCAGGAAGGTCATGGTCGCGACCATCGCGTTCGGCAGGAGATGGCGGACCATGATGACGGCGTTGGAGACGCCGAGCGCGCGCGCCGCCTGGATGTACTCGAAATTGCGGCCGCGCAGGAATTCAGCGCGCACCAGGCCGACCAGCGAGACCCAAGAGAACAGCAGCATGATCCCGAGCAGCGTGAAGAAGCCGGGCACCAGCACCGCCGACAGGATCAGGAGCAGATAGA
The DNA here is from genome assembly GCF_051168015.1 of Bradyrhizobium sp. HKCCYLRH3061. NCBI lineage: Bacteria > Pseudomonadati > Pseudomonadota > Alphaproteobacteria > Hyphomicrobiales > Nitrobacteraceae > Bradyrhizobium > Bradyrhizobium sp. HKCCYLRH3061. The sequence goes on from NZ_JBNPUE010000011.1 coordinate 162,274, forward strand.
GATAGGGAATCGCGTTCCAGATCTCGATGAAGCGCTGGAACAACAGATCGACCCAGCCGCCGAAATAACCCTGCACGCCGCCGGCGGCGATGCCGATGATCGAGGAGAAGAACGTCAGCGACAGGCCGAACAAAACGGAGATGCGGAAGCCGTAGATCAGCCGTGCGACGACGTCGCGGCCCTGGTCGTCGGTGCCGAGCCAGTTGTATTCGAGATCCCGGCAGCTCTTCAGCCCCTTCTTCTCGACCACGGATTTGCACTGTGCCTCCGTCAGCATCCAGGTCGGCGGCGATGGCGCCGGCGTCGGCAGATCGAGATTGTGCGTGGCGTAGGAGTAGCGGACCAGCGGCCAGATCACCGTGCCGCCCTTGTCCGCAATCAGCTTCTGCAGATACGGATCACGATAGTCCGCGGCGGTCTCGAAGTCGCCACCGAATGCCGTTTCCGGATAGGTGACGAACGCCGGGAAGTACAGGTGGCCGTCGAACTTGATCAGGAACGGCCGATCATTGGCGATCAGCTCGGCGAACAGCGACACCACGAACAGGAACAGGAAGATCCACAGCGACCAGTAGCCGCGGCGGTTGGCCTTGAAGTTCTGCCAGCGGCGCTGATTGAGCGGCGACGGCCGGAAGCAGTGCCGCGTCGGCGGCACGGCCTCGCCGAGCGGGGCCTGCGCCTTGGTCTCGACCGGAGGGGTGGCTGTGATCGTCATCAGACCTCCCGCGCCTCGAAGTCGATCCGCGGATCGATCCACATGTAGGTCAGATCCGAGATCAGGTTGATCGCGAGGCCGAGCAGCGAAAAGATGAAGAGATTGCCGAACACAACGGGATAATCACGATTGAGAATGCTCTCGAACGAGAGCAGGCCGAGCCCATCCAGCGAGAAGATGGTCTCGATCAGCAGCGAGCCGGAGAAGAAGGCGTTGATGAAGGTGCCTGGAAAGCCGGCGATCACGATCAGCATGGCGTTGCGGAACACGTGGCCGTACAGAACCTGGTTCTCGCTGCAGCCCTTGGCGCGCGCGGTCATGACATATTGCTTGCGGATCTCGTCGAGGAACGAGTTCTTGGTCAGCAGCGTCATGGTCGCGAAGGCGCCGAGCGCCATCGATACCAGCGGCAAAGTGAGATGCCAGAAATAGTCGATGATCTTCCAGTACCACGGGAAGTCCGACCAGCCATCCGACGTCAGCCCGCGCAGCGGGAAGATGTTGAGAAACGAGCCGCCAGCGAACAGGATGATGAGCAGGATCGCGAACAGGAAGCCCGGAATGGCGTAGCCGATGATGATCACGGCCGAGGTCCAGACGTCGAAGCGCGAGCCGTCCTGCACCGCCTTGCGGATCCCCAGCGGGATCGAGATCAGGTAGGTCAGCAGGGTCATCCAGATGCCGAGCGACATCGACACCGGCAGCTTCTCCTTGATGAGCTGCAGCACGCTCGTGTCGCGGAAATAGCTCTTGCCGAAATCGAAGCGCGCGAAATTCCACACCATCAGCGCGAAGCGCTCCGGCGCCGGCTTGTCGAAGCCGAACTGCTTCTCGAGCTGCTTGATGAAGGCGGGATCGAGCCCCTGCGCACCGCGATATTTCGAGTTCAGCTCGCCGCCGGATCCCACCTGTCCCGGCGGCCGCGCGCCGAAATCCGAACCACTGCCGCCCGAGATGCGCGAGGTGCCGCCGGTGTCGGCGCCGGTCAGTTGCGCGATGACGCGCTCGACCGGGCCGCCCGGCGCGAACTGCACCACGACGAAGGAGATGAAGAGGATCCCGAGCAGGGTCGGGAGCATCAGCAGGATGCGACGGGCGATATAGGCGGCCATGAACTACTTCGCCTGCTCCAGCTTTGCGGCTTTGGCGGCATCGTACCACCAGATGTCGGGGGCGCCGACGCCCGAGGCGTATTTCGGCGGCTTCGGCGGGTGGCTGAACTGATCCCAATAGGCGATCGGGTGGGTCTGGCGATACCATTGCGGTATCCAGTAGTGGCCGGCGCGGAACACGCGATCAAGCGCCCGGCAGGCCAAGGTCAGCTCGATGCGGGTCTCCGCCGAAATCGCCTTGTTGACCAGCGCGTCGATCGCGGGATTGCTGATGCCGCCGAGATTGTAGGAGCCCTTGGTCTTGGCCGCGTCCGAGGTGAAATACGGCCGCAGGCTGTCGCCGGGGGTCGGCGACATCGACAGCCGCTGCACCGTGATGTCGAAATCGAAATCCTCGACCCGGGCGCGGTACTGCACCGCATCGACGATGCGCAGGTCGGCGTCGATGCCGAGCGTCTGCAAATTCTTGATCAGGGTGCCGTGGTGCGGCTTGAACGAGACCTCGTCGATCAGGAACTCGATCGCGAACACCTCGCCATTCGGCAGCATCCGCTTGCCGTCCTTCACCGGCAGGCCGGCCTGCTGCAGCAGTTGCGTGGCCTTGCGCAGCAGCGTGCGATCCTGCCCCGAGCCATCGGAGACGGGAGGGACAAAGGGCTCGCCAAACACATCGTCGGGCACCTGGCCGCGGAACGGCTCGAGGAGCTTCAGCTCCTCCGGCGACGGCGGCCCGACCGCGACCGTGTCGGAGTTCTGGAACGGCGACACGGTGCGCGCATAGGCGCCGTACATGATGGTCTTGTTGGTCCATTCGAAGTCGAACGCGTAGGTCAGCGCCTGGCGGACGCGCGGGTCCTTGAACATGTCGCGGCGGGTGTTGATGAACCAGCCCTGTCCGCCGGACGGCGTCTCGTCCGGCAGCAGCTCGCGCTTGACGCGGCCGTCCTTGATCGCCGGGAAATCGTAGCGCGTCGCCCAGATGCGCGAGGTGAACTCCTCGCGGAACAGATAGCTCTTGGCGGTGAAGCCCTCGAAGGCGACGTCGCGGTCGCGATAGAACTCGTAGCGGACGATGTCGAAATTATACATGCCGCGGCTGACCGGCAGATCGGCGGCCCACCAGTCCTTGACGCGCTCGAATTCGACGTAGCGGTTGATCTCGTATTTGCCGACCTTGTACGGGCCGGAGCCGAGCGGCACGTCGAGCGGGTTCTCGTCGAAGGCGCGGTTGGCGTACCAGGCCTTCGAGAAGATCGGCAGGGTCACGACGTAGAGCGGCACGTCGCGGGCGCGCTTCTCGACGAAGCTCACCACGACGGTCGCATCGTCGAGCGCCTCGGCCTTCACGAAGTCGCGCAGCTGCACGACGATCAGCGGGTGGCCCTTTTCCTTCAAGGTGTTCAGCGAGAAGGCGACGTCATGTGCCGTGATCTTCGTGCCGTCGTGGAAGCACGCCTCGGGACGGAGCGTGAAACGATAGCTCAGCTTGTCCGCTGATATCGCGACGGACTTCGCGACCAGCCCATACACCGCGTCCGGCTCGTCGCTCGCGCGCACCATCAAGGTCGCGAACGTCATATCCATGCCCTGGGCGCCCTCGCCCTTGAGGACATAGGCATTGAACGAGTTGAACGTCTGGTAGGACTGGTTGTAGGCGCGCACCGAGGGGATCAGCGAGAACAGCCCGCCCTTCGGCGCGTCGGGATTGACGTAGTCGAACTGCCGGAAGTCGGCGGGATATTTCAAATCGCCGAACGCCGACATGCCGTGGGCCTCGGCGCCGAACTCCGCGGCCTTGGCCGGCGTGAGCAACGGCGCCGTGAGCGCGCCGAGCCCAAGCCCGAGCACGCCGCGCCGCGACAAATGAGAAAGCCGGCTCAAGAGCGCTTCACCTTGGCGGCCTTGTCGGCATCGTACCACCACAGATTCGGCCAGCCGGACCGCGCATATTTCGGGAATGGCGTGAAATGGCTGAAGCGGTCCCAGCGCGCGCTGCGCGAAAACGGATAGGTGAACTGCGGGACGACGTAGAAATTCCACAGCAGCACCCGATCCAGCGCGTGCGTCGCGGCTTCGAGCGAGGCGCGATCCTTGGCGTAGATGATCTTCTCGATCAGCGCGTCGACGGCGGGATTCTTGATGCCGATCGTGTTCTTCGAGCCGGGCTCGTCGGCGGCCTTGGAGCCCCAGAAATCGCGCTGCTCGTTGCCGGGCGACAGCGACTGCCCCCAGACGTCGATGATCATGTCGTAGTCGAAGGTGCGCACCCGGTTCTCATACTGGACGTTATCGACCTGGCGGACCGTCACCGCGACGCCGAGGCGCTCCAGCGACGGCTTGTAGAACAGCACGATGCGCTCGGACGACGGGTCCTGGACCAGGAGTTCGACCGTGACCGGCTTGCCGGCGGGATCGACGAGCTTGCGGTCCTTGATCTCGAAGCCTGCGTCCTTCAGCAGCCTGGTGGCCTCTCGCAGATTGGCGCGAACGTTCTCGGGATTGCCGCCCACCGGGGCCTGGTAGACCGTAGTGAACACGTCCGGCGGCACCTTGTCGCGCAGCTCCTCGAGGATCTGCAGCTCCTGGCCCTGCGGCAGCCCGGAACAGGCCAGATCGGTGCCTTCGAAGTAGCTGTTGATCCGTTTGTACTGGCCGTAGAACAGCTGCTTGTTCATCTCCTCGAAATCGAAGGCGTAGTTGAAGGCGCGCCGCAGCCGCGCGTCCTGGAATTGCGGACGCCGCAGGTTGAAGGCGAAGCCCTGCATGCGGCCGGAATCGCTGATCGGGAATTCGTCCTTGACCACGCGCTTGTCGTTGATGGCCGGGAAGTCGTAGGCCGTCGCCCATTGCTTGGCGGAGTTCTCGTTGATCCAGTCGGCCTGGTCGGCCTTGAAGGCCTCGAGGGCGACGATGTTGTCGCGGAAATATTCGAACTGCAGCTCGTCGAAATTGTTCTGGCCGATCTGGACCGGCAGGCTGGCGCCCCAGTAGTCCTTGACGCGCTCCATCTTGATCGAGCGGCCGGGCACGAACTCCTTGACGCGATACGGGCTCGACCCGAGTGGCGGCTCCAGGGTCGTCGCGGTGACGTCGCGCTTGCGGCCCTGCGCGTCGGTGCCTTCCCACCAGTGCTTCGGCAGCACCAGCAACTCGCCGACGATGTGCGGCAGCTCGCGATTGCCCGGGCCGTCGAAGGTGAACTTGACCTCGAGATCGCCGGTCTTCTCGGCCTTCACGACATGGCGATAATAGGACGAATAGTGCGGGCTGTTCTTCTTCAGGACGTCCAGCGAGAAGATGACGTCCTCGGGCGTCACCGGCTTGCCGTCGTTCCAGCGCGCTTCCTTGCGCAGGCGGTAGATGACCCAGGAATAGTCGTCCGGATAGGCCGCCGACTCGGCGAGCAGGCCGTATTCGGTCGACACCTCGTCCTGCGACCGCGTCATCAAGGTCTCGTAGACCAGCCCCGCCGCGGCGGCGATGTTGCCCTTCACATACATCACGACGATGTTGAAATTGTCGAAGGTGCCGAGCGAGATCATCCGGGCCGTGCCGCCCTTGGGTGCGTCGGGATTGACGTAGTCGAAGCGCTTGAAGTCCGCCGGGTACTTGATCTCGCCGAACAGCGACAGGCCGTGGCGCCAGACCAGTTGCTCGCCGGCCTGCGCCTGTGCGGCGTCGAGCGGGGCGAGGCTGGCGGCGGTGCCGAGCGCCGGGGTCATCGCAGCGAAGACGCTGCTCTGCAGGAGCTGTCGTCGGGTAATCGTCAAATGAGACTTCCTCTGAATAAGACCGCTTGAAGCAGGTGGTCGGCCGTGGCCGCTGCTGCTCAGAGATCCAACGTTCGATCGTAACCCAATTCGCAAGGGCAGGTTTCGCCGGCCTCAGCCAGGGTGCTCCAGCCCGTGAACCCGTTCCATTCAGGGGACAATATACGGCAAGGTTTCGACCAATAACCTTGCTTTTTCCTCATGATACCGGGTTGTGAACGAGGTGGATGCGACCAAAGGTCCCAAATGCGGCGAAATTCGCCCCGCAAAGCAAAACGGCCGGGCTTGGGGCCCGGCCGTCGGAAATTGGGGATCAGCAGCCGATCACTTGGCTGCGGTCGGCAGCGGCGCCGGATTGTCCGACAGCGAGTTCAGGTAAGCCAGCACGTCGGCGCGCTCCGAGTCCTTCTGGATGCCGGCAAAACCCATCGCGGTGCCCGGGATGTAACCCTTCGGATTGGTGATGAAGTGGTTGAGTTCCTCGATCGTCCAGGTGCCGCCTTTGGCCGCCATCGCTGCCGAGAATTTGAAGCCGCGGCCTTCGCCGACCTTGTCGCCGACGATGCCGTAGAGGTTGGGGCCGACGGCATTCTTGCCGCCCTTGTCGAAGGTGTGGCAGGCCGCGCACTTCTTGGCAGCGGCAGCGCCCTTCTCGACCGAGGCGGTCTGCAGCAGCTTCTCGATCGGCTCGGCCGCGGCCGGCGCAGCGGCTTCCTTGCCTGCGCCCTCGGCCTCCTTCACCGCGATCTCGAAGCCCGGCTTCTCCGGCATTTTCGGCGCGAACAGCGCGCCGGCGGAAAAGCTCGTGACCAGCACGACCAGACAGGCGGCCAGGACGGCGCCGAGGATTTTGTTCAGTTCGAAGGAGTCCATTTTGGAATCAGGCTCCGAGGGCGGATTTCATTGCTTGGGGGCCGCGGGGCCGCGACCGTGAGTCGCCCCAGGATTCGAGAAAGGACTCGTGAAGGCATCGAGCGGAATCGAGCCGTCGCGCCTCCCCCTGCGGCAGAAGTGAGATATCGGTTTGCCCGTGCTCTGGCAACCCGTATAAGCGGGCCGCTTTCGCTGTCCCCATCAAGCCCGGCCCGCGCTGTTGCGACCGGCTCCGACCTGCCGTTTCCCGGATGACCAAGTCCAAAATCCTCGTGCTGATCCCGGCCCGCATGGCCTCGACCCGCCTGCCCGGCAAGCCGCTGCTCGACATCGCCGGCCAGCCGATGATCGTTCAGGTGCTCCGGCGCGCGCAGGAGGCGGGAATCGGCCGGGTGGCCGTGGCAACGGACACGCCGGAGATTGCTGCGGCCGTCGCTGCCGCGGGTGGCGAGGTGGTCATGACCAGGCCGGATCATCCCTCGGGGTCAGACCGCATCTACGAGGCCATGTGCAAGCTCGACCCTGCCCGCGAGGCCGAGATCGTGGTCAACCTGCAGGGCGATTTCCCGACCATCGACCCGCAGAATATCAGCGACGTGCTGCCGCCGCTGGAGGATCCCGCGGTCGACATCGCGACCCTTGCCGCGCAGATCCATACCGAGGAGGAGAGCCTCAACCCGAACGTCGTCAAGGCGGTCGGCTCGCCTGTCGGTGGACGGCGCCTGCGCGCGCTGTATTTCACCCGGGCCACGGCGCCGCATGGCGACGGACCGAGGTACCATCACATCGGCCTCTACGCCTACCGCCGGGCGGCGCTGGAGCGCTTCGTCAGCCTGCCGCCATCGCCGCTGGAGCAGCAGGAGAAGCTGGAACAGCTGCGGGCGCTGGAGGACGGCATGCGCATCGACGTGATGGTGGTCGACGCCGTGCCGCGCGGCGTCGACACCGCGGCCGACCTCGAAACCGCACGCCGGCTGCTGTCCAAGGCTTAATTGACAAAGGCTCGAGCTGCTAGAAGGCCCACCATGAGCAAGATCTTGAAAATCGCATTCCAGGGCGAGCCGGGAGCCAATTCCCACATCGCCATCTCCGAGGCCTATCCGACCGCCGAGGCCATGCCCTGCGCGACCTTCGAGGACGCGCTGAGCGCGATCTCCTCCGGCGAGGCCGATCTCGGCATGATCCCGATCGAGAATTCGGTCGCCGGCCGCGTCGCCGACATCCACCATCTGCTGCCAGCCTCGGGCCTCTACATCATCGGCGAATGGTTCCTGCCGGTGCGCCACCAGCTGATGGCGCTGAAGGGCACCAAGCTCGCCGACATCAAGACGGTCGAGAGCCATGTCCACGCGCTCGGCCAGTGCCGCCGCATCATCCGCCAGCTCGGCGTCCGGCCGATCGTCGCCGGCGACACCGCGGGCAGCGCGCGGGACGTCTCGCAGCGCGGCGACAAGAGCGTGGCGGCAATCGCCTCGCGGCTGGCCGCCGAGATCTACGGCCTCGACATCCTCGCCGAGGACATCGAGGACGAGGCCCACAACACCACCCGCTTCGTCGTGCTGGCGCGCCAGGAGCAGTGGGCCGAGCAGAATTCCGGGCCGCTGGTGACGAGCTTCGTGTTCCGCGTCCGCAACCTGCCGGCCGCGCTGTACAAGGCGCTCGGCGGCTTCGCCACCAACGGCGTCAACATGACCAAGCTCGAGAGCTACATGGTCGACGGCAACTTCTTCGCGACGCAGTTCTACGCCGACGTCGACGGCCATCCCAACGACAAGGGGCTGGCCTTCGCGCTGGAGGAGCTGAAGTTCTTCTCGCGCGAGCTGCGCATCGTCGGCGTCTATCCGGCGCATCCGTTCCGCGCGACGTTCAGCGAGCGGATGGAGTGATCGGGGCTCACGCTTCGATATAGGCCGCCAGCTCAGCGGGCGTTCCCGTCGGGAACGCCTCCTTCAGGAAGTCGAGGAAGGCGGAGACGCGCGCGCTCAGCAGCCGGCGCGATGGATAGAGCGTCCACAGCGCGATGGCGGGCGCGTCCAGATCGCCCCAATGCGCCAGCCGGCCGGCCGCCAGATCGTGGCTGACGAGCGACAGCGGCAGGCACGCGGCGCCGACGCCCGCGCGGACCGCATCGCGAACCATGATCAGCGACGACAGGCGAAGGATGGGGGCGAACGCGATGCGCGATCGTACCGCCGGCGCTTTCACCTCCCAGACTGCGTTCTGATCGCTGCCGCGCACGACCGCTGGAATGACGGCGTGATCCGCCGGCCGCGTCAGGCCTGGGCTCGCCACGACCACCAGTCGGTCGCGCAGGAAGATGCGTCCAACCAGGCTTTCATCGGGATCGGGATTGACCCGGATCACCAGGTCATAGCCTTCCTCGACCATGTCGACGGTGCGGTCGTCGGTGGTCACGTCCAGCCGGACCTCGGGATATCGGAGCGCGAACGCGGCGGCGAGCTTGCCCATCGCGGTCTGCGAGAACAGCAGCGGCGCACTGATCCGCAACCGGCCGCGCGGCTTGTCGCCGCCGGAGGAGATCGCGGCGACAGTCTCGTCGAGCTCGGTGAGCAGCGCGCCCGCGCGCTCGAACAGCGCCCGCCCCTCCTCGGTCAGCTTCAGCGCGCGTCCGCCGCGCTCGATGAGCCTGAGATCCAGGCTCGCTTCCAGCTCGCCGACCCGGCGGGACAACGTCGCCTTGGGACGACCGCTGGCGCGGGCGGCACGGCCGAATCCGCCGTGGCGGGCGACGAGATTGAAATCGGCGAGCGCAAGCAGATCCATCCGTTCCACCAGTGAGACGACCTGTCCAGATATAGCGTCTATTGGCTCGTGTGTGGATCGATATCTTCCGGGTGTCCCAACAACCAACCCGGAGTGATCCCCATGACCATCCTCGTGACCGGCGCCACTGGAAATGTCGGCCGCCGCGTCGTCGAACAGCTCGTCAAGCGCGGCGCCGATGTCCGCGCCCTCGTCCGCGATCCCGCCAAGGCCAACTTTCCAGCGGGCGTTCAGATCGCCCAAGGCGACCTGCTCGACATCGATTCGCTCCGCGGCGCGCTCTCTGGCGTCTCGACGCTGTTTCTGCTCAACGCCGTCACATCAGACGAATTCACCCAGGCGCTGGTCGCGCTCAACATCGCTCGCGAGGCCGGCATCGAGCGGATCGTCTATCTCTCGGTGATCCACAGCGACGTCTACGTCAACGTGCCGCACTTCGCCGGCAAATTCGCCGTCGAGCGGATGATCGAGCAGATGGGCCTCAACGCCACCATCCTGCGGCCGGCCTACTTCATGAACAACGATCTCACGATCAGGGACGTCGTGCGCGGCTACGGCGTGTACCCGATGCCGATCGGCAGCAAAGGCCTCGCCATGATCGATGCCCGTGACATCGGCGAGATCGCGGCCATCGAGCTGATCCGCCGCGAGCAGTCCTCGACGCCGCTGCCGCTGACGCGGATCAACCTTGTCGGCCCGGACACGCTGACCGGCGCCGATGCCGCCGCTGTCTGGTCCGAGGTGCTGGGGCGTCCGATCGGCTATGGCGGCGACAACACCGCGGGCTTCGAGACCAACCTGCGGCAGCTCATGCCGAGCTGGATGGCGTTCGACATGCGGCTGATGAGCGAGCGCTTTCAGACCGACGGCATGGTGCCGGACGATGGCGACGTCGCCCGCCTGACCGCGCTGCTCGGCCGCCCCTTGCGCTCCTATCGCGACTTCGTCGCCGAGAGCGCGACCGTCGCCTGACGGCACACACCCCATGCGTCTGCGGGACGTCTCCATGAGAGCGTCCCGCGCAATCCAAGGAGGTCATCATGACCAATCAAACGAACGATGGCGTCACCATGAAGCCCAACATCCTCGTGCTCGGCGCGACCGGCGGCACCGGACGGCTGATCGTGCGCGACGCGCTGGCGCGCGGCCATCACGTCACCGCGCTGGTGCGCTCGCCGGAGAGGGCCGGGGATCTGCAAGGCGCGCAATTGATCGTCGGCGATGCCCGCGACGAAGCTACGCTGCGCAAGGCGCTCAAGGGACAGAACGCCGTGATCAGCTCACTGGGCACACCGCTCAGTCCATTCCGCGAGGTCACGACGCTCTCGACCTCGACGCGCGCGCTCGTCAACGCGATGAAGGCCGAGCATGTCGCGCGTCTGGTCGCCATCACCGGCATCGGCGCCGGCGACAGCCGCGGCCATGGCGGCTTCGTCTACGACCGGCTGATCCTGCCGCTGCTGCTGCGCAACATCTACGCGGACAAGAACCGGCAGGAGGCCGTCATTCGCGACAGCGGGCTCGATTGGCTCATCGTTCGCCCCGCCATGCTGAACGACAAGCCTGGCGGGCAGAAGCTGCGTGCACTGACGGATCTCGCCGGCTTTCACGGCGGCACGATTGCGCGGGCCGACGTCGCGCGCTTCGTGGTGGACCAGGTGAGCGACGACAGCTTTCTGCATCGCTCGCCGCTGATCACATGGTGAGACCAGCGCCGTCCTGCTTATGCCGCCGCCTTCCGCTCGAGGCCGAAGGCGTCGGCGAGCAGGCTGTAGGAGCGCTTGCGGGCGTCGTGATCGTAGATCGCGGTGATCACCATCAGCTCGTCGGCCTGGCTCGCTGCGATCATCGGATCGAGCTTGGCCCGCACCGTCGCCGGCGCGCCCACGAACAGCCGCGAGCGGTTGCGCGCGATCGAGGCCCGGTCCGCGTCTGTATACATGTACGCCGCCGCTTCCTCCGGGCTCGGCAGCGGCAGGAACTGGCCGCGGTCGCGCCGCAAGCGGTTGAGGTCCATCGACGACGCCAGCCGCTCGGCCTCGGCGTCGGTCTCGGCTGTCACCACTGCGACTGCCAGGATCGCATGCGGCTGCGAGCGCCAGCGCGACGGTGTGAAATGCGCGCGGTAGGTCCGCATCGCATCCACGGCATCGTGGCTCGCGAAATGATGCGCGAAGCCGAACCCCATGCCGAGCTGCGCCGCCAGCTCGCTGGAATAGTCGCTGGAGCCGAGCAGCCAGATCGGCGGCAGCGGCGCATCATCGGGCATGGCGATCACGTTGTTGTAGGGATGGCCGGCGGGGAACTCGCGGGTCTCCCACAGCATCAGCTCATGCAGCCGCTCCAGGAAGTCATCGCCCTCACGACGGTCGAGCCGGCTGCGCAGCGCATAGGCCGTGGTGCCGTCGGTGCCGGGCGCGCGGCCCAGGCCGAGATCGATCCGGCCGGGAAACAGTGCCTCCAGCATCTTGAAGCGCTCCGCGACCACCAGCGGCGCATGGTTGGGCAGCATCACGCCGCCGGAGCCGACGCGGATGTGCTGCGTCGCTGCCGCGATCTGCCCAATCATGATGTCGGGCGACGGGCTCGCCACCGACGGCAGGCTGTGGTGCTCGGCCAGCCAGTAGCGGACGTAGCCGAGCTGATCGACGTGACGGGCCAGGTCGATGCTGTTACGCAGCGCCACTGACGCCGGCGTGGCGGTGGTGGTGACGGAGAGGTCGAGGACTGAAATCGGGATCATCGCTTCAACCTAATGCCTGCGAGGCGCGCCACAATGGGCTGGAAGCGATGGTGACCTGCCGGAAATGCAGTGGATGGCTGGACCTAATGTTGGGACAATACGATTGTATACATCAACGAAACCAAACTATCCCACATTCAGATTGATAAAAACCCCTTCGCCATAATCGATAACCTTTGATATTGTTTACCTTTATCGTCCCACTCTGCATTTCCAATAGCTCCTCAAAAATCCGCTTCTTGCCATATCAGTGGGCCAAATCCCATTTCTGGTGGGCTGTTTATTGCAGCGCCCTTCCCTTATCTTGGCACATCCAGAGGCCGATCCCCTCTTGAGTTGAAATTTACGCCCCAGCCGGAACCTGCGTTGCCATGACCGACCTCGCCACCGCCATTGCCGACGGCCACACCGCGATTCCCCGGCCGAAGATCTCGTTCGAGTTCTTCCCGCCGAAGACCGAGGAGATGGACCGGACGCTGTGGGCCTCGATCGAGCGCCTCGCCCCGCTGGAGCCGAGCTTCGTCTCGGTGACCTATGGTGCCGGCGGCTCGACGCGCGAGCGCACCCACGCCACGATCGCGCGCATCCTGAAGGAAACCGCGCTGCTGCCGGCGGCGCATCTCACCTGCGTCGGCGCTTCGCGCCACGAGATCGACGAGGTCGTCGAGCGCTATCACGAGGTCGGCGTCCGCCACATTGTGGCGCTGCGCGGCGATCCGCCCGGCGGCATCGGCACGCCCTACTACACCCATGCCGAAGGCTATCAGAGCTCGCCCGAGCTGATCGCCGGCATCAAGAAGCGCCATCCCGATATCGAGGTCTCGGTCTCGGCCTATCCGGAGAAGCACCCCGAGAGCCGCGACTTCGACGCCGACATCGACATGCTCAAGGCCAAGGTTGACGCCGGCGCCACCCGCGCCATCACCCAGGTGTTCTTCGACAACGATCTCTACTTCCGATACCTCGACCGTGTCCGCGCCCGCGGCATCACGATCCCGATCGTGCCCGGCATCATGCCGATGCACAATTTCAAGCAGGCGCGCGGCTTCGTGACCCGCGCCGGCACGACGGTGCCGGACTGGCTGGCCGAAAAATTCGACGGTCTCGACGACGATCCCGAGACCCGCAAGCTGGTCGCGGCGACCGTCGCCGCAGGCCAGGTGCAAAAGCTCGCCAAGCATGGCGTCGACACCTTCCATTTCTACACCATGAACCGCGCCGACCTCGTGTTCGCGATCAGCCATCTGCTCGGCATCCGTCCGAAGTCCGCCAACAAGGCTGCCGCCTGATGTCCGCCCCTGTATCTCCAGCGCGTACCGCCTTCCTTGACGCTGCCCGCGAGCGCATCCTGATTCTCGACGGCGCCATGGGCACGATGATCCAGGCGCTGCAGCTCGACGAGGCCGCCTTCCGCAGCGAGCGGTTCCGCGACTTCCATCGCGACCTCCGCGGCAACAACGACCTGCTGATCCTCACCCAGCCCGACGCCATCGAGGACATCCACGCGCAATATCTGCGCGCCGGGGCCGATATCGTCGCCACCAATACGTTCTCGGCGACCTCGATCGCGCAGGCCGATTACGACCTCTCCGACATCATCTACGAGCTCAACCGCGAGGGCGCCCGGCTCGCCCGCAATGCCGCGACCCGCGTCGCCGCCGAGGACGGCAAACAGCGCTTCGTCGCCGGCGCGATGGGTCCGACCAACCGCACCGCCTCGATCTCACCTGACGTGTCGAACCCCGGCTACCGCGCCGTGACCTTCGACGATCTCAGGCTCGCCTATGGCGAGCAGGCGCGCGGGCTCTTGGATGGCGGCGCCGACATCCTGCTGCTCGAGACCATTTTCGACACGCTCAACGCCAAGGCGGCGCTGTACGCCATCGCCGAGCTCTGCGAGGAGCGCGGCATCGACGTGCCCGTGATGATCTCGGGCACCATCACCGACAAGTCCGGCCGCCTGCTCTCGGGCCAGATGCCGGAGGCGTTCTGGAATTCGGTCCGTCATGCCAAGCCGCTGACCATCGGCTTCAACTGTGCGCTCGGCGCCGAGGATCTGCGCGCGCATGTCGCCGACATCGGCCGCGTCGCCGACACGCTGGTCTGCGCCTATCCCAATGCCGGCCTGCCCAACGAGTTCGGCCAGTATGACGAGACGCCGGCCTACATGGCGCGACTGATCGGCGAGTTCGCGTCGGCCGGCCTCGTCAACATCGTCGGCGGCTGCTGCGGCACCACCCCCGACCATATCGCCGCGATCGCCGCCGCCGTTGCCCCGCACAAGCCGCGCGCCGTGCCCGAGATCGCGCCGCGGCTGCGGCTGTCGGGCCTGGAGCCGTTCGAGCTGACGCCCGCCATTCCCTTCGTCAATGTCGGCGAGCGCACCAACGTCACCGGCTCGGCGAAATTCCGCAAGCTGATCACCGCCGGCGACTACACCGCGGCGCTGCAGGTCGCGCGCGACCAGGTCGAGAACGGCGCCCAGGTCATCGACGTCAACATGGACGAGGGCCTGCTCGATTCGGAAGCCGCGATGCGGACCTTCCTCAACCTCGTCGCCGCGGAGCCGGACATCGCCCGCGTTCCCGTGATGGTCGACTCCTCGAAATTCCACGTCATCGAGGCCGGCCTGAAATGCGTGCAGGGCAAGCCGGTGGTGAACTCGATCTCGCTCAAGGAGGGCGAGGAGAAGTTCATTCACGAAGCGAAGATCGCGCGCCGGCACGGCGCCGCGGTCGTGGTGATGGCATTCGACGAGACCGGCCAGGCCGACACCTATCAGCGCAAGACCGAGATCTGCGCCCGCGCCTACAAGATCCTGGTCGAGACGGTCGGCTTCCCACCGGAAGACATCATCTTCGATCCGAACATCTTCGCGATCGCTACCGGGCTGGAAGAGCACAATAACTACGGCGTCGACTTCATCGAAGCGACACGCTGGATCCGCCATAACCTGCCGCATGCCCACATTTCCGGCGGCGTGTCCAATCTCTCCTTCTCGTTCCGCGGCAACGAGCCGGTGCGCGAAGCCATGCATTCGGTGTTCCTGTATCACGCCATCAAGGCGGGCATGGACATGGGCATCGTCAATGCCGGCCAGATGATCGTCTATGACGACATCGATCCGGAGCTGCGCCAGGTGTGCGAGGACGTCGTGCTCAACCGCGACCCCGGCGCGTCCGAGCGGCTGCTAGCGCTGGCAGAGAAGTTTCGCGGCCAGGGCAAGCAGACCAAGGAGGCCGATCTCGCGTGGCGCGAATGGCCGGTCGGCAAGCGGCTGAGCCACGCGCTGGTGCATGGGATCACCGAGTTCATCGATGTGGACACCGAAGAGGCCCGCGCTGCCGCGACCCGGCCGCTCGACGTCATCGAAGGCCCGCTGATGGCCGGCATGAACGTGGTCGGCGACCTCTTCGGCGACGGCAAGATGTTCCTGCCGCAGGTGGTGAAGTCGGCGCGCGTGATGAAGCAGGCGGTCGCCTATCTGATGCCGTTCATGGAGGCGGAGAAGGCCGCCAACAAGGGCCGCGGCAATGAGCGCTCCAACGCCGGCAAGATCGTGCTCGCCACCGTCAAGGGCGACGTGCACGACATCGGCAAGAACATCGTCGGCATCGTGCTCCAGTGCAACAATTTCGAGGTCATCGACCTCGGCGTCATGGTGCCCGCGGCCAGGATCATCGAGACGGCGAAGGCCGAGAACGCCGACATCGTCGGCCTGTCCGGCCTGATCACGCCTTCGCTCGACGAGATGGCCTATCTGGCGTCCGAGCTGGAGCGCCAGGGTCTCAATGTGCCGCTGCTGATCGGCGGCGCCACGACGAGCCGCGTCCATACTGCGGTCAAGATCGATCCGAACTACCAGAATGGCCCGGTCGTTCACGTCAACGACGCCAGCCGCGCCGTCGGCGTCGCCTCCTCACTGCTGTCGCCGGAGCGCAAGGATGCCTACGCCACGGAGGTTCGCAGCGAGTATCAGAAGATCGCCGCGGCGCATCTGCGCGGCCAGGCCGACAAGAAGCGGCTGAAGCTCGCGGACGCCCGCGCCAACGCGCCGAAGATCGACTTCGCCAAGGCGAAGCCGGTGAAGCCGACCTTCCTCGGCACCAAGACGTTCGTCGACTATGACCTCGCCGAGCTCGTGCCCTATATCGACTGGACTCCGTTCTTCCAGACCTGGGAGCTCGCCGGTCGTTTTCCTGGCATCCTCGACGATGCCAAGGTCGGCGAGGCCGCGCGGGCGCTGTATGACGACGCGCTGAAGATGCTCGAGCGCATCGTCGACGAGAAGTGGTTCACGGCGCGCGCCGTGATCGGCTTCTGGCCGGCGAACGCCGTCGGCGACGACATCGTGCTCTATGCCGACGACGGCCGCACCCAGGAGATCGCGACGCTGCACACGCTGCGGCAGCAACTCGAGAAGCGCGAGGGCCGCTTCAACACCGCGTTGTCCGATTTCGTCGCGCCTGTGGATGCCGGCGTGCCGGACTATGTCGGCGGCTTCGTCGTCACGACGGGCCTCGGCGAGGACGCCGTCGCCGACCGCTTCAAGAACGCCAATGACGACTACTCCTCGATCCTGGTCAAGGCACTGGCCGACCGCCTTGCCGAAGCCTTTGCCGAACGCCTGCATGCCCGCGTCCGCCGCGAGTTCTGGGCCTACGCCCCGGACGAGGCGCTCTCCGCCGATGACCTGATCCTGGAGAAGTATCAGGGCATCCGCCCGGCCCCCGGCTATCCGGCGCAGCCCGACCACACCGAGAAGGCGACCTTGTTCGAGCTGCTCGATGCCGAGAAGAATGCCGGCGTCCGCTTGACCGAGAGCTTTGCGATGTGGCCGGGCTCGTCGGTCTCGGGCCTCTATTTCGCCTCGCCGGAGAGCTTCTATTTCGGCGTCGGCAAGATCGAGCGCGACCAGGTCGAGGACTACGCCGCGCGCAAGGGCATGACGGTGACCGAGGTCGAGCGCTGGCTGGCGCCGATCCTGAACTACATCCCGGCGAGGGGCGGCCAGCAGGCAGAGACGCCTCGCGCAACCGCTGCGCCCGCTCCCGCAGCAGCCAACGACGCCGCGCCCGCGGAGCTCGCCAGTCATCCGGCCGGCTGCACCTGCGCCGTGCATCTGGCCTGGCGCAAGAAGGCGGTCGGCGCGAAGTAGCCGGCGCAGTCACCACGCCCACAACTGTCGTCCCGGCGAACGCAGGGACCCATACCGCGTGATGTATCGGTCGTACGCGATCGCGGAGACCGAGCTCCCCAACAACTTTCCGGGGTTATGGGTCCCTGCGTTCGCCGGGACGACACCTCGTGATGGCGGACGGCTCTCGCCTCTCATCGGCGTTCGCGACACCGAGGGTTGGAGCCATCCTCCGTGTCTCCAGCGCCACGACCGCTCCGAATGACAAAGCGCCACAGTCGCCGCCAGGCGATGCGGCGTGGACATCGCCGCCGTAACCGGCTGAAATAGGCCCGGGGCCTTCGGGTGGTTTTGGTTCATGTCGTTGCAGTTCAGGCTTGCGTCGCGAAACCTGTTCCATGACAGGCTGCGCTTCATCGCGACCATCATCGGCATCATCTTCTCGATCGTGCTGGTGACCGTGCAGATGGGTCTCTATGTCGGCTTCCGCCGGATGGTCACGACCATGATCGACCACTCCCCGGCCGAGCTGTGGATCATGCCAGTCGGCACCAAATGCTTCGAGGACCCCTCGCTGCTCGACGAGCGGCAGCGGTTTCGCGCGCTTGCGGTTCCCGGCGTGGCGGAGGCGACGCCGCTGGTGATCGGCTATGCGCAATGGCGGCTGCCGCAGGGCACGACGACGCCGGTCTTCGTGGTCGGCTCGGAGCTGCGCGGACTCGGGCTGCATCCCTGGAACGTGGTGGAGGGACGGCTGGACGACCTGTCGGTGCCGGGCGCGGTCGCGATCGACCGGACCTATTTCGAGCGGCTCGGCATCACCGGCGTCGAGCAGGCCGCGGAGCTGCGCGATCGTAAGGTGCAGGTGATGGCGGTGACCAAGGGCATCCGCTCGTTCACGACGACGCCTTACGTTTTTACCGATGTGGAGCGCGCGCGGACCTATACCGGCATCGCGCCGAACAAGGCGTCCTATCTGCTGGTGAAGCTGACGCCCGATGCCGATCTCGGCACGGTGCAGCAGGCGTTGCGCGACAACCTCGGCAATGTCGATGTGCTCACCGCAGCCGAGTTCCGCAACCGCAGCCGCTCGTTCTGGCTGTTCGGCACCGGCGCCGGCGCGGCGCTGTTCGCCGGCGCGCTGCTCGGACTGATCGTCGGCACCGTGATCGTGGCGCAGACGCTCTATTCCAGCACAAAGGATCATATCAACGAGTTCGCGACGCTGCGCGCGATCGGCTCGACCAGCCGCTACATCTACACCGTCATCATCTGGCAGGCGCTGCTCAGCGCCATCGTCGGCTTCGCCGGTGCCGCCGGCATCGGCAAGATCGTGGCGGCGGCGACGGCGGAATCGGCGCTGCCGGTCATCATGACGCCGGCGCTGACGGTCGCGCTGTTCGTGCTGACGGTGACGATGTGCATCGGCTCGGCGATCGCGGCGATCCTCAAGGTCATGCGCATCGATCCGACGCTGGTGTTCTCGCGATGACCGAGACCGTGCTCGAGGCCACCGATCTCGTGCATCACCTCGGCCAGGGGGCCGGCCGGGTGCAGGCGCTGAAGGGCGTGAGCCTGTCGCTGAAGGGCGGCGAGCTGGCGCTGCTGATGGGTCCCTCGGGCAGCGGCAAGACGACGCTGCTGTCGATCCTGGGCTGCCTGATGACGCCGGATGGCGGAACCGTGCGGGTTGCCAGCCAGCCGGTCGCGGGGCTCGATCCCGAGGCGCTGGCGAAGCTGCGCCGCGAGCGCATCGGCTTCATCTTCCAATCCTATCATCTGTTTCCGACGCTGAACGCCGAGGACAACGTCCGGCTCGCGCTCGACGTACGCGGCGAGCGCGCGCGGGCGGCGAAGAAGGCGGCGCGCGAGGTGCTCGACAGGGTCGGCCTCGGCCCGAAGAAGCGGTCGTTCCCGCGCCAGCTCTCGGGCGGCGAGCAGCAGCGCGTCGCGATCGCCCGCGCCATCGTCGGCAAGACGCAGGTCATTCTCGCCGACGAGCCGACCGGCGCACTCGATACCGCCAACGGCCAGGCGATCATGACCCTGCTCGCCGATATCGCCAGGGATCCGTCGCGCGCGGTGCTGGTGGTGACGCACGATCCGCGCATTCTGCCGTTTGCCAATCGCGTCATCCACATCGAGGACGGCCGCATCGTCCGCGAGGAGAGCGGCGGCGAGTCCATGAAGAAAGTCTCGCACGCATGATATCGGGAATTCCAGAACGCGCTCACCTGCTCGGGCTCGTCGCCGCGGCTGCATTGGCGATCATCGTCACGCCGACCTCGATTCCACCGACAGCGCGCGCCGCCAATGCCCAGGAGGAACGCTGGCTGGCCGTCGCACCCGGCCGGGTCGAGCCGGCATCCGGCCTGATCAAGCTTGGCGCGCCAGTGGTCGGGCCGATCCAGGAGGTGCTGGTCAAGCCGAACGAGACCGTGTTCGCCGGCCAGGCGCTGGTGCGGCTCGGCGACGCCGAAGCCCGCGCGCAGCTCGCCAGCGCCGAGGCGCAGGTCGCGATGCGCAAGCGCGTGCGCAACAAGGAGTCGACGCCGTCTGGCGCGGGTCCGCGGCGCCGCGCCGAAGACGGCCTCGCCGATGCGCAGGCGGCGGTGTTCGACGCGCGTGCTGCGCTCGACAAGGCCGTGGCCGAGCGGCGCGCCGGGCGCGGCGCCGATGCCGATGTCGACACCGCACGCACGCAACTGACAGCCGCGCAGGCGAAGCTGGAGCAGCAGGCCGACGAGCTGCGCAAGGTCACCGCGGATGCGCCGCTGCCGGTCAGCGCCGAGGGCCAGCTCAACGTCGCCCGCAGCGAACTGCAGGGCGCCCGCGCCACGTTGGAAAAGCTCACCATCCGCGCGCCGCTCGACGGCGCGGTGCTGCAGGTCAATGCGCGCACCGGCGAGATCGCTTCGCCGCAGACGACGCCACCGCTGGTGCTGCTCGGCGATACGTCCTCGCTGCGCGTGCGCGCCGAGCTCGACCAGCGCGACCTCGACAAGATCAAGGTCGGCCAGCAGGCCGTGGTCCGCTCCGACGCCTTCCGGGGCCGCGACGTCGCCGGCAAGGTCGCCGCCATCGCCCCGCTGGTCGAGAGCAGCCGCACGGCTGCGCTCAGCCAGCGCAACATGACCGATGTCGACGTGGTGGAAGTGCTGGTCGATCTCGCCGAGCCGGGTCCGTTCGCGGTGGGCATGAAGGTGGACGTGTATTTCAGGCCGTGAGGGCTGGTGGCTCGACTGCGCTCCGCGCCTGGCTGCACAGCTTCTCTTGGCGGGCTGAGGTGAGAACATCTCTCGCCGCTGGCGCGGTGCACCTCGCCCCGCTTGCGGGGAGAGGTCGGATTGCATCGCCAGATGCAATCCGGGTGAGGGGGTGCAGGTCTTTCCGCTGACACTTCTCGTGCGGCTGCCCCTCTCCCCGTGAGGAACGGGAGAAGGAGCGCACCATCGCCGGGGCGACGGCTCGCTCCAACGAGCTCAATCCCCGCTCGGCGGCGCCAGTGGCTGGACGAAAGCCTGGAATGGCGACAGCGCCTCACAGCGGGCGGCGTGCGTGGCCAGCGCCGGGTAACGCGTCACGTCGAACAGATGCGGATGCGCCTCGCGGGTGAAGCGCAGGACGCAGGCGACGGCGATGTCCGCGTGGCCGATGCGCTCGCCATACCAATAATCCGTCGTCGCGGCGGCGCGCTCCGCCTCCAGCATCGCCAGCACGCCGGAGATCTGCGTCTCGCAACGCGCGACCCACAGGGCCAGGCGGTCCTTGCGCAGCACGCGCTCATAGATCAGGCTGACGGCCTTGTCGCCGAGACCGGTCGCGAGCGCGATCGTATGCAGCTGCCTGCGGCGCGGCGCGCCGCTGCGCGCCAGCATGGCACGCTCGGGCCCGACGGCCTCATCGAGGTGATCGAGGATCGCCGCCGAATCGATCAGCGCCTCGCCGTCATCGAGCACCAGCACCGGCACCCGGAGCAGCGGATTGTACGGCGCGATCTTGTCGGCATCGCCGAAGGTCGACCACGGCTTGTGCTCGAACGGGATGCCGTAGAGCTCGAGTGCGATCGCGGTGCGGCGGACGAAAGGCGAGTCGTATTGGCCGATCAGGAACATCAGTTATCCTCCTGTGCGGCGCATTGAAGCGCCGTTCGGCGCCGTTGTCAGCTGCCACGTTCAGGCGAGCAGCGGCACATGCGCGGCGACAGAACGCGGCAGGGTACCGTCGAGGCGGGGATCGGGGGCGATCTCGATCTGGCGGCGATAGGGGCGGAAGCCGGAGCGCTGGTAGAAGGCCAGCGCGCGCGGATGATCGAAGCTGCAGGTGTGGACCCAGAGCCGCGTCAGCGGCTGCGCCCAGGCGCGGCGCAGCGCATGGTTCATCAGCAGGCGTCCGGCGCCGGTGCCGATCAGCCTGTCGGTGACGCCGAACAGCACCAGCTCGCAATCGGTCTTGTTGCGGAAGTCGAGCTCCAGCAGGGCTTCGTCACCGCCGTCATGCGCCAAGGTGTAGATCTCGACTCCGTCGGCGCGAACTGTCTTGGCAAGCTCCGCATCGCTCATCCGCGTGCGCTGCGACCACAGCCACTCCCAGCCGACGCGGGCATAGAGGTCGCGGTACCAATCGAGATCGGGCTGCGCGACGCGGCGAATGCTCCAGTCGCCGATCGGATCCGGCGGCAACACCGGCGGCGCCACCATTTCCAGCGAGGTCACCACGGCCGCGACCTTGCCGTGTGGAACGTCGTAGTGGCCGTCGGGGACCGACATGCCGTTCACCTACTCGCCCTCGTCGCTTGCCAGCACGCCCTTCACGGCGCGGGCCCAGCCGGCGAGCTTGCGCTCCCGCGTGGCCGCGCTCATCGCCGGCCGGAAGCGGTGCTCGAGCCGCCAATTGTCGGCGAACTTTTCCGGCTCCGGATAGACGCCGGCGTTGAGGCCGGCGAGATAAGCGGCGCCGAGCGCGGTGGTCTCCTGAATCATCGGACGGTCGACTGGTGCGTCGAGCAGGTCGGCGAGACGCTGCATGGTCCAGTCCGATGCGGTCATGCCGCCGTCGACGCGCAGCACGATCGTGGCTGCGGACGCATCGGGCCAGTCGGCGCGCATCGCGGCCCACAGATCGTAGGTCTGGTAGCACACGCTCTCCAGCGTGGCATGCGCGAGCTCGGCGGGGCCGGTGTTGCGGGTCAGGCCGAACAGCGCGCCGCGCACGCGCGGATTCCAATACGGTGCGCCGAGGCCGACGAAGGCCGGCACCAGATAGACCGATTGCATCGAGTCGGACTTGTCGGCGAGCGGGCCGGTTTCGGCGGCATGCTTGATGATGCCGAGCCCATCGCGCAGCCATTGCACGGCCGAGCCGGCGACGAAGATCGAGCCTTCGAGCGCGTAGGTCCGGACGCCGTCGAGCTGATAGGCGATGGTCGTCAGCAGCTTGTTGTTCGATTTCACCGGCGTGGCACCGGTATTGAGCAGCGCGAAGCAGCCGGTGCCGTAAGTGGACTTCATCATGCCCGGCGTGAAGCAGGCCTGGCCGATGGTCGCCGCCTGCTGGTCGCCGGCGATGCCCGCGACCTTGATCGGACCGCCAAACAGGTCTGGCACCGTGGTGCCGAAATCGGCCGAGGAATCCTTCACCTCGGGCAGCATCGAGCGCGGCACGCGCAGCAGCTTCAGCAAGGTGTCGTCCCACTGCCCGGTATGTATGTTGAACAGCAGCGTGCGCGAGGCGTTGGTGGCATCGGTGGCGTGGACCCGTCCGCCTGTCAGCCGCCACAGCAAATAACAGTCGACGGTGCCGAACATCAGCTCGCCGCGCTCGGCGCGCTCGCGGGCGCCCGGCACGTGATCGAGGATCCAGGCGACCTTCGTGCCCGAGAAATAGGGATCGATGATCAGGCCGGTCTTCGCGCTGACCTCCGGCTCATGGCCTTCGGCTTTGAGACGCGCGCAGATGTCGGCGGTGCGGCGGTCCTGCCAGACGATGGCGCGGTGGACGGCCTGGCCGGTCGCGCGGTCCCACACCACGGTGGTCTCGCGCTGGTTGGTGATGCCGATCGCGGCGATGTCCTTGGCGGCCAGTCCCGCCTTCTCCAGCGCATCGCGGCAGGTCATCACCGTCGAGGTCCAGATATCCTCCGGCTCGTGCTCGACCCAGCCCGAGGCCGGGAAATGCTGTGGAAATTCCTGCTGCGCGACCGCGGCGATCGAGATGTCGGAGCGGAACACGATCGCGCGCGAGGACGTGGTGCCCTGATCGATGGCCAGCACGAAGGACATGGGGTTTCTTCCCGGGAGGTTGACGACGTTGGGCCGACAAGCAAGCGGATTGGCGGGGGAAGGTCAAGGAGGTTGGGAGCGCGCGACGTCCTTCTGGAAAAAGTGGAGAGTTCGCACCTTACGAGCATCCAACCCCGTGTCCGAACTTGGCTGGGACCACTGCGCTGCGCATGGCTGGGCCCTCTCCCCTTGTGGGAGAGGGCCACACCGCCGACAGCCGCAAGCTCACTCGGGTGAGCGGTTGGCGCCACATGCGCGCTCTGAGTACGCGGAGAGAGACCCCTCACCCGGTTGCGCTTCGCGCAACCACCCTCTCCCACAAGGGGAGAGGGTGCGGCTATCGTGTGGAGAGATTTTTACACCGCCGCCGTCGTGACGCCGCCGTCGACCACGATGGTCTGCCCCGTCATGAAGGTCGAGGCATCCGACGCCAGATACGCCACCGCGCCGGCGATCTCGTGCGGCTCGCCGATGCGGCGGAGCGGGGTCGTCGCGCAGCGCTGTTTCAGGCGGGCTTCGTCCTCCCACAGCGCGCGGGCGAAGTCGGTCTTGATCAGGCCCGGCGCGACGCAGTTGATGCGCACGCCTTGCGGGCCCCATTCACCGGCAAGGCTGCGGCACAGCGCGAAGTCGGCGGCCTTGGAGATGCCGTAGGCGCCGATCACGGTCGAGCCGCGCAGGCCGCCGATCGAGGAGACGATGACGACCGAGCCTTTGCCGCGCGCGGCCATCGGCGGGATCGCCTTGGCGCAGAGCCAGAGATTGCTCTTCACGTTGGAGGCCATGATCTTGTCGAAGGCCTCGTCGGTGATGTCAAGCAGCGGACCGTAATACGGGTTGACCGCAGCATTGCAGACGAGGATGTCGACCTGGCCGTATTGGCTGACGGCGCCGTCGATCAGCGCATCGACCTCGGCGCGGCGCGAGATGTTGCAGGGGATGACGCGGGCCTCGCCACCGCTCGCGCGGATGCCGCTTGCCACTTCCTCGCAGGCGTCGGCCTTGCGGCTGGAGATCACGACCTTGGCGCCGAGCTGCGCCAGCAGCTCCGCAGAAGCACGGCCGATGCCACGGCTCGAGCCGGTGATGACGGCGACCTGGCCGGAGAGGTTGAAGGGATTGGGGATCATATTCTGCGTCCTCCGAGTCATTGCGAGGAGCGAAGCGACGAAGCAATCCAGGGCAACGCGTGACGCCCTGCATTGCTTCGCTTCGCTCGCAATGACGGCAAAAAATCAAATCCCTTTGGAGCCGTTTTGGTAGGCACCGAAGCGCCTCGAATCGTCATGCGCGGGCTTGACCCGCGCATCCATCTTCTTTCAAGAGCGATGGGTTGCCGGGTCCAGCCCGGCAACGGCGCATTGCCCTAGATCACCCCACCCGCCTCGCTGACGCGGCGCATGTGGTAGTCGGTGTCGCCGAACGTCAGCTCGATCATCGACAGGCGCTTGAAGTAGTGGCCGATCTTGGCCTCCATCGTCATGCCGATGCCGCCGTGGAGCTGGATCGCCTGCTGGCCGACGAACTTGGCCGATTTGCCGATCTGCACCTTGGCCGCGGCGATCGAGGTGGCGCGCTCCTTGGCATCGTCGAAGTCGGCGGCCATGGTGGCGAACATCGACATCGAGCGGGCCTGCTCCAGCGCGACGAACATGTCGGAGGCGCGGTGCTGCAGCGACTGGAACGAGCCGATCGCGACGCCGAACTGCTTGCGCGTCTTGATGTACTCGACCGTGGTCTTGAGCGACTCGTCCATCAGGCCGACGGCTTCCGCACACAGTGCGATGCGGGCCTCGTCGACGACGCGCTCGATCAGCGGCAGAGCGTTGGCAGGATCGCCGATCGCGGCGTCGGCGCCCACTTCCACACCGGTGAAGGTGATGTCCGCCGCGTGCAGGCCGTCCTGGGTCGGATAGCCCTTGCGGGTGACGCCCTTCGCGTCGGCCGGCACGATGAACACGCCGATGCCCGACTTGTCGCGCTGGCCACCGGAGGTGCGCGCGGAGACGATCAGGGTGTCGGCATTCTCGCCGTTGAGCACGACGAACTTCTCGCCGTCGATGACCCAGCCGTCGCCCTTCTTCTTGGCGGAGGTGGCGACATCGAACAGGTCGTAGCGCGACTGCTTCTCGAGCTGCGCGAACGCAAACGTCTTGCTGCCGTCGATGATTCCGGGCAGGTACGCCGTCTTCTGCGCCGCCGATCCGCCATGGCGGAGGAAGCCGCCGGCCAGCACGACCGTGGCGAGGTAAGGCTCGAGCACCAGCGCGCGGCCCATCGCCTCCATCACGATCATGGTCTCGACGCCGCCGGCGCCGAAGCCGCCGTCGTCCTCGGAGAACGGCAGACCGAGCAGGCCCTGCTCGGCGAGCTTGGACCACATCGCCCGGCTCCAGCCGCCCTTCTCCTTCATGTACAGCTTGCGCTTGTCGAAATCGTAGGCATCCGCCAGCAGGCCGTCGATGCTGTCCTTGAGGAGGCGCTGCTCCTCGGTGAGATCAAAATCCATTTGTTGACTCTCCAGTATCCCCATTCTCCGTCATGCCCGCGCTTGCCGCGGGCATCCACGTCGTGCCCGTCCGGGCTGCACGTGGATGGCCGGGTCAAGCCCGGCCATGACGGCGTGCGTTGTCGAAGCGCTGCGGCTCACACGTCAGAGCCCCAGCACCGCCTTGGCGATGATGTTGCGCTGGATCTCGTTGGAGCCGCCGTAGATCGAGACCTTGCGGTTGTTGAAGTAGCTCGGCGCGATCTGCGCGGTCCAATCCATGGTCTCGTTGCTGTCGTCGTCGCCATGGATGTCGTAGGGCGCGGCGAACGGACCGATCACCTCCATCAGCAGCTCGGTCGTGGTCTGCTGAATCTCCGAGCCCTTGATCTTCAGCACCGAAGACGCCGGATTGGGCTTGCCCTTGCCGTGCTTGCCCTCGTCGGCGACGACGCGCAGCTGCGTCAGCTCCAGCGCCTTGAGCTCGACCTCGCATGCGGTGAGCTTCTCGCGGAACGACGGATCCTCCAGCACCGGACGGCCACCGGACTCGATCTTGGCGGCGAGCTCCTTGATGCGGCGGATGCGCTCCTTGGAGACGCCGACACGGGCGATGCCGGTGCGCTCATTGCCGAGCAGGAATTTTGCGTAGTCCCAGCCCTTGTTCTCCTCGCCGATCAGGTTCTCGATGGGCACCTCGACGTCGTCGAAAAACACCTCGTTGACCTCGTGGCCGCCATCGATGGTCTGGATCGGACGCACCGTGACGCCCTTCGACTTCATGCTGAAGACGATGAAGGAAATGCCCATCTGCTTCTTCGCGGAAGGATCGGTGCGGCACAGGCAGAAGATCATGTCGGCGTGCTGGGCCAAGGTGGTCCAGGTCTTCTGGCCGTTGATGATCCACTTGTCGCCGCGGCGCTCGGCCTTGGTCTTCAGCGACGCCAGGTCGGAGCCCGAGCCCGGCTCGGAGAAGCCCTGGCACCACCAGTCGTCGACATTGGCGATGCGCGGCAGATACTTCTTCTTCTGCTCCTCGTTGCCGAAGGTGTAGATGACCGGGCCGACCATGCTGACCCCGAAGGCGAGCGGCTGCGGCGCCGGATAGGCCTGCAGCTCCTCGTTGAAGATGTAGTGCTGCACCGAGGTCCAGCCCGTGCCGCCATATTCCGTCGGCCAGTGTGAGACGCCCCAGCCCTTCTTGTTGAGGATGCGCCACCAGGTCACCATCTCGTCCTTCGACAGATGGCGGCCCTCGATCATCTTCCGCCGTGTCTCCGGTGGCACGTTGTCCTTGAAGAACTGCCGCACTTCCTCGCGGAACGCCTGCTCTTCCTTCGTGAATGCAAGATCCATTGGATCCTCCCGTTAGTATCTCGATCGTTCGTTTCGTTCCGCTGTCGTCCCTGCGAAAGCAGGGACCCATAACCACCGGCGGACGTTGGGGCGAAAGGCGTCTGCCATCGTGGCCCAAGCGACATCACGCGGTATGGGTCCCGGATCTGCGCCCGCGAGCGCTGTTGCACCCGCAGGCTTGTCCGGGACGACAGCTGTTTGAAATCCCGCCCGAGCTTGCCCGGACGACAGCTGTGGTTGTTACTGCAGCACCTCGAACAGGCCGGCGGCACCCATGCCGCCCCCGACGCACATGGTGACGACGGCGTACTTGGCCTTGCGGCGGCGGCCTTCGATCAGCGCATGGCCCGTGAGCCGCGCGCCCGACATGCCGTAGGGATGGCCGACCGCGATAGCGCCGCCATTGACGTTGATCTTGTCCGGGTCGATGCCGAGCTTGTCGCGGCAGTACAGCACCTGCACGGCGAACGCCTCGTTGAGCTCCCAGAGGCCGATGTCGTCGACGGTGAGGCCGTGGCGCTTCAACAGACGCGGCACGGCGAACACCGGGCCGATGCCCATCTCGTCCGGCTCGCAGCCATGCGCGACGAAGCCACGGAAGATGCCGAGCGGCTGCAGGCCGCGCTTGGCTGCGGTGGCGTCGCTCATGATGACGCAGGCCGAGGCGCCGTCGGACAGCTGGCTGGCATTGCCGGCGGTGATTGAGAAGCCGTCGCCGCGCACGGCCTTGAGGCCGGCGAGACCTTCGGCGGTCGTCTCAGGACGCGGCCCCTCGTCCTGCGACAGGGTGACGTCCTTGAACGAGACATTGCCCGTGGCCTTGTCGGTGACCGCCATCTTGGTGGTGATCGGTGCCAGCTCGTCGTTGAACTTGCCGCCCTGCTGCGCGGCTGCGGTGCGGCGCTGGCTCTCCAGCGCATATTCGTCCTGCCGCTCGCGGGAGATGCCGTAGCGCTTGGCGACGACCTCGGCGGTGTCGATCATCGGCATGTAGACATCGCCCTTGATCTCGAGCAGCGCCGGATCGGTGGCCTGGAAGCTGTTCATCTTGTCGTTCTGGACCAGCGAGATCGATTCGCCGCCGCCGCCGACTGCGATCTCGACACCGTCGAAGATCACCGAGCGCGCCGCGAGCGCAATCGCCTGCAGACCGGAGGCGCATTGGCGGTCGATCGTGGTGCCGCCGACCGACACCGGCAGGCCGGCACGCAGCAGCGCCTTGCGCGCGATGTTGCCGCCGGTCGAGCCCTGCTGCAAGGCCGCGCCCATCACGACATCCTCGACCTCTGCCGGATCGACCTTGGCGCGCTTGACCGCCTCGCCGATGGCGTGGCCGAGCAGCGTCGCGCCGCCGGTGGCATTGAGCGCGCCGCGATAGGCCTTGCCGATCGGCGTGCGGGCGGTGGAAACGATGACGGCATCGGTCATGTGCGACCTCCTGTTGTTGTCACTGATGTTTGATTTGAGACGCGGGTGATTGCTGCTGGCGCAGTTCGTGACGCGACAGCTTGCCGACCGGCGTGCGCGGCAGCTCGTCGACGAACTCGACCGCCGCCGGCAGCTCGTGCTTGCCGAGCTTGCCGGTGAGGAAGGCGCGGAGATCCTCGACCGGGAACGGCGCGAAGCCGTCTCGCAGCTTGATGAAGGCCTTGGCCGCCTCGCCGCGATAGGCGTCGGGAATACCGATCACGATGACCTCCTGCACCGCCGGATGGGTGTAGATCGCCTGCTCGATCATCTGCGGATAGACGTTGAAGCCGCCGGAGATGATCATGTCCTTCTTGCGGTCGACCAGGAAGTAGAAACCGTCGGCGTCGACATAGCCGATGTCGCCGGTCAGGAAATGATCGCCGACGAACGACTGCGCCGTTTCCTCCGGCCGGTTCCAATAGCCCTTGGTGACGTTCGGCCCCTTGATCCGGATCTCGCCGACCTCGTTCACGCCGAGCACCTTTGCGGGATCCTCGAGCGACACGACGTCCATCTCGATGCCGGGCAGCGTGATCCCGATCGAGCCGGGCTTGTCCGGGCCACCCTTGGGATGGGCGGTGCCGGGCGAGCAGGTCTCGGTCATGCCCCAGCCGCTCTTCAGCTTCATGCCGACGCGTCGCTCCAGGATGCGCGCGACCTCGACCGGCAGCGGCGCGCCGCCGGAGCCGACGCTGGTCAGCGACGACAGATCACGCTTGTCGAGATCGGGCAGGTTGGCGATCGCGATCCACATCGTCGGCACGCCGGGAAAATAGGTCGCGCGCTTGACCTCGATGTCGCGCATCACGGCGTCGAGATCGAAGCGCTGGTGCAGCGAGATCAGGCTGCCGAGGCGCAGCGAGGTCAGCAGCACCACCGTCAGTGCATAGATGTGGAACAGCGGCAAGACGCAGATCACGCGGTCGGAGCCGTTACCGTTTGCACGCGTCGCGCGGCCCCAGACTTCGGCGATCGACACCGCGGAGGTGAGATTGCCATGGGTCAGCATCGCACCCTTGGGCAGGCCGGTGGTGCCGCCGGTATATTGCAGCAGGGCGATGTCGTCGGGCGAGATCGAAGGCCACGCCATAGGCGCAACGGCGCCTTCGACGAAGGCGCGGTGCGTAATCACCGCGGGATTGTCCGGCAGCGCCGTCTGCGGCGTGCCGACTTTGCCCCAATCATCATCCTCGCAGACGATCAGGCGATCGATCAGTCCCTTGGCGAGGAACTTCAACGCGGTCGGCAGCGGCGCTGATAGGTTCGACGTGACGAGAATGCGCGCGCCGGAATCGCTGAGCTTGTGCGACAAGGCGATCTCGCCATCGAGCGGCGACAGGTGCACCACGCGGGCGCCGGCCTTGAGCGCGCCGAAGAAGTTGATCGGATGATCCGGCGTATTGCCGAGGAACAGCGCGATCGACGCGCCCTTGCCGAAGCCGGCGCGCAGGAACGCGGCGGCGGCCTGGTCGACGAGCGCCGCGAGTTGCTTGAAAGTGATGGGGCGGTCGCGGAATTCCAGCGCGTCGCCATCGCCGAAGTCACTGACCGCCTTTGCCAGCAGATCCGGCAAGGTGCCACGCGCGATCGGCGCGTCCCAGCGGACGCCTTCGGGATAGAACTGTTCGCCAGGATGGGTCATGCGAGCTCGATGTCCGTTGGCGTAAGACGGCCCCGCTGTCTCCGTTCCCTCCCCCCTTGTGGGGGAGGGTCAGGGAGGGGGGTGGGCCCGGGCGAGACTGCCCGTGTGGACCCCCAACCCCTCCCCGCAAGGGGGAGGGGAGCGCAGCCGGGCGCAGAGTGATAGTTGGGCCGCCTCAAGCGGCCTTCCCCTGCGCCAGCGAGGCGAAGGTCTTGCCTTCGTCGGCGAGCTTCTTCAGCAGCGGCGCTGGCTCCAGCGACGGGTCATTGGTCTCCTTGGCATAGAACGCCAGCCGCTCGGCAATGTGCTTCAGGCCGACGCTGTCGGCCCAGTACATCGGGCCGCCGCGATAGATCGGCCAGCCATAGCCGTAGAGCCAGACAACGTCGATGTCGGACGGACGCGCGGCGATGCCCTCGGCGAGGATCTTCGCGCCCTCGTTGATCATCGGATACATCATGCGCTCGAGGATCTCCTCGTCGCTGACCGCGCGGCGCTTGAGGCCGAGCTTGGCGAGCGTCTCGTCGATCAACTTCTCGACATCGGGATCCGGCAGCGGCGCACGCGAGCCGGCCTCGTATTTGTAGTAGCCCTTGCCGGTCTTCTGGCCGAAGCGGCCGGCTTCGCACAGCGCATCCGCGATCTCGCTCTTGATGCCGCGGTCCTTGCGCGAGCGCCAGCCGATGTCGAGGCCGGCGAGATCGCCCATCGCGAACGGGCCCATCGGCATGCCGAACTTGGTGACGACGGCATCGACCTGCTGCGGCAGCGCGCCTTCGAACAACAGCTTCTCGGCCTGCTTGCCACGCTGCGCAAGCATGCGGTTGCCGACGAAGCCGTCGCAGACGCCGACCACGGCCGGCACCTTGGCGATCTTGCGGGCGATCGACACGGCGGTGACGAGCGCATCCGGCGCGGTCTTCTCCGCGCGCACGATCTCGCACAGCTTCATGACGTTGGCCGGCGAGAAGAAATGCATGCCGAGCACGTCCTGCGGACGGCTGGTCTCGGCGGCGATTGCGTCGATGTTCAGATACGAAGTGTTCGAGGCCAGCACCGCGCCCGGCTTGGCATATTGATCGAGCTTGCCGAACACTTCCTTCTTCACGGCCATGGTCTCGAACACCGCCTCGATGACGAGGTCGGCGTCCTTGACGTTCTCGAGACCGACCTTGCCGTCGATCAGCGCCATGCGCTTGGCCGGGGCGTCCGCCGGAATGCCGCCGCGCGCGGCGGTCGCCTCCCAGTTCTTCTGCATGATGCCCATGCCGCGCTTGAGCTGCTCCTCGGCGGTCTCGATCAGGGTGACCGGGATGCCGGCATTGGCGAACGACATCGCGATGCCGCCGCCCATGGTGCCGGCGCCGATGATGGCGACGCGCTCGACCTTGCGGCCCTTCGTGCCCTCGGGCACGCCGGCAATCTTGGCCGCCTCGCGCTCGGCAAAGAACGCGTAGCGCTGCGCCTTGGACTGGTCGCTGGTGAGCAGCTTGAGGAAGCCCTCGCGCTCCCGCTTCAAGCCCTCGTCGAACGGCAGATCGATCGCATAGCCGACCGCATCGGCCGCCGCGAACGGCGCCTCCAGCCCGCGCGACTTCTTGGTGATCGCAGCGACCGCATTGGTGAAGATCGAGCGATCGGCCTTGGCCGCGGCGATCTTGGAGTCATCGTCGCGCAGCTTGCGCAGCGGACGGTTCTCCGCCACCACCTTGCGCGCGAAGGCTTCGCCGCCCGATGCCGGCCCCTCGACGATCTCCTCGATCAGGCCCGCCTTCAGCGCTTCGGCTGCGCCGATCGGATCACCGGCGACGATCATCTTGACCGCGAGCTCCGGCCCCACCGCGCGCGGCAGGCGCTGCGTTCCGCCCGCGCCCGGCAGCAGGCCGAGCTTCACCTCGGGCAGGCCGAGCTTCGCCTCCTTGGTGGCGACACGATAATGACAGGCGAGCGCCACTTCGAGACCACCGCCCAGCGCCGTTCCATGAATCGCCGCGATGACCGGCTTGGGGCTGTTCTCGATCGTGCTCAGCACGTCGTTGAGCGCCGGCGGCTTCGGCGGCTTGCCGAACTCGGTGATATCGGCGCCGGCAATGAAGGTGCGTCCGCCGCAGGTCAGCACGATGGCCTTGATTGCGGGATCGTCGATCGCCGCCTTGACGTTGTCCAGGATGCCGCCGCGAACTGCGGCACTCAGCGCATTGACGGGCGGACTGTCGATGGTGACGATGCCGATGATGTCATGACGATCAAGCTTTGCCACTTCGCTCACGCGTAAGCTCCTTGGGATGTCGTTTCTTTGCGGCCGGTTAACGTTCCGACCCCTTCTTGGCTCTTCATTTGCGCAGAGGTTCAGCCTTGCTTGCGTCTACCCGCTGCCGGACATCAATTCCGCAGTGCGAAATCTAATTCCACATCTTGACAGCCAGGGTTATTTTGAAGCACGAGCGTTGTCAACGAGGCTCATCAATCAACAGCCGATGACATGAAACGCCCAGGGAAGAAAGCTGCGACCGATCGCAACTTCGTCGTTGCGCTGTCGCGCGGCCTCGAGGTGCTCAGGGCTTTCCGGCCCAATGACGGCCTGCTGGGCAACCAGGAGATCGCGGCGCGCACCAACCTGCCCAAGCCGACCGTGTCGCGCCTGACCTACACGCTGACCAAGCTCGGCTATCTCACGCCCGTTCCCCGCTTCGAGAAATATCAGCTGGCGCCGTCAGCGCTGCTGCTCGGCTACGCCGCGCTCGCCAATCTCGGCGTGCGCCAGCTCTCCGAGCCGTTCCGCGAGCAGCTGATGCGCGAGACCGGCGGTGCGGTGGCAATCGGCGGCCGCGACCGGCTCAGCATGATCTATATCGGCCAGAGCCGGCACGGCGTCGTCAACGTCGAGCTCGACGTGGGCTCGCGCATTCCGATTGCGACCACCGCGATGGGCCGGGCCTATCTCTGGGCGCTGCCCGAAGAGGAACGCGCCGTGCTGATGCGCGAGATGCGCGAGCATTACGGCAACCGCTGGCCCAAGATCCGTGACGGGATCGAGCGCGCCGGCGAAACCGTCGCCAAGTACGGCTTCACGATCTCGGCCGGCGAATGGCAGGATGACGTTCACGCCGTCGGCGCGGCGTTGAGGCTCAACGATGGAACGGGTCCTTACGCGATCAATTGCGGCGCGCCTGCATTCCGCTTCACGGAAGAGCGCCTGCTCACCGACATTGGACCTCGTCTCGTGGCGATGGTAAGGAAAATCGAAGCAGCGCTTGGCGGACTTGCGCCGCAAACTAATCAGACGAATGTTCATGCGAACAATTCGTCTCACAAAGAACTCAATAAAAAGCCGAAGCCAGGAGGAAAAGTTGCCCGTGTTGCCGAGGGTATCAGATAGCCTGCATCATCGCGGTCGGCTGGCGCCGCGTCCTGACCTGAACGATTTCGGGAGGGGCGAGACGAGATGACGCAGGCACAACTCGCCCAGACCAACGATCCGCTGCTCGCCGTCCGCGACGTCAGCGTCGTGTTCGGCGGCATCGTGGCGCTGAACGGCGTCTCGTTCGACATGCGCCAGGGCCAGATCCTCGGCCTCATCGGCCCGAACGGCGCCGGCAAGACCACGCTGTTCAACTGCCTCAGCCGGCTCTACCAGCCGAGCTCCGGCGACATCCTGATGGAAGGCCACAGCATCCTGAAGCGGCCGCCACACCGCATCGCCGAGATCGGCATCGGCCGCACCTTCCAGAACGTGGCGCTGTTCCCGAACCTGTCGGTGCTCGACAACGTCCGCGTCGGCACGCATGCGCGGACCTCGAGCGACATCATCTCCGATTCGCTTCGTCTCGCCTGGATCCGCCGCAGCGAGACTTCGGTGAATACCAAGGTTCACGAGATTCTCGCCTATCTCAACCTCGAGGAGGTCGCGCACAAGACCGTGTCCGGGCTGCCGTTCGGCACCCAGAAGCGCGTCGAGCTGGCGCGCGCGCTCGCCGCTGACCCGAAGATCCTGCTGCTTGACGAGCCCGCCGGCGGCCTCAATCACGAGGAAGTCTATGTGCTCGGCGACCTGATCCGCCGTATCCGCGACGACCGCCACATCACCGTGCTGCTGGTCGAGCATCACATGGGCCTGGTCATGTCGATCGCCGACCACGTCGTGGCGCTGAATTTCGGCCGCAAGCTCGCCGAGGGCACGCCCGCGCAGGTGCAGGGCAATCCCGACGTCATCAAGGCCTATCTCGGGAGCAAGGATCAATGACGGCGCTGCTCAACGTCAAGGACCTGCGCGCCTATTACGGCCAGGTCCAGGCCCTGCACGGCCTCTCCTTCTCTCTCAACGAAGGCTCGCTGACAACCCTGCTCGGCGCCAATGGCGCCGGCAAGACCACCACCCTGCGCGCGATCTGCAACATGGTGCGCTCGACCGGTGCGATCGAGTTCGAGGGCAAGCCGCTCAACAACAAATCGACCGAGAGCATCGTGCGCTTCGGCATCGCCCATGTCCCGCAGGGTCGCGGCACCTTCACCAACATGACGGTGGAGGAAAACCTGCAGCTCGGCGCCATCACCCGCTCCGACAAGGCGGGCATCGTCGCCGACATCGAGCGGATGTATTCCTACTTCCCCAAGCTGAAGGAGCGTCATACGCAGCAGGCCGGCACCCTGTCCGGCGGCGAGCAGCAGATGCTGGCCGTGGCGCGGGCGCTGATGCTGCGTCCCAGGTTGATGCTGCTCGACGAGCCGTCGTTCGGCCTCGCACCGCTGGTGGTCCGCGACCTCTTCGGCATCCTCGGCAAGATCAACCGCGAGGAAAAGGTATCGATCCTCGTCGTCGAGCAGAACGCGCAGCTCGCGCTGGAGCTCGCCGATCAGGCCTATGTGATCGAGACCGGCCGCATCGTCATGTCCGGCGCGGCCTCGGACATCGCGAACGACGAGAACGTTCGCAAATCCTATCTGGGCTACTAACGGAGGCGGGACAATGGAGCTGTTCACCAACCAGGTCCTGGCCGGCATTGCGACTGGCGCGATCTACGCCTGCATGGCGCTCGCGGTCGTGATGATCTACCAGGCGATCGACCATCTCAACTTCGCGCAAGGCGAGATGGCGATGTTCTCGACATTCATCTCCTGGCAGCTGATGCAATGGGGCCTGCCCTACTGGGTCGCCTTCGTGGCGACGCTGGCCCTCTCCTTTGCCGGCGGCATCGCGATCGAGCGCGTGCTGTTCAAGCCGCTCACCAAGGCGCCGATCCTGACTCAGGTCGCCGGCTTCATCGCGCTGTACTCGATCATCAACTCCTTTGCCGGACTGACCTGGGACTTCACCATCAAGCAGTATCCGACGCCGTTCGGATCGTCGCCGTTCCTGGGCAGCCAGCTGATCTCGACGCACCAGGCCGGCATGATCGGCATCACCTTGCTGCTGCTGATCGGCCTGTACTTCTTCTTCCAGTACACCAGGGTCGGGCTTGCGATGCGTGCGGCGGCGGCGGTGCCCGAGTCGGCGCGGCTGGTCGGCATCAACACGTCGTGGATGATCGCGCTCGGCTGGGGCATGGCGGCAGCGATCGGCTCGATCGCCGGCATGCTGATCGCGCCGGTGGTCTTCCTCGAGCCGAACATGATGGGCGGCGTGCTGATCTACGGGTTCGCCGCCGCCGTGCTCGGCGGCCTGACCAGCCCGTTCGGCGCGGTGCTCGGCGGCTTCCTGGTCGGCATCTTCGAAAATCTCGCCGGAACCTACATCCCGCATGTCGGCAACGAGATGAAGCTGCCGATCGCTCTGGCCCTCATCATCTCCGTCCTGGTCATCAAGCCCGCCGGCCTGTTCGGCCGCAACATCGTGAAGCGAGTCTGATCATGAGCGCAATCGAGGACATCACATCCCAGGCGCCCGCGGTCGAGGCCGTTCCGAAGCGGGCCATGACCCTGAGCTCCGGCACCACATTCGTGGTCGTGCTGCTGCTCCTGGTGGTGCCACTGTTCGTCAAGAACTTCATCATCTTCCAGATGACGATGCTGCTGATCTACGGGCTGGCCGTGCTGGCGCTGAACATCCTGACCGGCGGATCCGGCCAGTTCTCGCTCGGCAACAGCGCCTTCTACGCCATCGGAGCCTATACGTCGGCGATCCTGATGGAGCAGTACAATGTCAACTACGCGCTGACCCTGCCGGTCGCCGGCGTGATCTGCTTCGGCGCCGGCTTCCTGTTCGGCCAGCCGGCGCTGCGGCTCTCGGGCGTGTATCTCGCGCTCGCCACCTTCGCGCTCGCCACCGCGATGCCGCAGATCCTCAAGCTCGGCTTCTTCGAGGAATGGACCGGCGGCGTGCAGGGCCTCGTCGTCACCAAGCCGGACGCGCCGTTCGGCCTGCCGATGTCGCAGGACATGTGGCTGTACTACTTCACGCTGGCGATCACGATCGCGATCTACGTGTTCTCGGTGAACCTCCTGCGCTCGCGGTCGGGGCGGGCTTTCATGGCGATCCGCGACAACGAGATCGCGGCATCCGCCATGGGCATCGACGTCGCGACCTACAAGACGCTGGCGTTCGGCGTCAGCGCCGGCATCACCGGCGTCGCCGGCGGCCTCGGCGCCATCGCCGTGCAGTTCGTGGCACCCGACAGCTACACGATCGTGCTCGCGATCTCGCTGTTCCTCGGCATGGTCGTCGGCGGCGTCGGCTGGCTGCCCGGATCGTTCGTCGGCGCGGCCTTCATCATCTTCGTTCCCAACATCGCCGAAGGCATTTCGAAGGGCCTGTCCGGCGCGGTGTTCGGCGTGCTGCTGTTCCTCGTCATCTTCCTCGTGCCGCACGGCTCGCGGCAGGTGGCGATGGTGGCGCAGCAGCTGCTCGGCAAACTCAGAAAGAACTAAGGAGGAACTCTTGCAGGTCGTTCAACAACTACGAATCGCCGCGATCGCGACGGCGGTCATCGCCCTCACCTCGGGCGCAGCACTCGCCCAGAAGAAATACGATACCGGCGCGTCGGATACCGAGATCAAGATCGGCAACATCATGCCCTACAGCGGACCGGCGTCCGCCTACGGCGTGATCGGCAAGACCGAGGAGGCGTATTTCAAGAAGATCAACGCCGAGGGCGGCATCAACGGCCGCAAGATCAACTTCGTCAGCTATGACGACGCCTATTCGCCGCCCAAGGCGGTCGAGCAGGTGCGCAAGCTGGTCGAAAGCGACGAGGTCCTGTTCGTCTTCAACCCGCTCGGCACGCCCTCGAACTCGGCGATCCAGAAATATCTCAACGGCAAGAAGATCCCGCAACTGTTCGTCGCCACCGGCGCCACCAAGTGGAACGACCCGAAGAACTTCCCCTGGACCATGGGCTGGCAGCCGAGCTACCAGAGCGAGGGCCGCATCTACGCGAAGTACCTGCTCAAGGACAAGCCCGGCGCCAAGGTCGGCGTGCTGTTCCAGAACGACGATTTCGGCAAGGACTATCTGAAGGGCCTCAAGGACGGCCTCGGCGACAAGGCCGCGTCCATGATCGTCATGGAGGAGAGCTACGAGACGTCCGAACCCTCGATCGACGGCCACATCGTCAAGCTGAAGGCCTCCGGCGCCGACGTCTTCTTCAGCGTCACCACGCCCAAGTTCGCGGCGCAGGCGATCAAGAAGCTTGCCGAGATCGACTGGCATCCGACGCATCTGGTCGTCAACGTGTCGGCCTCGGTCGGCAGCGTGATCAAGCCGGCCGGCTTCGAGAACTCGCAAGGGATTCTTTCGGCCGCCTACGCCAAGGATGCTGCGGATCCGCAGTGGAACGATGATCCCGGCATGAAGAAGTTCTTCGACTTCCTCGCGCAGTACTATCCCGACGCCAACAAGCTCGACAGCTCGACCGTCTACGGCTACGGCGCCGCGCAGACGCTGGTGAAGGTGCTGCAGATGTGCGGTGACGACCTGACCCGCGCCAACGTGATGAAGCAGGCCGCGAGCCTGAAGGACTTCGCGCCCGACACGCTGCTGCCGGGCGTCAAGATCAACACCTCGGCTACCGACTTCGCGCCCATCGAGCAATTGCAGATGATGCGGTTCAAGGGCGAGAAGTGGGAGCTGTTCGGCGAGGCGATCAGCGGCGCCATCGAGTAATCGCGCATCGCCGCAGAAAGCGGTGCCGATCTCCACTGGCCCTCCGCGCCATCGGCGCGGAGGGCTTTTTCATATCTGGATCGGCGTCGAACTATTCATCTCAGGCCGTTCTTGCAGAGCACTCACCCGCCGAGATTGCGGAGACCTCTCGCAGTTGCACATGATATGGACCGCCAAGGCACCGCGAAAACACGGACCGTGCCGTGATGTCGCAACCACCCCGGTGCAGCTCTGCTATAGTTCCAGCCAGAACAAGAGCCGCCATCAAGGCGGCCGAGACACGTCAACCAAACCAACACGGGAGAAACGCACCATGATGATCACGCGAAGGGCCGCCCTCGCCTCGGCTGCCGCCATCGTTCTCGCCTCGAGCTCCGCAATCGCCGCCGACAAGAAATACGATACCGGCGCCTCCGACACCGAGATCAAGATCGGCAACATCATGCCCTATAGCGGGCCGGCCTCGGCCTACGGCATCATCGGCAAGACGGAAGCGGCCTACTTCAAGAAGATCAACGCCGAGGGAGGCATCAACGGTCGCAAGATCAACTTCATCTCCTATGACGACGCCTATTCGCCGCCGAAGACGGTCGAACAGGCACGCAAGCTGGTCGAGAGCGATGAAGTGCTGTTCATCTTCAATTCGCTCGGCACGCCGCCGAACTCGGCGATCCACAAATACATGAACTCGAAGAAGGTCCCGCAGCTGTTCGTCGCCACCGGCGCCACCAAATGGAACGATCCGAAGGACTTCCCCTGGACCATGGGCTGGCAGCCCAACTACCAGAGCGAATCCAGAATCTACGCAAAATATCTGCTGAAGGAAAAGCCGGACGCGAAGATCGCGGTGCTGTATCAGAACGATGATTACGGCAAGGACTATCTGAAAGGGCTGAAGGATGGGCTTGGAGCCAAGGCCGCCTCAATGATCGTCATGGAGGAGAGCTACGAGACGGCCGAACCCTCGATCGACAATCACATCGTCAAGCTCAAGTCCACCGGCGCCGACGTATTCGTGAACATCACCACGCCGAAATTTGCGGCGCAGGCAATTAAGAAGGTCAAGGAGATCGAGTGGAAGACGCTGCATATCCTCAACAACGTCTCCGCCTCCGTCGGCAGCGTGCTGAAACCTGCCGGCTATGAGAATTCACAGGACATCCTCTCGGCGGCCTATCTCAAGGACGTCTCCGATCCGCAATGGAAGGATGATGCCGGGATGAAACAGTTCCTCGACTTCATGGCGAAGGATTTCCCGGATGGCGACAAGCTCGATGGCGGCACCGTCGTCGGCTACAGCGTGGCCCAGACGCTTGTGCAGGTGCTGAAGCAGTGCGGCGACAACCTCACCCGCGAGAACGTCATGAAGCAGGCCGCATCCCTGCGCAACTTCCGCACCGAGATGCTGCTGCCTGGCATCACGATCAACACCTCGGCGACCGACTTCGCGCCCGTCAGCCAGTTGCAGCTGATGCGCTTCAAGGGCGAGAAGTGGGAGCTGTTCGGCGACGTGATTTCCGCCGACGTCGGCGGCTAACGACGGAACGCAGTTGAAACCGCCTCCTGCGGCTTCGCGCCGCAGGAGGCGATCTCTCCAGGCATCTTTGCTGTCTTTGCCAAGAATTTCTTAAGCTAGGAGTTGAAAGAGAGGCGGTCATGCAGCGGCGGCGGTTACGCCGAGCGCGCGGCTGCGCTATGGGGACTCGTCCGGAGTGAAACGAGTCGCCCGTGCTGCGGGCGAATCCAACAACAAGGCCAAGCTCCAAGGCCGAGAAGGAGTCCCCACGTGACCACTGCCCTCACCCGCCGCACGCTCTCCAGCCTGCTCGGCCTCGCCTTGGTTGGCGCCGCTGCCGGCAGCGCCTATGCCGACAAGAAATACGACACCGGCGCCAGCGACACCGAGATCAAGATCGGCAACATCGTGCCCTATAGCGGCCCGGCCTCGGCCTACGGCTCGGTCGGCAAGGCGATGTCGGCTGTGTTCAAGAAGGTCAATGATGAGGGCGGCATCAACGGCCGCAGGATCAATTTCATCTCGTACGACGACGCCTATTCGCCGCCGAAGACGGTGGAGCAGGCACGCAAGCTGGTGGAGAGCGACGAGGTGCTGTTCCTGTTCGGCGTGCTCGGCACTGCGCCCAACACGGCGATCCAGAAATACATGAACGCCAAGAAGGTGCCGCAGCTGTTCGTCGCGACCGGCGCCACCAAGTGGAACGAGCCCAAGACCAATCCGTGGACCATGGGCTGGCTGCCGAGCTATCAGTCGGAAGCCCGCATCTACGCCAAATACCTCACCGCGCAGCAGCCGACCGGCAAGATCGCGGTGCTCTACCAGAACGACGACATGGGCAAGGACTATTTGAAGGGTCTCAAGGACGGCCTTGGCGACACCTCCCGCGTCGTGCTGGAGGAGAGCTATGAGATCGCCGAACCCACGGTGGAGTCGCACATCGTCAAGATGAAGTCGGCCAATCCCGACATCGTCGTGCTGTTCACCACACCGAAGTCCGGCGCCCAGGCGATCAAGAAGCTCGGCGAGATGAACTGGAAGCCGCTGACCATCATCTCGAACGTCAGCGCCTCGACCGCGGCCGTGATGCGGCCGGCCGGCGTCGAGAACTCGCAAGGGGTGATCTCGGCCGCCTATGCCAAGGATGCCTCCGATCCGCAATGGGCCAACGACCCCGGTCTCGGCGCGTTCAGGGAACTGCTCGCCAAATATCTGCCGGAGATCAACCCCGTGGATTCGTCGGCGCTGACCGGTTACAACATCGCCACCACGATGGTCGAGGTGCTGAAGCGATGCGGCGACGAACTGACCCGCGCCAATGTCATGAAGCAGGCGGCAAGCCTGAAGCAGTTTGCGCAGGGCGGGCTGTTGCCCGGCATCACGCTGACCACCGGTCCGGACGACTTCCAGCCGATCGAGCAGCTGCAGCTGATGCAGTTCAAGGGCGAGCGCTGGCAGTTGTTCGGCGAGGTCATGAGCGGCGAACTGAAATAGGCTGCGCACGGCACGCGGGCGGCGCCGCATGACCAGCCGCCGTCCGTTGTT
Organism: Bradyrhizobium sp. HKCCYLRH3061; assembly: GCF_051168015.1. NCBI lineage: Bacteria > Pseudomonadati > Pseudomonadota > Alphaproteobacteria > Hyphomicrobiales > Nitrobacteraceae > Bradyrhizobium > Bradyrhizobium sp. HKCCYLRH3061. The sequence goes on from NZ_JBNPUE010000011.1 coordinate 203,804, forward strand.
GCGCGCGATCTTCGATGCCGCGGTCGCCGCGGCGCATCCTGACATGGTGCTGCCGGCATTCCTGCCGGCGGCTCCCAAAGGACGAATCATCTGTCTCGCCGCCGGCAAGGGCGCGGCCGCGATGGCGGTCGCGGCCGAGCGCCACTACCTGGACACGCTGGGATTCGATCCCGCGAAGCTGACCGGCATCGCAACCACCCGCCATGGCCATGGCGTGCCGACCCGGCGGGTGAAGGTCATCGAGGCCGGACATCCGATGCCAGACGAGGCCGGGCTGAAGGCCGCCGACGAGACGCTGCAACTGGCGGCAACCGCCGAGCCCGGCGACCTGATGCTGGTGCTGCTCTCCGGTGGTGGGTCCGCCAATTGGGTCGCGCCGGTGACCGGCGTCAGCTTCGCGCAGAAGCAGCAACTGACCCGCGCGCTGCTCCGCTCGGGCGCACCGATCGGCGAAATGAATACGGTCCGCAAGCATCTGTCGCGGATCAAGGGCGGCCGGCTGGCGCGGGCCGGGCAGAAGGCCGAGATCGTGACCCTGGCGATCTCCGACGTGCCGCATGACGATCCCTCGGCGATCGCATCGGGTCCGACGGTGCCCGATCCGACCACGCTGGCCGATGCCCGCGGCATCGTCGCCAAATACAAGCTCGAGGTCGACCCCGCGATCAGCCGGGCGCTCGATGATGCCGCCAATGAGAGCTGCAAGCCCGGCGATGCCGCCTTCGCCCGCGCCTCGTTCGAGCTGATCGCGCGCCCCGCCAGCTCGCTCGAGGCCGCCGTGGCCAGCGTCAAGGCGGCGGGCTACGACGTGCTCGATCTCGGCGCCGATCTCGAGGGTGAGGCCCGCGATGTCGCAGCCGATCACGCCAAGCTGGCGCGCGAGGCCCGCGCGCTCGGCCGCCGCATGGCGATCATCTCCGGCGGCGAGCTCACCGTGACGGTGCGCGGCCAGGGCCGCGGCGGCCCGAACCAGGAATATGCCTTGGCGCTCGCCGACCTCCTCAAGGACATGGAGGGCATAGCGGCGCTCGCCGGCGACACCGACGGCGCCGATGGCGGCGGCGGCAGCGCCTCCGATCCGGCCGGTGCGCTTGTCGATGCCGAGGTCATCGCCGCGATGCGGGCGCAGGGGCTGGATCCGCAGGCCTATCTCGCCAACAACGACGCCACCGCATTTTTCGCCGCGACCGGCGGCCTGCTGCAGACCGGACCGACGCTCACCAACGTGAACGACGTCAGGGTCATCCTGGTCGATTGAGGGGCGCGCCTGCGTCCTTCAGAACTCCTCCGCGATCTTGGTGAGCATCGCCAGTAGCGCGTCGCGCCCATCCGGGCCCAGCAGCTCGTTGAGCCGCGCCTCGTGCTTCGACACCACCAGCTTCTTGGCGCGGGCCAGCACGGCGCGGCCCTTCTCGGTCAGCATCAGGATGTGCGAGCGCCGGTCGTTGGCCGAACGCACTCGCGCACACAGGTCGCGGCTCTCGAGGCTGTCCAGCAGGGACACGAAGTTCGGCCGCAGGATGCCCAGGGTGTTGGCGATCTCGGTCTGGTTCCGGCCCGGATTGGCGTCGAGCAGCAGCAGCACCGAGAACTGGGCCGGCGTCAGTTGCAGCGGCGCGACGCAGCGCAGGAAGTCCTCGAACACCTTCAACTGCGCCCGTTTCAGCACATAGCCAAGCAGATCCGACAGCTCGCCGAGCTGGACCGCTTGCGTCTCATCGGCCGCTACGGCAGCTTCCTTGCGGCTTTCCCTCTTGCTGACGGGCTTGGCGCTATCGGCCATCACGGTCCGCCAAAATCATCGCATTTGCTTCCATCCCTGGTCTCGAACGCCGCAGCCGGAACAGCGGCCTTGAGATTATAATCGATAATTGTTATCCACTATATCAAACACGGGCAGCCCAATTCAACTGCCCCGACCTGCGGACGGCGCATGGCGTCGCCCGCATCCGGTCACCACAGAGGGGGAGCGTCCGGTCTTGAACACAACGATCCTGCTGTTCCTGTTGCAGGACGGCATTACCAATGGCGCGATCTACGCGCTGCTCGGGCTGGCGCTCGTGCTGGTGTTTGCCGTCACCCGGGTGATCCTGATCCCGCAGGGCGAATTCGTCACCTACGGCGCCCTCACCTATGCCTCGCTCGCTGCCGGCCAAATGCCGGGCACGGCGAAGCTCGCCGTCGTGATCGGGCTCGCGGCCTTCGCCTTCGACCTTTACGCCATGCGCAAGACGCTGCACGCGCCGAAGATCGCGCGCACCTTCGGCCTCAACGTGGTCCTCCCGGTGGCCATTCTGCTCGCCAGCATGTGGGCGGCGAACCAGCGCATGCCCGCCGGCGTCAGCCTGGTGCTGTCGCTGCTGATCGTGGCCAGCATCGGCCTGTCGCTCTACCGCATCGTGTTCCAGCCGCTCGCGCACACCTCGGTGCTGGTGCTGCTGATCGCCTCGGTCGGCGTTCACCTGGCGCTGCAGGGCCTCGGCCTGCTGTTCTTCGGCGCCGAAGGCCAGCGTGGCCCGACGCTGCTGAATGCCAGCGCGACGCTCGGCTCGCTGCGCTTTACCGGACAGGGCATGGCGGTCTACGGCATCACCATCGCCTTCATCGTCGGCCTCTGGCTGTTCTTCGGCCTGACCCTCTACGGCAAGGCGCTGCGCGCCACCGCCGTCAACCGGCTCGGCGCCCGCCTCGTGGGCATCCGCACCACGCTGTCCGGCCAGATCGCCTTCCTGCTGGCCTCCAGCATCGGCGCGCTCTCGGGCATCCTGATCGTCCCGATCACGACGCTCTATTACGACACCGGCTTCCTGATCGGCCTCAAAGGCTTCATCGCCGCGATCATCGGCGGCCTGATCAGCTATCCCCTGACCGCCGTCGCCGCGCTCGTCGTCGGCATCGTCGAGGCGTTCTCCTCGTTCTACGCCTCGAACTTCAAGGAAGTGATCGTCTTCACGCTGCTGATCCCGGTCCTGCTGCTGCGTTCGCTCGCCGCGCCCGCGGTCGAAGAAGAGAAGGATTGAGCCGTGCGCGAGCGTTGGCCTCTCATCGTCTTTGCCGTCATCGTTGCGGCGATCCCGTTCATTCCGGGCATGCCGCCGTTCTGGATCGTGCTGCTCGACAATATCGGCCTGTCCGCGCTGGTCGCGATGGGCCTGGTGCTGTTGACCGGCGTCGGCGGCCTCACCTCGTTCGGCCAGGCCGCCTTCGTCGGCTTCGGCGCCTACACGACCGCGGTGCTCTCGGCGCAGTATGGCATCTCGCCCTGGCTGACCTTGCCACTGTCGCTGCTGGTCTCCGGCCTCGCCGCGGTGCTGCTCGGCCTCGTCACGGTCAGGCTGTCCGGCCACTATCTGCCGCTCGGCACGCTGGCCTGGGGTCTCGGCCTCTATTATCTCTTCAGCAAGCTTGCCTTCCTCGGCCGCAATGACGGCATCTCCGGCATCCCGCCGCTGTCGATCGGCAGCCTCAAGATGCTCGATCCCGGCACGATCTATTTCGCGATCTGGGCCGCCGTTCTGATCTCTGCGCTGCTGACGATGAACCTGCTGGACTCCCGCACCGGCCGCGCCATTCGCGCCCTGCGCCGCGGCCACATCGCGGCGGAAGCGTTCGGCGTCTACGCACCCCGCGCCAAGCTGCTGGTGTTCATCTATGCCGCCGTGCTCGCCGGCCTCTCGGGCTGGCTCTATGCGCACTTCACCCGCGCCGTGAACCCGACGCCGTTCGGCGCCCAGGCCGGCATCGAATATCTGTTCGTCGCCGTCGTCGGCGGCGCCGGCTATGTCTGGGGCGGCGTGCTGGGTGCTGCGATCGTCGTTGTGCTGAAGGAGGTCCTGCAAAGCTACCTCCCGCTACTGCTGCATGGCGAGGGCCAGCTCGAAACCATCGTGTTCGGCATCCTCCTCGTCACGCTTCTCCAGCTTGCGCCGACCGGCCTGTGGCCGTGGCTGACGGCGCGCCTGCCGTTCAAGCCGCTCGCGAAGAAGCCGGACACCACAATCAAGCTGCCGGCCCGCGAGCGGTCCGCGACGACGCCCAACGTCCTGCTGCAAGTCGACAACGCGCGAAAGCAGTTCGGCGGCGTGGTCGCGGTCAACAACGTTTCCTTCGACGTACAGGCCCGCGAGATCGTCGCGCTGATCGGCCCGAACGGCGCCGGCAAGAGCACGACCTTCAACTTGATCACCGGCGTGCTGCCGCCGACCTCCGGCAACATCTCGGTGCTCGGCAAGGCCGTCGGCAACGCCCCGCCGCAGGACGTCGTCAAGCTCGGCATTTCCCGCACCTTCCAGCACGTCAAGCTGGTGCCGGACATGACGGTGCTGGAGAACGTCGCGATCGGCGCCCATCTGCGCGGCCATTCCAATGCGCTCACCAGCATGTTCCGGCTCGACCGCGCCGACGAGGCCAAGCTGCTCGCGGAAGCCGCGCGCCAGATCGATCGCGTCGGGCTCGGCGACCAGATGCACCAGCTTGCTGGCTCGTTGTCTCTCGGCCAGCAGCGCATCGTCGAGATCGCCCGCGCGCTGTGCGTCGATCCGATGCTGCTCTTGCTCGACGAGCCGGCCGCGGGATTGCGCCACATGGAGAAGCAGCGCCTCGGCGCGCTGCTGCGCGACCTCCGCGCCGGCGGCATGTCGGTGCTGCTGGTCGAACACGACATGGGATTTGTCATGGATCTCGCCGACCGCATCGTGGTGCTCGATTTCGGCACCAAGATCGCCGAGGGCACACCAGCCGCGATCAAGACCAATCCCGAGGTGATCAAGGCATATCTCGGAGCCGCTGCATGAGCACCTTGCTGGAAGTCGCCGACGTCCACGTCTCCTACGGCAAGGTCGAGGCTGTCAGATCGGTCTCGCTGACCGTCGCCGAGAACGAGATCGTCACCATCATCGGCGCCAACGGCGCCGGCAAGACTACGCTGCTCAGCGCCATCATGGGCGTGTTTCCGCTGAAGGGCCGCGTCTCCTTCCTGGGCGAGGACCTGGCACGCTATGAGATCGAGGACCGCGTCGCGCGTGGACTGTGCCTGGTGCCGGAGCATCGCGAGCTGTTCGCCACCATGAACGTCGAGGACAATCTGCAGCTCGGCGCGTTCCGCATGAGCAAGGCGCACGCCGCGCGCGGCTTCGAGCACGTCTACACGCTGTTTCCGAAGCTCAAGGAGCGGCGCAAGCAGCTTGCCGGCACGCTCTCCGGCGGCGAGCAGCAGATGCTGGCGATGGGCCGGGCGCTGATGGGCGCGCCGAAGATGCTGATGCTGGACGAGCCCAGCCTCGGTCTGGCGCCGATCATCGTCGCCGGCATCTTCGAGATCGTCGCCAGGCTGCGCCAGGAAGGCGTCTCGGTGCTGCTGGTCGAGCAGAACGCCAAGGCCGCGCTCAAGGTCGCCGACCGCGCCTATGTCATGGAGCTCGGCGAGTTCGCGCTCAACGGCAAGGCCAGCGAGATCGCCACCGACGAGCGCGTGGCGGCGAGCTATCTCGGCTTCGCCGAGGCGGCTGCGAGCTGAGCCTGATGTCGATGGGGTGAGGCGCTGCTTCAGGAGGGCGCCTCCTTCGACAGCAGGAAATCGACCATCACGCGCTCCAGCGCCCGGTACATGTCGGTGCCGGTCGCCGTCAGGCAGCCGCGCTGGCGCGCAGCGGCGATGAACGGCGACACCTCCGGCCGGGTGATCACGCAGCCGCAATAGGCCGACGGGCTGACGGTCGCCATGTCGACCGGCAAGGGATCGCCGGGCTGCATGCCCGCCGGCGTCGCATTCGCGACCAGGTCGAAGCCGCTGGCATCGGTGCCGCCGACAACGGCGCGGCCGTTGCCCCGCTCGTTGAGGCGCGCGATCAGCACATCGCGGCGTCCGGGATCGCTGTCGTGAATGGCAAGCTCGCGCACGCCGGCATCGATCAGCGCCAGCGCAATCGCCGAACCCGCTCCGCCCGCGCCGATCTGCAACGCCCGGCAGCCTGCGGGATCGAAGTCCTTGGCTTTCGCCGCGCCGACGAAGCCGAGGCCATCGACCATGTCACCGTGCCACCCGCCGCTTTCACCACGCCGCATCAAGTTGACGGCGCCGATGAACTGCGCACGCTCGGTGGCGGTCGCGCAGGCGCGGTAGCAGGCGAACTTGTGCGGGATCGTCGCGACGATGCCGTCGAGATTCCTGACCCGAGTCATTGCCGCCAGGAAGTCCGCGAGATCGCCCGGCGCGACCTGGACCGGGACGAGGATCGCATCGCTGCCCTGCTCGGCAAACGCCTGGCTCACGCCGGCCGGCGCACGCACCTGTGCGATCGGATCGCCGATGATGATGTGGAGCCTTGTGGCGCCGGTGGGGGCTGGGATCATGGCGGGCCTCTCGGAAAACTACAAAGATCCTCGTCCAAATGGCCGAAAGGCCGGCTCACGGAGCCGGCCTTTCTCAATCAGAAGCTATGGTCTCGCGGCTCACTTCGCCGGGACGTACTTCCCGTCCTTCACGGTCAGGATGATGCGGGAGCGGTCGTCGAGGCCCGAGCGATCCTTTTCGGTGAAGTTGTAGACGCCCTGCGAGGCCGCCATGTCCTTCTCGGTCATCAGCGCCTGGCGGATGGCTTCGCGGAACTCCGGCGTGCCGGGCTTGGCGGTCTTCAGCGCCACCGGGATGACGCGCTTGAGGATCTCGAACGCATCGAAGGAGTGACCGGCGAACTGGCTGCGGCTGTTCGGGCCATACTTGGCTTCATAGGCCTTGTTCAGCTCGAGGCCGGGCTTCTTGGTCAGCGCGCTGTCGTCCTGCGTCTCCGGCGACATCACCGGGCCGGAGGCCATGATCACGCCCTCCGCCGCCTTGCCGGCGATGCGGACGAAGTCCATGCTCGCGGCGCCGTGGGTCTGATAGATCAGGCCGGTGTAGCCGCGCTCGCGCAGCTCGGTCTGCGGCAGCGCCGCCGCGGTGCCGGAGGCGCCGACCAGGATCGCGTCCGGATTGGCGGCGACCAGCTTCAGCACCTGGCCGGTGACCGACGTATCGGGGCGCGCGAACCGCTCCTCGTCGGCAATCGTGATGCCCATCGGCACCGCCTGGTTCTTCAGATCGTTGAACCAGAGATCGCCGTAGGAGTCGGAGTAGCCGATGTAGCCGACGGTCTTGATGTTGTGCGCCTTCATGTGCTCGTACAGCACCTTGCCCATGATCGGCACCGGCTGCGGCATCACCACCGACCATTTCATCCGCTCAGGCGTGACCGGGAACGGCGCCAAGCCGAAATGCGGAATGCCGGCCTCGTTGGCGACGTTGGACACCGCGATGGTCGGCGGCGTCAGCGCCGAGCCCATGATGATGTCGGCTTTCGACTCCGTCACGAAGCGGCGCGCATTCGTCGTCGCCGTGGTCGGATCGCCGCCATCGTCGAGCACGATCACCTTGAGCGGCACGCCGCCGATCTCCTTCGGCACGAACTCGAGCGCATTGCGCTCGGGGATGCCGAGCGCCGCGCCCGGCCCCGTCGTGGTCGTGGTGATGCCGATGGTGATCTCGCTGGTCTGCGCCAGCGCAGGAGCAGCTGCGAGCATCGCGATGACGCCAGCCGCCGCCAGATAGGCCTTCCTCATAAAATCCTCCCTTGATCTTTTCGGTTCAGCTCGTGATCCGCCGATCCTGTTTGCAGTCCCACCCCTTGTCCGGGGCGCCTTCCAACATGGCCGGCCGATATGTGTCCAAACGTGATCATAGCATTGAACACGAGAAGATCACGCCTCACCAGTCGACCAAAGCATGACAGCTGAACATCCTTAAGACGGTCGCATGTCGCACCCATTCCAGCCTCATCCACCGAGAAACTTGGCGCGCATCTCCTCGGGAAACGGCGCCGACTTCAGCTTGTCCGGGTCGGCCAGATCGCGCCCGACCAGCACCCGCGTCTCGAATCCCTCGATCGCCAGCGCCTCGCCCTTGAACACCTTATGGGTAACGTCGAAGGACGAGCGCTTGATGCTCTCGATCCGGCTCTCGATCGTGATCCAGTCGCCATAGGTCGAGGGGATGTAGAACTTGGCGCGGGTGTCGACCATGGGGATGCCGACCAGACCGTAGCGACGGACGATGTCCTGCTTGGAGAACCCGGCCGCCTCGAACATGACAGAGGTTGCATCGTCGAACATCGCGAAATAGCGCGGGTAGTAGACGATATTGGCGGGATCGCAGTCGCCCCACTGGATCTGCACGTCGCGGCGGTGGATGAACATTGGTTTGGCCTCGCTATCAGCCGTGTAGACGGTGCGCTCCCTCTCCCCGTTCTTTACGGGGAGAGGGCTGGGGTGAGGGGCAGCCACGCGCACCAGACTCGCGGAGAGCCCCCTCACCCGGATTGCATCTGGCGATGCAATCCGGCCTCTCCCCGCGCGCGGGGAGAGGCTGGCAGCGAGCCTCTGGCGAGTAGCTCGGCGCATCAATCCTACTTCGGCGCCATGCGCAGCGAGCCGTCGAGGCGGACGACTTCGCCGTTGAGATAGGCGTTCTCGACCATGTGCAGCGCCAGCGCGGCGAACTCGTCGGCATGACCCAGACGGCGGGGGAACGGGATCGCGGCGGCGAGCGAGTCCTGGGCCTCCTGCGGCAGGTTGGCGAGCAGCGGCGTCAGGAACAGGCCGGGCGCAATGGTCAGCACGCGGATGCCGAACTGCGCGAGCTCGCGCGCGATCGGCAGGGTCATGCCGACGATGCCGCCCTTGGAAGCCGAATAGGCCGACTGTCCGATCTGGCCGTCATAGGCGGCGACCGACGCGGTGTTGATGACGACGCCGCGCTCGCCGGTCGCCTGCGGCTCCAGCTTGGTCATGCCGTTGGTGACCAGACGCAGCATGTTGAACGAGCCGATCAGGTTGACCTTGATGACCTTCTCGAAATCGGCCAGCGGCATCGGGCCGTCACGTCCGACGACGCGCTTGGCGACGCCGATGCCGGCGCAGTTCACCAGCACGCGCGGCTGCTGGCCGAGCGCCTCGACGGCCTTGGCAACGGCCGCTTCCGCGCCGGCGGCGTCCGAGACGTCGCAGACCACCGGCACGCCCTTGATCTCGGCCGCGACCTCCTCCGCCAGCTTGGCGTTGAGATCGAACACCGCGACCTTGGCGCCCTGCGCAGCGAGCTTGCGGGCGGTGGCGGCCCCGAGGCCGGAAGCGCCGCCAGTGACGATGGCGGCCTGGTCCTTCAACAACATTGTCGTTTCTCCCTTGGATGCGTCGATCAGCCGGCGATGATGATGTCGTCGTCCGGCGTCGCGGCGTAGATGCGTTCGATCAGGTCCTTGCGGTTCTCCAGCACGGCGCGCTGGTTGATCGATCCCTTGTCGGTGACCTCGCCCTTGTCGATCGACAGCGGCACGCCGAGCAGGACGGCGCGCGTGATGCGCGTCGACGAGCCGGTCGCGGTCTGCAGGAATTTTGCGAAGCGCTGACGGAAGGCCTCGATGATCAGCGGATCGGCCGCCGTGGCGGCGAGGTCGTCGAACGGCAAGGTCGCGTTGATCAGGCGGCAACCATCGAGATCGAGCACGACGATGGCCGCGATCTCGTCGCGGTTGATGCCGGCGATGATCACGTCGCGCGCCAGCGGCGCGCACGCAGCCACGAAGCGGGCCCGCAACGGGCCGACGGAAACCCAGGTGCCCGACGCCAGCTTGAAGTCCTCGGCAACACGACCGTCAAAATCGAAGCCGGCATTGAAGTCGTCGGGATCGACGGGCTTCAGCGCGTCGCCCATCTTGTAGTAGCCTTCGTCGTCAAAGGCCGCGGCCGAGACCTCCGGCAGGCGCCAATAGCCCGGCGTCACGTTCGGCCCCTTGGCGCGCACTTCCATCTTGCCGTTGTTGGGAACGAGCTTGGCCTCGTTGCCGGAGACCGGCAGGCCGACATGGCCGGAGCGGCTGGTGCGTGGATTGACCGACATGAAGAACGGTGCGGTCTCGGTGGAGCCGAGGCCCGTCAGCATCGGCACGCGAGTGCCCGTCTCGGCCACTGAGAGCTCGTCGAGCTCGTTCCAGACATGTGGCGCGAGTGCGGCGCCGGAGAAGAACATCGCGTGCAGCCGCTGGAAGAAGGACTTCCGCAGCGCCGGGTCCTCGCGGAAATAGGGCAGCAGCGACTCGTAGCCCTTGGGGACGTTGAAATAGACCGTCGGCGAGATCTCGCGCAGGTTTCGCACGGTTTCCTCGATGCCGCCGGGCACCGGCTTGCCCTGGTCGAGATACATCGAGCCGCCGTTGAACAGGGTCAGGCCGATATTGTGGTTGCCGCCGAATGTGTGATTCCATGGCAGCCAGTCGATGATCACGGGCGGCTCGTCCTTCAGGAAGGCGAGTGTCTCGCGGATCATCACCTGGTTGGCGCAGATCATGCGCTGGGTATTGATCACGGCCTTCGGATTGCCGGTCGAGCCCGAGGTCAGCAGGAATTTCGCGATCGTGTCGGGGCCGATCTTGTCATGGGCGGCGTCGAGGCCAGGAAACAGCGGCGATGCGATCAGATCGGCGAGCATCGTGATCTTGCGGCCCGGCACCGAGCCGAACGACGCCACGATCTCGGTGCCGTCGGGCACGTTCGCGGCCAGCGCGTCGGCGAACTTGTCGGCGTCGTCGACGAAGACGAGGCCCGGCGTCAGCAGCTTCATCAGATAAGCGAGCTTGCCGTAGTCGCGCGACACCAGCGAATAGGCCGGCGACACCGGGCAGAACGGCACGCCGGCATAGAGCGAGCCGAACGCGACCAGGGCATGATCGATCGAATTGCCCGACAGGATCATGACCGGTCGGTCCGGCGACAGCCCGCGCGCGAGCAGCCCCGACGCGATGTGCCGGCTCGCCGCCAGCAGCGTGGCATAGGTCAGCTCGCGCCAGCCCTCGGGCCCGACGCGCTCGGCCATGAACACGCGCTCTGGTGTGGCTTTGGCGAAGTGATGCAGCCGATCCGTGATCCGCTGCGGATAGTCGCCGAGCGGCTGCTTCGGACGGAGATAGATGGTGCCGTCGTCGCGGCGATCGACGGTGACCGCGGGATCGTTGAACGAGATCGCGCGCAACGGATGAACACTGGCGGTGCGCGCCGTGTCGTCCGTTCCTCCCTGTGTGCTTCTTATTGTTTGTGTGGTCATGTCACGTCGGCTTCACTTTGGCGGTCTTGTGATCGAGGAAGGCGCGGATGCGACTCTTGGCCTCCTTGTCGCTCTGCGCGACGGTGGCCATCAGCGATTCCATCAGCAGGCCGGTCTGCGGATTGGCCTCCGCGATCATCGGCAGCGCCTGCAGCACCGCGAAATTCGTCAGCGGCGCGTTACCCGCGATCTTGGCGGCCAACTCCATGGCCTTGGTCATCGAGGCACCGGCCTCGACGAGATATTGCGCGAAGCCGTAGGACGAGCCTTCGGTCGCGGAATAGACGCGCCCGGTCAGCATCATGTCCATCATGCGGGCGACGCCGATCAGGCGCGGCAGCCGCACCGAGCCGCCGCCTCCGACGAAGATGCCGCGCTGGCCCTCGGGCAGCGCGAAGTAGGCCGACGGCTCGGCGACACGGATATGCGCGGCGCAGGCGAGCTCGAGACCGCCACCGATGACGGCCCCCTTCAGTGCGGCGATCACCGGCACGCGGCAATACTGGATGCGGTCGAACACGCGATGCCACATCTGCGAGTGCACCAGGCCCTCGGTCGCGTCGCGCTCGCGCAATTCGGAGAGATCGAGGCCGGAGGAGAAATTGTCGCCGAGGCCGTGGATCACGACGCAGCGGACGTCGTCGGGCAGGCTGGTGAAGCGCTCGCCGATGGCGAGGATGATGCCGTCATTCAGCGCGTTGCGCTTGGCCGGGCGGTTGAGCCCGATCGTCAGGACGGCGCCCTGCTGTTCGATCTGCAGCAGAGACGGATCGCCCGCTGGCGTGGCGGTGTCGGCGTTTCCCATCGCTTGATTGTGTCCTGTTCAGAATAGTTATGTTTTATAACGATCTTCGCGGGAGTCAATAAGCGGCGCCCGACATCATGTTGTGCGATGCAAAACAACAAGCCGCGGGGGGCGCGGCCGGACGCAGCATGGTAAGGCCCGCCTGCGCGCAAAGGCAAATGACATGATCCGGCATTCCCGCGGCGAAATCACGCCCGGGGCTTTGCTGATCGTGTTCACCCTCCGGTGCGGAGGGCGCAGGGAAGGCCAGGCGTCGGCTGACGCCTGCGGCCCGCCTGCGAAAAGAATGCAGGCGGCAGGTACCACAGGTGCAGCCGAGAACGCCCGGCCTTCCCTGCGCGATGGTCTTCACGCTTATACGCAGTCTCCCTGGTGCGCCGGGCTTTTTGGCCACCATCACCGCGCAGCGCCTGCGGCGCCATCACGGCTTGATACCAGCGTCGGGGTATCAGGACGCTGCGATTTCACGTCCGCGAGACGTTCGTTCGTCCGCAGGCCCGGTCGAGCCTGCTGCGAAGTCTCGCGGCCATCGCTCCCCGCCCCGCGTGTCGTGACGATCGCGCGCTACGCCCCTCTGCGATGGGACGGGATGGCGGGAGAGAACCATAATTTCCGATAATACGCAAGTCATTTCTTTTTTTTCGGTCTCCAGCAATGAATGACCTCAGGCCGCAACTTCGGGGGCGTCGTCCGAAATGAACGGCCGACAACATCGCGTTCAGCACGACTTCAAAGCACGCGCTGTAGAACGTCTACCGTCACCACACTTCCCAATGGAGGGGACCATGGTTTCGCTGAAGACATCTCTCGCTGGCGGCGTTGCCGCGCTTGCCATGACCGCCACCCTGCTCGCCGGCGCCGCGCCCGCCCAGGCGCATGACGGCCGCAACGCGGCGCTGATCGGCGGCCTGGTGGCCGGGGCTCTCATCGGCGGCGCGCTGGCGTCGGCTTCGGAAGCGCAGGCGTATGAGCCTGCCCCGGTCTATCGTTCGCATTACCGCGACGCGGCGTATGACGGCTACGGCTACGAGCGCCAGCGCTACGTTCCGGCCTACCGCGACCGCAATTGCGACCACGGCTATGGCCGGGCGGCGGATTGGGACGACGAGGACTAGTCGCTGGCCTTCCCGAATACGAAGCTGTCGCGACGAACGACCCGGTCAGCCAATAACTCCGTCATGCCCGGGCTTGTCCCGGGCATCCACGTCGTTCTCCGCAGCCGGAGGACGTGGATGGCCGGGACAAGCCCGGCCATGACGACGTGGCGACAGGCTACCGTCAAACTCAGGCCGCCTGATGCGATCGCACTACGCAGGCCGATGGGCCTACAACACCACGTGGACGTCGATGATGACGCGGTCGGCGTGCCGGGCCGCCGAGCCGACGAAGACGTGCTCCATCAGCCAGCGATATTTCTCGTGGCCGGTCTCGAAGCGCGGATGGGTGCGGAAGTAGATCAGCTTGGGGTCCACCGGCTCGCCGCGCTTGAGCTTCTGCAACAGGTCGACCGGTCCGAAGCGGATGCCGCGGTTCTCGACGTAGATCGTCGCGCCGTCGTCGGTCTCGAAGCCATATTTGGCTTCGAGGTCGATCAGCTCGTTCGGACGGATGATCTGGAAGTCGGCGCCGAAATTGCAGATCCTGCCCCTGATGCCCTCACCGGCGCGGCCGGGGCCCTTCACCTCGCCGCCATGGATCGGGATGATCCGGCGCACGCCGATGCCGGTCTCGCCGGCACTGGTGACGTCGCCGATCATCACGGTGAGGGTGAAGACGTAGCGGGTCTCGAGGATCGGGGTCGTCATCAGCGGGCCATCATCTGTTGCGGCAGCCAGGTGGCCAGCAGCGGGAAGGCGATCAGGATCACCAGGCGGATCAGGTCGGTGACGACGAAGGGCAGCACGCCCTTGAAGATCGTCGAGAACGACACGTCCTTCACCACGCTCTTGATGACGAAGACGTTCATGCCGACCGGCGGATGGATCAGGCCGAGCTCGACGGTCATCACGATGATGACGCCGAACCAGATCGGATCGAAGCCGAGATGGGAGATGACCGGGAAGATGATCGGCACGGTCAGGATGATCATCGCCATCGCATCCATCAGGCAGCCGAGCACGAGATACATCACCATGATCAGCGCCAGCACCCCGTAGGGGCCGAGGCCGAGGCCGGTGAGGAACTCCGTCACCTTCTGCGGCGTCTGCGTCACCGTCAGGAAGTAGCCGAAGATCAGCGCGCCGATCAGCACGGTGAACACCGCGGCCGCGGTGCGCGTGGCCTGCAGCAGCGAAGCCAGGATCTTGTCCTTGTCGAGCCGGCCGGTGAACACGCCGATCAGGAATGCGCCGGTGGCGCCGACGCCGCCGGCTTCCGTCGGCGTGAAGCGCGGCAGGAACGGCAGACCATAGAGACCGCCGATCACGAACAGGAACAGCAGCACCGGCGCCCAGATGCCTTTCAGGCCCGCGATGCGCTCGCGCCACGGCGGCGCCTCGCCCTTCGGGAGAAAATCCGGCCTGACACGGCCGATCACCGTGATGGTGATCATGTACATGGTCATCGCCAACAGGCCGGGGATGATGCCGGCGATGAACAGCTTGCCGATGTCCTGCTCGGTGATGATGCCGTAGACGGCGAGCACGGTCGACGGCGGCAGCATCGCGCCCAAGGTGCCGCCGGCGGCGATGACGCCGGTGGCGAAGGACTGCGGATAGCCGAAGCGGCGCATCTCGGGATAGGCCACCGCCGAGAACGTCGCGGCGGTCGCCACCGACGAACCGCAGATCGCAGCGAAGCCGCCGCAGGCGGCGACGGTGGCGATGCCGAGCCCGCCACGCAGATGGCCGACGAAGCCGTTGGCGGCACGGAACAGCTCGCGGCTCATGCCGGAGTTGGACACGAACGTTCCCATCAGCAGGAACATCGGGATCACGCCGAACGTGTAGTCCGTGACCGTGCGCATCGAGGTCTGGCCGACCAGCTTCAGCGCCGCCGTGCCGTTGACGAGATAGGCGAAGCCGGACACGCCGACGAGTCCCATCGCCATGCCGACGGGCACGCGCAGCAGCATCAGCGCAAACAGCGCAACGAAGCCGATGACGGCAACCGCATCCGTGCTCATGCGGCACTACTCCGTGGGCTTGACGTGAGGGTCATGAATCTCCTCGGGGTGGAAGATCAGGCGATAGGTCCGGATGGCGATCAGGAGCACCGCCGAAACGTCGCCGATCCAGGCGATTGCGAAGAACGGCCAGGTCGGCATGTGCAGATCGAAGGTGAGGACGTTGTCCTCATAGGTGCCGCGCACCTTGTCGAACAGGGTCCAGGTCTGCACCGTGACGACGAACAGCAGCACCAGCGTTGCGAAGATGTCGATCCAGCGCTGATAGCGCGGGCCGACATTGCCCCAGATCAGATCCACGGTGATGTGTGTGCCGCGATAGGATGTCGCAGCGATGCCCCAGAAGATCAGGATGCCGAGCAGCATGCGCCCGATGTCGAAGGAATCGGGGATCGAATAGTTCAGCGTGTTGCGGAGCAGCACCGACAGGAAGATGTCGAGCGCGACGATGCCGACGAAGAACGCCGCGATCCATTCGATCGCATCGATGATCCGGTCCATGTAGGCGCGCTGCATGGCGTCCCCGTTTGAAATCTGGTCGTAGGCTTGTAGATTGGAGCGCGCGCTGCCGCGCAGCAGGCGGTGGGCCCCCTCGCCCCGCCAGGGCGAAGCGAAGCTTCGCTAAGGCGGGGAGAGGGTTGGGGTGAGGGGGTACAGGTCTAACGGCTCGCACCACCCGTGCGGCTGCCCCTCACCCCGACCCTCTCTCCGTCAGAACGGGGAGAGGGAGCGCACCGTCTGCTGCGCAACAGCGCGATGTAAAGAGCGCTACTGCGCCAGCGCGTTGTACTTGGCGAGCGAGGCCTTCAGCTCGGTCATGGCGGCCTCGGCGTCGACGCCGGTCTTCTTGACGCCGTCGGCCCAGGTCTTGAACAGCGGCTCGGAGGCCTTCTTCCACAAAGCGGTCTGCTCCGGCGTCAGCTTGTAGACCTCCTGGCCGGACTCGGCCTTGATCTTGTCGACGCCGGCGTCCTCGAACTTGCCCCAGGGCTCGCCGACCTTGCCGGCGGTCTCCGTGTTGCAATTGTCGTCGATCGCCTTCTTCTGCATCGCCGACATCTGGTTGTACTTGTCCTTGTTCATGACGAACACGAAGGTCGTCACGTAGAACGGCGCGTCCATGTGGTACTTCGTGACCTTGTCGACTCCGAACAGCACCAGCGAGCCCGCCGGAAAGGTGACGCCGTCAGCGACGCCGCGCTCGATGATGTCGCGCACTTCCGGCGCCGACGACTGCACATTGGTGCCGCCGAGCAGGGTGACGAAATTGGCGATCGTCGCATCCGCCGGGCGGATCTTCATGCCCTTGACGTCCTCGGGCACGACGACCTTCTTGGTGCGGGTGTGGAAAGCCGAGGGCGTGTGGACGAAGGCGAGGCAATACTTGACGTCCTTCATCTCCTTCTCGGCATATTTGCGGTACCACGCGTCCAGACCTTCCGAGCCGCCCTTGGCGTCGGAGACCAGGAACGGCAGCTCGCCGGCGCCGATGATCGGGAAACGGCCGGGCTGATAGCCGGGATTCACATAGGTGACATCGGCGATGCCGTCGCGCGCCATGTCGTAATGGTCGAAGGCCTTGCCGAGCTGCTGCGCCGGGAACACCTTGCCCTTGATGGTGCCGCCCGAGGCCTTTTCGACCGATGCGGCCCAATCCTCCAGCGCCTTCTGCAGCGGATGGCTGGCGGGCACCCAGTGCGAAATCTTCAGCTCGAACGTCTTGTCCTGCGCGAGCACGGGGGTGGTCACACCGGCAGCCAGCGCCAACGCCAGAAGCGTCTTCCTCATCGGGATCCTCTCCTTCCATCATGGGCCTTCGAGGGCCCTTTGCTTCATTGTTATAGCATATAACCATCATTGCAAGCGTGACGGCAGACCTGCCGTCGCTGCACGCGCGAGCCTGCCCCTATCGCGCCAGCCAGCGCAAGTCTGGCAGACGAAAGTTGCACCCGCGCGACCAATTCATTAACACGTTAAGCATCTTGAGTGCACCCGAAATTGCACGACTGCATCGGCACACCGCGAAATTGCCACGAGGCGTCGAGCGGCCCTGCGACATCGTGCGCCATCTCCTCCGGCGTCGGCGCGCACTGTTTCAAACATCCGCGCAAAACACGTTTGAAACTTTGTAGGCGGTGCAAAACGCGCGGAGACGTCGTTGACTGCGGACATCGCCAGCAACGATCGAGACACGCGTGAGCAGCATTCCCGCCGGCTTCGAGCCGCATTTCCGCAAGAGCCCGTTCACCGATCCCTGGGAGCCGCTCTACGCCAGGAGAACCGACAAGGCCGTCATCCTCGGTCTGCGGCTCGCCGTGCCGCACACCAATTCGCGCGGGCTGATCCATGGCGGCCTGATCGCATCGCTGGCCGACAATGCGATGGGCTATAGCTGCGCCCAGACGCTGGGCTGGGAGGCGTCGTTGGTGACGATCAACCTCGCAGTCGACTACATCGGCAGCGCCGGGATCGGGCAGTGGCTCAGCGTCGAGAGCGACGTCATCAAGAGCGGACGCACCGTCTGCTTCGTACAGAGCCTGGTGCTGGCCGACGACGCCGTGATCGCGCGGGCGAACGCGACGTTTCGCGTGGTGCCGAAGAAGGAGTGACGTCGTCAGCCGAAGCGCCAGTCGCAGGTCGTGGCGATCAGGTCGATGAAGGCGCGGACCTTGGCTGATAGGAGCCGGGAGCTCGGGAACACGATGTGGATGGGAAGTGGCGGCGGCTCGTATTTCGCCAGCACCCGCTTGAGGCGGCCGCCACGCAGCGCGTCGGCGGCCTGATAGGCCATCACCCGTGTCACGCCGCCGCCCGCCTCGGCATATTGGATCGCGGCGTCGGCATTGTTGGTAACGAGCCGCGGGCTGACCGCAATCCGCAGTTCCCTGCCCTCCTTGACGAAGCGCCATTCGTCGGCCGGGCCGAACTGGATGGTCTGGTGCTTCGCCAGCGCATCGGGTGTCCGCGGCTCGCCTTGGCCTTTGAAGTAGGCGGGAGCCCCGACCACGATCCGGCGCATGCTGCCGACCTGGCGGGCCACGAGCGACGAATCGCCGAGATGGCCGATCCGAACGGCACAGTCGACGCCGTCCTCCACCAGATTGATCTGGCGGTCCTCGAGGCGCAGCTCGGCCGCGACCTCGGCATAGCGGCTCAGATACGCGGCCATGACCGGACCGACATGGAGCCGGCCGAAGCCGACCGGCGCCGAGACCACCAGCCGCCCCACCGGCTGCAGGCGCTCGCTCTCCGCGGCGCGCTCCGCCTCCGCCAGATCGGCCAGGATGCGGCCAGCGCGTTCCAGATAGCGTCGTCCGGAATCGGTCAGCGTCACCGAGCGCGTCGTCCGCTGCAGCAGGCGGACGCCAAGATGCGCTTCGAGCGCGGCGACCAAACGGGTGACCGCCGATGGTGACAGCTTGAGCCGGCGCGCCGCCGGTGCGAAGCCGTTCAGCTCGGCGACGGTGACGAACGCCTGCATGGCATCGATGCGGTCCATGGGATTATTGCAACATCTGCAACGATCCAATGTCAACTGGCCAGATTATTTCCCCGGGGAATTGGGACCATATTCCCTTCACGGCGGCAGTCACGGCCGCAGCGACAAGGAGTCATTGCGATGACCCAGCCAACCATCCAGGCACCCGGCGACGTCATGTTCTCACCCGCCGTCAAGGCGATCCAGGCCCGCAAGGGGTCGCGCGAGAGCTACGCGCATGTGGAGCAGAGCCGCGGCTTTCGCCACGAGGTCGACGCCGATCTCGCCGGCCGCCTCGCCGAGGCCACGAGCTTCTATCTCGCGACCGCCTCGGCCGACGGCCAGCCCTATATCCAGCATCGCGGCGGACCGAAGGGCTTTCTCAAGGTGCTCGACAGCCACACGCTGGCGTTCGCCGACTTCAGCGGCAACCGGCAGTACATCACCCAGGGCAATCTGTCGGAGAACCCGCACGCCTACATCTTCGTCATGGACTACGCGCATCGCCGCCGGGTGAAGATCTGGGGGACGGCGCGGGTGGTCGAGGATGATGCCGCGCTGACGGCCTCGCTGATGCCGAGAGGCTACAGGGCTCGGCCCGAGCAGGTCATCCTGTTCACGATCAGCGCCTGGGACACCAACTGCCCGCAGCACATCCCGCAGAAGTTCGACGCGGCCGACGTCGCCGAAGCGCTGGCCGTGCGCGATGCGCGCATCGCGGAGCTGGAGGCGGAGGTGGCGCGGTTGAAGGGCGAGGCCCTCTGACGAAGTCCTCTGCCTTCAGCACTGTGGACCTGTGCTTGGTCGTCATTCCGGGGCAATCGTTCGTGCGCGGTAGTGCACGGGCGATTGAACCCGGAATCTCGACATGAGTAGAGCGCAAAACAATCTCGAGATTCCGGGTTCAAGGCCTGCGGCCTTGCCCCCGGAATGACGTGGGTGGGGCTTAAGAACTCAGGCGGCCTCGGCCGCCCTGCCCCAATCGAACTCGGGATAGTACTGCGCCATCATGCGCTCGGCATAGGCGACGAGATTGCCGAAGCTTTCGGTCCTGCGGCGGAGCTCGGATTCGAAGAACGGCGTGAGAATGCCGGCGATGACGGCGAACGCGGTCGCGTCGGTGCCGCATGGACGATCACCCATCAGATAAGGCCGGTCTCCGAGCTGCACCGACAGCGCGCGCAGCGAGCGCGCGGCGAGATCGACGTCCTCGTCCGGCGCGTGCCGGCCGAGCCCGGAGATCAGATAGTTCTCGGCGACACGAAACTGCGCGTCCTCGCGCAGCTTCTCGCGCTTGTCGGCCGGCACGCCGTCGAAGAAATGCGCCGGCCCCTTGGCGAAGTTGACCGGATCGACCCAGCGCGCCCCGACCAGCGCGAAATACAGATGATGCTCGATCATGCGCTCGAACCCCCAGGCCTGCGCCCGCGCGCGCACGTCGAGTCCGGAATCGAAGTCGAAGCCGTATTTGCGCTCGATGTGGGCACGGATGAAGGTCGAATCGGCAATCAGCTCGCCGCCATCGTCGATGAAGGGCAGTTGCCCCTTCGGCGACGCCGGCGGCATCGCCCGCTGCTTCCGATAGTCGAGGCCCGCCATCTTCAATTGCACCTCCGTCTTGGTGACGAAGGGGCTGATCTCCGGCAGGCCGAAGCCCGCGCCCAAACCGAACAATGTGATCATGACAGCACTCCCGACTTCCTGAGCAGACGCCGGACGCTACGAACGTGCTGCTGCCACCATGGTGTCAGCAGCGGCAGTAGCGTGGTGGCCAGGCCAAGGCCATAAAACATCATCATCGACATCACCCCTTCAATCTCGTTGTTGGCCCGGTATAAGGACAGGCTGCTGCCAGCATCCTGTCAGCATCGGCGGGGGTGCTCGCCGCTCGCAGGACACACCATGAGACGCGCCGACCGGCTGTTCCAGATCATCCAGGTGCTGAGACGCACGCGCCGCCCATTGACGGCGGATGCGATCGCGGCCGAGCTCGAGACCTCGAAGCGCACGATCTATCGCGACATCGCCACCCTGATCGGGCAGCGCGTGCCGATCCGCGGCGAGGCCGGCATGGGCTACATCCTGGAGAAGGGTTTCGATCTGCCGCCCTTGATGCTGACGCCGGACGAGATCGAGGCGGCGGTGCTTGGCGCGCAATGGGTCGCGGTCAACGCCGACCCGGTGCTGGCGCGCGCGGCGGAAGACCTGATGGCCAAGATCGCCGACACCGTGCCGGAGCGCTTAAGGCCATTCGTGCTGGAGCCGGCGAGCCGCGCGCCGCGGCCGTGGATGCGCGAGCCGGACCGCATCGACATGTCACGCACGCGCTCGCAGATCCACGAGGGACGCAAGATCCGCTTACGCTATCGCGACGAGCAGGGCCGCGACAGCGAGCGCGTGATCTGGCCGATCGCGATCGGCTATCATGACGCGGTGCGCATCCTCGCCGCCTGGTGCGAGCTGCGTCGCGACTTCCGCAGCTTCAGGACCGACCGTGTCGTCGAGGCGGATTATCTCGACGACAAATATCCTGAAAGGCGCGAGGCGCTGCGCGCCAAATGGCGGCGCAGCCTGGTGTGGGAGGTTCCCAAGGATGTCTGAACCGGTGTCTGGCGAGACTGACAGCAGCCCCTGTCAGAGCTGCGGCGCGTGCTGCGCCTATTCGTCGAACTGGCCGCGCTTCACGATCGAGGAGGATGAAGCCCTCGACCTGATCCCGGCCGAGCTGGTCAACGAGCGGCTGTCGGGCATGCGCTGCGACGGCGACCGCTGCTGCGGGCTCGATGGCGAGATCGCGCGCGCGGTCTCGTGCCGGATCTACGCGATCCGCCCTGAGGTGTGCCGCATCTGCATGCCGGGTGACGCCGAATGCGCGATGGCCCGGCGCAAGTTCGGGCTGCCCGTGCTCGCCTGAGCCAAAGGCCAGGAAGACGGGGAGTCAGGCCGTGACCGGCTCGGGGCTGTCGTCGAGATCGTCCTCGAACGGCTTCATCACCGAGAGCGGCTTGGTCGACAGCGAGATCGGCTTGCGGCTCGAGGTCGCGCTGGCCGGACCCGCCCGACCGCCGCGGGACTGCGCATACAGCGCCGATCCGACCCGGCCGCCGAACTGCGACAGGTCCTGCTCGCTGCAGGTGGATGCAATCGCAAGCGCCAGCGGGTGAAGATGCGTGCGCCTGTAACAGAACAGCGCCAGCATGGCCCTCACATCGGCGGAGACGCTCTCGACCAGCGCGGGCAGCCCGTTGGCGTCGGCACGGTAGAGCTCGCCGAGAAGCTCGTCGCCGACCGGGCACGAATCGCTGTCGAACGCATCGCGACTTTGAAGCATCTGTTTGATTGCCATGGCGCGACGATGCGGCGCGAATCGCTAACGTCCGGTTAACCAAACCGAACGGTCGTCCCACCCCCGGCTTGACACGGGGCTGCCGCCGTCGGCGCAGCTTCGCCGCGACGCACCGCGACCGGACTCAGCCGTTCGCGGCCATGAAGATCGAGAGCCCGAATCCGGTGAGGTGATGCAGCGCCTGGTCGACGCCGATCAGGGTCCAGAACCATCGGTGCTCGGTGTTCATGCCGAACCGCGACGAGCAGATGCCCTTGATGCGATCGATGGTGATGTGAATGGCGAAGTCGATCACGGCGACGAACCAGAATCTCGGCGCGACGATCAGGATCAGAACCATGGCGACGGCGAGATGGATCAGGCAGTGCACCAACAGCGGCAGCGCCCAGCCCTTCCGTTGGTCCTTGCCATAGGCCATCCAGGCGTTCTGCAGAACGAAGTCGCCAATGATGTGCTTGAAGGTCAGCAGCAGCATCCAGCCGACCAGCGCACCAACCGGAACCTGCGACGACAAAGAAGGAAAAGACAAAGCTGACGCTCTCGCTACGACTAACCCTTGGAACCAACCCTGGGAACCAACCCTTGGACGCACGGGGAACTGGAGGCGTTCAGCGCAATCTGATGAGAATACCCGGCCAATTCGACGCGTATGCGACGCTTATGACATCTCCGGTAGCGAATTGCACGCGAAAGGGAACCTCAAATCGCGCCCTGCCGCCCTTCCCGGCAATTCCGCGGGGGGTAAGGTTACCCGCCACCGTGCATCTGCGAACCGGCCGCAGTCGCGGCGTTTCATTCAGCGGCGTCGGTCTTCGGTGCTGACAGCGCCCTCGCCCGGATCTGCGCGATGGCCCGCTTCAGCGCGCCCTGTCCCGGCTCTGCCAGCGCAACGGCGCGCGCCTCGGCGATGGCGGAGGCGAGATCCGAGATCGGCAGCACGCCATCGAAGGTGGGCTTGGCCAGGCCATCGATGATGGCATGCCAATCGGCGAGACCCTGCCGGTAGCCGTCGCCCTGCCCCTGGATCATGGTCGCCGTGCCGATCACGGCGGACGCCGCCGCAGGCTGCTTGTCCAGCGCGCGCGCGATCATGTGCAGCCACCGTTCGGCCCAGGCGCGCTCCTCGCCATAGCGCACCGACTGCAGCCGCCAGCGCCGCAGGCCGGCCATCAGCTTGAGACGGCGAATGGCGAGCGGCGATCGAACCGAGAAGCGGACCTTGACCCGGCGCCGGCCCAGCCAGCCGACCTGCTCGAAGGCTGCCAGCAACGATTCCGCCACGGCCTGCGGCAGCGCACCGATCAGTTCGTCGAGGCGAAACCGCCGCACGTCATCGCTCTCGCGTCCCCCCGGGCGCTGCCCCATGTCGAGGCTGATCAATCTGAGCTGGGCGATCCGGATCGGATCCTCGTAGGCCATGCGGGCGGCCAGCAGCTGCGCGATCTGAGACAGCATGCCGGCATCGACGTTCGATCTGCGCACGAATCGCTTGATGCGATCGACGTAGAGCTGCGCATAGCTCGCGCCCTGATACTCCATCAGCAGATGGATGCCATCGCTCACCGTCGGCACGGCGGCGTCAGGCAGGCCCTGAGGCAGAAAAGGCGGCTCGCCATCGTCGTCGCCGATGACGTCGGCGAACAGATATCGCAGCGAGGACCGGACGCTTTCCACTGGGCTTCAGGCTCCCCGGATCACGCCGGCTTGGCGACGGGCGCCGGCGCGGTGGTCTGTTGCGCCAGCCGCCGCTCGAGCGTTTCGATGTTCTGGAACAGCCGGGCGCTGGCGAGGCGCAGGAAGTAGAAGGCGAAGGCGGGGTTCTGGACGTAGAGCTGCTCGACCTGGTCGTAGGACACCGACAGGATCAGCCCGCCCTCGACGCATTCCAGCGTCTGCGTGCGCGTATTGGACGGGGAGATCATGCCGAACTCGCCGACGATCGCGCCCACCGGCAGCTCGATGCCGGATTCGACCAGGCGGAAGCGGCCGCTGACGATGTAGTACATGCTGTCGGCCTTCTCGTCCTTGTAGAACAGCACCTCGCCGGGACCGCATTTGCGCTCGGTCATGAACGGCTTCAGCCATTCCATGGAGAGGTCGCTGTTGACCGACTGCTTCACGTCGCGGACCAGTTGCAGCATCTGGTGGAGCCGATAGCTGTTGAGCGGCAGCAGCACCCCGTGCAGGATCAGGACCGGATAGTTGTGCATCGGCACCGCGGTCGCGATCAGGACGATGTTGGTGAGGATGGCGAAAACCCGCAGCGGAATCATGGTCCGCATCGACAGCGTGGCGACCACGAAGATCGAGGCGAAGAGGCTGCCGGCGGCGCCCGCATGTTCGACCAGGTGTGAGGTATCCATTGGGATCAACCAGACTCTTGGGACGCAGGAGGGCGGACGCTCGGTTCCGGCCTCCTTTTGCCTAATTTAGCGTGTCCATGCCGACCTCTGATATACGGCGAACAGACGACGTTTGAACCGGTATTTGAGCCGACACTCAAAAATTCCCGCTCGAAGTAGGACGGCTTGGACCTGCCGGAGGCACCCGCGCAACCGACCGGCCCGCATCGTTGACGGGATTCCCCCGATCGGGGCACCTTGCCGCCGCCGCGATCTCCTGCGGCTCTGAGATCAGCGACCGACGCCCGCCAGCAATGACCAAACCGCAGCACCCTGCCCTGGCGGCATTCGTCACCGCGCTGGCCGGACGCAACATGACCAAAGCGGCCTTTGCGGCCGTGGCGCTCGGCATGAGCGCCATGGTGCTGTTGACGATGGACCCGGCCTACGAGGCCGGACGGCGCTGGATCATCGCCCTGCTGTGCGGATGCCTTGTCTTTTTCGTCGTCGAATGGGCGGTTCGGGTTCAGCAGGCGGCCCGGGCGCATCGCGTCGCCGCCTACCTCATGTCGGGCCGGGGACTGCTGGACACGATCTCCGCTCTCGCCGTGCCGACCGCGCTGGTCTCGGGCATGGAGGCACGCACGGCGTGGCTGCTGGCGGTCATCTGGGTGCTCAAGGTGATCCCCGGCGTGCCTGGCCTGCGCCGGCTCCGCCGGGTGCTGGTGTTGGAAGCGCGTCCGCTGCTGTCGGTGCTGGTGCTGTTCCTGGTGGTGCTGTTTGTCGGATCGGTCGCCGAATACGCGCTCGAACATGACGAGCAGCCGGCCACCTTCGGCAGCATCCCGTCCGCGCTGTGGTGGGCGGTCGTGACCCTCACCACCACGGGCTATGGCGACGTGGTGCCGGTCACGCCGCTCGGGCGGGTGGTCGCCGCCACGGTGATGATCTCCGGCCTCGGCGTGTTCGGCCTATGGACCGGCATCCTGGCGACCGGCTTCGCCGCGGAAACCCGGCGCGACAACTTTCTCAAGACCTGGGAATCAGTCAGCAAGGTACCGTTCTTCGCCAGCCTCGGGCCCTCCACCATTGCCGACGTCACGCAGATGCTGCGCACCATCGACCTGCCGCCGCGCGCCGCCGTGATCCGCAAGGGCGAGCCGGGCGACTGCATGTATTTCATCGCCTCCGGCGAGGTCGAGGTCGACCTTCCCGGCAAGAAGGTCCGGCTCGGCGAGGGCGCGTTCTTCGGCGAGATGGCCTTGCTCGGGAACAACCTGCGCTCGGCCGACATCAGCACGACAGGGCTGTCGAAGCTGCTGGTGCTCGACCTCGTCGATTTCCGCGTGCTGATGGCACGCCACCCCGATCTGGCGCAGAGCATCGCTGCCGAGGCGAGGCGCCGAACCATGGAGAACAGGACATGACGACCGGACGGACCACCCAGGCCGATGACGCGCCGAGCATGCCGCTCCTCACCATCGACGGCGCCCGCGCCACCATTCGGCTCAATCGTCCGCGCCATCTCAACCGGCTCCAGCCGGAGGACCTCGCCGAGCTGCTGGCGCTGTTCGACCGGGTCGAGGCCAACGCCGCCTTGCGCGTGCTGGTCTTGACCGGCACCGGGCGGGCGTTCAGCGCCGGCTTCGACCTTGGCGCCATCGGCGCAACGCCGGCGGATGAGGCCGAGGCTTCCAGCCCGGCATTCGAGGAGGTCGTCGACCGGCTGGAGGACCTCGCCCTGCCGACGATCTGCCGGCTCAACGGCGGGGTCTATGGCGGCTCGACCGATCTGGCGCTGGCCTGCGATTTCCGAATCGGAGTCGATACCAGCGAGATGTTCATGCCGGCGGCGCGGCTCGGGCTGCACTACTACCCGAATGGCATCAAGCGCTACGTGTCCCGCCTTGGTATCGACAATGCCAAGCGTCTGTTCCTGACGGCGGAGAAGATCGACGCGGCCGAGATGCTGCGCATCGGCTATCTCACCGGCGTGGCGACGGCCGATGCGCTCGACGCGGAGGTCGACCGGCTGGCGGCCATTCTGACCGGCAACGCCCCGCAGGCCATGCGCGGCATGAAGCGCGCCATCAACGAGTTTGCACGCGGAGCCCTCGACGATGCGGCGGCTCGCCGCAGGCATCGGGACAGCATGAGCGGAGCCGAGATCCGCGAAGGTATGAAATCGTTTGCAGAGAAGAAAACACCGAAATTCTGAGCGCAGCCATGCTCCGAACTGATAAAATTTTGCATGCAAATTGCTGTATCCAGCCGGTGTTCTGACACACGCTCAACGAACTATCGACGTAAAGCCCCAATTTGCGGTTGACAGCTTTTTGTCCGTGGCTAGCTTGAACCACGGGCGGAGACTTTCACATGCAAGTGATGGACGCGTATTGGGGACGACGAGCTCTGGAGTACGTCGATGCGATCGAAGCGTCGAAGACCAGCGCGAGCGTGCTCTCCCAGTTCGAGAAGATGATCAGCGACCTGGGCTTTCACGCCTACATCATGGCCGGCGTGCCGACCTCGGGCCAATCGCTGCAGCAAACCATTCTCGCCAACGGCTGGCCGCGGGAATGGTTCGACATGTATGCGCGCGAGCAGTTTCACCGCTGCGATCCTATTCCGCGGCACTGCATCTCGACATTGAATCCATTCGCGTGGTCGGAGGCTCCCTACGACCGCGAGGACGAGCCCGGCGCGCATGAGGTGATGATGCGCGCGAAGGACTTCCGATTGAACGAAGGCTTCTGCGTCCCCATCCACTACGACGATGCCGTGGGCGCCGTCAGCCTTGCAGGCGAAAATCCGAATCTCGCTCCGGACGCGCGGGGCGCGCTGCACCTGATCAGCATCTTCACCCACAGCCGGCTGCGCGCGCTGGCGCGCTCGGCCGCGAGCAACCAGGGCCGACGCCTGTCGCGGATCGAGGCCGAGGTGCTGGGCTGGGCGGCGCGCGGCAAGACCGCGTGGGAGACGGCGCGCATCCTCGGCGTCTCCGAACGCAACGTCCGGTGGCATCTGGAAGAAGCGCAGCGCAAGCTAGCAACCAAGAACAAGACGGCGACGGTTGCGACCGCTCTTGTCAACGGCGAGATCTCGATCTGATCTGTCGTTTCTCCCACTGGATCAATTCGAGCGCATCGGCAATCTGCAAACCCCAATTTGATTCAGACGACCGGGGGTTTCGATGCCTGAGATTCATGTCGTTCGAAAAGATAATCGCGCTCTGTACGAGAAATATTTCGATTCATATTACCGTCTGCGCCACGAGATCTACGTCAAGCAGCGCAAGTGGATGGCGCTCGATCGTCCGGACGGGCGCGAGATCGATCAGTTCGACACCGAGGATTCGGTCTATCTGTTCTGCATCGACAAGGGCCAGTTGATCGGCTCGATGCGCGCGGTGCCGACGCTGCTGCCGACGCTGATGAGCGACATCTTCCCGTATCTGAATCTGCGCGGCCCGATCCAGCGCCCCGACGTCTACGAGCTGTCGCGCATCTTCGTGATCCCGGAGCGCCGCGGCGAGCACGCCGGCCCGCGGGTCGACATGCTGCTGCTCACTGCAATCATGGAATACGGCATCTCGATCGGGCTGACCGGCTTTTCGATCGTGCTCGAAACCTGGTGGCTGCCGCGGTTCGAGAAGTGCGGCTGGAAAGCGCGGCCGCTCGGCGTACCTCACATGATGGACGGGATGTCGGTGATGGCCGTACTCGTCGACTGCGATGAAACGACTTGGAAGTCACTCTGCAAGCAGATCGGCCTGACGCGGCCAACCCTCACGTGGCGGGGGCTCGAAGACGTCAGCCGCCAGGCCCTGCCGGATATCTTTCTTCATCTTCCACCAGCCGCTCAGCCAGCGCAATGAGCTGTTCCCGGTGCCGCTTCAGCCTGAGCTTATGGAAAGCCTTCAAGAGGCGGTGACCAAGGAGCGTCGCCTCATCCACCTCGAGGGCATAAAGGTTGGACGGCGTGTTCATGGAATCCATCGCTGACACTTCAGGTTTCGAGCCGTGACTGAACCTTCAATCGAGAAGATCATCGAGCGTCTGCAATTTTGCATCGTTGACGCTCGGGCGATGCAACTCAAAATGTTAGAGAGAATTTTGTCAATATCATTGCTTGAAGCCCACGAGCTGAAGGAAAAGTGCGCGCCCAATTCGACAAACAGCAGCCATTAGCGCTCCTGCACCGACTCTCGCAACACGTCTGGTCCCCGTAGCAACGCGTCTCGGTTGGCGCATCACAGACACAAACTGTTGATTTCAGGGCGGCTTTCGATGTGAAGGTCGGACAGGAGAGCGCGCGCATCGTTGCCGAAACGCGCTTGCCGAACTCGGACGACACCTCGGCAAAATCATGGCGCCGCCGCCCGAGCTGCTCCTTGTTCAGCAAACTCGGTTTACAAAAATGGACTCGCGGGTCGTCTCGCCCCCTCCGGAGTCCCGGATAACGGAACTCCACCGGCAAACAATACGCGCGCGCGACCCACGGACGGGAAGTTATTTGTCGTGAAAGCGGACGGTCTCCGCGACCGTGGCGCGGCGGGTGCGGTAGGAGTTGGCCTTGTCACCGAGATCGGGATGCCCGAACGAGATGCCGCAGACCACCTTGCGGTCGCCGCCGAGCCCGAAGTGCTGCCGCACCACGTCGGAATGAAACGCGAGCGCCGCCTGCGGCACGGTGGCGATGCCGAGCGCCTGCGCCGCCAGCATGAAGCTCGTGACGTAGCCGCCGCAATCGATCGCGCCATAGGTGCCGAGCGCCTCGTCGCTGTGGATGATCGCCACATGCGGCGCGCCGAAGAAATTGTAGTTCTCCAGCGCCTGCCGGGCATAGCCCGCCTTGTCGCCGCGCGGGATGTCGAGCGCGTTGTAGAGCTGGAAACCGCTCTCGCGCCGCCGTTCGAGATAGACACCGGTGTATTCGCGCGGGAAAGGAAAGTCGCCTGACGCCGCCTTGCCGCTGGAGGCCGCCGCATACATCACCTTCCGGAACGCCTCGGTCGCCACACCGGAGGTGATCTCGACACGCCACGGCTGGCTGTTGCACCACGACGCGGTTTTCTGCGCCGCCTCCAGGATGCGCTCGATGGTGGCGCGCGGCACGGGCTCGGGCAGGAACCTGCGACAGGAGAAGCGCGCGGCCATCAGCTCTTCGAGAACGGTGATGGGAGTGGCCTGTGCGGCTGCGGCGTCAGCTTTCATTTATGGTTCTCACTACAACGGAGAAACGTCCCTTCATGATGAGGCGCGCAGCGCCGTCTCGAACCATGAGGCCCGGATATCGGCCTCATCCTTCAAGACGCTGCTGCGCAGCTCCTCAGCATGAGGGTTAGCTACGTCCCTTGGTCGGCACCTTGTTGAACGGCACGTCCTTGTCGACCCGGATGTCACCGGGCAGGCCGAGCACGCGCTCGGCGATGATGTTGCGCAGGATCTCGTCGGTGCCGCCGGCGATGCGCATCGAGGGCGAGGTCAGCAGCATCTGCTGAAACTGGCCCTGCGTCACCGCCTCGTCCGCGCCGGTCAGCACGCCGGCGCCGCCTTCGAGATCCATCGCGTAGGTCGCGATATCCTGCAGCATGACGCCGGCGACCAGCTTGCCGATGGAATTCTCAGGTCCCGGCCGCTCGCCCTTGGACAGCGCCGAGATGGCGCGATAGCTCGTGTATTTCAGCCCGCTCGCCTTGACCGCCCACGACGCCAGTTTCGAGCGCGTGGCGCGATCGTCGATGGCGAGCCCGTTGTCGGTCATCAGGTTCGCGCAGAACTCGAACATTTCGGGGAAGCCGGTCGCCAGCCGCGCGCCGATCGACATGCGCTCGTTCATCAAGGTCGTGAGCGACACGTTCCAGCCGTCGCCGACCGCGCCGAGCCGCTGGCTGTCGGGGATCACCACGTCGGTGAAATAGACCTCGTTGAACTCCTGCATTCCGTTGGCCTGCTTGATCGGACGGACCTCGACGCCCGGGCTCTTCATGTCCAGGAAGAACATGGTGAGACCCTTGTGCTTCGGCACGGTGGGATCAGTGCGCGTGATCAGCAGGCCGTAGTCCGAGTAATGCGCACCCGATGTCCAGATCTTCTGGCCGTTGATGATCCAGTCGTCGCCGCGCTTCTCGGCGCGGGTGCGCAGGCCCGCGACATCCGAGCCGCCGGCGGGCTCGGAGAACAGCTGGCACCAGATCTCCTCGCCCGAGGCGAGCTTGGGCAGATAGCGCCGCTTATGCTCCTCGCTGCCATAGGCCATCACGGTCGGGCCGCACATGCCCTCGCCGATCTGGAACGGCTGCGTCAGCTTGCCATAGACGCCCTCCTCCTGCTGCCAGATCACGCGCTCGATCGGCGTCGCACCGCGGCCGCCATACGCTTTCGGCCAGTGCAGGCAGGCCCAGCCGGCATCGGACTTCTTCTTCTGCCAGGCCTTGCCGACCTCGACGATATCGGCGTGCTTGAGCCTGATGCGCCCGAGCGAGGAACTCGCGAGTTCGCCCTCCAGCTCCTTCGGCGCGTTGGCCGCGATCCAGGCGCGCGCGGTGTCGCGAAAGGCGGCTTCTTCAGGGGTATCGTCGAAGTTCATGATCTAACCTCGCTTCGTATGCGTAGGGCGGGTTAGCCGAAGGCGTAACCCGCCGCTTTGATCAGCATTGCACGAGCCAAGGGCGGGTTACGCTGCGCTAACCCGCCCTACGACTCCGCTTGCTAGGCACGTCCCTTGGTCGGCACCTTGTTGAACGGCACGTCCTTGTCGACCCGGATGTCACCGGGCAGGCCGAGCACGCGCTCGGCGATGATGTTGCGCATGATCTCGTCGGTTCCGCCTTCGACACGGGTGCCGGGCGCGCGCAGCAGCATCGCCTGGAATTTGCCGGCAAGCTCCGCCTCGGGACCGCTGAGCACGCCGGCCGCCCCCTGCAGATCGAGCGCGTAGGCCGCGACGTCCTGGATCATCGGCCCCGCCACGAGCTTGCCGATCGAGTTCTCAGGACCCGGCCGCTCGCCCTTCGACAGCGCCGAGATGGTACGCATGCTGGTGTATTTCAGGCCGCTCGCCTTCACCGCCCAGCTCGCGAGCTTCGAGCGCACATTGCGGTCCTCGATCGCGGGACGATCGTCCAGCATCAGGCTGGAGCAGAAGTCGAACAGCTCCGGGAAGCCGGTGGCGACGCCGGCGCCGATCGACATGCGCTCGTTCATCAAGGTGGTGAGCGCGACGTTCCAGCCGTCATTGACCGCGCCGAGGCGCTGCGAGTCCGGAATCACGACGTCGGTGAAATAGACCTCGTTGAAATCCGAGTGCCCGCTCGCCTGCTTGATCGGCCGGACCTCGACACCAGGGCTCTTCATGTCCAGGAAGAACATCGTCAGGCCCTTGTGCTTCGGCACGGTCGGATCGGTGCGCGTCAGCAGAATGCCGTAGTCGGAATAATGCGCGCCTGAGGTCCAGATCTTCTGGCCGTTGATCACCCAATCGTCGCCGCGCTTTTCGGCGCGGGTACGCAGGCCGGCGACGTCGGAGCCGCCGGCCGGCTCGGAGAACAGCTGGCACCAGACCTTTTCGCCGGAGGCGAGCGGCGGCAGATACTGCCGTTTATGATCTTCCGAGGCGTAGGCCATCATGGTCGGCCCGCACATGCCGTGGCCGATGATGAACAGGCCGGAGAGCTTGCCGTAAGGCCCCTCCTCCTGCTGCCAGATCACGCGCTCGATCGGCGAGGCGCCGCGGCCGCCATACTCCTTCGGCCAGTGCAGACACGCCCAGCCGGCATCAGCCTTCTTCTTCTGCCACGCCTTGGCGACGTCGAGGATGTTGGCGTCCTTCAGCGCGACGCGGCCGAGCGAGGTCGCGCGCAGTTCGTCTTCATACTGCTTCGGCGCATTGGCGGCGATCCAGGCCCGCGCCTGGCTGCGAAACGCCGCCTCCTGCGGAGTGTCATCGAAGTTCATCGGCAAGCCTCTCATCTCGTAGGGTGGGCAAAGGCGCAACGCGCCGTGCCCACCGATTCAAACCCGCGCCACCGACGGTGGGCACGCTTCCGCCTTCGCCCTTTGGGCTTCGTCGGACAAGTCGCTTTGCCCACCCTACGGATTCCCTTCGTTCCTCAAGCCGCATTGCGCTTGCGCATGCGGTCGATCAACTGGTCCTCCCAATAGGACAGGCTGCCGAGGCCGAGCGCGAGCGCGTTGGCGCGGCGGTAGTACATGTGGCAGTCGAACTCCCAGGTGAAGCCCATGCCACCGTGCACCTGGATGTTGTTCTTGGCGCAGTGCTGGAACGCCTGCGTCGCACTGATGCGCGCCGAGGCCGCGGCTTCAGGCAGCTCCGGGGCGTTGGTCGAGAGCGCCCAGGCGCCGTAGTACGAGTTCGAGCGCGCCAGGGTCGCAGACACATACATGTCGGCCAGCATATGCTTGACCGCCTGGAACGAACCGATCGGACGGCCGAAGGCGATGCGATCGAGCGCGTAGTCGCGGCCCATCTCCAGCGCGCGGTCGGAGCCGCCGACCTGCTCGAACGCCGTCAACACCGCGGCGCGATCGAGCACCTGGGTGATGATGCTCCAGCCCTCGCCGGCGGCGCCAAGCGGCTCCGCCTTGCAGTTCTTGAAGGTGAGCTCGGCCTGGCCGCGCGTCGGATCGAGATTGGTCAGCGCCTTGGCTTCGACGCCGCCCGCCTTGGTGTCGACCAGGAACAGCGAGATGTCGCTGTCGCGGCCGGTCGAGCCGGTACGCGCGGCAACGATGACGAGATCGGCGATGGCGCCGTCGGCGACGGGCTTCTTGGTGCCGTTGAGCACGCCATTGGCAGCCTCGAGCTTGATCGCCTTCGGCGACGGATTGCCGGTGCCCTCGAACAGCGCCAAGGTGCCGATCGTCTCGCCGTTCGCGATCTTCGGCAGCCAGGCCTGCTTCTGCGCATCGCTGCCGGCCAGCATCAGCGCCTCCGCGGCAAGATACACGGTCGATGAGAACGGCACCGGCGCCAGCGCGCGGCCGACCTCCTCGGCGATCACGCACAGCTCGAGATGGCCGGCGCCCGCACCGCCATACTCCTCCGGAATGGCGACGCCGAGGAAGCCCATCTCGGCAAAGCCTTTCCACAACGCGCGGTCATACGGCTCCTTGCCGTCGAGCACCACGCGCACCGCCTTGGGCGGGCACTTCTCGGCGAGGAATTTCCGCGCCTGGTCCCGCAACTGCTTCTGGTCGTCGGAGAAATCGAAGTTCATGGCCTCACCTGCTTCCTGATCGTCATTCCGGGGCGATGCGCAGCATCGAACCCGGAATCTCGATCTGATTCATCTCTGGATTCCGGGCTCACTCGCTTCGCGAGTGCCCCGGAATGACGGTTCTAAAATTCCGTATCACAGCACGATCACGTCGCTGTCGGGCGTAGCCGCATAAAGCCGCTCGACCAGCGCGGCGCGGCGCTCGAGGCCGGCGCGCTGGTTGATGTAGCCTTTGTCGGTCAGCTCGTGCCCGTCGATCGACGGCGGCTCGACCATCAGCATCGCGCGACCGATTCGCCGGCTGCTCGCGCCTTCGCAGTCCTTGTTGTGCGCCTGAAGGCCGCGGCGGACGCAGTCGATGACCCCGGGATGCTTCACCACATCCTCGAACGTCGCATTGGGATCGCCGACCAACTGGCGGCAGGCGTGCAGGTTCGGCCACGCCAGCAGACCAACATATTCGCGGTCCTGCCCGGTCACCAGCGCATCGTGGATCGCCGGCGTCGCGGCTGCGATCGCATCGGTGCGGAGCGAGCCGACATGCACGAAGGTGCCGGTGGTCAGCTTGAAGTCCTCGACGACGCGGCCGGCGAAGATGACGCCCTGCACGGGGTCGTTCGGGTCGACGAACACGCCGGCGTCGCCGATGCAGTAGAACCCTTCCTCGTCGAACGCCTTCTTCGTCAGCTCGGGCTGGCCGAAATAGCCGGGCATCACATTGAGCCCGCGCAGCCGCAGCTCGTATTTGTCGCCGACAGGGACCATCTTCAGCTCGACGCCGGGGAACGGCAGGCCGATCAGGCCGACGCGCTCGGTGTTCCAATAGGTGCCCGTCGAGGTCGGCGCGGTCTCGGTCGAGCCCCAGCCGGTGTAGAACACGATGCGCTCGCCGGTGGTCTTGACCGCCAGCGCCTGCATGCGCTCGTAGAGATCGTCCGGCAGCCGCGCGCCGCCATAGGCCATGATGCCCAGATCCTTGAAGAACGAGCGGCACAGCGCGTCGTCCTTTTCCATCGCCGCGGCGAGCGCCGCGTAGCCGGCGGGCACATTGGCGTAATAGGTCGGCGACACCTCGCGCAGATTCTTGATCGTCTCCTCGAACATGCCGGGCATCGGCCGGCCGTCGTCGATGTACAGCGTACCGCCTTCGATCAGGAGCGGATTGAACAGCGCGTTGCCGCCCATGGTGTGATTCCACGGCATCCAGTCGAGCACCGTGGAGATCGGCGCCTCCGGTCCACGCGGCCGTGTCTGCATCATCATCGCCGCATTGGCGCACATCATGCGCTGGGTGTTGATGACCGCCTTGGGCATGCCGGTCGAGCCGGAGGTAAACAGCAGCTTGCCGACCGTGTCCGGCGTGATCTGCGCAATCGACGCGTCGACCGCGACGGTGACCGGCGTCGCGGCGAGATCAGCGAAGCTGATGCTCGCAACGCCCTCGCACGGACGCGCGACATGAACGACGGTGACGCCGTCGAGATCGAGCGCCTTCAGCGCCTTCTCGAAGGTCGGGCCGTCCTGCACCATGACCACGCCCGGCTTCACCAGCCCGAACAGGTATTTCAGCTTGAGATGATCGTGACTCATCAACGAGTAGGCCGGAGACACTGGCGCCGCCGGCGACCGTGCCTGCATGGCCGCGAACGTCATCAGCGCATGCTCGATCGAATTGCCGGAGAGGATCGCGACGGGACGGC
This sequence comes from Bradyrhizobium sp. HKCCYLRH3061, assembly GCF_051168015.1. NCBI lineage: Bacteria > Pseudomonadati > Pseudomonadota > Alphaproteobacteria > Hyphomicrobiales > Nitrobacteraceae > Bradyrhizobium > Bradyrhizobium sp. HKCCYLRH3061. The sequence continues at coordinate 238,971 of NZ_JBNPUE010000011.1, forward strand.
CGTCCAGCCTCAAATTGAGCAGGCCCTGCGTCAGCCCATCGACCGTGCGTTTGGCCTCGGCATAGGACAGCTTGCGCCATTGCCGCTCGGCCCCGCTGCGTTGCGCGAGCCAGGTCCGCGTCGGCGCCTCCTTGGCCCAGCGGGCGAGCGGCGCCGCCAGATGCGGCTCATAGGCCTGCAGCGGAATGCGCGACTTGATGATGATCGTGCCGTCAGTGCGGCGCTCGACGTCGATGTCGCGCGCCAGCCAGTTGACCTCGCGGAATGCCGGCTTCTCCAACACCTTCGCTGCCGTCCCGTCCATTTTGCGTCTCCCGAAATATCGTCCTTTGCGGATCTTGATATCTAGCGGTTGGTATAGACCGGCTTTCGCTTCTCGAGGAAGGCTGTAATGCCTTCCTTGAAATCCTCCGAGCGGCTGCACAGCACCTGGTTGCGATCTTCCATCGCGATGACGGCTTCGATCGACGACGCATCGACGCTCATGTTGAGGCATTCCTTCGACAGTCGAAGTCCGACCGGCGAGGCCGTCATCATCGCGTCGACGAACGGCGCGGCCGCGTTCTCGAGCATATCGTCCTCGACGATCTCCGACACCAGCCCCACCATCAGCGCGCGCTCGGCGCCGATGAAGCGGCCGGTGAGAATCAGCTCCGATGCGACGGAGACGCCGACGAGGCGCGGCAGGAAGTAGCTGGTGCCGATGTCGCAGCCCCCCAGGCCGAGCTTGATGAAGGCACAGTTCATCCGCGCCGAGCGGCTGGCGATGCGGATATCGGCGGCGAGCGCCAGCGCGAAGCCGCCGCCGGCGGCCGCGCCCTGTACCAGCGCGATGATCGGCTGCGGGCAGCGCCGCATCAGCATCACGATGTCGGCGATGCGCCGCTGCGAGTCCAGGGATTCGGTCACGTTCGGCGGCTCGTTGACGCCGCCGCGCCGCTGCATCGCAGCCTTGAGATCGAGCCCTGCGCAAAAATTCTTGCCCGCCCCCTTGAGCACGACGACGCGCGTGGTGCGATTGCGCTGCAGGCTTTCAAAGTAGGTATTGAGCGCATCGATCAACGCGGGATCGAGCGCGTTCAGGCTCTCCGGACGATTGAGCGTCACCCGGTCAACACCATTGTCGTGTTCGATCAGCAGCGGTTGGGACATGGCGCGCGCTCCTGCCTCAGTGTCATCCCGGCGAACGCCGGGATCCATAGCCACCGGCCTGATTGGTTAGAGCGCGGCGTCTGCCAGAGTGCCTCTCACAGACGCCGCGGAGTATGGGTCCCGGCTCAAGGCCGGGACGACAGCGGAGAATGCCGCCTAGCGCGGGGCCATGCGGATGGCGCCGTCGAGGCGGATGGTCTCGCCGTTCAGCATCGGGTTCTCGACGATGTGGACGGCGAGGTTGCCGTACTCGGAGGCGTCGCCGAGCCGGGCCGGATGCGGCACCTGGGCGCCCAGGCTCTTGCGCGCTTCTTCGTTCAGGCCCATCAGCAGCGGTGTCAGGAACAGGCCGGGCGCGATGGTGTTGACGCGGATCTTCTGGCTGGCGAGATCGCGCGCGGCAGGCAGGGTCAGGCCGACGACACCACCCTTCGACGCCGAATAGGCGATCTGGCCGATCTGGCCTTCATAGGCCGCGACGCTCGCAGTGTTGATGGCGACGCCGCGCTCCTCGCCGATCGGCTCGGCGGTGACGAGGCGCTCGGCGAACAAGCGCAGCACGTTGAAGGTGCCGATCAGGTTGACGCTGATGATGCGCGCGAACTTGGCGAGCGGATAGACGCCGTCCTTGCCAACGATGCGCTGCGAGCCGCCGATGCCGGCGCAGTTGACCAGCACGCGCGCGATGCCGTGGGCGGCTTCGGCCTTGGCGATGCCGGCCTTGACCTGCTCCTCGTCGGTGACGTCGGCATGAATGGCGACGCCGTTGAGCTCGGCCGCCACCTTCTCCGCGTTCTCCTTGCTCTGGTCGAGCACGGCGATCTTCGCGCCCTTGGCGGCCATGGCGCGCGCCGTGGCGGCGCCGAGGCCCGAGCCACCGCCGGTGATCAGAACGGCAACGTTGTTGAGTTGCATGGTGCGTTTCCTCCGTTTGTTTGTTGTTGGCGAATGGCGAGTAGGGAGTAGCGAACAGGGAAGGTAGGGCATCCCCCTATTCGCTACTCCCTACTCGCCATTCGCGCGTTTCAATATGCCGCCGCAGATCAGCGCCTCCATATGGGCGATGTACTGGCGGCAGACGTCATCGGTGACGGGGCCGACGCCGATCGCGCGCGACATGGCGTGGCGGCCGAAGAACAAATGATCGCAGGCGCCGATCAGGCTGGTGTAGAACAGCACCGGGTCGACGGCGCGGAAGTCGCCCTCGGCGACGCCCTGCTCGATCAGCCTGTGATGGAAATCGAGCAGCGGGGCCACGAAGAACTTCGACACCTCGTCGGCCGCTTCGGCGCTGCTCTCGTGCAGCAGATAATGGATCAGCCGGTTCATGTAGGGAAACCGGTGATAGGCGCGGATGATGCCGCTGATGTGCAGCTTCAGCTTGGCCGTCGGCGGCAGCGGCTGCGCCAGCAGATATTCGAGATTGGCGACCTCGGTCGCGGCGTCGCGCGCGAGCAGCGCCAGCAGCAGGCCGTCCTTGTTGCCGAAATGGTATTTGACCAGCGCAGCGTTTGCCCCGGACTTCTGCGCGATGTCGCTCAGCGAGATCTCGATCGAGGACCTCGCGATCATCAGCTCGCTGGCGGCGTCCAGCAGCTTCTCTGCTGTCGCATTCCGCCCCGCGGGAAGTTTCTCCGGCACACTGTTCTGAAGCTGGGGTCCCAAGACATGTCTCGCGCTTGATCGAGGCAGATAAGCCGAAGCCGGAGTTGATCTCAAGAGTTAATTGATCGATTGACTAAGGCTCAATCGCGCATTTAAATCGCAGCCAATCACGAACACCAAGTCTAGGGAGGACACGTCATGGCGGAAGCCTACATCGTCGCGGCTGCACGCACGGCCGGCGGCCGCAAGGGAGGCCGCCTGGCCGGCTGGCATCCGGCCGACCTCGCTGCGAAGGTGCTGGACGCGCTGGTCGAGCGCTCCGGCGCCGCGCCGGACCAGGTCGAGGACGTGATCATGGGCTGCGTGATGCAGACCGGCGAGCAGTCGAACAACATCGCGCGCAATGCGGTGATGGCCTCGAAGCTGCCGGAGAGCGTGCCTGGCACTTCGATCGACCGGCAGTGCGGCTCGTCGCAGCAGGCGCTGCATTTCGCCGCGCAGGCAGTGATGTCGGGCGCGATGGATGTCGTGATCGCCGCCGGCGTGGAGTCGATGACCCGGGTGCCGATGGGTCTCTCCTCCACGCTTCCGGCGAAGAACGGCTTCGGACACTACAAGAGCCCTGGCATCGAGAGCCGCTATCCGAACATCCAGTTCAGCCAGTTCACCGGCGCGGAAATGATGGCGGAGAAGTACGGTCTCTCCAAGGATGAGCTCGACGAATACGCCTATAACAGCCATCAGCGCGCGATTGCCGCCACGCAGGCAGGCCACTTCAAGGACGAGATCATCCCGCTCGAGATCGTCAGGGCCGACGGCTCGACCGACACCCATCACATCGACGAAGGCATCCGCTTCGATGTCACCCTCGACGGCATCAAGGGCGTCAAGCTGATCGCCGAGAACGGCAAGCTCAGCGCGGCGACCGCGAGCCAGATCTGCGACGGCGCCTCGGGCGTGATGGTCGTCAACGAGCGCGGCCTGAAGTCGCTCGGCGTCAAGCCAATCGCCCGTGTCCACCACATGACGATGATGGGCGGCGATCCCGTGATCATGCTGGAGGCGCCGCTGCCGGCCACGCAGCGCGCGCTGCAGAAGGCCGGCATGTCGATCGACGACATCGACCTCTACGAGGTCAACGAGGCATTCGCTTCCGTGCCGACCGCGTGGCTGAAGACCACTGGCGCCGATCCCAGCCGGCTCAACGTCAATGGCGGCGCGATCGCGCTCGGCCATCCGCTCGGCGGCTCCGGCACCAAGCTGATGACCACGCTGCTGCATGCGCTGAAGCAGCGCAACAAGCGCTACGGCCTGCAGACCATGTGCGAAGGCGGCGGCATGGCGAATGTGACGATCGTCGAGCGGCTGTAAGTCGCGCCCCAATAACGGTGTCGTCCCGGCGAACGCCGGGACCCATAGCCACCGAATTGAATTTCGGGCGAGCTGGAGCCACAGCTCGCTCTCACCACAGGCCCCTGTGGTTATGGGTCCCGGCTCAAGGCCGGGACGACACCATTTTCCTAATTTAGCGGTGAGCCCTCATGACCCACCCCTCCATTCACGCCAAGAACCATCCGGACAAGATCGCCTATCAGATGGCCGGCACCGGCAAGACCATCACCTATCGCGAGCTCGACGAGCTCTCGAACCAGGGCGCGCAGTTGTTCCGCGCGCTCGGCCTGAAGGCCGGCGATCACGTCGCCTTCCTGATGGAGAACCGGCTCGCCTTCATGGAGATCGCCTGGGCCGCGCAACGCTCCGGCCTCTACTACACCGCGATCAGCCGCTATCTCACCAAGGACGAGATCGCCTACATCATCAGGGATTGCGGCGCCAAGGTCTTCATCACCTCGCCGAAATGCGCCGAGCAGGTGCGCGATCTTGCGACGGCCAAGGACGGTCCGCTGTTCTTCATGGTCGACGAGCCCGAGCCGGACTTCCGCTCCTGGGACAAGGAAGCCGGCGCCCAGCCCAAGACGCCGATCCCCGACCAGGTCGCCGGTTACGACATGCTGTATTCGTCGGGCACGACCGGGCGTCCCAAGGGCATCAAGAAGGATTTCGAAGGCAATCCGATCGATCAGCCCAACCAGTTCCTGCGCGTGCTCTGCGCCGACATGTGCGGCATGAATGCCGAGAGCATCTACCTGTCGCCGGCGCCGCTCTATCATGCAGCTCCCCTGCGCTTCAACATGATGGTCTCGGTGCTCGGCGGCACCTCCATCATCATGGAGCATTTCGACGCCGAGGAGTTCCTGAGGCTCGTCGAGAAGTACAAGGTCACGCAGTCCCAGCTGGTGCCGACCATGTTCGTGCGCATGCTGAAGCTGCCGGAGGACGTCCGCAAGAGTTATGACGTCTCCACGCTCAAGGGCGCCATCCATGCCGCCGCGCCCTGCCCGGTCGACGTCAAGGCCAGGATGATCGAGTGGTGGGGCCCGATCCTCATCGAGTACTACGCCGGTTCGGAAGGCAACGGCGTCACCGTCTGCACCTCGAAGCAGTGGCTGGAGCATCGCGGCAGCGTCGGGCGTGCCGTGGTCGGCAAGATCAAGATCCTCGGCGAAGATGATCAGGAGATGCCGACCGGCGAGATCGGCACGGTGTATTTCGCCGACGCGCCGGTGTTCTCCTATCACAACGATCCGGAGAAGACGAAGCGCGCCTACAACGACAAGGGCTGGTCGACGCTCGGCGACGTCGGCTATCTCGATGCCGACGGATTTCTCTATCTGACCGACCGCAAGTCCTACATGATCATCTCCGGCGGCGTGAACATCTACCCGCAGGAGACCGAGGACGTCCTCATCACGCATCCCGACGTCGCCGATGTCGCCGTGTTCGGCGTGCCGAACGAGGAGATGGGCGAGGAGGTCAAGGCGGTGGTGCAGCCACACGACATGGCGCGCGCCGGCAAGGAGCTCGAGCAGCAATTGATGCTGTTCTGCCGCCAGCATCTGTCACCGATCAAATGCCCGCGCTCGATCGACTTCGAGCCGGAGCTGCCGCGCACACCGACCGGCAAGCTGGTCAAGCGGCACCTGCGCGAGCGCTATTGGCCGAAGAAGGGCGCGGCTTAGCCCCACCAACGGTGTCGTCCCGGCCTTGAGCCGGGACCCAAAGTCACCGTCTTGAGTTTTGCGAAGGCTGGAGCCGCCAGTCAGCCTCACCACATTGTCCTGTGGTTATGGATCCCGGCGTTCGCCGGGACGACGTGAGGAGAGTACACGCCGTGTCTCAGTCTCTTCCCCCGCTCCCTCTTCCCCCGCTCCCCCTTCCGCCCACCATCCGCTCGCGCTTCGTCGACGGCATCAACGGCCTGCGCATGCATGTGCTGGAAGCCGGGTTCGAGACGCCCGGCCGTCCCTGCGTGCTGCTGCTGCACGGCTTTCCCGAGCTCGCCTATAGCTGGCGCAAGGTGATGCCGGCGCTGGCGGCGGCCGGCTATCACGTGCTGGCGCCGGACCAGCGCGGCTATGGCCGCACCACCGGGTGGAGCGCCGACTATGACGGTGATCTCGCGCCGTTTCGATTCACCAATCTGGTCCGTGATGCGCTCGGCGTGGTCTATGCCTTCGGCCATCGCCATGTCGCTTCCGTCATCGGCCACGACTTCGGCAGCCCCGTCGCGGCGTGGTGCGCTGTGATCCGCCCCGATGTCTTCCGGTCGGTCGTGATGATGAGCGCACCGTTTCCCGGGCCACCCGCAGCGCCGTTCGACATCGCCAGCCAGCCCCTCGCGCCGCAATCGGATCCGGTGCATCGCGAACTGGCGGCGCTGCCGCGGCCGCGCAAGCACTATCAATGGTACTACGCGACGCGGCAGGCCAGTACGGACATGCATCGCGCGCCGCAGGGGCTACATGATTTCCTGCGCGCCTATTATCATCACAAGAGTGCGGACTGGGCAGGCAACGTCCCTTACCCCCTGCAGGCCTGGGACGCGACCGAGCTCGCCAAGCTGCCGACCTACTACGTAATGGACCTCGGCAAGACGATGGCCGAGACCGCCGCCGAGGAGATGCCTGACGCGGCGGCGATCGCGGCCAATCGCTGGCTGCCTGACAGCGAGCTCGCGGTCTATACCGCCGAATATGAACGGACCGGCTTCCAGGGCGCGCTGCAATGGTATCGCTGCGGCACGTCAGGCCTGTTCGAAGCGGAATTGCAGACGTGGTCGGATCGCACCATCGACGTTCCGTCTGCATTCATCTCCGGCCTGCAAGACTGGGGCATCTACCAACGGCCCGGCGTGTTCGAATCGATGCAATCCCGAGTGTGCACCAACATGATGCTGTGCGAGCTGATCGATCGCGCCGGTCATTGGGTGCAGCAGGAGCAACATGAACGAGTCCATGAGCTCCTGTTAACGTTCCTGAACAGATCGACAGCCTGATTTCGGACGCCGTTCCGACGTATTAGGCGAATCGAGGAACGAACATTCGGGGTTGACGTTTCCGCATCCGGGCAATGCGCATCAGGAGATGATTTATGGATAAGAAGATCGCAGGCTTGTTGGGCGCCGTCGCCGCTGTCGGCGCGCTCGGCACGGTGCAGGCGTCGGCGGCTCCGGCCCCGACCGATGTCCTGAAGGCCAATTCCTACGCCGACCTGCTCGAGCCGATCCCCGATGCCGCCAGGGTGCTGCAGGCGCTCGACGAGCAGGGACCGCCGGCGGCCGAGCCGAAGGTGCAGCTCGCGCAGTGGTACCATCACCACCATCATCATCACCATCACCACCATGGCTACTGGCGCGGCTATGGCTACGGCCCCGGCTATGGGTACGGCTACGGCCCCCGGGTCTATGTGGTGCCGCGCCGGTACTACCATCACCACCACCATCATCACCATCACCACTGGTATTACGATCGCTATTGATCGTTGAGAGGTGACAGCTCGGGGGGCGCCGACCGTGAGGTCGGCGCTCTTTCGTTTGAGGAAGACGGAAGGGTCAGGCCTTGCGCGCCTTGTCCTTTGCCGCGCGATGCAGATGGCGATAGGTGCCGTCGAACACGGTATCGGTGCTGGACACCCATTCGGTCTCCTTGGCGAGCACGGGCCGGCTGGCGTGGATGCGGCGTGACTGCAGCTCGCGCTCGGCTGCCTCGTCCGGGCTCATCGGCTCCACCGTGAAGTTCGCCTCCTCCGGAATCACGATCACCTGCGCGAAGGGCTCGCCCGGACGGAAGATATGCGTCCGCCCTTCCGCGGGCGCCTTGAAGACGCAGAAGAACAGCATCGGCCAGAAATTGCGCACCAATGCCGGCACCGCGATCGGGCAGGTATCGGTGCGATCGGTGTAGAAGCGCGGATGCGGCTCGGTCCGGATCGCAAAGCCCTTGGGCACCTTGAGATCGAGCAGGATCTGGTAGGTGTAGAAGGTATCGCCGAAATTGCGGAATGGCGGCCATTGCAGGCTCGGGCTCGGCGGCTCGCCCCAGTCGCCGGACAGCTCCAGCTTGCCGTCGCGCGTGGTGACCTGCAGCTCGAAGTCGTAGGGATAAAATAGCTCGATGCCATATTGCGCACCTTCCGAGAATGGTACGCAATGCCAGACCTGCTCATGCGAGCCATTCGCGCGCGGCTGGCGTTCGCCTGCCCAGCCGGGGATATCCATCCGGGTGCGGCGCGGCGCCAACCCTGGATCGTTGAGCCGGTATTTGACGCTGTCCATTGGAACTCCTTAGGTGGCTGAGCGGAACGCGAACGACGGACTATCCTCGCAGTTCCATGACTGGAGCTTGAATGCGGGGTCACGAAAGCGTTCGCGACCAACCGGCGGCCGGAGTTTGACCGCGGTGCGGCAAATCCATATAGACTTTAGAAACGTTCTAAACAGCCGAATGTTGAGAGCGAGAGATCCGGGGACCTTGGAATGAAGAACTTCGCCGACCTCACCGAGCGCGAGATCCTGGCAATCGCGATCTCGGCCGAAGAGGAAGACGGCCGCATCTATATGAGCTTCGCGGAGGATCTGGCGGAACGTTATCCGGATTCGGCCAAGCTGTTCGAGCAGATGGCCGAGGAGGAGAAGGGCCACCGCCACATGCTGCTCGAGCTCTATGAGGAGCGCTTCGGCAAGAACCTGCCGCCGATCCGGCGCGAGAACGTCAAGGGCTTCCTGCAGCGCCGGCCGATCTGGCTGACCAAGAACCTGTCGCTCGACGCCATCCGCCGCGAGGTCGGCACGATGGAGTTCGAGGCCGAGCGCTTCTACGCCAAGGCCGCCGAGCAGGCCAAGGATGTCGGCGTGCGCCGGCTGCTCGGCGATCTCGCCGAGGCCGAGAAGGGTCACGAGAAGGTCGCGGCGAAACTGACCGACAAGATTCTCAGTCCGGACGTCCGGCACAAGGAGGATGAGACGCGGCGGCGCGTGTTCGTGCTGCAATATGTCCAGCCCGGTCTCGCCGGCCTGATGGACGGCTCGGTGTCGACCCTGGCGCCGCTGTTCGCCGCCGCCTTCGCCACGCATCAGAACTTCCAGACCTTCCTGGTCGGCCTTGCCGCCTCGATCGGCGCCGGCATCAGCATGGGCTTTGCCGAGGCGCTGTCCGACGACGGCTCGCTGACCGGCCGCGGCTCGCCGTGGCTGCGCGGCGCCGTGTGCGGCGCGATGACGACGCTCGGCGGACTGGGGCACACGATGCCCTATCTCGTCCCGGACTCCTGGACCAACGCGTTCTGGATCGCGACCGCGATCGCGAGCCTCGTGGTGTTCTTCGAGCTGTGGGCGATCGCCTATATCCGCGCGCGCTACATGGACACGCCGTTCCTGCAGGCGGTGTTCCAGATCGTGCTCGGCGGCATCATCGTGCTCGGCGTCGGAATATTGATAGGAGCGGCCTAGCCAGCGTCCGCATTGTGCAACGTCGCACGACAAGCTGGTTGCCCCGGCCGATCAGAATGGAAGACTCGTCATGACACCACGCCTGCACTACGGCACCCCTGCGAAAATCCTGCATTGGCTGGTGGTGGCGCTGCTCGCCATCCAGTATCCGATCGGCTGGTTGATGCCGGACCTGCACGCCAACACGCCCCCCGGCGCGCCGATGACCCTGCACATTTCGTTCGGCCTCACCATCCTGGGGCTGATCGCCCTGCGCTTCGTCTGGCGGCTCACCCATCCAGTCGCGCCGGAGAGCTCGCTGCCGCCCTGGCAGCGGCTGAGCTCGGAGGTCGTGCACTGGATGCTCTATGTGATGGTGCTGGCGAGCACCGTCACCGGCTGGCTGTTCGCCTCGTTCCGCGGCTGGAGCGTGTCGTTCTTCTACCTGTTTCCGGTGCCGATGCTGGCGGCGCGCAACCCGGCCGGTAACCGCGCCATCGACGGGCTGCACCAGGCATCCGAATGGCTACTGCTGATCCTGATCGTCGCTCACGTCGCCGCCGCAATCGCGCACGTCTTCATCTATCGCGACCGCGTCATGCAGCGGATGCTGCCGGGCTAGAGGATAGTCCGCAATTTTGGTCAAGTGATCGCCATCCGCATCGGTTAGACTCCCGGCAAACATCGCACCGGGAGGATCGACATTGGCCGCACCGCAATGGACGTTCGCAACCGCCGTCGACACGGCGAAGGCATTGGCAGACCGTCAGATCTCGTCGGTGGAGCTGACCAAGCTCGCCATCGATCGCATCGAACGTCGTGACTCCGAGATCAACGCCGTCTGCGTGCGCGATTTCGAGCGCGCGCTCGCTGCCGCTGACGTCGCCGACGCGGCGCTGGCGCGCGGCGAACGGCGGCCTTTGCTCGGCCTTCCGCTCACGGTGAAGGAATCCTACAACGTCGCCGGCCTGCCGACGACCTGGGGTTTTCCGCAGCACAGGGATTTCATCGCGGCCGAGGATGCGCTGACGGTGACGCGCGTGAAGGATGCCGGCGGCATCGTGCTCGGCAAGACCAACGTGCCGCTCGGGCTCGGCGACTGGCAGAGCTACAACGACATCTACGGCATCACCAACAATCCCTACGATCTCGGCCGCACGCCAGGCGGTTCGTCAGGCGGATCGGCCGCGGCCCTGGCCGCCGGCTACGGCTCGCTGTCGCTCGGGTCCGATATCGGCGGCTCGCTGCGGGTCCCCGCGTTTCACTGCGGCGTCACCGCGCACAAGCCGAGCTACGGCCTGGTGGCCTCGCGCGGCCACACGCCGCCGCCATTTCAGCCGCTGCCCGGCGAGGCCGACCTCGCCGTCGTCGGCCCGATGGCCCGCTCGGCCGCCGATCTGTCGCTGCTGCTCGATGTGATCGCAGGCCCCGACCCGCTCGAGGCCGGCAAGGCGTATCGCCTCGACCTGCCGCCGGCGCGTCACGGTCGCCTGCAGGATTTCCGCGTGCTGGTGGTCGCGAGCGATCCGCTGCTGCCGACCGACAGCGCCGTGCGCGGCGCGATCGAGCGGCTGACGGCCGACCTGGCACGGGCCGGCGTCAACGTCGCGACAGAGAGCCCGCTGCTGCCGGACTTCGCCGCATCGAGCCGGCTCTACATGCGCCTGCTGCTCGGCTTCATCGGCGCCACCATGCCGGCGGAGGTCCACGCCGGCGCCAGCCAGGCGGCCGCGCAATTGCCGAAGGAGGCGGCGAGCCTCGCGGCCGAGCGACTGCGCGGCATCGCGCTCAGCCATCGCGACTGGGTTCAGGCCGGCGGGGCGCGGGCGCGGCTGCGCGCGCAATGGCGAACGCTGTTCGAGCAGTTCGACGCCGTGATCTGCCCGATCATGCCGACTCCGGCCTATCCGCACGATCATTCGCCCGACCAGGAGCAGCGCCGCATCAGCATCGACGGCGTCGAGCATTGCTACACCGATCAGCTCGCCTGGCCGGGCATCGCCACCTTGCCCGGGCTGCCGGCCACCGCGATCCCGCTTGGACTTGCCGACGGCCTTCCGGTCGGAGTGCAGATCGTCGGCCCGTTTCTCGAAGACCGCACGCCGCTCAAGCTCGCCGACCTGATCGAGCGCGAGTTCGGCGGCTTCGTGCCGCCGCCGCGGTTCGCGAGTTAGTTGGGGGTCGACTTCTTCAACGACACCTCACCAAATGCCGCCATCGGCCTCCATCGTCATGGCCGGGCTTGACCCGGCCATCCATCTCCCAGAGAGGCTGGATGCCCGGGTCAAGCCCACGGCTGTCCGGTTCAGCTTCCGCATATTGCGAGGCTCAACTGTTGTGGGTTTTTGGCAAGTTGGGGTGG
>NZ_JBNPUE010000012.1:0-247317 GCF_051168015.1 Bradyrhizobium sp. HKCCYLRH3061
CCGCAGAAGAATCCACGCCATGCACCATGTCCAGTCTGTCTGAACCGGACAGCCGTGGGTCAAGCCCGGGCATGACGGGTAACGAATAGGCAGATCCGCCGGACCACCTGCCTCACACCCGACCCCTCACCTCATGCGTCGAACATGATCACGCTGCGCAAGGTCTTGCCGGCCTTCATGTTGGCAAAGCCCTCGTTGATCTCCGACAGCTTCAGCTTGGCGGAGATCCAGTCCTCCAGGTGCAGCTTGCCGCGCAAGTAGAACTCGACGAGTCGGGGCATGTCGACGCGGAAATGGTTGGAGCCCATCGACGAGCCCTGGATGCGGCGCTCGCGCAGGAAGTCGAAGCCGTGCAGCTCGATCTTCTGGCCGAACGGGATCATGCCGACGATGGTCGCGGTGCCGCCCGGCGCCAGCATCGCGAACGCCTGCTCGGCGGTCTCTTTGCGCCCGAGCACCTCGAAGGCGTGATGCACGCCGCCCTTGGTGAGCTCGCGCACCTGGGCCACGACGTCGCCCTCAGTGGGATTGATGATGTCGGTCGCGCCCAGTTTCGTCGCAAGCTGCAGCTTGGCCGGATTGGTGTCGATGGCGATGATGCGGCCCGCGCCCGCGATCTCCGCCCCGTTGATCGCGGCCATGCCGACGCCGCCGCAACCGATCACGGCCACCGTCTCGCCGGCCGTTACCCGCGCCGTGTTGACGACGGCGCCATAGCCGGTGATGACGCCGCAGCCGATCAGCGCCGCGAGATCGAGCGGCATGTCCGGGCGGATCTTCACGATCGCATTCTCGTGCACCAGCATCTGCTCGGCAAAGGACGACAAATTGAGGAACTGATGCAGCTTCTCAGCTCTCGCCCATGACAGCCGGTTGGAGGCGCCGGGCGGCATCTTCACCGTCGCATCGGTGCACAGCACCGGGCGGCCCGTCGTGCAGTTGTCGCAGGTGCCGCAGAACACCGAGAGGCAGGTGACGACGTGATCGCCCGGCTTCACATAGGTGACGTCGGAGCCGACCTGCTCGACGATCCCAGCCGATTCATGGCCGAGCACCGCAGGCAGCGGATGCGGATACAGGCCCTCGATGAAGTGGAGGTCGGAATGACAGAGACCGGCCACCGCCGTGCGGATCAGCACTTCCCGCGGCCCCGGCTTTGGCACGCTGACGTCCTCGATGACGAGCGGCTTGTTGACCTCCATCAGCACGGCGGCTTTCATTGGCGTTCTCCCGATCTTGTTTGTTGTTGGTCGCGGCAAGCCTACGCCGCTGACAGCAGTTCGCCAACCTCCTCCATGTCAGCGGCACGTTCGCCGAGCAGCAGGGTCGCGATGGCATCATCCATCCTATTTTCCGCGAGCCGGAACGGATCGGACGGCGTCAGCCGGTGCGCGACGACGAGCTTCGCCAGCAACAGCCTGCGCGCGTCGCCGCGCATCGCGTGGATGCGCGCGCTTTCCCAGGTCGTCGAGACGGCGCTCGCCACGTGATACAGCAGGCTGGTGGCGCGGCGCGCTTCGGACTCATTGTCGGCGCGTCCCGCGACCTCGCGCGCAAAGCCCACGGCCCGATCCACGAATCGATGCAGCTGGTCGCGCCAGGCCTGCGGCACGGCGGCGCTGTCGTCGAGCCGTGCATGTAGATCTGCCGCCAGCGCGGCCTCCGCACCGTGCCGGCCCACGGCGCGCTTCAACGCATCGAGCGCGACGATGTTGCCGGTGCCTTCCCAGATCGAGCCGAGATGGGCGTCGCGGAGCAGCCGCGCGGTGACGAACTCCTCGACATAGCCGATGCCGCCGCGCATCTCCAACGCATCGCCGCAGACCTTGCGCGCGTCGCGCGTGGCGCGAAACTTCAGGGTCGGCGTCAGGATTCGCAGCAGCGCCGCGGCATCCTGGCTGCCCGCTTCGGCGCGGTCGAGCGCGTCGGCGGTGAGGAAGCTCATCGACAGCGCCTGCTCGGTCGGGAGCAGGATCTTGAGCAATTGCCGCCGCCCGAGCGGCAGATCGACGATTGGCTTTCCGAACACCACCCGATTGCGCGCGACGGTGATGGCATCGTGCCAGGCGCGCCGCATCAGCGCGGTCGACTTGACGCCGTTGGAGAGACGCGACGAGTTGACCATCTCGGCCATCTGCACGAAGCCGCGATCGAGCCTCCCGACCGCATAGGCGACGGCACCCTCCAGCTTGATCTCGCCCGAGGCCATCGAGCGCGTTCCGAGCTTGTCCTTCAGGCGCACGATCCGATAGTGGTTCTGACTGCCGTCATCGAGGAAGCGCGGCATCAGGAACAGGCCGACGCCGCGCGTTCCCGCTTCGGCACCTTGTGGCCGCGCCAGCAGCATCACCACTTTCGCGTCGGCATTGGAGCAGAACCATTTCTCGCCATGCAGGCGCCAATGGTCGCCCTCCGGCACGGCGACCGTCGTCAACGTGCCGACATCGGAGCCGCCTTCCTTCTCGGTCATGAACTGGCCACCCTGGGTCAGCTTTCTCATGTCGGTCTGGGTCAGGCCATCGAGGTACTTGGCCTTGAGCCCGTCGCTGCCGAAGCTCGCCAGCAGCTTGGCGCAGCCGTCGGTGACGTTGATCGGACAGCCCAGACCGAACTCCGCCTGGTTGAACAGGAAGGTGAAGGCGTGCTTGGCCGTGACCGGATACTTGGTCGGCCAGCCGAGAATGCCCTTGCGGATCGACATCGCGTGGATGCCGAACTCGCCAAAGGCGGCGCGCTCGAGCTCGCGATAGGCCGGATGGTACTCGACCCACTGCACGTCGCGGCCGAAGCGGTCGCGCTGGTGCAGCACAGGGCCATGGCGGTCAGCCAGGCGGGCGCATTCGTCGAGATAGGAGCCGGCGAGCTCGCCGAGACGGTCGAGATGCGGCACGAGGTGCCGAAACAGCGCCTCGGGCAGATGGATGCGCAAGAGATCGGCGAGCGCGGGGTCGGCGCGATAGAAGTTCAGCCCGGTGGTATCGGGCGCCAGCAGCTCCGGCCTCGCGCCGCCGGTCATCACGTCATCGCGCTTCAGGAACTGATGCATGATCGTTAAGCCCTCGTTCGTTTCCGCAAGTCTCTGATGGACTCTTCGACAGGTTGCGCCTGATCGGATACACAACAGGCAGCGGCGTGCGCCGAACCGGGAGCAGATCCATGACCAATCAGCCGACGGAGGTTTATCGCATCTTCGGGGCGGAGATGTCGCCCTATTCGGTCAAGGTGCGATCGTATCTGCGTTACAAGGGCATTCCGCATCACTGGATATTGCGCAACGCGGAAAGCGAGACCGAGTTCGCGCGGCACGCCAAGATGCCGATCATTCCGCTGGTGGTCGCTCCCGACGAGGTGCCGATGCAGGATTCGACGCCGATCATCGATGCGCTCGAGCTCGACTTTCCGCAGCCGACGATTCATCCAGGCGACGCGCTGACGAGCTTCATCTCGGCCCTGATCGAGGAGTTCGGCGACGAGTGGGGCAACAAGTGGATGTTCCACTATCGCTGGGCCCGCGATCTCGACCAGCGCGCCTCAGCCGGGCGCATCGCCCGCATCCGCGCCCCCAAGGCGGACGAGATCGAGGTCGGCGAACTGGCCGAGAAGATCCGCGCGCGCATGGTCGAGCGGCTGTGGTACGTCGGCTCGAACGAGATCAACGCGCCGCAGATTGAGCAGGGCTTTGCCGAAATGCTCGACCTGCTCGAACGGCATCTCTCGGTCAGGCCGTATCTGTTCGGCCGGCGTCCGGCCTATGGCGATTTCGGACTGTGGGCCCAGTTCTACGAGCTGTGGACTGATCCGACCGCAGGCGCTTTGATCGAGGGCCGCGCGCCGCACGTGCTGGCCTGGATCCACCGCATGCTGTGGCCGCGCGCCGAAGGCGAGTTCGAGCTGTGGCCGGAACTGTCGCTGACCCTGATGCCGATCCTGACCCGCCAGGTCGGCGCGCTGTTCATGCCGTGGACGCTCGCCAATGAACAGGCGCTGGCCGAGAAACGCGATGCCTTTCGCGTCCAGTTCGGCGACTTCACGTGGATGCAGAAGCCGCAGAAATATCACGCGCGCTCGCTGGCGATGCTCCGCGGCAAATATGCCTTCCTGCACGATCGCAGCCGGCTCGATGTCGTGCTGGAGGAGATCGGCTGCCTCGCCGGATTGCAGCCGCGTCCCACCTGAGGACGCGCAGCAAAAATGTGGGGACGAGCCGTAGGAAGTCGGCCGCCGGTGCACTAGCTTGATGTCTGCGGACGCTCTGGCTCAAGGACATGCCCATGGACATCCCTGCCTACAAGATCGCCCTCATCGTCGGTGCCGGCGAAGGGCTCTCGGCCTCGCTGGCGCGGCTGTTCGCGCGCGAGAAGATCCGCGTGGCGCTGGCCGCCCGCAAGATCGAGAAGCTCGGAGCGCTCTGCAACGAAACCGGCGCCCGCGCCTACCCCTGCGATGCGACCAATCCGGAGGAGGTCGAGCGGCTGTTCGGCATCGTCGAGCGCGAGATCGGCGCGCCCGATCTCGTGGTCTACAACGCCAGCGCGCGGGCGCGCGGAGCGCTCACCGATCTCGTGCCGGCCGACGTGCAGCAGTCGATTGCCATCAGCGCCTTCGGCGGCTTCCTGGTGGCGCAGCAGGCGGCACAGCGCATGCTGCCGAACGAGCACGGCGCCATCCTGTTCACCGGCGCCTCCGCCAGCGTGAAGGGCTACGCCCAGTCGGCGCCGTTCGCGATGGGCAAGTTCGCGCTGCGCGGCCTAGCCCAGAGCATGGCGCGCGAATTGTCGCCGCAGGGCATCCACGTCGCGCATTTCGTCATCGACGGCGCGATCAGGAGCGCGGAACGCCAGGAGCCGGCGGAGCGACCGAATTCGATGCTCGATCCGGATGCCATCGCCGCGAGTTATTGGAGCGTGCTGCAGCAGCCGCGCAGCGCCTGGAGCTGGGAGATGGAGCTGCGGCCATGGGTCGAGACGTTTTGAGAGCTGATGTCGCTCGGAGCTGTAGCTGTTTCGAGCACCGCTCTCTCACCTCGTCATTGCGAGCGAAGCGAAGCAATCCAGGGCCGAGCAAGGACTCTGGATTGCTTCGCTTCGCTCGCAATGACGTGGATAGGTCGGCGCCTCACAACGACTGTCATCGCCCGGCTGGATCGAGCGATTTAGCAATCGCAACTGATAGCCGATGACACTGTAACGCCGCGGCGTACGGGATGCCCCGCCTTCGCGGGACATGACGACCGCTATTTGTTGTCGAACATCACGGCTTGCAGCCCGCGACTGATAAGTTGAAAATCTGCACTCGGTGAATCCGCCACCACGCCGCTCAGCCCCTTCTCGAACCTCACCAGCGTCCAGTCATCCGCATGCGGCTGGATCGTGAAACCGGCCTTGCGGGCGAGCGCGATCATCACGTCGTTGGTACGCAGCGCGTCGCCTGACAGCGTGGCGCCGCCGAGCGCGCGGGCGCGCCGCTCGAGATTTGCGATCAGGGCCGGGCCGATGCCGTGGCCGTGCCAGCGGTCGAGCACCGAGAGGCCGAACTCGACGCGACCAGTGGCGCGGTCCAGCGCATAGCGCGCCTCGGCCACGATGCCTTCGACGCCGTCATGGTCCATCGTCGCGATCAGGCTGTACCGGTCGTTGCGGCCGAGCGCGACGAAATCCTCGAGCACCGCCTTTGGCAGCTCGTTGAGCGCGCCGAGGAAACGCTTGTGGCGCGAGCGTTGGCTCAAGGACCGGACATAGCTCTGCAGCGCCTCGGCGTCGTCAGGTGTGACGAAGCGCAGGCGCACCTCCTCACCGCGCCGCGTGTGAATGGTGTTGGAGCCGGCAGCGAGATCGGCAATGGCGGGCGTCGGCATGCGCGGCTCCAACGGGGAAGCTTGCCGGCGCCCTCCTTTGCGGAGCGGCGCCGGCGCGGCGGGATGAGTGAGGGGGATCAACCCCGCCAGAAAGGCTTATCGATCTCGGCGGCGATATCGCTGCGGGACAGGCCGAGATCGTGCAGGTCGCGCTCCGACCACTGCCCGAGCTCGTGCCGGGTCCGGTAGCGGAAGCGCCAGGCCGCAAGCAGCTCCACGACGCCGGACCAGAACCCCGGGCCATGATGTTTCGTCATTGACGAGGAGACGTAGACGGACATGAAAGCCTCCTGAAAATTCCTTGAGGCTGCAATATCGAGCGCTTGCGCTTCATCCACAAACGACATTTACTACCGTTTCGGATGAAATAACATCATGAACCGGGAGGCCGCGAATGGCCCGGCTACCGTCGCTGAATGGATTGCGGGCGTTCGAGGCTGCGGCGCGGCATCTGAGCTTCACCCGCGCGGCCTCCGAGCTGAACGTGACGCAGACCGCCATCAGCCATCAGATCAAGCGCTTGGAAGACGAGCTCGGCATCCGCCTGTTCGTCCGCCAGAACCGCAGCCTCGCGCTGACGCCACAGGCCCGCGACTATCTTCCGCTCGTGCGCGCCGCATTCGACGATCTCCGGCTGGCAACGGAACGGCTGGTTCGCAAGGACAACGCCAAGGTGCTGACGGTCTCGACCATCGCCTCGCTGGCGGCGAAATGGCTGCTGCCGCGGCTGACGGCCTTTCAGGAGGCCCATCCCGGCATCGACGTGCGCATCACGACCTCGACCGGCCTGGTCGATTTTCGCAAGGACGACGTCGACGCCGCGATCCGCTATGGCCGCGGCCACTGGCCGGGCGTGCGGGCGGAATGGCTGATGGCCGACGAGCTGTTTCCGGTATGCAGTCCGGCGCTGCTGCAGGGCGACAAGCCGCTGCGCTGTCCGGCGGATCTCGCGCATCACACGCTGCTGCAGGCCAGCGGCGGCTATGACGACGACTGGCGGCTCTGGCTGACCGCGGCGGGTCTGCCGGTGGAGATGTCGCGGCAGGGCCGGCTGAGCTTCGACCTGTCGCTGATGACCGTCCAGGCCGCGATCGACGGCCTCGGCGTTGCGATCGGGCGGACCGCCTACGTCCAGGACGACATCGCCAAGGGCCGGCTGGTGGTGCCGTTCAAGATGACGCTGCCGAGCGATGCCGGCTTCTATCTGGTGACGCCGGAGGGTCGGACCGATCCGCCGAAGCTGAAGGCGTTCCGGCAATGGCTGAAGGGTGCAATGCAGCAGAAATCGGCCGCCGCCAATTCTGTTCAAGCCTAGGCTCCTTCGGCGCAAAGCTATTGGCCGCCAGGGCTCGACGTGGCAGATTGTCGCACCTTTCCCATCGGCCGGCGTAGAAATCCTCCGCACGAGCCTCTCGACGGTAGGAGTCTCCCCGCGTGTCCTCAACGTCAATCCCGCAGCCGGCCACGATCCATTCGCGCATCGGCGCGATCCTGCGCGCCACCAGCGGCAATTTCCTCGAGCAGTTCGACTTCTTCCTGTTCGGCTTCTACGCGCCGATCATCGCCAAGGCGTTCTTCCCATCGGAGAACGAGACTGCATCGCTGCTCAATGCCTATGGCGTGTTCTGGCTCGGCGCCCTGATGCGACCGGTCGGCGCTATCGTGCTCGGCGCCTATGTCGACAAGATCGGACGACGCCAGGGCCTGATCGTGACGCTCGGCATCATGGCGATCGGCACGATCGTCATCGCATTCTGCCCGACCTATGCGACGATCGGCATCGCGGCCCCGATCATCGTGCTGCTCGGCCGGCTGTTGCAGGGCTTCTCGGCCGGTGTCGAGCTCGGCGGCGTGTCGGTCTATCTGTCCGAGATCTCCACGCCCGGCAATCGCGGCCTCTACACCTCGTTCCAGTCGTCCAGCCAGCAGGTCGCGATCTTCGTCGCGTCGGTCATCGGCTACGTGCTCAACCAGGCCATGCCGGCGGACATCGTGGCCGCCTGGGGCTGGCGCATTCCCTTCTTCATCGGCTGCCTGATCATTCCGCTGATCTTCTTCCTGCGCCGCACGCTGGAAGAGACGCCGGCCTTCCTCGCGATGAAGAAGCACCCGACCGCGCGCGAAGTATTCGCCTCGGCGCTGGAGAACTGGCGCATCGTGATCCTCGGCATGATGATCGCCGTGCTGACCACGACGATGTTCTACTTCATCACCGTCTACGGTCCCGGCTTCGGCAAGCAACTGAAGCTGTCGGCGTCGGATTCACTGCTCGTCACTTTGCTGGTCGCCGTGACCAACTTTCTCTGGAATCCGGTCGGCGGCGCGGTGTCGGATCGGATCGGACGCAAGCCGGTGCTCGTGACCATCGCGGCGCTGGCATTCCTCACCGCCTACCCGGCGTTGCACTGGCTCGCGGCGGCGCCGAGCTTCGGCAAGCTGCTCACTGTCGAAATGCTGTTCTCGTTCTATTTCGGCGTCTATAGCGGCACCATGCTGGGCTGCCTGGTCGAGATCGTGCCTGCGCATGTCCGCACCACCTGCTTCTCGATCGCCTTTGCGCTGGCAGCTGGGCTGTTCGGCACCGCGACGCCTGCGGTCTCGACCTGGCTCATCAACAAGACCGGCGACAAGGCCTCGCCCGGCTACTGGCTGATGTGCGCCGCCGTGCTCGGCATCATCGCGGCAATGACGGTCTATCGCGGCGGCCGCCAGGCGGTCGCGGCGCGCGAACCCGTGGCCGCCTGATCGGGTTGTCTGTTCACGTCGCGGGCGGCATCATCGGATGCCGCCCATTTTTTTGACGGTGCGGCGGGAGCCGGAGCGAGGTTTGCCATGGATGAACTGATTGCCATCGCCGGTCAGGTCGCGGCGCGGCTGGTCGCACGCAAGCAGACGATCGCGGTGGCGGAATCCTCCGCCGGCGGCCTGATCGCGGCGTCGCTGCTCGCGGTGCCCGGCGCCTCGGCCTATTTCCTCGGCGGCGCCGTGGTCTATACCCGCGACGCGCGTCGGGTGCTGATGGACATTCCGGACGACGCGATGAAAGGGATCCGCTCGGCGTCCGAGCCGTATGCGGAGCTGTTGGCGCGGCAGATCAGGACGCGCTTTGCCACTGATTGGGGAGTGTCGGAGACCGGCGCCGCGGGTCCTACCGGCAATCGCTACGGTGATGCGGCGGGCCATGCGTGTTTTGCCGTGGCCGGGCCAGCGTCGGCGGTGGTGACACTGGAAAGCGGCAGCAACGACCGCTTCGCCAATATGCGTTTGTTCGCGAAGAGCGCGCTGGAGTTGTTGCTGGAGAAGCTCGGCGAATAGCCTCCGCTGTCGTCCCGGGCAAGCCCGGCGACGCGAAGCGGCGGCGGGCGCCGACCCGGGACCCATACCGCGTGATCTGTCTTGGGGCAGGCTGCGAGTTGCGCCGGTTGCGCAAACCGACTTCCCCCTGTGGCTATGGATCCACGCATTCGCGGGGATGACACCGAAATTGGGGCGCCGCCAGTGGCCACTCAGCGACCGGCCGACGATCTCACTTCTCCCGGAACGCGCGCATCAGCTGGTCGTGCAGTGGCTTCATCAGGTAGGAGATCACGGTGCGGTCGCCGGTCTGGACGAAGGCTTCCACCGGCATGCCCGGGATCAGCTTGACGTCGCCGAGCCGTGCGATCTCCTCCGGCGGCATCGACACGCGGATGGTGTAGTAGCTCTGGCCGGTCCGCTGGTCGGTGGTGACATCCGGCGAGACGCGGCTGACGACGCCGTTCAGCTCCGGCGTGGTGCGCTGGTTGAAGGCGGACAGCCGCAGCAGGGTCTTCTGGCCGACCTGCAGCTTGTCGATGTCCTGCGGGTTGACCTTGGCCTCGACCTGCAGGTCGTCGCTCTGCGGAACGATCAGCATAATGGTATCGCCGGCGGTGATGACGCCGCCAACGGTGTGCACCGACGACTGCAGCACCATGCCGTCCTGCGGCGCGCGGATGTCGACGCGGCGGAGCTGATCCTCGGCGGTCACCTTGCGCTCGACGAACTCGCCGATCTTGTCGGTCGTCTCGCGCAGATCCTTGGACACTTCGCTCACCATGTCCTTATCGACCTGGATGATCTGCAGCTCGGTCTCGCTGATCTTGCCCTTGGCCTGCGCCCGCGCCGCGATGAACTGCGCACGCTCGCCGTTGAGCCGGGCGGCGTCGCGCTCCAAGGTGGTCAGGCGCGACAGCTGCACCAGATGCTGCTCATAGAGCTGGCGCACGCCGTCGAGCTCCTTCTGCACCAGCGCGATCTCCTGGTCCTTGGCACTGACCTGCGCCGAGAGCCCCTCGATCTCCTCGTTCAGCTGGGTGACCCGCTCGCGCAGCTGCGCCTTCTGGCCGATGCGGCCGTTGACGCGGACCTCGAACAGCTTGGTCTCGCTCGCCGTCAGGCTCTTGACCTCGGGATCGCTCATGCGCTGCAGCAGCTGCGGCGGAAACAGGATCTTGGCCCAGCCGCGCTGCTCGGCCTCCAGCCGCGCGGCGCGCGCCTGCAGCGCATCGAGATTCTTGGTGACGATGGCGAGACTTGCCTTGGTCACGGTGTCGTCGAGCCTGACAACGATGTCGCCGGATTTGACGACGTCGCCGTCGCGCGCCCGGAGCTCGCCGACCACGCCGCCGGTCGGATGCTGCACCTTCTTGACGTTGGACTCGACCACGATCTGGCCGGGCGCGATCAGCGCGCCGGAGATCTGCTGCGTTGCGGCCCAGCCGCCGAACCCGCCGGCGACCGCGACGACGACGCCCATGCCGATCAGCAGGTGGCGGCGGATCGACTCGCGCACACTTTCCGTCTTGCGGCCGCCAGGAAGTGGACCGGCAATGACCTGACTGCTCATGGCTTCGCCACTCCGGCTTCCGAGACGATCTTGATCGGCGACGGCGCACGCGGCTGCAGCACCTGCGCCAGCACCGTCTCCTTCGGACCGAACGCCTGGGCCCGGCCGTCCTTCATCACCAGCACCTGATCGACCGCCTCGATGCCGATCGGCCGGTGCGCGACGACGACGACGATGGCGCCGCGCGCCCGCGCCGAGCGTACGGCGCGCGACAGCGCCTCGTCGCCCTCGGTGTCGAGATTGGAGTTGGGCTCGTCGAGCACGATCAGGAACGGGTTGCCATAGAGCGCGCGCGCCAGCGCCACACGCTGCGCCTGCCCTGCGGAGAGCGCCGCGCCCTGCTCGCCGATCTCTGTATCGTAGCCCTCGCGCATCTTGATGATCATGTCATGCACGCCGGCCTCCTTGGCAGCGGCGATGATGCCCTCGGCCGAGGCATTCGGGTCGAAGCGACAGATGTTCTGCGCCACGGTGCCGGCGAACAGCTCGACGTCCTGCGGCAGATAGCCGACATGGCGGCCAAGCTCATCCGTCGACCATTGGTCGAGCGCGGCGCCGTCCAGCCGGACATGGCCGCGCACCGGACGCCAGACACCGACGAGCGCCCGCACCAGCGACGACTTGCCCGACGCGCTCGGACCGATGATGCCGAGGCCGTTGCCGGCCGACAGCGCGAAGCTGACGTCCTGCACGATCGCTTTCTGATCCCCCGGAGCGACGATCGAGATGGCCTCGACCGAGAGCTTGCCGACCGGCGGCTGCAGCAGGGTCGGCGCCGATCGCTGCGGCATCGTCTGCAACAGATGGCTGAGACGGCGCCAGCTCTGGCGCGCGGCGACGAAACTCTTCCAATGCGCGATCGCGAGATCGACCGGCGCCAGCGCCCGCGCGCTCAGGATCGAGCCGGCGATGATGATGCCGGCGGTCGCCTCCTGGTGGATCACGAGATAGGCGCCGACCGCGAGCACCGCCGATTGCAGCATCATGCGCAGCACCTTGGCGATGGCGCCGAGGCCGCCGGCGACATCGCTGGCGCGCTGGTTGCCGGCGAGATATTTCTCGTTGGTTTCGCTCCAGCGCGACAGCATGCGCCCGGTCATGCCCATCGCGACCAGGACCTCGGCGTTGCGGCGGCTTGCGGTGACCAGATCGTTGCGGCGCGCGGCGAGCCCCATCGCCTCCTTGGCCGGCGAGCGGGTGAGGAATTCGGTGATCAGCGTCAAGGTGACGAGGATGATGGCCCCTGCAAGCGCGGTGACGCCGAGCATGACGTGGAAGGCGAAACAGATCGCCAGATACAGCGGCAGCCACGGCAGGTCGAAGAAGGCACCCGGCCCCTGGCTGCCGAGGAAGCTCCTGATGTTGTCGAGGTCGCGCAGCGGCTGCAGGCCCTCGTTGCGGCCGCCCGCCGACAGCGGCAACCGCACCACGGTGTCGAACACCCGCGCGTTCAGGCTCTCGTCGAGCGCGGTGCCGATCCGGCCGAGAATGCGGCTGCGGATCATGTCGAGTGCGCCCTGGGCGGCGTACAGCCCGGCGGCGATGATGATGAGGCCGATCAGCGTCGGCACGGACCGGCTCGGCAGCACCCGGTCGTAGACCTCGAGCATGAAGATCGAGCCGGTGAGATACAGCAGGTTGATGATGCAGCTCATCACCCCGACGCCGATGAAGGCGCTGCGGCAACCGCGCAAGGCATCGCTGAGCTCGGATTGCCTCACGTGAGGTGCGGCCGCCATCACCACCATCTCTTCAATTGATCAAATGAGCTGCATGACCGCCGATCAAAGGCACAAACTGGCGGCAAACAAGGCGAAATATACTGATTCCCGCGGTGAGCGTCCAACGATGCTCACTTTAGCGTAAATTAGTGATGTGTTCGGGTATGTCGCATAGCCCGGTGCAAACGTTCAGCCGCGCAGGATCGCGAGCCCTAGAGCCGCCCGCCGGTCCGCACCAGCCGCACCACCAGCAGGAGAATGATGGCGCCGAGCGCGGAATAGACGATTTCCGACACGAGGCCGGTCCCGATCCGGATTCCGAGCCGCGGGAAGATCAGGCTCGCGACCAAGGCGCCGAGCACCCCGATCACGATGTCGCCGACCAGGCCGAAGCCGGTGCCGCGGACGATCTTGCCAGCCAGCCAGCCAGCGATCAGACCGACAAACAGGATGACCAAGATACCTTCGTTCGATACGTGCATGGCATGTCCTCAACCGGCGCGGCCGATCGAGGGCGCGCATTGCCGCACCTTAGCGAGGCGACCGCGACGCTTCGACACGCGATGCACAGTTCCGGCCTGGGAATGGAGCGTTTCGGGCCAACCGTTACGTTGCCGCCACACCTGCCGAAGCTTCCGCGAGGATGCAGCGCGCCAGCCGCTGCGGGCCGAGCGCGACGTTCGGCGGCGGCGCCTCCGCGCAGCGCGGCTGCGCCAGGCCGCAGCGCGGTGCGAACGAGCAGCTCCGCGGCGCCCGGTCGAGCGAGGGCGGCGTGCCCGGGATGGTCTGCAGCCGCTCGCCGCGTTTTGCGCCGTGAATGGTCGAAGCCAGCAGGCCCCGGGCATAGGGGTGCACGGGCTGGCGGACGATGTCGCGCAAGTTGCCCTGCTCGACGATCTCTCCGGCATACATCACGGCAACGCGGTCGCAGATCTCGATGGCGACGCCGATGTCGTGGGTGACAAAGATGACGGACATGCCGAACTCGCGCTGCAGCTCGCGCAGCAGCAGCAGGATCTGGATCTGGACAGTGGCGTCGAGCGCGGTGGTGGGCTCGTCGGCGAGCAGCACCTTCGGCCGGCACGCCAGCGCCAGCGCGATCATCGCGCGCTGCCGCATGCCACCGGACATCTCGTGCGGATAGGACTCCAGCCGCCGCTTGGCCGAGGGAATGCGGACGACGTCGAGCATCTCCAGCGCCCGCGCGGAGGCTTCCGCGTAGCTCTTGCCCTCGTGGCGCATCACGGTCTCGGCGATCTGCCGGCCGATCGTATAGACCGGATCGAGCGCCAGCCCCGGCTCCTGGAAGATCATCGACACCGAGCGGCCGCGAAACTGCGACAGCTCGTCATCGCTCATCGCCAGCACGTCGCGGCCCAGCACCTTGACGTGGCCTGCGATCTGCGTGCGCTTCTTCGGCAACAACCGCATCAGCGCCCGCATCGTCACGCTCTTGCCCGAGCCGGACTCGCCGAGCAGCCCGAGCACCTCGCCATCGCCGAGCGACAGGCTGACATCGTTCACCGCATGCACGGTGCGCTCGCCGGTGAAGCGGATGGTGAGGTTGTCGATCTCGACGAGGTTGGTCATGGCAATCTGATCCTGACAAACTCGGTGTCGTCCCGGGCAAGCACGGCGGCGCAACGCGCCGTCGCGCGCCGACCCGGGACCCATACTCCCGATCCACAATTGCGGCACCATCGCCACTCCGAGCCATCGCAAAACGACGGCCGGTGGCTATGGATCCCGGCTCTGCGCCTGCCGTCGCTGCGCGACGTCAGGCTTGGCCGGGACGACACCGAATGTGAGGAGCGAGCGCTACGCTTCATGGCAGCGTCGGCACCCTGGCGTGGAAATCCGTCGCGCGCTGGAACGCGGCGCCGATGGTCAGGATGGTGGCTTCATCGAAGGAGCGGCCGATCAATTGCATGCCGACCGGAAGTCCCGTCGACGTGAAGCCGGTCGGGATCGCCAGCGACGGCAGGCCGAGATAGTTCACCGGGCGCGTGAAGCGGGTGATGCGCTGGATCACGGCTTCCGCGCCGGGCGCGCCGCCGACATCGCTGTCGGCGATCGACGGCGTCACCAGCGGCGACACCGGCGCGATCACGGCATCGACGCCGGAGGTTGCCGCGACATGCGCCGCCAGGGCCGCACCGCGCCAGCGCAACGCTTCGAGATAGGCGACGCCGGAGACGGCCAGAGCGTTCTGCAGCCGCATCAGCACCTGCGGGCCATAGTCCTGCGGACGCTCGATCATCCAGCGCTTATGGAAGGCCGCCGCTTCGACCGCGAGCACGAGCTGGCAGGCTGCGGTGAGCTGGCGCTGATCCGGCAGCTCGACCTGAACCACATCGGCGCCCTCGGTCTTCAGCACCGCGATCGTCGCATCGAGACAGCGCGCCACCTCAGGATCGAGGTCGTCGACATAGAACGCCTTGGGCACGCCGATCCTGAGACCCTTGATCGAGGCCTGGGTGGCGGCGACATAGTCCGACACGGGCGCCGCGCTGGCGGTGGGATCCTCGGGATCGGGACCAGCCATCAGCCCGAGAATCAGCGCACAATCCTCCGCCGTCTGCGCCAGCGGCCCGACCGTGTCGAGCGATTGCGACAGCGGCATCGCACCGGCGCGGCTGACGCGGCCCCAGGTCACCTTCAGGCCGGTGACGCCGCAGAAATTCGCGGGCATGCGGATCGAGCCGCCGGTGTCGGAGCCGAGCGCCGCGAAGGTCAGGCGCGCGCCGACCGCCGAGCCGGAGCCGGACGACGAGCCGCCGGTGACGTAGCCGAGCTTCCAGGGATTGTGCACCGGACCATAATGCGCGTTGTGCCCGGTCGGGCCGTAGGCGAATTCGGCCATCTGCAAGGTGCCGAGCCGGATCGAACCGGCATCCTTCAGCCGCTGCAGCGCGGTCGAGGTCGTCGTTGCGACGAAGTCGCGCCGGATCAGCGAGCCGCAGGTCGAGATGTGGCCGGCCTCGTAATACATGTCCTTGTGCGCGAGCGGAACGCCGTGCAGCGGACCCTTGGGGCCGTCCTTGGCAAGCGCGGCATCGGCCTCGGCGGCGGCCTTCAGCGCCGGCTCGGACTCGATCGCCATGAAGGCGTTCAGCTTCGGCTGCCACTGCGCAATGCGATGCAGACAGGAGCGCGTCACCTCGACCGAAGAGAGCTTCCTGTCCGCGATCGCCTTCGCGACGTCCATCAGGGTCATCAAGGCAGGTTCGGTGCTCATCGGCCCACCTTAAGCGTCTGCGCCACGACGTAGCTCGCCGGCTCCAGGTCGAACGGCAGGGTGCCGGCAACGGCCGCGAAGTTGTCGAAGGCCGGTCCGATCGAGTCGGCGATCCGGGTCGCAACCTCCTTGTCGACGGGCAGGCCGGAGGCCTCCGCGATGGCTTGGACTTGCTGGGGCGTGGGTCTGGTCATTGACGCTTCTCGCTGCTGGTGTCCGCTCGTCAGGCGGCCGGCGCCCGGCTGTGTCCCGAGCCGGGGATCGCCATGTGGCAGGCGGCCTGATGGCCCATTGTATCCAGCTCCGTCAACCTTGGCGCGACATTCGCGCATGGCGCCTCGGCAAATGGACAGCGGGTGTGGAAGCGGCAGCCGGCGGGCGGATCGATCGGATTGGGCGGATCCCCGGACAGCGGCGGCACCTCCGTGCGCCTGTCGGGATCGGAGGACGGCATCGCCGCCAGCAGCGCCCGTGTATAGGGATGCGCCGGCTTGGCCCAGACCTGCTCGACCGGGCCGAGCTCGACGACCTCGCCGAGATACATCACCAGCACGCGGTCGGAGATGTAGTTGATGACGTTGAGGTCGTGGCTGATGAACAGATAGGTCAAGCCGAACTCGCGCTTCAGGTCCATCAGCAGGTTCAGCACCTGCGCCTCGACCGACTTGTCGAGCGCCGACACCGCCTCATCGAGGATGACGAGCCGTGGCGAGAGAGCCAGCGCGCGCGCGATGTTGACACGCTGGCGCTGACCGCCGGAGATCTCGTGCGGATAGCGGTTGGCGAAGGTTGCGGGCCGCAGCCCGACCTTGCCGAGCAGATCGCGGGCAAGCGCGCGCGCCGCGCCATCCGCCATGCCATGCACCTTCGGCCCGAACGCGATCGACTCCTCGATCGTCAGTCGCGGATTGAGCGAAGCATAGGAGTCCTGGAACACCATCTGCATGCCGCGGCGCAGCTCGCGCAGGGACATCTCTTGGCCGACCTGCCGGCCGTCGAAGATGATCTCGCCGGCATCGCGGTCCATCAGATGCATCAGGAGCCGCGCCGTCGTCGACTTGCCACAGCCGGACTCGCCGACGATGCCGACCGTCTCGCCCTTGCCGATCGCGAACGAGACATCATCGACCGCGCGCACCGTCTTGCGCGCGCCGAACAGGCCACCGCGCACCGGGAAGTGCTTCGTGAGCCCATCAACGCGCAGCAATGGCTGCGCCTTGCCGCCGAGATCCTCGATCGGGGCAAGACCCATGACAGCTGTTGCTTCACTCATAGCGATAGACCCAGGTAGGTGCGGCAGATGCCGCTGCGCTCCCTCTCCCGTTCTTACGGGGAGAGGGTTGGGGTGAGGGGCAGCCGCACGGGAAGTGTATGTGGTGAGACCTGTACCCCCTCACCCGGATCGCATCTTGCGATGCGATCCGACCTCTCCCCGCAGGCGGGGAGAGGTGCACTGCCGATGCCGTTCGACCGTTGTTTAAAATCACCATGCCCATCAGCTCCGGATATCCATCGCACTGCGCAGGCCGTCGCTCAGCAGATTGAAGCAGATCGAGACCGCGAAGATCATCACGCCGGGCAGCGCCGCCACCCAGGGGTTGACGTAGATCGCGGTACGCAAGGTGTTCAGCATCAGGCCCCATTCCGGCTCCGGCGGCTTGGTACCGAGGCCGAGGAAGGAGAGACCGGCGGCGAGGATCATCGACACCGAGATCAGGCCGGTCGCGTAGACGAAGATCGGCCCGAGCACATTGCCGAGCATATGCGCGCGCATGATCGTGAAGGCATTCGCGCCGGAGGCCCGCGCAGCCTCGACAAAGTCGCGGTTTCGCACGCCCGTGGTGACGCTCTCGGCGACGCGGGTGATCTGCGGCACGAACACGATGGTCAAGGAGACGATGGAGTTGGTGATGCCGGCGCCGAGCGCGCCGGAGATCGCGATCGCCAGCAGCACCGAGGGGAACGCGTAGAACACATCGATGGTGCGCATGATCGCGGTGTTGACCCAGCCGCCGACATAGCCGGCGACGAGGCCCAGCATGGTGCCGATGCCGAACGCGAGAATGACCGGCGAGATGCCGATCAGCAGCGACAGCCGGCCGCCATAGATCAGCCGCGCCAGCATGTCGCGTCCCAGCTCGTCGGTGCCGAGCGGATAGTTCGGCGTGCCGATGTGGCGCAGGCGCCGGATCATCGAGCCCTGATAGGGATCGGCGAGATGCAGATAGGGCGCTGATAGCGCCGAGAGAAAGATCAGCAGCAGGATCGCGACGCAGACCATGCTGACCTTGTCGCGGACGATCCGGCGACCGACGGTCGCCCAATAGCCGCGTGCGTTCGCGACCGGCGCGGCCTGCAGCGAGGCGTCGTCGATGGCGCCGGGGGGACTGACGCTCATCGTTAGCCTCGCTTGATGCGCGGATCGATCGCGGCCTGCGCGATGTCGACCACGAGATTGAGGATGACGAAGAACATCGCCAGCACCAGGATCGTGCCCTGCAAGAGCGGAAGGTCACGCTGGAAGATCGCCGAGTTCAACAGCAGGCCCGAGCCGGGCCAAGAGAACACCGTCTCGATCAGGATCGAGCCGCCCAGCATGTAGCCGAGCTGCAGGCCCATGACCGCCAGCGCGGTCGGCGCGGCGTTCTTCAGCACATGGCGGAACACCTGGGTTTCGCGCAGGCCCTTCGCGCGCAACGCCTCGACGAA
Organism: Bradyrhizobium sp. HKCCYLRH3061; assembly: GCF_051168015.1. Classification (NCBI taxonomy): domain Bacteria; kingdom Pseudomonadati; phylum Pseudomonadota; class Alphaproteobacteria; order Hyphomicrobiales; family Nitrobacteraceae; genus Bradyrhizobium; species Bradyrhizobium sp. HKCCYLRH3061. The sequence continues at coordinate 18,390 of NZ_JBNPUE010000012.1, forward strand.
ATCCTGGCTGAGGATGTCGCCGGTCAGCGCGCGCACGGTGCGGGTGATGATGCCCATCGGAATCACCGATGTTGTGATCGCGGGCAGGACCAGGAAGCGGATATGGGCCCAGTCCCACGACCATGCGCCCGAACCGGACGGACCGGCGCCGACCGCGGGCAGCCAGTTCAGCTCGACCGAGAAGATGATGACAAGCACCATGCCGAGCCAGTAATGCGGCACCGACACGCCGGCGATCGCGATCGAGGTCGCGACCTTGTCGATCCAGCTGTCGCGGAAATAGCCGGCGACGAGGCCGAAGAACAGGCCGAGCGAGAAGCCGATGATGGCCGCTGCGATCGCCAGGGTCACGGTGTTGGACACCGCGCGCAGCACCTCGGCGAGCACGGGCCGGCCGGTCGCGATCGAGCTGCCGAGATCGCCATTGACGGCGCGCCACAGCCACAGCCCGAACTGCACCGGCAGCGGCTTGTCGAAGCCGTAGGCGACGCGCAGCTGCTGCGCGAGCTCCTGCGACGCGTCGGCCGGCAGCACCGCGACGAGCGGATCACCGGGCGTGATGTGAACAAGCATGAAGCAGACGAGCGCGACGCCGATGATGATCGGGATCGCATAGACCATCCGCCTGGCAGCATAAGAAAGCACGAGTCACCTTACTGAAAGTCTATCGATCGTCATGCCCGGGCTTGACCCGCCTGCGCGGCCGAAGCCGCTTCGGCGCGGCGAAGGCCCGGGCATCCACACCGCTCCCTCCGCGGGTCAAGCATGGATGGCCGGGTCAAGCCCGGCCATGATGAAGTGTAGATGGTGGATGCTTACGGCTCCACCGAGATCGGCGAGAAGTCGATGAACCAGCTCTTCGGCTGCACCACGCCTTTCACCTTCGGGCTCATCGCGCGCGGACCGACGTCATGCGCCACGTAGAGGAACGCGGCGTCATCGACCGAAGCCGCATGCAGCTCCGCCAGCGCCTTGTCGCGCTCGGCCGGATCGAAGGTCTGGCGCGCCTTCTTCACCAGCTCATCGAACTTCGGATTGTTGATGAAGCCCCAATTGTTGGAGACGGGAGGCGCCATCGACGACTGCAGGAAGCGCACCAGCGCGAAGAACGGATCCATCGCAGCATAGGTCACGTTGGTGGCGTTGGCGCCGTTGGCGGACGGATCCTTAGCGCCGCGCCGCCAGTTGGTGAACAGCGTATTCCACTCGATGACGTCGAGCTTGACGTCGAAATAGCACTCCGCCAGCGCCTGCTGCAGGTATTCGTTCATCGGCAGCGGCTGCATCTGGCCCGAGCCCGACGCCGAGGTCTGGATCTTGACCTCGAGCTTCTTGTTCGGCCCGAAGCCCGCCTCCTGCATCAGCTTCTGCGCGGCCGCCTTGTCGTATTTGATCTCGAAGGTGACGTTGCCGCGCCAGGGATGGCCCTTCTCGAACGTGCCGGTCGCCGGCACCATCAGGCCGGCAAGCAGCCCGTCGCGCAGACCCTCGCGATCGACGCAGAGATTGGCGGCCTTGCGGACGCGGATGTCGTTCCACGGCGAGCCTTCGATGCGCGAGAACTGCCACGGCCAGACATGCGGCTGCTCATTGGCGTAGAGCTTGAAGCCGCGCTGCTTGATTTCGGGCAGCGCATCAGGCGCCGGCGCCTCGACCCAGTCGACCTGGCCGGACAGCAGCGCCGCGGTGCGCGCGTTCGCCTCCGGCATCGGCAGCAGGATCATCTTGTCGGACTTGGGAATGCGTGCCTTGTCCCAGTAGGCCTCGTTCCTGACGAGCTCCAGCCGCTCGCGTGGCGTGAACTTCGCCATCTTCCACGGACCGGTGCCTGAGGCGTCCTTGGCGAAGGCGGCCCAGGCGGCTTGCGACTTCGCCTTGTCGTCGGCGCCGGTCGCGGACTCATAGAGCTTCTGCCACTTCGTCGGGCTCGCCATGAACAGATTGGTGAGGTTGATCGGCAGGAAGCTGTCCGGCTCCTTGGTCGTCAGCTCGACGGTGAGATCGTCGATCTTGCGCGCCGACGCCAGCGTCGGCATGCGCGAGGCGGTGACGCCGACCTGGCTCGGATCGAACTGCGGCGCGTCCTGCTTCAGCACCTTCTCGACGTTCCACACCACGGCGTCGGCATTGAACGGCGCGCCGTCATGGAAGGTGACGCCGGGACGCAGCTTGAACGTCCACTTGGTCTTGTCGGACTCGTCGACCTTCCACTCGCTGGCGAGGCCGGGAATGACGACGCTCGGCTTCTCCGCCGACGACAGGTCCCACATCGTCAGCGCGTCGTACATCGTGAGGCCGGTGAAGCGGTTGCCCTCGAAGCCCTGATCGGGCTGGCCGAGCGTGCGCGGAATATCTGCGGCAGTCATGCCGATGCGCAGCACCGATTCCGCGCCGGCCGTTGCCGGTAGCGCGAGGACCGCTACGGTCGTCATCATCGCGGCCGCAACGGCTGCATGTTTGTCGATTGAAGTCGCAATACGCGAGAGCACGATCTTATCTCCGATCAGCTGGCTAAATTCTGTGCAGCGTTATGCAACGGCTATGCCAGCGCTGCGCCGGACCGTCGCCCTGCGACGCGAGGTCACAACGTTTGTACTCAAATGATCCGTTTTGAGCTTTGGCACCCGGATTGCAGGATTTTGGCATCGAATTTGATCCGGGTCCCCACGGAGCTTCATCCTGATGCGTACTAGATTGTCCCTGCTCGCCACGGCGCTTGCCCTCGGCCTCTCCATGGTTGCCGCGCGCGCCGAAACCGTCCTGCGTTACGGCATCTCGATGGCGGACATTCCGCTGACGACGGGCCAGCCCGATCGCGGCGCCGGCGCCTATCAGTTTACCGGCTACACGATCTATGATCCGCTAGTGGCCTGGGACATGAGCGTCGCCGACAAACCGGGCAGGCTCGTTCCGGGCCTCGCCAGCGAATGGAAGGTCGACGACGCCGACAAGACGAAGTGGCGCTTCACCCTGCGCAAGGGCGTCAAGTTCCACGACGGCAGCGACTTCAATGCCGACGCGGTGATCTGGAATCTGGACAAGGTGCTCAACGATAAGGCACCTCAGTTCGACAAGCGGCAGAGCGCGCAGGTGAAGACGCGGCTTCCGTCGGTGGCGAGCTACGCCAAGATCGACGACTCCACAGTGGAGATCACGACCAAGACGGTCGACTCGTTCTTCCCCTATCAGATGCTGTGGTTCCTGATTTCGAGCCCGGCGCAATACGAGAAGCTCGGCAAGGACTGGGACAAGTTCGCCAGCCAGCCCGCGGGCACCGGTCCATTCAAGCTGACCAAGCTGGTGCCGCGCGAGTTGGCCGAGCTCACGAAGAATTCCGAATATTGGAACAAGGATCGCATCCCGAAGACGGACAAGCTCGTGCTGGTGCCGATGCCCGAGGCGCTGACGCGCACCAACGCGCTGCTGGCCGGCCAGGTCGATCTGATCGAAACGCCGGCGCCCGACGCCGTGCCGCAGCTCAAGGCCGCCGGCATGAAGCTGGTCGACAACGTCACGCCGCACGTCTGGAACTATCATCTCAGCGTGCTGCCGGGATCGCCCTGGACCGACATCCGGCTGCGCAAGGCGCTCAACCTCGCGATCAATCGCGACGAGGTGGTCGGTCTGATGAACGGCCTGGCGAAGCCCGCCAAGGGCCAGGTCGACCCGTCGAGCCCGTGGTTCGGCAAGCCCACCTTCGACCTGAAATATGATCTCGCCGCAGCAAAGAAGCTGGTCGAGGATGCCGGCTACTCCAAGGACAAACCGCTGAAGACGACCTTCATCATCGCACAGGGCGGCACGGGCCAGATGCTGTCGCTGCCGATGAACGAATATCTGCAGCAGAGCTTCAAGGAGATCGGCATCGACATCGACTTCAAGGTCGTCGAGCTGGAGACGCTGTACACGCATTGGCGCAAGGGCGCCGCCGACGAGATGAACGCCGGCATCACCGCCAACAACATCGCCTATGTGACCTCCGATCCGCTCTACGCGATCGTGCGCTTCTTCGCCTCCGACCAGATCGCGCCCACCGGCGTCAACTGGGGCGGCTACAAGAACCCGAAGGTCGATGCGCTGATCAGCGAGGCGAAGCAGACCTTCGATCCGGCGAAGCAGGACGAGCTGATCGCACAGGCGCATGCGCTGGTCGTCGACGATGCCGCGCTGGTGTGGGTCGTCCATGACACCAACCCGCACGCGCTGTCGCCCAAAGTGAAGAAGTTCGTGCAGGCCCAGCACTGGTTCCAGGACCTGACCACGATCGGCGTGGAGTAGCGGTTCGGCGCCGGTTGCCGTCGCACTCGCAAAGAAGCCCGGCCGTCTGCCGGGCTTCTTCTTCAGCACAACAGCCAATATGTCATTTGCCGACGACGAACGCGCCCGAGTCAAATTTGTATGATGCTTGGAGAAAGCCGCCGTACCGCTCGTAGCTGAATGTCGTGGGCGATCCCGGGACGCCCGGGAATTGCGTGGTCCCGGATGTCGTCCGAGCGTACCAATAGCGCCCCCCGAGACCGACGCTGAAGTTTCTCGTCACGTCGTAAGACACGATACCTTCGAGCTGATAGCCCCAGCCGTTTCCGGACTGCGGAAGCGGATTGATGTCGGGCCGCAGCCAATGATTATCGAATCCGCTCAGCCGGACATAGGGCAGAACGGCGCCATCGAGGGTGACGTTCCAGTTCTGACCCAGATGGAAGACGCCGTTCAACCCCACACGAAGCGAGTCCCAGTTCTCGGTCTTGCTGAGCACCAGCACGCCTCCGGCAACCGGAGCGAGACCACAGATGAACGGGTTGGTCGCGACCTGAGTACATCCGTACGCGTTAACGGTCTCATAGAAATGGTTGTAGCCGATGAAGGCGCCGACCTTGAACGCAGGCCCTCTCCAGAAATTGTAGCCGGCGTCGATCGTGCCGTACCACAGCCTGCCGCTGTTCACGTCGCTGACCGTGTTTGAGTATGGAATGACTGCCGGCGGATAGTCTTCGTCGTTGAGCGTGCCGCTGAAGATGTTTCCGCCGCCAGCAAAGCCCTTGGCGAAGAAGCCGACATTGTGATCGACCCTGGCGAAGCCTTCGCCGGCATGGCTGTTGAGATTCTTGTAGGTCAGCTGGGAATTGATCTGGCCTGCGACGAAAGGATCACCCAGCGTGTAACGGGTACGGCCCGAACTGTAGAAATAGCGAGCGCCGACCTCGAACTCCCACAGCGAAACCGGCGCCGGCGGCGCCTTGACCGGAAGATCCGCAGCGGACACCCCGCTGGCCCCAAGCATACACGCTGCCGCCGCGATGAGGCTGCCCCAGTGTGGCCGAGTGAAACGATATGGCGGAGCGAAACGCTTGACTGGCCCCCATGCCGGCTTCTCCTTCATTGGAGCAGCCGCACTTGTATCCTCGAAAGACTGCATCAATGCCCCCCAATTTGCAGCATTTTGCCACCTTAAGTGGTTCATTATGGTATTGCACGTCTATAACGAGTACAATCCGACGCACATGCTCCCGAATCTTTCCTATCCCGCTGTTGCAGCCGCGCAACAAACGCCAAGCGCTCGACATCTGCTGGATCGCGCCGACGCCGTGCCGATCCTGCAGCGCCGGAGGCGCTTTCGTTCAGTCAAACTCGTTGTCGTCACGCTGGCGCTTGCCGGCAATATCGCGGTGGTGGACGCGCAGACATCCTCCACGAAGCCTGGCAACGTCGTCGCGCCATCGCCGCTGGCGCACGAGGGAGGCAAGCCACCGCGTATCAAACGGAGCCTTCCGCCGTCGCGTCCCGCCCGCCACGCTCCCGGCACGGAGAAACGCAGCACGCGTTGCCCGCCCTATTCGGCCTATGTGATCTGCAATTGATTACCATCGTCGCCGCGCCATGCCCGTCAGCGCGGCCGGGTCCATCCTTCGACGGATTGCTACTTCGTCAACAGCGCGTAGGCGCCGTTCCAATCCTCGGGCGGCGGATCGACCCGATAGTGGCGGATGCGCGCCTCGTAGAGATCGTAGAGCTTAGCCAGCTCCTTCGCCTCGTCCTTCCTCCGCCCTCGTTCGATTGCAGCCAGCGCCTCGTCCCAGTCGCAGTTGCGATAGGCGGCCAGCATCTCGATGGTGAGGTTGCGCAGCAGCTGGAAGCGCTCGGAATGCATCACGTCCTCGCGGCCGGTGATGGCATAGATCACCTCCGGCTCGGTCTTGCCCTTCACCATGATGAAGTCGAGCTCGAGGATGGCGAGCCTGTCCTTGACTGCCATGGCCGTCGCCGAGCCGACGATGATCGGGAAGCCGTATTCCTTGGATTGTCCTTCGAGGCGGGAGGCGAGGTTGACGCTGTCGCCGAGCGCCGAATAGTTGAACTTCAGATCGGAGCCCATGTTGCCGACCACGCCGATGCCGGTGTTGAGGCCGATGCCGACCTTGAGCGGAATGTAGACGTGGCCGCCATGCGCGGCCTCCTGCTCGCGCTCGCCGTTCACCCGGTCGATCCGGTCGAGCATGTCGAGCGCGGCTTCGCAGGCGTTGATCTGATGGTCCTTGTCGGCGAGCGGCGCGTTCCAGAACGCCATGATGGCGTCGCCCATATATTTGTCGACATAGCCCTTGCGGGCGATGATGGCGTCGGTGAGCGGCGTCAGGAACCGGTTCATGAGCTGGGTCAAGCCTTGCGGATCGTGCTTGTAGCTCTCCGAGATCGTGGTGAAACCGCGCACGTCCGAGAACATGACCGTGATCTCGCGCTCCTCGCCGCCGAGCTTGGGCGGCGAGTCCGCCAACTGCTCGACCAGAACGGGCGATAGATATTGCCCGAACACGGAGCGCATCTGCCGGCGCTGCTCCTGCTCGCGGACGAAATTGGCGAAGATCAGCGTCAGGTAGACCGCGGTTGTCGACAGCATCGGATAGGTGAAGTCGATCATCAGCCGGTGCTGGGTGTAGAAGTACCAGGAGAGGCCGAGCAGCGCGCTCGCGAACAGTCCCCCAACCATCACCAGGGTGATGGCGCCGAGCTGCGGCGCGAACACAATGACGAGAAAACCGAGCAGGACGGCCCCAAGGAACTCGACCACAACGCCCCAATAAGGCCGTGTCAGAATTGAGCCTGTCAGCACCGACTCCAGCACCTGGGCGTGTACCTCGACGCCCGGCATGGCCGAGTACACCGGAGTGGTCTTGATGTCGTTCAACCCGATGGCGGACGGGCCTATCAGGATCAGCTTCCGCGCAATCTTCTCCGGTGACACGCGGCCCTCGAGCACGTCGATGGCAGAGACATAGATGGATGGATCATGATTGGCGTAGTGCACCCAGATCTTGCCGTTGCCGTCGGTCGGAATCTGAAACCCACGCAGGCCAAGGCTGGTGATGCCGCCCTCCTCAGCCTTGACGAACACCGTGTCCGTGGCGGTCAGAACCCGCAGCATCTCGAAGCTCAGCGCCAGCATCGTGACGTCCTGTGCCCGCATGATCATCGGCACCCGGCGGATGATGCCGTCGCGCTCGGGCGGGATCGTGAACAGGCCACGCCCCGCCGCCGCATGCTCGATCACCGGCACGTTGCGCAGCAGCCCAGGAAACGGCTCCATGAACGGGATCGGGTCACCCAGCATCGCAAAGCCGGTCACGGGCAGTGTCTTGTCCAGATCGGTGCGCTTCTCGAGGCTGGCCGTCTCACCGAGCACGATGCGCGATCTTCGCAAGGTCTCGGCGAACACCTGATCGTTTGACGGCAACGCCTTCAGCTTCTCACGTGTCACCTCATCCAGACCGGGGAAGGTATCCGCCGCGATAGCCGGATTGAGCCGGTCGGGCTCGGCAAACACGACGTCGAAGGCGATGACAAGGGCGCCGAGCTGGGTCAGTTTCTCGATGATCTCGGCGATGCGCGTCCGCGGCCATGGCCACTGGCCGAGCTTGGGATCAGCGAGGCTCTTCTCGTCGATGTCGACAATGGTGACCGGGCGAACCGTCTTGGGCCGCGGACTGAGCGCCTGGAAATTATCGAAGGTGCGAAGACGCAACTCCTGCACCAGGGCCGGATCAGCGACGCGCAGCGCCGCGAACGCGACCAGCAGCAGCAGGCAGATCAGGCGCGCATAGCCAAACCTGCGTGCAAACCACCGGGGAACTGCTCTCAATCGCTTCATGCAGCAACCGATATCACACCGTGGCCTGCAGCCCGAACGCCGCGGACTCAGACCAGGTGAAAGCCGTCGTGATGCGCCTTGAATTGATCCAGCGTCACGCCCTTGAGCGTGAGCGTATCATGCGCCGCATCGGTGATGACGGTGTCGTGGCCGTTGTTGGCCGACTGCGCGGCGGCCACCATCGCGTCCACGCTGGCGAACAGCGAATGATCGAGCTCGACGATGTCCTTGTTGAGATCGAAATCGCCGATCGTGGCGCTGCCGAAATGCGGATTGAAGACGAAGGTGTCGTTACCGCCCTTGCCGAAGATCGTGACACCGCCGCCGACATTGACGAAATTGTCGTTCTGATCGGTGCCGTTGATCGTCGAGGCGCCGTTGCCGGCCAACGTGACGGTCAGTGCCTTGCTCGCAGTGCCGCCGTGGCCGTCGCTGACCTCCGCCTGATAGGTCACGGTCAGCGTGTCGCCGGGATTGAGGAAATCCAGGTTCACGTCGGCCGGATGATACGTCCAGTGCAGGACATCGGCACCGCCATCGGATGTCGCGCTGTCGAAGGTGATCGCGTGGGCATCGGCCAGCGCCTGGACATGGGCATTCGAGGGCAGGCTGAGAGAGCCATTGTATTTGATCACGCCATTGTCGTGCACCGAAGCGGTCAGCGTGTCGCCGACATCCTTGTCGAGCACCGTCAAGGTGCCGGACATGTCGCTCGCCGATTTCACCGGCTGATCGGCGATGGTGCCCGCCGAGACGTTGTCGAGCTCGAACGCATTCTGGCTGCTGGCGAGCACCACCTTGTTGAACGGCGACAGCCCGAGAAACTCGACATAGCCGTTCGAGGCCAGCGACGCCTGCCCGCCATTGGCGAGCAGCGGCGCGACGTCGCTGCCCGAGTAGGACGCCACCAGCTTGTTGCCGTTGTAGAACGAGATGCTGTTGTAGCTGTCGACCGACCCCCAATACAGCCCGAAGCTGTTCTTGACGCTGTCGAAGGTGATCGTCTCCTGGGCTTGGCTGCCGATGCTGAGATAGTTGGTCTTGTCCGCACCGTCGACCATGTAGGGCGCCGCGGATACCGGCGACGAGCCGTGCACGATTCCCGCATTGCCGGAGGCCGTGAACGTCGCGTGCAGCGCCTGGCTGTAGAAGCTGCCGTGGCCGCGTCCGTTGTCGGAGATCGCGCCTTCCGACACGTGATCGAACGTCTCGGTGGGCATGCCCTCCGTGTTCGTTTTGGCGGAGCTCGCCAGCACCCTCGCCTGCTCTGCCAAGATGACAGTCTGGACCGGCGGGTTCGTCTCACCGGTGATGACGGGCGCATCCTCGGCACCATTGACGGTGATGGTGACGGGCACCTCGACCACGCCGCCATGGCCGTCATCGATGGCAACCGTGTAGGTCAGCGTCACCTGCTGGCCGACGCCGAGGTAGTCGAACGCCTTGTCGCCGGCAGCGAAGCTCCAGGCCTGCGATCCCGTCCCCTTGCCGGATTCAGTGAGCGCGCCGAGCGACAGCCAGCTCTTGAGCACGGACATGTCCGACGGCAGGCCGCCGTCATTGCCTGATGTCACGACGTCGCCGATCACCTTCAGGACATGCGTGTCGGTAATATCAGCGTCCGTGAAAGTGATGGTGCCGCTCGCCGTGTCGGGCAGATCCGAGCCGGAGCTGGCCGTACGCTCCGCGACGACGGCCGCCTGCGCTTCGCTCGTCACGACCGGCAGATCGTTAGTGCCGGTGATGGTGACGACGATCGTCGACGTCGCGGTCCCGCCTTCATGATGATCGTCGAGTGTCACCGTGGTGGTGACCTTGATGGTCTGCCCGGCGCCAAGAAAATCGAGCTTGCCGTCGGCGATGGCATAGGTCCAGTCGACCTTGCCATTGTTGGCATTGCCGCCCTGGCTCAGTTGCAGCGCCTGCTCGAACGCGGCGATCTGCTCCGGCATGAGCTGGCTGGACAAGTCGGTGTGCCCATCGGCCGCGACCCATGTCACGCTCTGCGCATGAGGCAGGATCGACGCTGTCGGGCGGTCGGTGAGGTCAACGTCGCTGAAATGAATGGTCCCGGTGACGCTTTGCAGATCAGACGAGCCCGTCTGAGCCCCCGTTTCGGTCAACGCACCCGGCTTGCCGGGATCTGTAACCACCGGCACGTCGTCCTTGGCCGTCACCGTGATCAACGTCCCGCCATTGGCGTCTTTGCTGCCGGCGAAATGCAAGTCGCTGAAATCGCCGACGAGGGTCAGAGCGATGCTGTGCCCTTGGCCGTCGATGACGGTGAGCACGCCCGTGTCAGCATCATAGGACGCCGTCGTCGCGTCACTCCATTTGATTGTCTGCAGATCGATCTTGTCGTCTGCTCCGAGGCCGGCGAGTATGGCGGAGAAGCTGGCGTCGTCGATGACAATCTCGCTGCTCCCTTTGCTGCTGAAGTCGATGACCTGATCGACGTGACCATCGACGGTCAGCGTCGCGCCGGCATCGACCTTGATCAGTCCCGAGCCGGTGACATCGCCGTTGATCTCGAACGTCCCGGCCGTGATCTCGATCGTGCCGTCGTTGTAGATCGTTCCGCTGAGTCCACTCGTGCCGCTCGCCGTGATCGCCCCATAGATATAGAGCTTGCCATCACCGCTCACCGTGGTGCCGGCGAGATCGAGGATCGCGCCGAGATCGACGGTCATTTTGCCGACGTTGGCGACCTCCATGCCCGCCAAGGTCACCACGTCATGGCCGGCAATCTCCAGCGTGCCGGCGATCCGGATTTCCAACGTGCCGCCGGTGAGAGTCGTGCTCCCATCGAGCACCAGGGTCGATGCCACCGGAACCACACCGTCCTCATCGATGATGATCTGACCATCGGTGTTATCGATGGTGACATTGTCGAAGGTGGTCGCCGCCTCGGTCTCGACATGCACGATGCCGTGGTTGATGAGATCGCCGCCGGTGATCGTGCTGTGCTCGATCAGCAGCAGCGCGGCTTCGTCCACCTGGACCGTGCCGAAATTGTCGACGGTGACGCCGACCAGGGTGGCGCTCTCCTCTGCGGCGACCTCGAGCCTCGACCCGTCGCCGATCGTGACGTCGACGCCGGTCAACGACGCGCCACCCTGGACGGTGAGGATGGCCGTCATCTCCGCGAGCGGACCGGTCTCGCCGATCAATAGCGCGCCGCCCGCGACGGCGCTGCCGTCGATCGTGCTGTCGCCATCGACGGAGACCGTCCCGTCGTTGCTGATAGCGCCGCCGGCGATGCTCGTGCCGGACAGAGACAACGCGCTGCTCACCGCAATGGTGATCGCGGCGGCGCTCGCATTCGTGATCGTCTCGTCTTCGAACGTATTGCCGCTAACGGACACGGCGACGATGCCGGAATTGTCGAGCGTGCCGCCGATCAGCGCGCCTGCGCCGGTCAGGGCGACGGTTCCACCGGACTCATTGGTCAGCGTGCCGCCGCTGATGCGCGCCTGCGAGAGGGTCAGCGTCGCGCCGTCTTCGACCGTGATCGTACCGTCGGTATTGTCGACGCTGGTGTCGTCGTCGAGCGCGAGCGCGCCATCCGGCTTGATGTCGATCAGGCCGGCGTTCGTGACGATCTCGTTCGAGATGGCATTTCCGGCGCCAGACACATCGATCGTACCGAAATTGGTCAGTTCGCCATTGCTGATCTCGGCCCCGTCTTTCAGGGCGAGCAGGCCGTTGGCTTGCGGTGGCGTCTGCCCACCTTCGTCCAGCGTGCCGACATTCTGAACGATCGGCACGCCCTCGATCAGGATGGTCCCGCCATCGATGCTGCCGCCATCGAGCGTCAAGGTGGCGCCGAGATCGACCCTGATCAGGCCGGAGCTGTCCTCATCGGCATTCGCGACGTCGCCATGCACGGTCAGCGTGCCAGCGGACAGCTCGACCGTCCCGGTGTTGATGATGCTGGCCGCAGCCCCGAAGACGCCCCCGCCATCCAGCACCACGGCGCCGGCATTGTGCAGTTCGCTCTGATCCAGGATCTGCGCCGAGCCATTCACGGTGATCGTGGCGCCCGAGAAATTGAAGATGCGAGAGTCGGCCTTTGCCGTCAGCCCGCCGCCGATCGTCAGCAAGCCGTGATTGTCGAGCTCGGGGACGGCTCCACCGCCAAAGTCATTCAGCGTGACCGATTTGGCGGAGGCGTAGGCGCCGTCATCGATCGTCACCGGGAAGGCCGGCGTCAGGCCGTGCAGCTGATCGGTGATGACGATGACGTCGTCGGCGGCGGTCGGAGCCAGACCGGTGGCCCAGTTCGCGCCGTCGCTCCACAGATGAACCTGCCCGCCGCTGCTCTCGCCGGGCTGCGCCGTAGCGATCCAGACCACCGCCGGTTCGTCGGTGCCGGTGATCGTGACCGTGACCGCCTGCGTCGACGTCGCGCCGTGGGAGTCCGTCACCGTCACCGTGTAGGTGAGCGTCAGCGTCTGGCCTGCGGGAATGAAATCCGCGACATAGACCGGCAGGTTGGCGAAACTCCAATTGATCTTGCCGGTACCGCTCCCGGTGCTGTCGGAGGCCACAGAGGCCGTCAGCGCCTGTTCGAACAGCGCCAGTGGGGCCGGCGGAATGCTTCCGCCGCCTTCCAGAACCGCGCCGGTCAGCTTGGCCGAGACGGTATGGCTGTCGGTGAGGTCGACATCCTTGAAGGTCAGCGTGCCCGAGGTCGGATCGTCCGAGGTCAGCGGCCCGCCGGGCACGCTGGTGCCGCCCTCGAACGCGATCGTCTGCACGGTTGCGACGATCTCGGGCTTGTCATTGGTGCCCGTCACCGTGATCGTGATCGGCACCACGGTGAATTCATTGGACGGCGCGAAATTGTTGTCGACGCGTACGAGGTAGGTCAGCGTGAGCGTCTCGCCTGCCGCGAGAAAGTCGAAGTAGTTGTCGGGAACGCTGTAGGTCAGCGTCGCCGTGCCATAGTTCTTGTTGTTCGGATCGGGCGTGACCGCGATCTTCACGGCCGTCGCCATGACGTCCTGCAGTTGCAGGGCGTTCAACGAGCCCGTGACATCAGTCTGCTGCGCGCTCTTGTAGGCATAGGACTTGAAGCTCACCGACACCGTCGGCCGGTCGATGCCGTTGATGTCGACGAAATTGATGCGGCTGAGAACGGTGTCGAGATCGGTGCCGTTCCCGGTCTGACCGGCACGCTCCATCAATCCGAAGGCCGTCGTCAGCCGGCCGCCGGCATCGAGAATCCTGACGTCCGGCGGACCTGGGATGTGCGACGGCTGCTCGCCGGTCTGGCCAGTCCCGGTCGTCGGGCCGGTGTCGTCGACCACGCGAACCACCGGCGTTGCGCTGGTGCCGTTGGGCAAGGTCAGCGGCGTCAGCGTCTGCGGCACCCCGATATCGGTGAAGTGGGTGTTCGACTTCGGATTGGTGTTGTCGGTGAACTTGATCGAGAAGACGTCGTTGATGAGCTTCTGGATGTCCGGCGTGAGCGGGACAGCGCTCTGATTCACGATTCCGTTGCTGATCTGGATCTGCTGTCCGGCCTGATTCACCACAGCGATCGGCTGCAGCGTCGTCTTGTCGAACAGGACGTAGGAGCCGGTGTGGCCGTCCGGCTCGACCAGCACCTGGAACTTGGCATCGGGCAGACTGCCCTGCCCCGGCACTGTGAAATCAATCTCGACCAGCACCGCCGTGCCGCGAATGCCCATGGTCGCCACGGGCGTGTCGACCTTCATGTCGCCGTGCTTGGCGGTCTCGCCGGCCACGAACGAGATCGTGCCGGCGACGAGGCTGATCAGCGAGGAATTGTTCGACCCGTTGGGGTCGTACACCATCTCATTCAGCACCATCCGCGCATTTGACGACAGGCCGAACACGGTGCCGTCTATGAAGGTGATGCCGAGCGTCGAATCCGATCCGGACTGGACGACGTCGCCCTTCTCGACGTTGTCGCCGTTGTGCAGGAGAATCGAAACGCCGTTGCGGATGACCGTCGCGGTGCCCTGCAGCTTGGTCACATGGCCGATGACCTTGCTCACGCTCGCAGCCGCCCCGGCCTGGCTGACCTGCACCGCGCCGGAGAGCGCATTGACGAGGTCGCCGGTTAGATGCGCACCATCGGGTGACGCCAGGGGCGCCCGTTTCTCGCCCTTGAAATAGTCCGGCAGCACCATCTCGCGCCCATCGGACGAGAGGATCAGGTCGAGGCCGGACCGCTTGAAATCGGCGTTGAACAGAAAATGCGCGTCCGGAACGACGATCGCGTCCGTCGGCGCATGGGCATGCGGCGCCTCCAGTCGCACGTGACCGTGCGAGGAGGCGCCCCGGCCGTCGGAGAAAAGCGCGGCGTCAGAATTGCCAGCGTAATTCACGGGGCCACCGACTATGGTTAATGAATACATAAGAATGAGTGTTCAAGGCGTGCATATCACTGGCAAGTGTCTGGCGGAACCACCTTCAGCTTGTGCTTCAGGTGGCCAAAAACGGCGGCCTCCGCGGGATCGCTACGATGTTGTCGAGTTTCTGCCCTCTTTACAGCTGGCTCTGGGCGGAACTGGCCAAGTCAAAATTCACGTCTCTCCAGAAAATAGAAGTAATTCCAAGTATTCATAGACCAGCCAATACCTTTGCCGACATCGACATCCGCACCGGCTTACCCCTGACAACGGATTTCAAGTGCAGGACTGTGGGTGGGAGAACAAGAATCGACGAATTGCATCAATTTGGCGGGAGCGGCGGCTGAGTTCAAAGCACAACTTCACCGCGAACCCCTCCGACCTTCGCGACCATCGCTCAGCTTTCGCTAGGATTTGTCGCATCGGAGCAACACAACGTTCAGCGTAAATCCTGCGATTTGATCGCCCGCGTGCCGGTTTTAAGCAGAGGCCAAGCCTCCACATCCATGCTGATCGCCAACAAGCATCCGGTTCCGTCAGGCGCTGCATCGCGCCGACCGAGATCCGGGCACGGGGCGTCACATGAATTTTCTCGCGCTGATGCGCGCATCGCTGGCGGCCGCGGCCGCCAGCGCCGCCATGTGGATCGGCAGTCCGGCGAGCGCCGGTCCTGCCGCGCGGCCATTGGGGCTCGCCGCCATCGATGATGCGGAGCCTTTCGCCCTGCCGCGGGTCGTCCTCGACGCCGGCGCGTTGCGCGACAAGTGGCTGGCGCTCGCGCGCAAGCTCGAGGACGAGCGCGTGCAGCTTGCGCTGTGCGATGGCGACCGCGAGCGCTGCGTTTCCCCCGCCGCCCTCAGCCTGCTCACGATCATCGATCAGGGCCGTCTCCGCGAGGGGCGGGCACGGCTCGGCCAGATCAATCGCGCGATCAACCTGGCCATCCGCCCCGCCAGCGACCTCGCTCAATATGGCCAGATGGATGTCTGGGCCTCTCCTCTCATGACGTTCGAACGCCGGGCCGGCGATTGTGAGGACTACGCGATCGCCAAGTTCGTCGCGCTTCAGATGGCCGGCATTGCCGCCGACGATCTGCGGATCGTGATCCTGCACGACGTCGTCCGCGGCGAAGATCACGCCGTCGCGGCCGCGCGCCTCGACGGGCGCTGGCTCGTGCTCGACAATCAGCGCATGGCAATGGTCCAGGACAGCGACGCGCGGCAGGTTCGGCCGCTGTTCGTGATCGACGAGACCGGCATCTCCCGGTATCAGGCCTTGCCGCTGATGGCAGAGGCCCGGGTGCTGTCGCCTGAGAGCACGGGTTCCGTGAACCATTGACCATCGCCCGCAGCGGTGCAGCTCTCCAGTGGCGCAGGACCACGGCGGGAGCGCGGAATTGGTCGACACCGCTGGTCCGTTCACCACGCCGCAACGAGTTGCATCCACATTGCAGACGCCAACCGAACGAGGCGATAGTGCCGTCATGATCCCAGGCAGCCCCGCCCTCGCCGTGCGAGGACTGACGAAATGTTTCGAGCGGCCGGCGGTCGATGCGCTCGACCTCGTGGTGCGCTCGGGTGAATTCTACGCACTGGTCGGCCCGAACGGCGCCGGCAAGACGACCACGCTGCGCATGGTCGCGGGCCTGCTGCGGCCGGATGCCGGGCGGATCGAGATCTTCGGCATCGACGCGCTGCGCGACCCGATCGCGGCCAAGCAGGTGATGGCCTGGGTCTCCGACGAGCCCATGATCTACGACAAGCTCACGCCGCTCGAATATCTCGAATTCGTCGCCGGACTGTGGGGCATCGATCCCGCGAGATCAGGTGAGGCGGCAACCGAGCTTCTGGTCTCGCTCGGGCTGGAGCCGCATCTGCACGAGCGCTGCGAAGGCTTCTCCAAGGGTATGCGCCAGAAGGTGGCGCTCGCCGGCGCGCTGATCCACGACCCGCGGCTGATCATCCTGGACGAGCCGCTGACCGGCCTGGACGCGGTGTCGGCGCGGCACGTCAAGGGCCTGCTGGCCGAGCGCGTCCGCCGCGGCGGCACGGTGATCATGACCACGCACATTCTCGAAGTCGCCGAGCGCATGGCCGACCGGATTGGCGTCATCGCCGCCGGACGCGTCGTCGCCGAGGGCACGCTCGCCGAGCTCCGCCAGCAGAACGGGCGCACCGACACCAGCCTGGAGGAGCTGTTCATCGCGCTGGTCGACGTCGAGTCCGCGGCATGACGCGGGCGGCGACGCTCGCCTGGTTCGCCCGTCACGAGCTCCGGCTCGCCTGGCGGGAATGGCTCGGCATGATCACGGCCGGCCGGCGGCACCGCACGCGGGCCGCCATCATCGGTCTCGTGCTGTTCGGCGCCCTCATGCATCTGCCGGCCTGGGTCGTGGTCGGCCGCTACGCCGATCTCGCGCCGCCGCTCGACAAGACCGCGCTGATCGTCATCACCGCGACCATCATGCTGTCCTGGGCCTTGATGCTGTCGCAGGCGATCGAATCCGTCACCCGCGTGTTCTACGCCCGAGCCGACCTCGATCTCATCATGTCGTCGCCGGTGCGGCTGGCCGAGATCTTCTCCGTCCGGATCGCGGCGATCGCGCTCTCCGTGACCAGCATGGCGCTGCTGCTCGCGACCCCCTTCGTCGACGTGCTGCTGATCGAGGGTGGCGCGCGCTGGCTCGCGGCGTTCGTCGTGGTCGCAGCCGTCGGCCTGTCGGCGGCGGCGATCGCCATCGCCATCACGATCGTCCTGTTCCGCCTGATCGGCCCGGCGCGAACGCGGCTGGTCGCCCAGATCCTGGCGGCCGTGATCGGCGCCGGCTTCGTCATCGTGCTGCAGATCGCTGCGATCGTCTCCTATGGCACGCTGTCGCGCTTCGCCGTCCTCACCTCGGATGCCGCGGCCGCCATCGCGCCCGATCCCGACAGTTTTGTCTGGCTGCCGGCCCGAGCGGCGCTCGGCGACGGCCAGGCGCTGCTGATTCTGCTGGCCACCGGACTGCTGCTGCTCGGCGTCGTCATGATCATGTTCTCGCCGCGTTTCGCCGACACCGCGATCAGCGCCGCGGCCCAGGGCGTCTCCAGCCGCGCCGGCGCACGCGTCAGGTCGTTTCGCGGCGGCTCGCGGCAGCAGGCGCTGCGGCGCAAGGAGTTCATGCTGCTGCGGCGCGATCCCTGGCTGATCTCGCAGACGCTGATGCAACTGCTCTATCTGGTGCCTCCGGCGCTGCTGCTGTGGCGCAGCTACTCCGACAGCTCGCAGGCGGTGTTCCTGATCACGCCGGTCGTCGTGATGGCGGCGGGCCAGCTCGCGGGCGGCCTCGCTTGGCTCACCATCTCCGGCGAGGACGCGCCAGAACTGGTGGCGACGGCGCCGCTGCCGGGGACGCGCATCGTGCGCGCCAAGGTCGAGGTCGTGCTGATCACGATCGCGATGATCTTTGCGCCTCTCGTGCTCGCGCTCGGCTGGGTCGCGCCGGCGCAGGCGGTGGTCACAGCGGTGGCCGTGCTGGTTGCGACCGTCTCCTCCACGGCCATCCAGCTCTGGTTCCGGATCCAGGCGCGGCGCAGCCAGTTCCGGCGCCGCCAGACCTCGTCGCGGCTGGCGACCTTTGCCGAGGCCTTCTCCTCGATCGGCTGGGCGGCGACCGCGGCGCTGGCGCTCGCGCTGCCCGAGGCTGCGATCGTCTGCGGCCTGATGACCGCGGGCCTCTTGCTCGCGGCCTGGAAGCTGAGCCCGGCACGGACCTGAAGCGTTCAGCGCAGCACCTCCATCACGGCGGCGGCGAACGCCGCCGGCTCTTCCTGCGGCAAATTGTGGCCGGCCCGAGGGATCACGCGATGGCCGATCCGGTTGCTGAACTTCGCAGCATGCGCCTGGCCGTCCGTCGCCGGGATCACGCCGTCGGCGTCGCCATCGAGCGTGATCGTGGGCACCGCGATGACAGGCAGGCTCGCCAGCCGCTGCTCGATGTCCTGATAGCGCGGGTCCCCCTCGGCCAGCCCGTAGCGATGCCGATAGCTGTGGATCACGACATCGACGTGATCGGGATTGTCGAACGCCTCCGCCGCGCGCGCGAAGGTCGCATCGTCGAAGCGCCAGTGCGGTGACCATTGCTGCCACAGCAGCCGTGCGATTTCGGCGCGGTGGGCCGCGAGCCCGGCCCGTCCGCGCTCGGTCTGGAAGTACCATTGATACCAGAACGCGAACTCGCGCGTCACCGGCGCCGGCTCCAGCGCCCGCGCGATGTCCTGGATCAGATAGCCGTTCACGGAGACCAGACCCGTGCAGCGCTCGGGCCACAGCGCCGCGCCGACGCAGGCCGCGCGGCCACCCCAATCATAGCCGGCGAACACCGCGCGCGGGATCGCCAGCGCATCCATCAGCGCGATCAGGTCGGCGCCGACCGCGGCCTGCTGGCCCGAGCGCGGCGTCGATGCGTCGCGGAAACGAGTGGGTCCATAGCCGCGCAGATAGGGCACGACGACGCGGCAGCCTTGTGCCGCGAGCCGCGGCGCGACCTCGACATAGGCGTGGATATCGTAGGGATAGCCGTGCAGCAGGATGACGACGGGACCGTCGGCCGGCCCGCCCTCGAAATAGGCAATGCGGAGCACGCCTGCGTCGATCTCGCGCAGCGGCTGCAACACCTGATCCGTCATGCCATCCTCCCGCATCGCGCCGCGCTCTCGAGCCGGGCGCAGCGCCGAGGATAGTTCTGATCGAAATTCCCCGCTACACTCGCACGCGCTGTTGGAGGGGAACTGCCATGCTGCGCTCGCTGGTCTCGCTGCTTGCCGTCCTGGTCGCGTTCGCATCGCCCGCGGTGGCGCAATCGGGGCCGCGCACCAGCGAGTGCCTGGCGATGGCCGGCAACCCGCCGCGCGCCATGCCGGTCAGCCTGCGCCGGACGGCGGCTGCCGGCAATGAGGTGACGATCACCTATGCCGGCCACTCGACCTACTTCATCGACACGCCGATGGGCATCCGCATCGCCACCGACTACAGCGGCGCCTATCAGGTCGGGCGGCTGCCCGACGTCATCACCATGAACCGGGCGCATTCGACGCACTACACGCTGGCGCCCGATCCGCGCATCCCGCACGTGCTGCATGGCTGGGGCGACGACGGCAAGCCGGCCCAGATCTACGAGCGGATCGGCGACGTGCTGATCCGCAACATCACCACCGACATCCGGCGCTATTTCAGCGATTCGATCGGCGCCGACATGATCAAGGACGGCAACTCGATCTTCATCTTCGAGGTTGCCGGCCTGTGCATCGGCCATCTCGGCCATTTGCACGTCAAGCTGGACGAGACGCATTTCGCCGCGATCGGCCGGCTCGATGTGGTGATGGTGCCGATCGACGGCACCTACACGATGTCGCTCGACGGCATCTCCGAGATCACCAAGCGCCTGCGCGCCTCGGTGGTGCTGCCGATGCACCGCTTCGCGACGCCGCTCGACGAGTTCATGCGCAGGATCGGCCAGCAGTTCGAGATCGACCGGCGCGGCGAGCGGACGTTGAAGATGTCGCGCGAGCTGCTGCCGTCGATGCCGACGGTGATCATCCTCGACGGCGTCTAGGCGCCCGCGAGGCTGGTGCCGCGGCGGCCTTCCGGCGTCAGGAACATGCGCTTGAGCTTGTTGATCACGCGCACCGCGAGGCCGAGCACATAAGGCTGCGTCTTCAGGCAGAAGGCCAGCTTCTTGACGTGGCCCTCGACATGCCATTTGGCATGCGCGCCGTCGCGGAAGAAGATCACGTCGCCCGGCCCATAGCGCTTCGCCGGGAGCCCATCGCTCTCCAGCGTGATCGCGCCTTCGAGGATCAGGATGGTCTCGTCGAAATCGTAATACCAGTTGAACTTGCCCTCGGTGCAATGCCAGACGATGGTCGAGCCCAGCCCGTCGCTGCTGCGCGCGATGGTGCAGGAGGTCGCGGTCGGATTGCCCTCGATGATCCAGGATGGCTCGATCGGAGCGGGCGCCAGGTCGACGGTGAGATTGGCGGTTTCGATCAAGGACGGCGACATCGTGGACCTCAAATGCATGGGACTGAAATGACCGGGCGAACGCCGGCATGAGCCTGCGACCGTAGCCGGTTGCACCTAATGGCTGCTTTCCGCAGTCGTTAAGATTTGAACCAATCGCCGCGACCAGCCGTCGCATCACAACCACGCCAGCGCTATAAACTTCACGCGAACGCCGCAATTTGTTCGCGGCCTCGCCAAACCTGCTGATCTACTGTTTAGCCGCACTGCAAGATGCGGACAGGCGCCCCTCCGGTCGCCCTGCCCATCCTGAGTTGTGCCGTCACCTTTAGAGATTTGCCGCCTTCGCAGAGATAAGGATTTCCCAGGATGCGCCGACTGAGCCTCGCCTTCGCCCTCACGCTGTCTGCCGCCACCCTTGCAACCACCGGCGTCGTCATGGCGGGCGAAACGCCCGCCCCCGAGAATGCCAAGGCCTACTTCATCAACCTCAAGGACGGCGACACCGTCTCCTCGCCGGTGCTGATCCGCTTCGGCCTGTCCGGCATGGGCGTCGCGCCGTCCGGCACCGAGGCTCCCAACACCGGCCACCACCATCTGCTGATCGACGCGCCCGCGCTCGAGGGCGATGCGCTCAACGAGGCGATCCCGGTCGATGCCGGCCACGTGCATTTCGGGAAGGGCCAGACCGAAGCCTCGGTCAATCTCACGCCGGGCAAGCACACCTTGCAGCTCGTGCTCGGCGACTGGAGCCATATCCCGCACAACAAGCCGGTCATGTCGGAACGGATCACGATCGACGTGCAGGCCACCACCGGCAGCGCCAAGCAGTAGGACCGTTCGACCGACGACGACCCCGCCGCGAGCATCGCTCGCGGCCCGCTTCGGGCCGGTGCACGCGTGGCGCCGGCCCGTCATGCGTCAGGCCCACTCGTCCTTCAAGCCCACTCGCCCTTGCGGAACACCGGCACGCGGCGGCCGTCTTCATGGAGGCCGTCGATGTCGGTGTCGGCCGCGCCGATCATCCAGTCGATGTGGATCAGGCTCTGGTTGCCGCCCTGGGCGGCGATCTGCTGCGGCGACAGCGACGTTCCGTTGACGAAGCACTTCGAGTAGCACTGGCCGAGCGCGATGTGCGAGGCGGCGTTCTCGTCGAACAGCGTGTTGTAGAACAACAGGCCGCTCTTGGAGATCGGCGAGGAGTGCGGCACCAGCGCGACTTCGCCGAGCCGACGCGCGCCCTCGTCGGTGTCGAGCACCTTGTTCAGCACTTCCTCGCCCTTCGAGGCCTTGGCCTCGACGATGCGGCCCTCCTCGAACTTCACCTGGATGTTGTCGATCAGCGTGCCCTGATAGGACAGCGGCTTGGAGCTGACGACGTGACCCGACACGCGACGGCAATGCGGCGTCGTGAACACTTCCTCGGTCGGGATGTTGGCATTGCAGGTGATGCCGTTCTTGGCGGTCGAGGCGCCGCCCTCCCATTCATGGCCGTCGGCGAGACCGATCGTCAGGTCCATGCCGGGTCCGGTGTAATGCAGCGCACTGAAGCGCTGGCCGTTGAGCCATTCGGTGCGCTCGCGCAGCACCGCGTTGTGGCGCTCCCAGGCCGACACCGCATCCTCGCGATCGACGCGCGACGCCGCGAAGATCGCGTCCGCGAGCTTCGCCACCGCGACCTCTTCCGGGACATCCGGGAAGACCAGCTTGGCCCAGGAGAGGCTCGGATAGGCGATGATGTTCCAGTTGGTCTCGAAATTCGTGATCTTCTCCAGCGCCGGCTGATAGGCCTTGGAGTTGGCCTTGCTGGCGCGCGCCACCTTGGCCGGATCCTGGCCGGACAGCAGCATCGGATTGTCGCCGACGATGGCGAGCCGCGCGGTGTTCTCCGAGAACGCCTTGGCCATGCCCTGATAGAGCCAGTCGGCGGCGCGATCGAAGCTGTTGTCATGGCCGAAACGATAGCGCGCCAAGGTCAGCTCCTCGTCGGAGAAGAACGACGTCACGATCCCCGCGCCGGCCTTGTAGGCGTGCTCGGCGACCTTGCGCACCAGCGGCAGCGCCACCGACGGCGCGGTCAGCAGCAGATCCTGACCGGGCCGAAGCTGCAAGCCGACCTTCACCGCGACCTCAGCCAGGCGGTCGAGCTTCACGGGATCGATGGCGGCATCGAAGTTGCTGAAATGTGCGGTCATCAGGAGGGTCCAGTTCCGTTTCTTTGCAGTGTTGAAGAGATAGGCCAAACGGTCGGGCGGTCAATGGCGAACGGGGGCGACTCCGGCATCGCCTCTCCGCCCTTGTCGCCGCCGAGCATGGCGCTGACAACTGCCGTGAAGGCGTTCGGAGACATGGCTGACACCTCAAAACGGCCCTGTGGGTCCGCACCCGTCGCTTTCCAAAGCTGAGCCGCGGGCTCGGAGCCGCTCTCCCTCGGAGGGCAGGGCTATCACATATGGCGATCGAGGTTTTGCGCTTACCTCTCTCCGCGTCATCATGCTGAGAACGACGTGGATGCCCGGGCAAGGCGGGCATGACGGAGTAACTAACCTGCAGAATCGTTCGTCGCGATGGCCCTGTATCTCCATATGCGATAGCCCTGCCCTGGAGGGGGAGGGTCGGCACTGAGCCAGTGGCGCGTCGTGATCAACAATTTTGAGCGGCATATGGGGATGTGCGTCCATGGCCTCGCGGCGCCCCAGGCGTCCGAGTGATACAGTGGTCTCACCCTCTTCAAACGAAAGGGTGCAGGGAAGGCCGGACCTCGACTGAGGCCCGTGGCCCGCCTGCTCAAAAAATGCAGGCGGCAGGTACCACAGGTCCAGCCGGATGATCCGGCCCTCCCTGCGCGATGGCTTTACGGCTGCTTCGCGTTCTCCCCGGTGCGCCGGGCTTTTTGGTCACCGTCACCCACGCGGCGCCATTGGCGCCAACGCAGGCTTGATACTGGCATCGGAGTATCAGGACCACGCGACTTGACCGTGCGAGCCGATGTTGTTCGTCCGCGCGAATGACCACGCTGCAAACCGGCCCGCCCATCACATCCCGCCTCCACGTGTCGTGACGACCGCGATACGCCCCTCGTCGATGAGGCGGGACAGCGACAAACAATCATGATTTTCCGAAACCGCCAAGCAGGATATTTTTTCTGCCGGGACTGGACAGCCCAAATCAGCCTGAACCTGCTCGTGAAATCAGTCTCCAGACGCAGCAGCGATCGAACGGATCAGGGGCTGGAACGAGCTTGTTCATCTCAGCGCGAGGGCATGAGTCGCCCGACGGGCGGCGTTCTCGATCGCGTCAGTCGTCGACGCGCAGCCCACCACCATCAACGTACCAGTCGGCGCGTGACGCCCAGTGCGCGTGGCGATCGGGAACGGTGCCGAGCGGCTCATCGAAGCCGCCGGCAGGAATGATCGCTTCTCGGCCGCTGCGCGTCAGATGCGGCACCGGACTGCCGCACGTGCTGCAGAAGGCCGTGGCGAAGCTGCGCGCCTGCGGCAGGTCGAACCGCGTGACGTTCGTCTCGCCGCCCAGCCAGCGCAGCGCCGCCGCCTTGACGACGACCTCACAGGAGTGCGCCGCGCCGCTGGCCTTGCGACAGCGCGAGCAATGGCAATTGAGGAATTTGTCGAACGGCCCATCGACCTCGAAGCCGACCCGGCCGCAGAGGCAACTGCCGCGGAACGTGGTCATGACGATCTCCTATGAGTGCGCTGGAATGACCAAGAGCGCCGCACGCGTGGAGGATGTTACTTATACCGACTGCATCCTTGCAGCTATCAGGACGACTGAAGGCCCGCCTCGGTCGCCGCATTGTTAGTAGGTAGCATGGTCTTCCCACGCGGAACACTCGACTGTTTGTGAGTCATCCTCGACATCGAGAGTCAATCACTCCTGATGAATTGGAACCGGGATGACCGGACAGCGCTGTCGCGCAAATGCATGGCTCACAGGGGATTCGGTCACTTTGAGGACATGTTTAGAGGTTGATTGGCGCGCGGCAGGGGGATTTCACAGCGTACAGGAGTCCTCCAAATGTACCGCGTTGTTATTGTCGTCGCCGCATTGCTGGCTCTCTCCGTTCAAGCCGAGGCGCGTCCTCGTCACCATCATCATCACTACTCGTACCGTCACCATCACTCCGTCATGAACGCCATGGCCTCGATCCCCGGCGAGGGCCGCGTTGTCGGTGGCCGGCCGTCGGGATGCCCGCATGCCTTCTGTGGCTGCGAAGCGTCGCTCTATACGTTCGGCCGGGTCATTCCCGAGTTGAATCTCGCATCCAACTGGCGTCGCTTTCCACGCGCGGCTCCCGCACCGGGCATGGCTGCGGTCCGCTCCGGCCACGTCATGATCCTGCAGCAGCAGGTTGCGGGCAACATCTGGTATGTGCATGACGGCAATTCCGGCGGTCACGTCACCCGCGAGCATCCGCGCTCGATTGCCGGCTACACGATCGTGAACCCGACGGGCGGTTCCACGATGTTCGGCGCAGCGGCGCGTGTCACGCGCGAAGCCCGTGCGCCGAGATATCAGCGGTTCGCCCGCAATGCACGGACCGACGGCTGGATGGCCAGCGCGGCGCCGATGGCGTTCAACTAGGTCTCGACGCCAGCGCGCGCGGCATGCAGCTACGAAGTCGCGAGCTGCATGCCGCTTCCGCCTACACGCTCCGCGCCTCGCGTCTGAACAGCACGTAGAGCGCCGGCAGCACCAGCAGCGTCAGCATCGTCGACGAGATGATGCCGCCGATGACGACGGTGGCGAGCGGGCGCTGGACCTCGGCGCCGGCGCCGGTCGCGATCGCCATCGGCACGAAGCCGAGCGAGGCGACCAGTGCCGTCATCAGCACCGGCCGCAATCGCGCCAGCGCGCCCTCCTCCACCGCCGCGCGGACGGAGCGGCCCTCCTGGCGCAGCCGTTCGATGAAGGCGATGATGACCAGGCCATTGAGCACGGCGACGCCTGACAGCGCGATGAATCCGACGCCGGCCGAGATCGACAGCGGCAGGCCGCGCAGCAGCAGCGCGGCGATGCCGCCGGTCAGCGCCAATGGCACGCCGGAGAACACCAGCGCGGCGTCGGCAAACGAGCCCATGCTCATGAACAGCAGCAGAAACACCAGCGCCAGCGCGATCGGCACCACAATCGTGAGACGCTTGGTCGCCGACACCAGTTGCTCGAACTGGCCGCCCCAGCCGATCCAATAGCCCGGCGGCAGCTTGACCTTCTCGGCGACCGCGGCCTGCGCGTCGGTCACGAACGAGCCGAGGTCGCGGGCGCGAACATTGGCTGACACGACGATCCGCCGCTTGCCGTTCTCGCGGCTGACCTGGTTCGGCCCCGGCGCCGAGGCGACCGCGGCCACCGACGACAGTGGCACGTAGCGCGGCTGTGCCGCCGAGGAGAATGCGGTGCGCAGCGGCGCGACATTCGCCTCCTCACCCGCCGGCAGCGGAATCGGGATCGCGCGGATCGCATCGAGATTGCCGCGCAGACGCTCGGGGAGCCGGACGACGATGTCGAAGCGGCGGTCGCCGTCGAACAGCTTTCCGGCCGCCTTGCCGCCGATCGCGATCTCGACCACGCTCTGCACTTCGGCCACGCTGAGGCCGTAGCGCGACAGCGCCTGGCGGTCGATCCTGACCGTCAGGATCGGCAGGCCCGCGACCTGCTCGGTCTTGACGTCGGTGGCGCCATTGACGCCGAGGATCGCGGCTTCGACCTGGCGCGCCGCCCCCTGCAGGATGTCGAGATCGTCGCCGAAGATCTTGATGCCGACGTCGCTGCGCACGCCGGAGATCAGCTCGTTGAAGCGCAACTGGATCGGCTGCGAGATCTCGTAGTTGCTGCCGGGGATCTCGTCGGCCGCCGCCTCGATCTCGGCGACGAGCTGCGCCTTCGGCTTCGCAGGGTCGGGCCACTCCTCGCGCGGCTTCAGCATGATGTAACCGTCACCCTGCGACGGCGCCATCGGATCGGTCGCCACCTCCGCCGTGCCGATGCGGGTGAAGACGTCCTTCACTTCGGGTATCAGCCGCAGCCGCGCATCCAGCGCCTTCTGCAGATCGACCGAGAGGGTCAGGCTCGTTCCCGGGATGCGCAACGCCGCGAGCGCGACATCGCCCTCGTCGAGGCTCGGGATGAACTCGCCGCCCATGCGCGTCGCGGCAAAGCCGCTCGCCGCGACGATCACCACGGCTATGGCCGCGACCATCAGGCGGTGCGCGATCACGCCGCGCAGCAGCGGCGCGTAGATCCGCCGCGCGCCGCGCATGACGAAATTCTCCTGTTCGGAGACCTTGCCGGTGACGAAGATCGCGACCGCTGCCGGCACGAAGGTGATCGAGAACAGCACGGCGGCGCCGAGCGCCATCAGCACCGTCAGCGCCATCGGCGTGAACATCTTGCCCTCGACGCCGGTCAGCGTCAGCACCGGCAGATAGACCACGGCGATGATGCCGGTGCCGAACAGGCTCGGGCCGATCACCTCGCGCGCGCCGCTGACGATGGTCTGCAACCGCTCGGCGGTCGTGAGCAGCCCGCCCTTGCGATGCTGCGCCTGGGCCAGCAGCCGCAGGCAGTTCTCGACGATGATGACGGCACCATCGACGATGATGCCGAAATCGATCGCGCCGAGGCTCATCAGGTTGGCGCTGACCCTGCTCTCGACCATGCCGGTGATGGTCATCGCCATCGACAGCGGGATGATGCAGGCGGTGACCAGCGCGGCCCGGATGTTGCCGAGCAGCAGGAACAGCACCACGACGACCAGCGCGGCGCCTTCGAGCAGGTTCTTCTCCACGGTGCGGATCGTCGCTTCGACCAGATGGGTGCGGTCGTAGAGCGTGCGCGTGACCACGCCCTCGGGCAGCGATTTGGCGATGTCGTCAAGCCGGGCCGCGACGCGACGCGCCACGGCGCGGCTGTTCTCGCCGATCAGGAGCATCGCCGTACCCAGGATCGTCTCCTCGCCGTTGAGCGTCGCGGCGCCCGTGCGCAGGTCGCGCCCTTCGCTGACCTCGGCGACGTCGCCGATGCGCACCGGCGTGCCGCCGCGGGCGCCGATCACGATGTCCTTCAGCTCGGCGGCGCTGCCGACCTGGCCCGGCGCACGCACCAGATATTGCTCGCCATTGCGCTCGATATAGCCGGCGCCGACATTGGCATTGTTGGAGGCGAGCGCGGCGATGACGTCGCGGAAGCTGATCTTGTAGGCCATGAGACGGCCGGGATCCGGCAGCACGTGGAACTGGCGCTCGAAGCCGCCGATGGTGTTGACCTCGATCACGCCCTGCACGCCGCGCAGTTGCGGCCGGATGATCCAGTCCTGGATGGTGCGCAGATCGGTCGGCGAGTAGTCCGCGCCGTCAGGCGTCTTGGCGCCGGGCCTGGCTTCGACCGCATACATGAAGATCTCGCCGAGCCCGGTCGAGAGCGGTCCCATCGCGACCTCGACGCCCGGCGGCAGCTGGTCCTTGATCTGCTGGATGCGCTCGTTGACGAGCTGGCGCGCGAAATAGATGTCGGTGCCGTCCTGGAACACGACGGTGACCTGGCTCAGCCCATAGCGCGACAGCGAGCGGGTGTAATCCAGCTTCGGCAGGCCGCCCATCGCGGTCTCGACCGGAAAGGTGATGCGCTGCTCGGTCTCGAGCGGCGAGTAGCCGGGCGCCTTGGTGTTGATCTGCACCTGCACGTTGGTGATATCGGGCACGGCGTCGATCGGCAGCCGGGTAAAATTCCAGGCGCCGAAGCCGGCCGCGGCGAGCGCGACCAGCAGCACCAGCCAGCGCTGGCGCACGGCGAAGGCAAGGAGCGCGTCAATCATGCTCGGCCTCCCCCTTGCCCATCTCCGCCTTCACCACAAAGCTGTTCTCGGCGACGTAGTGTTCGCCGGCAGAGAGACCGTCGCGGATTTCGACATAGGTCGGATCCGATTCGCCGAGCGCGACGGGACGCGCCTCGATCTTGTCGCCCTCCTCGCGCACGAACACGACGGTCTTGTTCTCCAGGGTCTGGATCGCGCTGGCGCGGACCGCCACGGCAACGCTGCGCTTGGCGAGAACCAGCCGCGCGGTGACGAACAGGCCCGGACGCAGCCGGCCGTCGGGATTGGCCAGCACGACGCGGGCGAGCGCGGTCTGCGTTTCGCTGGCGCCGACCGGCGCGATGTAGGAGACGTGGCCGCGGATCGCGCCGCGTCCGTCATCGGGGTCGATCAGCACCTCGTCGTCGAGCCGGACGCGCCTGAGGTCCTGGCGGTAGATCGACAGGTCGACCCAGATCGTGGAGAGATCGGCGACCACGAAGGCCGGCTTCTGCTCGGAGGCGTATTCGCCGAGCGAGATCTGGCGGTCGATGATGGTGCCGCCGATCGGCGCCTTGAGATCATACGCCGTCAGGCTCTGATTGCTCTCGATCGCGGCGAGCAGCTCGTCCTTGGCGACGGTGTCGCCGATGCGCTTCTTGATGGCACGGACGATGCCGGGAAAGCGCGGCGTCACCTGCACCAATGCTTCCTGGTTGGCGCGCAGCACGCCGTTGAACGATAGCGTATCCGACAAGGTCGCGGGTCCGGCTTCGGCGAGCGCGACGCCGGCCGCGGCGAGCTTCACGTTGCTGATGCGGATGCGGTCGGCGCCATGTTCGTCCTGCTCGACACGATCCTTCGGCGCCGCCTTCTCGGCATGATCGGCATGGCCGACCGTTGCGTCGGCATGCGGCTCCGCCTCGCCCAGCAGGCGCGATGCGCCGGCGCCGGCCGCGGCAGCGAGGACGGCAATCAGGATGATGGTGAACGGTCTCATCGCGCGCTCTCCCGTGCCAGGGTGAAGGGACGGCCGACCAGGCCTTCGATCGTCGCCACGGCGACATGGATGTTCTGCAGCGCCTCCTGCTCGCGCAGGCGCGCCTGCGCCACGCTCGCCTGCGCGTCCAGCACTTCGAGCAAAGAGAAGCGGCCGGCGCTGTAGCCCTGCGCGATCTCGTCGGCGGCCTCCTGCGCCCTGGGGATCGCGATCTCGCGCAACACCGACAATTCCCGCAGCGAGCTTTGCAGCGAGTCGTAGGCGCGGCCGGCGATCACCAGCAGCGCGTTGCGGTTGGCCTTGCGCTCGGCTTCGGTCTTGGCGAGGCTTTCCTGCGCCGAGAGGATGTTGCCCTGGTTCTGGTCGAACACCGGGATCGGCACGGAGACGCTGAGCCTGACGGCATCATCCTGGGTGTCGTTGAAGTGCCGCCAGCCGGCGCCGACACGGACGTCGGGATAGGGCTTGAGCCGGGCCAGCAGCAGCTCGGCATTGCGCTGGGCGTAGACCGCGGTCCAGCGGACGAGCTGCGGATTGGCATCGATGGCCGCGATCACGGTCTGGAACGCCGGCGGCTGGCCGGTCGCGTCGAACCGGCCGGTGACGGCCGGCAGCTTCGCCGAGCTGTCGCCGATCAGCACGGCGAGCTCGCGGCGCGCGCTCGACAGCGTCGCCTTGACGCGCTCGCGATCGGCCCGCACCAGCGCCGAGGCGACCTCGGCGCGGCCGGTCTCCGCCGGCGACGACGCGCCGGCCTCGACGCGACGGCGCAGCAGCGGCGTCAGGCGATCGAGCGCTGCGACCTGATCGTCGAGGATCTGGATGCGCCGCTGCGTGGCGAGCACGGTGACGAAGGCGATCGCGGTCTCCGACAGCACTTCCAGCCGCACCGCCTGGCGCTGGATCTCGGCGACCCGTACGCCGGCCTGGCCGGCGACGATGCGCGCGTCGCGCTTGCCGAACCATTCGAACGCCTGGCTGATCTGCAAGGTGGTCTCGGCCGAGCGCGTGCCGCGATATTGACCCGAGCCAAGCGAATTGTCCTGCTCGTAGGACAGCTCGGGATTGAGCAGCGCGCCCGCCTGCAGCCGCTGGCCGGAGGCGATGCCGATGTCGCGGTCGGCGGCGGACAGCCGCGGATTGGCGGCGAGCGCGCGCGAGAGCGCCGCGCGGAGGGTCAGCGTCTGCGCCGCTGACGCGTGCACGGACAGAGCGAGCAGGGCTGCGGCGCCGATGGCGCGCGCAGCCATCCCGGGGAATGGCATGAGATGAACCTGTCTGGACGGGCAAGGATGGACGGCGTCGGCCGTCCGGCACGTTGCGTCAGCTCAGGTGTCTTGGCGGCGGAGACTCGGACTCGGGAAGGATGCCTGCACTGAGCAGGGGAACGGCCCAGCCGGTCGCGGCCACGACCTCGGCCGGGACGGCGGCAAACTGCGGCTGCGGCACGGCCACCGAGAAGCAGCCATGGCAATGATGGTCGGCGACGCCGCGCTGATCGGTGTGGCCCGCCCGGTCGAGCAGCGACGCGATCTCCGGCTTGCCGGCGGAGGGATGGGCGACGTCGATGTCACAGGCGCCGTGCAGCGCGCCGGCGAGAACATAGGCGAGCATCAGGCAGGCAGCCACGATCCGGCGCAGCATGCGCGGACGGCTCGTGATGTCTCGTTTGCCAATGCTGCGCACCGCGCCCCCTGTTCGGCCAGCGGATAGCACGCGGCCGGCGCGGTTGTCGATCAGCAACAATGTAACAAGAGGAACCGGGAACGGCGCGTCTGGCGCGGCACAGCGTGCATCCGCCGCGATCGGCCGAAGGCGTGCCCGAGTGCCGATTTCCGGAACGCGCGTGGGCCGTGCGATCACCGGTGAGCCGTGGCGCATGAGCGCGCCGTATTGGCGGCATGCAGCGTGCTTGATTGACTCGCCGCCTTCGCAAACTAAGGTTCGCGCCGCGGAACATGCGGGGCACGGACTCATCGAACACGCGATGCGCCGCGCGAAGGATCGGAAGACAGATGACGTTGGCGATGAGCTGGGACGAGTGGGCCCGGCATGATGGCATGGCGCTGGCGGCGCGCGTTCGCAATGGCGAGCTGACGGCGGCGGAGCTGGCGCGGCAGGCGGCTGAAGGCATTGCCAAGGTGGATCCGGCGCTCTCGGGCGTGGTTGAAGTCTTCGCCGATGCGGTCGAAGATCCCATCAAGGCGGGCGCCAATGCCGACGGCGCCTTCGCCGGCCTGCCGTTCCTGATGAAGGATCTGGGGCCGACCATGGCCGGGCGCCTGCAGGAGCAGGGCTCGCTGTTCATGCGCGGCAACCGTCCCGCCGCCGACACGCACCTGACGGCGAAGATGCGCAAGGCCGGCCTCAATCTGATGGGCCGCACCACCACGCCGGAGTTCGGCGTCTGCAGCTCGGCCGAGAACCCGGCCGTCTACGTCACGCGCAATCCGTGGAATACCGACTACACGACCTGCGGCTCGTCGGCCGGCAGCGCGGCGATGGTCGCCGCCGGCGTCGTGCCGATCGCGCATGCGACCGATGGCGGCGGCTCGATCCGGATTCCCGCAGGCGTCAACGGCAATATCGGGCTGAAGGTCTCGCGCGGCGTATTCTCGATCGCGCCGCATCTGTCGGATCTCACCGGGCTGGTCTCGATCCAGGGCTGCCAGTCGCGCAGCGTGCGCGACACCGCGGCGTTCGTCGACCATTGCCGCGGCGGCGCGCCGGGCGAATTCATGCCGTACTGGACCACGCCGGAGCCTTACGTCGAGCTGATCAAGCGCGATCCCGGCAAGCTCAGGATCGCGCTGTCGCATCAATGGGGCGACTATCGCGCCACGCCGCACATCGCTTCAGAGCTGGCGCGTGTCGGCAAGTTCCTCGAGGGCCTCGGCCACCACGTCGGCTACGCGCTGCCCGACGTGGACTATCGCGCCGCATTCGCGGCGCAGACCACCTGCTACATCTCCAACTTCGCGATCGTCATCAACAACCTGCTCGCGTCACGCAAGCTCGAGCGGCCGCCGGCCGAGCTGATCGAGCCGATCAACATCCGGATCTGGGAGGCGGGCCGCGGCACCAGCTTCGCCGAGCGCGCGGCGATGCAGACGGCGTTCAACACCACCTCGCGCGCCTTCGGTACCTTCTTCGAGGACTGGGACATCATCCTGACGCCGATCACCGCACTGCCGACCCCGAAGATCGGCACCACCGAATACCTGACGATCAGCGACAATCCGGACGTGCTCGACTGGTTCGAGAACCTCTGGCGCAACTTCGCGTTCACGCCGCTCGCCAACCTCTGCGGCATTCCGGCGATCTCGCTGCCGCTCGCGACCAACGAGCACGGCCTGCCGCTCGGCATCCAGGCGATCGGCAAGCAGGCCGACGACGGCCTGCTGCTGCAGCTCGCGGCCCAGATCGAGCGCGCGATCGAGGGCAAGTGGAACGGCGGTGCCACGCCCGCCGTGCACGTGACCAAAGCCTGAGCCGCAACCACGAGCGCCCCGCGGACCACTGATCCGGCGGCGCCCATCGATCGTTGTTCAGCGTGGACGTTGCCGGCCTGAGCCGGCGCGTCGCACTGATCGGCGAGGGCGAACGTGACGGACGAGCGGACCGCGACGCGTTCCGGCAGGGAGGCGGCAGATGCCGCCCCGCCCCGGCGCGGCATGCGGGTCCCGCGGTGACGCCATGCCGAAGATGCGGCGCAAGGCCGACTTGCCGACCAGGATATGCTCTGCGTGCGGCCGCCCGTTTGCGTGGCGGCGCAAATGGGCACGCGACTGGGACGAGGTGAGATACTGCTCGGACCGCTGCCGATCCGACCGCGGCCGGACGCCCGCTGCGATCGCCAAGAGCCGCGGAGGCTAGCGTCATGATGTCCGGCGTCCCCGCTCCGATGCGCATTCTCGGCTTCGCCGGGCTGATTCCGTTCGCGGGCCTCGCCGCATTTGTGATCGCTGGTGACGATCCGATGCGGCAGGCCGCGCTGCGCGCGCAGATCGGCTATGGCGCGGTCACCGTGAGCTTCCTCGGTGCGATCCATTGGGGCGTCGCCGTGCAGATGCCGGCGCTGGCAGGCTGGCCGCGCATGAGCTGGGGGGTGACGCCGTCCCTGCTCGGCTGGGTCGCGCTGTTGCTGCCGCCGCTGCCCGCGTTGGTGCTGCTCGCAGCCGCGCTGCTGACCGCGTTGGTCTACGATGAGTTCAGCTTCGGCGGCGACGATCGACGGGCCTGGTTCCTGAAGCTGCGGCGGCTGCTCAGCCTTGGTGCAATACTGTCTCTGCTCGCCACGCTGATAGGCATCGTGGTCAAGGGCGCGCTCTGACGGCCACCGTTCTGGACAATGCGGCAATCCCTCGGGCAAGCTCGCTTATCCACTCGCGAGGCGCCATGAACATCCTGCTGCTCAATCCCAACATCCGCACCGACATCACCGACCTGATGCTGCAGGTCGGCCGGGAGGCTGCTGCGCCCGGCACCACCCTGATCCCCTGCACCGCGCCGCGCGGCGTGCCCTACATCGCCACCCGCGCCGAGGCGCAGATCGGCGGCGCCGTCGCACTGGAGATGCTGGCGGAGCGTCACGGCACCTTCGACGCTGCGATCATCGCCGCGTTCGGCGATCCCGGCCTGTTCGCGGCGCGCGAGCTGTTCGACGTGCCGGTGATCGGGCTTGCGGAGGCCGCGATGCTGACGGCCTGCATGGCCGGACGGCGCTTCGCAATCGTCACCTTCGCCCAGGCGCTCGGCCCCTGGTACGAGGAGTGCGTGCGCATGCACGGGCTGATGGAGCGCTGCGCCGGCATCCGCATGCTCGACGGCAGCTTCAAGCAGATCTCCGACGTGCAGCATGAAAAGGAGGAGCTGCTGGTCGAGCTGGCGCTGCGCGCGGTCGAGGAGAACGACGCCGACGTCCTGATCTTCGCCGGCGCGCCACTGTCGGGGCTTGCCGCCCGGGTCGCGCATCGCATTCCCGTCCCCGTGGTCGATCAGGTGATCGCCGCGGTGAAGCAGGCCGAAGCACTGCTCGCCTTGAAGATGTGCAAAGCCACCGCCGGCACCTTCCGCCGCCCGGCCGCGAAGCCGACGACGGGCTTGCCCGAGGCGCTGGCCGCACGGCTGGAGCACCGCGACGGGTAGTTGGGCCGAGCAATCTTGTTAGCTGGCGCGCGGGCCGAAACTCGTCCTACTCCCGTACCCCACGTCCTCTTCTGTACACAAACCACCTTCGTTGCCTGAAAAGGCGGCACGCTTCTTGCTTTTTCAAACGAATAGAGCAGGAAGCCCATGGCCAGCGTATCGGAAGCCAAGTCGCTCGTTCTGGATCGGATCACGCACCGCTTCGCCAGCGGCACGATGGCCGTCTCCGACATCAATCTCGACGTGAAAGGCGGCGAAATCATCGCCCTGCTTGGGCCCTCGGGCTGCGGCAAGACCACGCTTTTGCGCATCATCGCCGGCTTCATCGGCCAAAGCGAGGGGCGCGTCATCATCGGCAACGACGTCGTCGACGCGCTGCCGCCCAACCGCCGCGCCGTCGGCATCGTGTTCCAGAACTACGCGCTGTTTCCGCATCTCTCGATCACCGAGAATGTCGGCTACGGCCTCGCCGCGCGCGGCGTCGACAGGGCGACGCGCAACAAGGAAGCGCAGCGGCTGCTCGACATGGTGCAGCTCGGCCCGTTCGGCGAGCGGCTGCCGCGGCAGTTGTCCGGCGGACAGCAGCAGCGCGTGGCGCTGGCGCGCGCACTGGCGATCAAGCCGTCGATCCTGCTGCTCGACGAGCCGTTCGCGGCGCTCGACAAGAATTTGCGGCTCGACATGCAGATCGAGGTCAAGCGGCTGCAGCGCATGGCCGGAACCACCACCCTGATCGTCACTCATGATCAGGAGGAGGCGCTGTCGATGGCCGATCGTGTCGCGGTTCTCAGCCACGGCCACCTCGAGCAGTTCGGCACGCCCAGCGAGATCTACGACCAGCCACAGACTCTGTTCGTGAACAGCTTCGTCGGTACCGCGAACAGGATGAAGGGTACGGTGCTTGCGACCGCTGCTGATGGCGTGAAGGTCGCGCTGGAGGCCGGCGGTGAGATCATCGCCCGCGCGCCCAAGCCGGTCAGTGCCTCGGACAAGGTCACCGTCTGCCTGCGTCCCGAGCACCTCACCTTCGTCAGCGACGACACCGGATTTGCCGGCGAGATCGGCATGGCGTTGCCGCTCGGCGCCACCGTCGTGCACGAGATCAAGGCCCAGGACGGATCCAGCATCAAGATCTCGCAAGCCCGCACCGGCGGCACGCCGCTGCGCGAGGCCGGCACGCCGGTGCGCATCGCACCGCTCGCGCCGGGGTTGGCCACTGTCTTCCCGCAATGAACAAACCAACACATCGGAGTGAAACATGATGCTTGATCGCCGCCGGCTCCTGACCAGCGCCCTGACGCTGGGAGCCATGCACGCCTTCCCGGGCTTGAGCCTTGCGCAGGCGCGGCCGCTGGTGTTCGCGACCTTCACCGGCAGCTGGGAAGAAGCACATAAAGCCGTGCTCGTCCCTGCCTTCCGCAAGGCCAACGCCGATGCGGCGATCGTGCTCGATCCGATGCTGTCGGTCGACCAGATCGCCAAGGTCAATGCCGCCAAGGCCAATCCGCCGATCGACGTCATGCTGCACGACCCGGGTCCGGCGCTGGTCGCGATCGGCCAGGACCTCGTCGATCCGTTCCCGGCCGACAAGAGCGCCTATTTCAAGGACCTGATCCCGGAAGCGCAGGACGCGATGGGCCCGGCGCCGTTCTTCCAGGTCGTCGGCCTCACCTACAATCCGGAGACGGTGAAGACGCCGCCGACCTCATGGGCCGATCTGTGGAAGCCCGAGTTCAAGGGCAAGGTCGGCATCACCAATCTGAACTCCACGCTCGGCACCGGCTGGCTGGTCGAGATCGCGCGCATGCGCGGCGGGTCGGAGGCCAATGTCGACGAAGGCTTCAAGGCGCTGGAGGAGCTGAAGCCGAACCTCGCCGCCGTCGCCGCCAATCCCGGCGCGCTGGCGACCCTGTTCCAGCAGGGCCAGATCGACATCTCGCCCGGCAATTTCAACGCCATCCAGATCCTGAAAGCGCGCGGCGTGCCGGTCGAGTTCGTGGCGCCCAAGGAAGGCGCGATCGCCTTCAAGACCACGATCCACGTCGTCAAGAACTCGCCGAACAAGGAGCTCGCCTTCAAGCTGATCGAGGCGGCGCTGTCGCCGGAAGTGCAGACCACCTTGATGAATCCGCCCTATCTGATCGTGCCAACCAACACCAAGGTCGCGATGTCCGGCGAGATCGCCAAGGTGCTGGCCAAGGACACCGCCGAGCTGAAGAAGAAGTTCGTGTTCCAGGACTGGAAGAAGATCAACGAGCAGCGCGCCTCCTGGATCGAGAAGTTCAACCGCGACATCAAGATCTGAAACGATGAAGAGCGCCACGACAGCACCTGATGACGTGACCAGCTTCACCCTGGGGCTTGCCTTGCCCTTGGGGCTGGTGTTCGCGATCTTCTTCGTGCTGCCGCTGGCGCAACTGCTCTATCTCTCGCTGCACAACGACACCGCGGCGACGGTGTGGGGGCTCGGCCAGTACATCAAGTTCCTGACCGATCCCTTCAGCCTCGCCGTGCTCGGCTCGACGCTCCTGCTCGGCGCCGAGGTGACGCTCGCCTGCCTCGTGCTCGGCTATCCCATCGCCTGGCTGTACCAGCGCTCCGGCAGCCGGGTGCAGACCCTGATCATCATGATCGTGCTGCTGCCGCTGCTCACCAGCGTCGTCGTCCGCACCTTCGCCTGGATCGTGATCCTGGGCCGGCAGGGCATCATCAACTCCGTTCTGCAATCACTCGGGTTGATCGGCACGCCGCTGCGCATGATCTACACGCAAGGCGGGCTCATCGCCGCGCTTGCGCAGGTGCAGATGCCGCTGATGGTGCTGCCCCTGATCACGGCGATCGGCCGCATCGATCCCAACCTCTCCGACGCCTCGGCCTCGCTCGGCGCCGGCAGCTGGCGCACCTTCTTCAAGGTGATGCTGCCGCTGTCGATGCCCGGCATCATCGCCGGCTGCACATTGACCTATGCTGCGGCGATCACCGCCTTCATCACCCAGTCGCTGGTTGGCGGCGGCCAGATGCTGTTCATGCCGATGTATCTGTACCAGCAGGCTTCGACCCTGCAGAACTGGCCGTTCGCGGCGGCGATCTCGATCATCTTCCTGTTCGCGGTGCTCGCCATCGTCGCGCTGTTCTCGATGCTCGGGCGGCGTGCCCGCGGCTATGGAGAGGCGCGATGAGCAGGCGGCGAAAAAACTGGGAAGCGCTGAGCTTCCAGATCGTGATGACGGTCATTGCCATCATGGCGCTGATCCTGATCGTCTCGCCGTCGCTGGTCGTGGTCATCGTCTCGTTCACGTCGGGCTTTTCGCTCAAATTCCCGCCGCCCGGCTATTCGACGCGCTGGTACGTCGAATTGTGGAACGCCTGGCAACTGCAATTCGCCGCGCGCAACAGCGTCGTCGTCGCGCTGTGGTCGACGGGGCTCTCGATCGTGCTCGGGGTCGCCGCGGCGCTGGCGATCTCGCGCTCCAAGACGCTGACCGCAAAGCTCCTGGACTCCTTGTTCATGTCGCCGCTGGTGCTGCCCGCGCTCGCCTTCGGGCTTGCGGCGCTGATGTTCTTCTCGCTGGTCGGCCTGCCGGTGTCGCTGCTGACACTCGTCATCGG
Source organism: Bradyrhizobium sp. HKCCYLRH3061 (assembly GCF_051168015.1). Taxonomy (NCBI): domain Bacteria; kingdom Pseudomonadati; phylum Pseudomonadota; class Alphaproteobacteria; order Hyphomicrobiales; family Nitrobacteraceae; genus Bradyrhizobium; species Bradyrhizobium sp. HKCCYLRH3061. Next base: position 56,483 of record NZ_JBNPUE010000012.1, read on the forward strand.
CCACACCATCGTCTGCGTGCCCTACGTCGTCCGCAACACCGTCGCCGCCCTGGCCCAGCTCGAGCCGACCTTGCTGGAAAGCTCGGCGATCCTCGGTGCCAGCAGGCTCTACACGTTCCGCCGCATCGTGCTGCCGCTGATCCGCCCCGGCATCATCTCCGGCGCGTTCATCGCCTTCATGTCGTCGTTCGACAACGTGCCGGTGTCGCTGTTCCTGCGCGATGCCGCCACCGACATGCTGCCGATCCGGATGTGGCAGGACCTCGAAGGCAAGCTCGACGTCACCATCGCTGCACTGTCGAGCGTGCTGATCATCGCCACGATCGCGCTGATGGCGATCATGGAGAGGACGACGGGACTGTCGAAGCGGCTGACGGGTTAGTGGCGCGAGGTCGGGGGCCTCATGGATCGAGACGCGCCGCGAGGCGGCGCTCCTTACCATGAGGGTCAAGCGGCGGAGCGGCCGCTGCACAGAGGACCATGAACATGCTGTCAGCGTGTTCATGGAGAGCAACCTCATGGAGAAGCGAGAAACCGATCGACCTTGCCGCGGGCGGGACGGCCGTGACTGCGCCCTCGCCCCTTATGGGAGAGGGCATGTACAATAGCGCAACGATCTCGGTCGGGTGAGGGGTCTGTCTCAACGAGTTGCGCTCGCGGAGAGGACCCCTCACCCGACCGAGCCTGAGGATCAGCCGGCGATGCCCTCTCCCACAAGGGGCGAGGGCACTGCATCGCGCAGCGTTGCGGAGGTTGCATCAAAAGACCAGAGATCGGGAAGCGAGAAGAGAGTCCGGCGCCGAAGCTGGAGCTACACGTGAACTATGAGCCGTGTGTTCATGGAGAGGGTGAATATCTCGCCGCGAAATCAGCCCTCATCCTGAGGAGCCCGCCGCAGGCGGGCGTCTCGAAGGACGGCCGCGCGCGACGCACTAGGCCCCACGAAAGATCGAATAGCCCCAGGGCGTGAATTTCAGCGGCAGGTGAAAATGCTCCTCGACCTTGTCGATCGCGAAGCGAAACGGCACAGTGGTGAGGAATTTCGTTTGAGCGTTTGCCCCGAAGAACTCGCCGACATGGAACAGCACCTCATACTCGCCAGCCGTGACGCCCTCGCCCTTGACGACAGGCGCCTGCAGCGTGCCGTCGGCGCCGAGCTGTCCCTCCGCGAGCAGCGTGCGATCCGGCGTCAGGCGCCAAATCGCGACGCGCAGGCCACGCGCGGGGCGCCCGTTCGCCACGTCAACCGCATGAACCGAGATCCCGCCGGCCATCACCCACCTCATCCTGTCTTTGCTGCGATGATAGACGCGAAATCGGTCGTCGCGCCAGCCACGCAATGGACTGAGACATCATGTCCGTGACGGCATCCCAGATCGCAAGCGCTGTCCTGGAACGGCAGGCGTCGGCCAGAGAGACGGCCGAGCAGGCGCTTGCGCGCATTGCCGCGGCGCGCGACCTCAACGCCGTCGTCACGATCGATCCCGAACGTACGTACGCTGAGGCCGATGCCGTCGACGCGCGTGTTGCAGTCGGAGAGCAGCTCCCGCTGGCTGGCGTGCCGATCGTGGTCAAGGACAACATCTGGGTCGAGGGTTGGCGCATCACGCAGGGCTCGCGGCTGTTCACCGATTTCATTGCGCCAGAGGATGCGATCGCCATCGCGCGGCTGCGGCGCGCTGGCGCCGTCATTGTCGGCATCGGCGCGACCTCCGAATTCGCTTGCAAGGGCGTGACGACCTCGCTCCTGTACGGGCCGACCCGCCATCCGCTGGATCAGCAGCTCACGCCCGGCGGCTCGTCCGGCGGGCCGGCTGCGGCGGTGGCGGCCGGGCTCGTGCCGCTCGCGATCGGCACCGATGCCGGCGGCTCGAGCCGCCGGCCGCCGGCCCATGTCGGCGTGGTCGGATTCAAGCCGTCCTACGGCGCGATCCCCTATGGGCCTGGCTTTGCCGAGCCGTTCTGGCGCATCTCGGTGATCGCGCCGATCGCCGCCGATGTCGCCGATGCCAGGCTTGCGTTCGAGGTCATGGCCGGTGCCGATCCGCGCGATCCCGATGCGTTCGATGTGGCCGCGGCCGATCAGGAGAAGCCGCTTCGCGTGACATTCTCGCCGCGGCTCGGCTTGGATGTCGCCGTCGATCACGAGGTGAGTGCCGGCTTGCAGCAGGCCGTCGCCCGGCTCCGCGCCAGTGGCATGACAATCGAGGACAAGAATCCGATCTGGCCGGCAGGGCTTGCCGAAGATGCGGTGATGCCGCTGCAGCACGCCGGGCTGGCCGCACTCTACGGCGAAGGCTTTCGCAGCGATCCCACGCAGTTCGACCCGGACATCGCCAAACAGATCGAGCGCGGCCTCGGCCTGAGCGGCGCAGACGTGGCGCGCGCGATGGAAGCGAGCACGCAGATCGCGCGCGCGTTTGCGGCGTTCTTCACCGAGGTCGACGTGCTGCTCGCGCCGACCGTGCCCTGCGTCGCCTGGCCGTTCACGCAGCTCGGCCCAGCGGAGATTGGTGGCAAACCCGCCATGCCGCGGGCGCACGCGGTGTTCACGCCTTACGCCAACCACGCCGGCGTGCCGGCGATCTCGATTCCGTGCGGGACCAATTCGCAGGGCCTGCCCTTCGGCCTGCAACTGATCGCCGCACGCGGGCGCGATCGGATGCTGCTGGACGTGGCGGCGCGGGCGGAGAGAGTGTTGCTTGGTTCGTTTGAATGAGCTCACGGCGGTCTTAACCTCGCCCCGCTTGCGGGGAGAGGTCGGATTGCATCGCCAGATGCAATCCGGGTGAGGGGGTACAGGTCCAACAACGAACACCACTCGTGCGGCTGCCCCTCACCCCGTAAGAACGGGGAGAGGGAGCCCACCGGCTGCGAGGCGCGCGCACCGAACCAACTAACAGGCGACGACACCAGCCCGCCTGCTCACCCCTGCTCGAACTTCTTCGCCAATCTCGCCCGCGTGATGTGGCCGATCTGGTCGATCGCGTTGGCGATCTCGGTATCCATATCGTTGCCGATGCGGCGTTCCATCTCGGCGATGACCGAGGGACGGTCGGCGTGCAGCGCCAGAGCGACGATCAGCGGCATGCCGAACTTGTCGCGGTAGCGGCGGTTGATGTCGGCGACGCGCTCGAATTCGGCGCGCGAGAGCGCGGTGAAGCCGAGCCGACCCTGCTCGCCGATCGAGTCGTTCGTCATCTCACCCGCCAGCGCCTCGCGGCCGGCGAGCTCCGGATGGGCGCGGATCAGCTTCAGCTTCTCGTCGCGGCTCATGGCGCGGACGACGTTCATGAGCGTCGTATGCAGCGCATCCGCGGCGTCGTCGAAGGCGGACAGGCCGGCACGATAGGCGCGGTCGGCAATCTCCGGGGAGTGCTCGAAGATGTCGCCATAGCGCTCGACGAACAGCACGCGCGACATCTGCGACGGCCGCCATACGCCAGCCGGCGGATGCGTCCGGATCCAGTGCCGGGCGATGTCCAGCCGGGTCGCGACCCAGACCTTGTCATGACCCGTGATGTAGTCGAGGAAGCGCGCCAGCGCGGCCGCGCGCCCGGGGCGGCCGACCAGCCGGCAGTGCAGTCCGACCGACATCATGCGCGGGCTCTCCGCGCCCTCTGCGTAGAGCGTATCAAAGCTGTCCTTCAGATAGGCGAAGAACTGGTCGCCGGAGTTGAAGCCCTGCGGGGTGGCGAAGCGCATGTCGTTGGCATCGAGCGTATAGGGCACGATCAGTTGCGGGCCGTGCGGCCCCGCGATCCAGTACGGCAATTCGTCGGCATAGGAATCGGCGCTGTAGACGAAGCCCTGCTGGTTGAGGACGATGTCGAGCGTGCGCTCCGACGTGCGGCCCTGGTAGAAGCCGAGCGGCCGCTCGCCCGTCAGCTCGGCATGGAGGCGGATCGCCTGCTCGATATCGGCGCGCTCGTCGGCTTCGGGGACATCGCGGTAGTCGATCCATTTCAGGCCGTGGGAGGCAATCTCCCAGCCGGCTTCCTTCATCGCGGCGACAGCATCAGGATTGCGCGCCATCGCGCTCGCGATCGCGAACACCGTGACCGGCAGCTTGCGGGCGGTGAACATCCGCCACAGCCGCCAGAAGCCGGCGCGCGAGCCGAACTCGTAGATCGACTCCATGTTCATGTGGCGCTGGCCCGGCCACGGCTGGGCGCCCACGATCTCGGACAGGAAGGCTTCGGAGGCAGCGTCACCGTGGAGGATGTTGTTCTCGCCGCCCTCCTCGTAGTTGATCACGAACTGCACCGCGATGCGGGCATCGCCGGGCCAGCGCGGATGCGGCGGCGTGCGGCCGTAGCCGACCATGTCGCGCGGATAGACGTCAGCACTCATCCGGCTCAGCTCCCGCGATAGGTCTGGTAGCTCCAGGGCGTCGCCAGCAGCGGCACATGGTAGTGCGCGCCGGCATCGGCGACGGAGAAGCGGAGCGGGATCAGATCGAGAAACAGCGGGTCGCCCAAGGCGAGGCCATGGGTCTTGAAATAAGCTCCCATATGGAAGGTCAGCATGTAGGTGCCGGTGGCGAAGTCATCGTCCGCCAGCATCGGCTGATCGGTCCGCCCGTCCGCATTGCTCCGCACCTGCTTGACGCGGCGCCAGGAGCCGTCGGGTTCGAGGACATCGAGATCGATCGCGACGCCGGCCGCGGGCTTGCCCCTGACCGTGTCCAGAATATGCGTGCTCAGCCGCCCCATGCATCGTTCCCTCTCTGCTGCCGGCTCGGAACCCTATCAGCGCCCGGTTAAAGGTTCGAGGCGATTTGCCGTTCAGTTGCAGCCTAGGGGCTGGTCACGTCGCGCTCCCTGCCGAAGTGCTCGACCAGGAAGTCGATGAACAGCCGCACCTTGACCGAGAGGTGCCGCGTCGGCGGATAGATCGCATAGAGCGCCAGCGGCGGCGCGGCATAGTCCGACAGGATCGCGGCCAGCGCGCCGCTCTCGAGCGCGTCCGCCGCGATGAAGCGCGGGATCAGCGCAACGCCCTGTCCCTTGATGGCGACATCGCGCAGCACTTCGGCATTGTTGACGCACAACGACCACGCCGGCTGGACCCAGTGGTCGCCGTCGCGGCCGGTGAGCTTCCACTGATTGCCGGTCAGCAGGAAGCCGTAGGTCAGCGAGGTGTGGCGGCGCAGCTCCTCCGGGCTCTCTGGCGTGCCGTGCCGCGCCAGATAGGCCGGCGCGGCGCAGATGACGCGCTCCACCGGCATGATCCGCCGCGCCACCAGGCTCGACGATTCCAGCTCGGCGATCCGCAAGGTGACGTCGAAACCGTCCTGGACCGGATCGAGCAGGTCGTCGCTCAGCACGATCTGCAACTGCAGCTCGGGATAGCGGGCCATGAAATCGGCGACGACCGGACCGAGCCGCATGGTGCCGAACGACATCGGCGCATTGACGCGCAACAGCCCACGCGGCGCGGCCTGCGACTGGCTGACCGCCTGATCGGCGGCGTCGAGCTCGGCGAGGATCGCGACGGCGCGCTCGAAATAGAGCTGTCCGGTCTCGGTCGGGCTGGCATGGCGCGTGGTGCGGACGATCAGCTGCACGCCGAGGCTCTGCTCGAGCTCGCCGATATATTTCGAGATCGCCGAGCGCGACAGCCGCAGCTGCCGGCCGGCTTCGGCGAAGCTGCCGCTCTCGACCACCTTCACGAAGGCCCGCAGGCTGCTCAGCTTGTCCATGGTCCCCGGACCGTCATTGTCGCCAAATCGTAGACAGAGACGTCACAAGACCACGGATTGTCTCCAAATCAAAGCGGACCAATATGGCGTCCAGGAAATCAAGCGGCCCTCTGGGCCTACCGACAGGAGATCCACATGCCCGGACTTCACCACGTCACCGCCATCGCCGGCGACCCGATCCGCAATTTCGGCTTCTACACCCGCGACCTCGGGCTGCGCTTCGTCAAGAAGACGGTCAATTTCGACGATCCCGGCACCTATCACTTCTATTACGGCGACGAGACCGGCCGCCCCGGCACCATCCTGACCTTCTTCCCCTGGGCCGGCGTGCGGCCGGGCCGCCGCGGCGTCGGCGAGACCCACCAGACCGCGTTCCGCGTGCCGCAGCGCTCGCTCGGCTACTGGACGCAGCGCCTGACCGAGAAGGGCATCGCCTATGAGGCGCTGGAGAAGCGCTTCGGTGAATCCGTGCTGCCGTTCACCGATCCCGACGGCATGGCGCTGGCGCTCGTCGGTGTCCCCGGCGCCGAGAGCGAGCCCGGCTACAGCAACGGCGACATCCCGGCCGAGCACGCCATCCGCGGCTTTCATGGCGTCACGCTGCTGCTCGACTCCGCCGAGAAAACCGCAGCCGTGCTGACCGACGTGTTCGGCTTTGCCGAGACGGGCCGCGAAGGCTCGGTGATCCGGTTCAAGGCGCCGGGCGATGCGCAAGGCAGCGTGGTCGACATCTACGAGGCCAAGGGCTTCCTGCGCGGCGCGCAGGGCGCGGGCTCGGTGCACCACATCGCCTTCCGCGCCGCCGACGACGCCGCACAGGGCATGATGGCGCAGCGGCTGGTCGATCGCCACGGCCTGCACCCGACCGAGCAGAAGGACCGCAACTACTTCCGCTCGATCTACTTCCGTGAGCCGGGCGGCGTGCTGTTCGAGATCGCGACCGACATCCCGGGCTTCGCGGTCGACGAGCCGGTCGCCGAGCTCGGACAAAACCTGAAGCTGCCCGCTTTCCTCGAATCGCATCGCAAGCAGATCGAGGGCGTGCTGCCCAACCTCGAGGAGGCCGCATCATGACCGCCACATTGTCCTTCACCCACCGCTTCCAGCCCGCAAGCGCGGCCGGCGCAGCGCCGCTGCTGCTCCTGCACGGCACCGGCGGCGACGAGAACGATCTCTTGCCGCTCGGCGCCACGCTCTCGCCCGGCGCGGCTCTCCTCTCGCCACGCGGGCAGGTGCTCGAGCACGGCATGCCGCGCTTCTTCCGCCGCCTGGCGGAAGGTATATTCGACGAGGACGACGTCCGCCGCCGCGCGCGGGAGCTCGGCGCGTTCGTCGGCGAGGCGCGTCGGCATTACGGGATCGGAGCGCCGGTCGCGGTCGGCTACTCCAACGGCGCCAACATCGCCGCAGCGCTCCTGCTGTTGCAGCCGGAGACGCTGGCGGGCGCGGTGCTGTTCCGAGCCATGGTGCCGCTGAGCCAGCCACCGGCGGTCAAGCTGACGCGTCAGCCGGTGCTGATGCTGTCGGGGCTCGCCGATCCGATCGTGCCCGCCAGCAATGCGACAAAGCTGTGCACTGAGCTCACCGAGGCCGGCGCGGACGTGACTCACACGACGCTGCCGGCGGGGCACCAGCTGTCGCAGGCGGACATCGCGCTGGCGCGCGACTGGCTCGCCGGACTGCCGCACGCGATTGCCGCCTGAAGATGCTTGCGGCTCCGGCCGCTCCTGACCAAGAATATCGTCTCATCGCGCATCGGACCGCAGTCATGCGGCTCCGATGCCGGGCGGACGAATGGGAAGGATCTCGGGCATGGCCGTCGACAAGCTGTTCATCAATGCGCGGCTCGACCGCGGCGCGCGCCATGCGATCACGGTCGACGGCGGCCGCATCAGCGGCCTTCTCGCCGAGACCGAGCGCCCCGAGGCGCGCGAGGTGGTCGATCTCGGCGGCGCGCTGGTCGTGCCCGGCTTCGTCGAGGGCCACATCCATCTCGACACCAGCTTCTATGGCGATGCGTGGAAGCCGCACAAACCCTGCACCAACGGCTTCGACGTGCATGAGCGCGTCACCTTCCAGGCCCAGAACATGGCCGCGGCCGCGCCGATGGACGTGCGCGCCCGCAACCAGCTCGATCTCTGCATCGGCCACGGCACCACGCGGATGCGCAGCCACGTCATGGTCGACGGCTCCGTCGGCCTCACATCGCTGGAAACGATCCTGCGCGTACGCGACGAGTATCGCGAGCTGATCGAGATCCAGCTCGTCGCCTTTCCGCAGAGCGGCATCCTCAAGAGCCCGGGCACGCCCGAGCTGCTCGACGAGGCCATCAGGCTCGGTGCCAACCTCGTCGGCGGGCTCGATCCCGCGAGCTTCGACCGCGACGTCGAGAAGCATCTCGACGTCGTGTTCGGCACAGCCCAGAAACACGGCGTCGACGTCGATATCCATCTGCACGATCCGGGCATGCTCGGGCTGTTCGAGCTGGAGCAGATCGCGGCGCGCACGCGCGCCCTCGGCATGCAGGGCCACGTCGCGGTCAGCCACGCCTATGCGCTCGGCGACCTGCCCGCCGACCCGCTGAAGAAGATTGCCGACGTCCTGGCGGCGTCTGGCGTCGCCATCATGACCAATGCGCCGGGCGCGCGGCCCTTCCCGCCGGTGGCGCTGCTGCGCGCGGCCGGCGTCACCGTGTTCAGCGGCAACGACAACATCCGCGACTCCTGGTGGCCCTATGGCGACGGCGATCTGTTGAACCGCGCCATGATGGTCGGCTACCGCTCCGGGTTCTATGTCGATGACGAGTTGCGGATGGCCTTCGACCTCGTCACCGAGGCCGGCGCCAAGGTCTTGAGGCTTGCCGATTACGGCCTGCGCGCTGGCGCGCGGGCCGACTTTGTCACCCTCGATGCCGAGCACGTTCCGCAGGCCGTCGTCGCCTTGCCAAAGGGCCGCTCGGTCTACAAGGACGGCCGCCTCGTGGCGCGCGACGGCCGTGTGATCAGGCAACCGATCTAGGCCGGCGTCATTGGGCTGGCTCGACCGGTGCCTGCCGGCGCGGTGGCTCGGCGCGCGACACGGTGGCGGCCTCGATCCAGCGCGTCACCGCCGACAACTGCCCGCCGGACTCGCGATAGGCCTGCAGCTGATAGTCGGCCGAGCTGCCGAACTGCATGATGATGCGGCAGTGCTCGACCTCGGCGAGACATCCCAGCGCCTCCGCATGCGGCGCGACGTCCGCGATCATGCGGTTCAGGATCTCCTGGCCCGTCACCGGACCGTCCTCGGTCACGAACAGACAGTCGGTGCCATAGCGCTGCGCCCGCCACTTGTTTTCGACCGCGATCGCACGCTCGACGTTGCCGACGGCCTCGGCAAGATCGGGATTCAGGTACAGATGGCGCGCCAAGGCGCGATAGAGCGAGGCAATCGCGACGGCGTCGTCGACCGCGGTGCAGACGTCGGGGGCACGCAGCTCCAGCGTCGGATGCCGCAGCGACGGCCGCATCGCCCACCAGACATGGCTCTCGTCCGGCATCACGCCGGACTTCGTCAGCGCCGCCACATAGCGATCATATTGCTGCTTCGAGGTGAACAGCTCGGGCAGGCCACTGCGCGGCAGCTCGTCGTAGGCGGCGAGCCGATAGCCCTTCAGGCCCGTCTCGCGCGAATTCCAGAATGGCGAGGACGCCGAGAGCGCGATGAACACCGGGATGTAGGGGAGCATCGCCCGCATCACCGCGAAGCGCAGGTCCGGGTCCGGCAACTGCACATGCACATGCATGCCGCACAGCATGTTGCGCTGGCCGACGATCCGCAGGTCTTCCATCATCTCCGCGTAGCGCGGCTTGGGACTCGGCAGTGAGCTGCGCCACGTCGCGGTCGGATGCGTGGAGCAGGCCAGGATGGTCAGGCCATACTGGCTCGCCACGCTGGCAACCTCGCGCCGCAGGAATTTCAGCTCCTCGCGCGCATCGCCGACATCGACATGGACGTTGGTGGCGACCTCGAGCTGGGCCTGCAGCATCTCGCGCATCGCCTGTCCGCCGGTCGACCAGTTGGCGGCCTCGAACAGGTCGTCCGGCGTCCGGATCGCGACATCGCGCGTCTGCGCGTCGACGAGAAAGTACTCCTCCTCGATGCCGAACGAATATTCCGTGACCTCCTCGCTGCCGGTGGCCGAGCGGATCACCAGACGCCGCTCGTCATCGCTCAGGCCGAGCCGCAGCTTCTCCAGGATGCGTGGATCCAATCCCATGTGATCAATCCTCTCCGACGTCAAATGCCGTGAGTCTGCAGCCATGCCTCCAGCAGGGCCGCCTGCCACAACCGCGAATGCCCCTTCGGGCTCATCTCGGCCTCGGGGTGCTGCAACATGTGGTCGATGAAATCGCGTCGGTAGAGACCGCGTGCGCGCGCCTTGTCGTCGTTGAGCACGTCGCGGACGTAGTCGAGGAACGGGCCGCGCAGATAGCGCAACGAAGGCACCGGAAAATATCCCTTCGGGCGGTCGATCACCTCCGCCGGCACGCAGCGGCGTGCCGCCTCCTTGAGAATATGCTTGCCGCCGTTCTTCACCTTCAGCTCGGCGGGCATGCGCGCGGCCAGCTCGACGACCTCGTGATCCAGGAACGGTACCCGCGCTTCCAGCCCGAACGCCATCGTCATGTTGTCCACCCGCTTCACGGGGTCGTCGACCAGCATGATCTCGGTGTCGATCTGCAGGACCTTGTCGACCGCCGAAGCTCCAGCGTGAGCTGCGAAGAAGCGCTCCACGAATGCCAGGCTCGCGTCGTCGTCGCCAAGCATCTCCGGTGCCAGCAACCGCTGCAGGTCGGAATGCGTCCAGTCGAAATAGGCGTTCTGATATTGCTGAACGGGATCATTGGCCGAGAGGAAGCCCGGATACCAGCTGTAGCCGCCGAACACCTCGTCGGCTCCCTGTCCGCTCTGCACCACCTTGACGCGCTTGGCGACCTCAGATGACAGCAGATAGAACGCGACGGCGTCATGGCTGACCATCGGCTCCGACATGGCAGCAATGGCGCCGGGGAGCGCCTGCAGCGCGCGGTCGCCGCCGATCCTGATCTGCTCGTGATTGGTCCCGAACGTCCGCGCGATGATATCCGAGTAGCGAAACTCGTCGCCGGAATGCGCGCCCACCGCATCGAACCCGATCGAAAAGGTGCGGATGTCCTCGTGTCCGAGCTTCGACAGCAGCGCGACCAGCAGCGACGAATCGAGGCCGCCGGACAGCAGCACGCCCACCGGCACGTCGGCCACGCGCCGGCGGTCGACCGCTGTCGTCATCGCCTCGAGCAGCGCCTCCGACCACTCCTGCTGGCTCATGGCGCGATCGGTCGGACGCTGCTCCCCGACCGAGAAATGCCAGTAGCGCTCGCGATGCTGCGTGCCGTCGGGCTCGATCGTGAGCAGAGTGGCAGGCTCGAGCTTCTTCACACCGCGCAATATCGTGCGCGGCGCCGGAACGGCGGCGTGGAAGCTGAAGAAGTGATGCAAGGCGATCGGATCGAGCGCCGTATCGACCTCGCCGCCCGCCAGCAGCGCCGGCAATGACGACGCAAAGCGAAAGCCGTGAGGACCATCGGTGTAGTAGAGCGGCTTGATGCCGAGACGGTCGCGCGCCAGCAGAACGCGCCCGCTGTCGCGTTCCCACAGCGCAAAGGCGAACATCCCCTTGAAGCGCTGCACGCAGGATTTGCCCCAGGCATGGTAGGCCTTGAGGATGACCTCGGTGTCGCCGTCGGAAAAGAAGCAATAGCCCTTCGCCTTCAGCTCGTCGCGAAGTTCACGGAAATTGTAGATGCAGCCGTTGAATGCCAGGCCGAGACCTAGCGCCGCGTCGATCATCGGCTGCTGGGCCGCAGCCGAGAGATCGAGAATGCTCAGGCGGCGATGGCCGAGCGCAAGCCCGCCCTGCACGTAGAGGCCGGCCGCATCAGGACCACGCGCCTGCATCGCATCGTTGATGCGGCCGAGCGTGGACAATGAGGGCCTTCCGGAAAAGCTGATTTCGCCACAAATGCCGCACATCGCGGGATCTTTCAGTTCCTGCTGTTCTAAGTACCTCCGACAACCCGTTGTGATCGCTTGCGTTCCGCAGCAAAATCAGCAGTCCCTGCGGCGAATAGCGGAACAATTTCGGCGGGCTTTGCCGCGCGCGCGACCAGCACGTGGTCCGGCGGCACCTCGATCCAGTCAGGCTCCTTGTCATACGGCTCGGAGACCGCGATCACCTGATTGCCGTCTTCGCGGAAATACAGCGAATTGGCGCGGTCATTCTCGGCGAAGCGAAACGCATAGAGATCGTGGCCGTTGGACAGCGCCGAGGTGAAGCGCAGATGCTCACGCAGACCATCCTCATTGACGAGCTCACAGAGTGATCGCAGCACCTTGCGCGTCGCGCCGATCGGGTCCGGATCAATGCCGGCACCGACAATGGCGAGGAACACGGCTTCAGAATCGGTCGTGCCCAGCCGCGACGGATACAGCGCGTCCGGGATCAGCGCCTCGACCTTGCGCCGCAGCCTGTTCCAGCTGCCGACGAAGCCGTTGTGCATGAACAGCCAGCGGCCGCAGGCGAAGGGATGGCAGTTCTGGCGAGTGACCGCCGTGCCGGTCGCGGCGCGGACATGAGCGAAGAACAGATGCGAGCGCAGATGCCGGCTGAGATAGCGGAGATTCTCATCCGACCAGGCCGGCCGCGTCTCGCGATAAAGCCCCGGCTCTGGATGATCGCCGTACCAACCGAGACCGAAGCCGTCACCATTGGTGCCCGCGGTCGATTCCAGCGCGCGGATGCTCTGCGTCACCAGGGAATGTTCCGGCTCGGTCACATAATGCTCGAAGGCGGTCGTTTCTCCGCGATAGGCGATCCAACGGCACATCCTTGCCCTCCGGTTCAATGAATGAGCTCGAGGCACGCAAAAACGTGTCACGTTCTTTTCGGATCATGCGGAAACGCCTTCGGAGCAGAGCTGGTTCCGCGCTGCGAGTCGCGCGCTGTGAGTCAGGCCGTAGGACTGGGATCCCTTGCCGCACGTCCCTCACCGTTGAAGCGACATCGTCGCAGTGATTGCTCAAGCCTCGCCGCGCTCGCGCACCAGCCTCAACCACGCCGCGGCCGCAGGCGACAGATAGGCGCCGCGGCGCCAGGCCATCGCCAATGTCCATTCGGTGCCGGGCTCATCGAGCAGGACGAGGCTGATCGGCACCTGCGTGCGCTGGGTCGCGATCATGCGCGGCAGGAAGGCGACGCCGAGACCGGCGCCGGCGAGCTCGGCGATGAAATCGATCTGGGTGCTGCGCGCCGCCACGACAGGTTCGAAGCCGTTGCGGCGGCACGCCTCGCGAAGAATGCGATTGAGCGCGAAGCCGGCCTCGAACAGCACGAACGGTGTCTCGCGCAGCTCCGCGAGCGTGATCGTCTCGCGGCGGGCCAGCGGATGATCGACCGCGACCAGAGCCATCAGCGGCTCGCGGCGCACGATCTGCGCGGCAAACTCGTCGGCGATCGGCGGCAGCAGGCCGGCGAAATCGATGTCGCCTGCAGCCAGCAATTCGCTGAGCCGGTCGCTGCCGTGCTCGACCAGCCGGATCTCGATCTCCGGATAGAGCTGGCGGTAGAGCGCGAACAACGGCGCGAACAGCGTGCTCGATCCGATCGGCGGCAGGCCGAGACGCAGCACGCCGCGCTTCAAGCCGCGCAGCTCGGCGAGCTCCGCCTGCAGATCATCGCGCTCCGCCAGCAGACGAATGGCACGGCGATAGACGATCTCGCCGGCGGCGGTCATGCGGCTCTTGTGGCCGAGCCGGTCCAAGAGCGGCAATCCCAGCTCGTCCTCGAGCTGCTTGACGGCCTTGCTCACGGTCGACTGGGTCGCGAACACCACCTTGGCGGCCTGGGAGAAGCCGCCTTGGCGGACGACCTCGACGAAGGTCCTGAGGGTACGAAGTTCCATAATCAGGCCCAATATTCCATATTCGACTTATTATCATTCATTCAATTCGCTTTCTACATGCTGCGATGCGGCATACATTGCAAGCGCAATCACTTTTCGGACGCCACCGCATGATGCATCGCAGCATTTCCATTGGGGTTCATCGCCTGATCCGCCGCAACCGGCTGGCGCAGATCGGTCTGCTCGGCCTGTTCTGGGCCGTCGGCGAGGCGCTGGTCCGGACGACCGGCCTGCCATTGCCCGGCGGCATCATCGGCATGGCGCTGGCGCTCGTCCTGATCCTGGCCGGCGGACTGAAGGTCGCGAGCATCAAGCGCGGCGCGAACTGGATGCTGGCGGAGATGCTGCTGTTCTTCGTGCCGGCGGTGCTGGCGCTGCTCGACCATCGTGAGCTGTTTGGCCTGCTCGGCCTGAAGATCTTTGCCTTGATCGTCGTCAGCACCACCGCCGTGATGTGCGTGACCGCGCTCACAATCGACCTCTGCTACCGTTGGACCGAGCGTCATGACCCTCGCCGCGCTGTGGCGTGAGCCGCTGATCCAGGCGGCGGTCTGGTCGCTCGCGACGATCCTGCTCTATCTGCTCGCCAAGCGCGTGCACCGGCGCTGGCCGCGCTGGTGGCTGATGCCGCTCGCGGTGGCGCCGGCCCTGCTGATGATCGCGGCGCTCGCGCTCAACGTCTCCTACCGCGATTACATCCGCGGCACGCATTGGCTGGTGGCGCTGCTCGGGCCGGCCACCGTCGCCTTCGCCGTGCCGATCTACGAGCAGCGGGCTCTGATCCGCCGCCGCTGGCCGCTGCTGCTGGCCGGCATGGTCGCAGGCAGCCTCACCGCGGTGGCGACCAGCTGGGCGCTGGCCTATGTGCTCGGCATCGACGGCGAGTTGCGCCTCAGCCTGCTGCCGCGCTCGATCAGCACGCCGTTCGCGATGGAAGTCTCCGGCGAGATCGGCGGCATCCCCGATCTCACCGCCGTGTTCGTCGTGCTCACCGGCATCATCGGCGCGGCCGTCGGCGACGTCGTGCTCGCACGGCTGCCGCTGCGCTCGACGCTGGCCAAGGGCGCCCTGTTCGGGGTCGGCGCGCATGGCGCGGGCACCGCACGCGCCCACCAGATCGGCCGCGAGGAAGGCGCGGTCGCCGGCCTCGTGATGGTGCTGGTCGGGCTGATGAACGTGACGCTGGCGCCGCTCATCATTCAGTTCATGCGGTAGAGCGCTCAGCCCCGCCCGAGCGAGACGATCCAGTTGCTGATCTCGGCCTGCCGCACCCGGTCATTCGCGACGTCCTGATCGAGCCCGAGCCGCCACAGAATGTCGCGCCGGGCGCGGTCATGATGCAGGGTCGCGAGATCGGCGGCGTAGCGCTCGAGCTCCGCCGGATCGGCGAAGAACCCCTCCTCGACCAGCGGCCGGCCGATGCGGCGGATCACCCAGGCGATGTCCTGCAGGCTGAATTCGGGATGATACTGCACGCCCCAGAACCGGCCGCGGCCGCTGCGGATCTCCGCGGCCTGCACCTCGCTCATTGCATTGCGCGCGGTGACCGTCGCATCCGGCGGCAGCCTGGTGACGATGTCGCTGTGGATCGCCGGTGCATCGAACACGGCGCCCCGCGCCGCATGCATCGGATGATCGCGGCCCGCCTCCGTCAGCGCGATCTTGCGCGCGAAGCCGACCTCGCGGCCGGCCGGATTGAGCGACACCTCGCCGCCGGCCGCAACGCTGGCGAGCTGAAGTCCCCAGCATGAGCCGAACATCGGCACGCCCCGCGCGAAGACCGTGCGCACCAGCTCGATCTGGCGCAGCGATTCCGGCTCGCGCTGATAGATGTTGAGCGCCGATCCCGTGATGACGATGCCCTGATAGGCCTCGATCGGCTGCGGCAGGCGCGCATCGGCATCGGCGGGCGTGGCGATGTCGATCGCCGCCTCTGGCGCGAGCGCGCGCAGCACGTCGGCGTAGCTCTCCGACGGCGTGGCACCTGCGATCTCGGCCCAGCGGCGCCTTCCGTCCAGCGAATTGCCTTCGAGCACGAGCAGTCTCAGCACGTCGTCAATCCTCCGCCCGGCCGATCATGGCTCCAACACGCCGCGCAGGAATCGCGCGCTCCGCTCGTGCACCTCCGGCCGGTTCAGGATCGTATGGACGTCGGCATCGATCACCATCACCTCCGCCTTGGCGTCGTCCTTGAGCGCGGCGGCGCAGGAGCCGGTGACGGCGCGGTCCTTGTTCCAGGGATTGGCGGCCGTGAAATACGGATCGCGCGCGGAAATCGCGTTCAGCACCGGCTCGTTCGGACCGATGCCGAGCCGGGCCGCGCTGACGAAGTAGTTGTCCTCGCACGACCACGAATAGATCAGCCGCGCCGCCACGTCCTTGCCGGCGTAGCGGCCGACCGCCACCGCACCCTCGCTGGTGCCCGCCAGCACGATCCGCAGCCGGTCGACCCAGCTCCAGTCGCGCGACGCCTTCAGCGCGTTCTCGAGCTCGGCCAGCCGCAGGGCGTGGACACGCTCATAGGTCGCGACGTCGACCGGCGAGGTGTAGGTCAGCCGGTCGGGAATCGCGAGGCTGTCGGGCGCCACCGACGCCACGCCGAGCTCGTCGGCGAGCCAGGCCTGGAACTCCTTCACGGCCGGCGCCACGCCGCTTGACCCGTGCATCACGATCGCGAGCGGCGCGATCCCGATCACGTCGGGCGCGTCCTCCGCACGGCCCTCCCAGCGCCGTCCGCCGGCGAGCGTCGCCGGCAACACCAGGTTGGCCCCGCTCCACGTCAGCGCCAGATTGGCGGGCGACGGCTCCAGCACCGTGCCTTTGGTCTCGCCGGGCTTGTCGGCCGCGAGGGCGGCGGTCGCGCAGAAAAAGGCGACGGCGATCGGCACGACACGCGCCACGAACATGATCGATCCGTCCTCCTGCGAGGCGAGCCCAGCGAGCCTGGCGCGCACCGTCCGTTTCAATCACGGCATCGGGCTGCGGACAAGCAAGGGGCGACGGACGGAGCATGCAGGGCACCCATGCGGTGATGCGATCAGCGCGCCCGCAGCCGCCGGCGCTGGGCGCGCGGCGATTCCATCGACCGGACGTGATGGCGCGGCGTGGCCGCAGCGCAGAAGACCGCGTTGGGCGCGCCGGCCGGCGCGGCGGCGGCCTCGCGCGCTCCTCCGCAGCCGCTGACGGCGCGAAGCCGTGGCACGACCGGCGACGTGTCCCGCAAGGCCTCCTGCCGTACGCTCACATCGTTCCGGATCTCCACGGGAGAGAGAGCCAGCAGCGTCGCCCGCAAGCCGCGAAGGATGGCGGCCATTGCGCGCGACGGCTGCGCCCAGCGAAACGGCCGGGCCGAACGCTTGGCGCGGCCGCGCTTGGCTCGCCCGGCTCCACTGCCGCGACGGCCGCGCTGATTGGATACTGATCCTTCGTCATCGACCTGCAACATCAGCCGGAACGGCTGTTCCGAGGGGCCGGCCGCGATCAACAACTTGCGCATGCGTCTCACCTTGATCTCGTGACGGCCAAGCGAGCGGCCGCGTTGGTCGAGACCATCGCGCAAGCGCGGTGACCGCAAGCTGTTGCCTGATGTCAGCGACATGTCAGCTCCGCGGCGTCGCTCACAGTCGCTCTCCCAGCCGCGCCATCACCAGATCGAGCACGTCGGCGTCATCGAACGCCGCCGCGGTCAGCGCCGCGCCCGCCGCGATCAGCTCGTCATGAGCGAGATTGGTGCGCATGCCGACGGTGGCGATGCCAGCCGCCGTCGCCGCCGCGATGCCGGCGCGGGAATCCTCGAAGGCGACCGACCATTCCGGCACGGCGTCGATCGCGCGCAGGCCTTCCAGATAGGGCAGCGGGTGCGGCTTGCCGTGCGGCAGTTCGTCGCCGATGATCACGACGCGAAACCGGTCCATCAGCCCGAGCCCGTGCAGGATCAGCTCGGCATTGGCGCGCGGCGCGTTGGTGACGGCCGCCACCGGAATCGCCGCCGCCGCGGCCCGATCGAGCAACGCCATCAGGCCCGGCAGCGGCTGCACCGCGCCGGCGGCGAGGCTGCGAAACACCTCCTCCTTCTGCGCCATGACCGCCGCGCGCCGCTCGGGCGGCTCATCGGGCAGAAATTGGGCGGAGATCGACAAATTGGATCGGCCGAGCAGTTCGCGTGCCGCCCGCGCGCGGTCGAACACATGGCCATACGGCCCGAACACCGCGTTGAAGGCCTGCAGGTGCAGCGCGTCGGTATCGGCGAGCGTGCCGTCGATGTCGAACAGCAAAGCCCGCCGCTTATTGATAACGCCTCGCATCAGCAAATTGACCTCAACTCATCCGGATGTTGACGCGATCTGATCCAACTCTCGACCAGACCGGCTGTCGTTATTCCCCAAACGGCGTGAAACCGCGACGGGGGAAATTGCGATGATCGGCCAGTTGAGCGCATTGCCTGTTTTGACATCGTCGAGGCTCGGAGCGGCCGCCGCGCTGGTCTCGATCATCTGTGTTGCCGCGCCCGGCGCCGCGCAGGCCGGATCCGCCGACATGGTCAACGGCCAATACTGCAACGATCTCTGCAAGGCCTATATGGCCTGGTCCGACCGCATGCTGGCCGTTACCCAGCCCGCGTCCTATTCGCGGCCGCAGGTGCGGGTCGCGGTGCCGCAGAGCATGACGCCGAAAAAGATGGACAAGGCCGAGAAGCCGGACCGGATGGCGCAGCATGGGCCGAAGCCGCATCGGCCGGCGAACCTGAACTCCTTCGCCCAGCTGCCCGCCGGCAGCCACGCCGCGCAATCCGCGATGGAGCCGCCGCCGGGCGACCTCGCCGCGTCCGACGAGCCCGCGCCGGCGACTGGTCGGCCGTTCGCCGCCGACCCGCTGCCCCATTCCGCCATCGCCGACATGCGGCGCGCGACCGACGCTGCCGGCCTGCGGCTGGTATCGATGACCGAGCCCGGCACCGGGCCGGTCACGGTCGGCGAGGCCGGCGGCAGCCCGCGCTCGAAGATGCCCTCGATCTGGATCATGCTCGCCGCAGCCGCGCTGCTGGCCTATTTCGGCCATGGCTGGCTCAAGCGCCGCAACGGCGCGTCGCATCACCTCAACTGAGACGGCTGGTCGGCCGCGCAAAGCCGCGGGAACCATTCCGGACAATTTGACCACCGGCCCTCGTCTGCGACCGGGGCTTTGGTTGAACTCGCAGCGCCGCGGCTCTATGCGTGGGCGATGAACATCGCCCTCACCGCCCCCCCGTTGAGTTCCTGGCCGCGCCACCGCGCCGACCTCAAGCCTGCGCCATTCCTGCCGATGAGCCGCAAGGAGATGGACGCGCTCGGCTGGGACGTCTGCGACATCGTGCTGGTGACCGGCGACGCCTATGTCGACCATCCCTCCTTCGGCATGGCGATCATCGGCCGGCTGCTCGAGACCCAGGGCTTTCGCGTCGGCATCATCTCGCAGCCCGACTGGCATTCGGCCGAGCCGTTCAAGGCACTCGGACGCCCGCGCGTGTTCTTCGGCGTCACCGGCGGCAACATGGACTCCATGGTCAACCGCTACACGGCTGACCGCCGCATCCGCAGCGACGACGCCTATACCCCCAATGGCGAAGGCGGCAGGCGGCCGGACCGCTGCACGCTGGTCTATGCGCAGCGCTGCCGCGAGGCGTTCAAGGACGTGCCCGTCGTGCTCGGCGGCATCGAGGCCTCGCTGCGCCGGATCGCGCATTACGACTACTGGTCCGACAAGGTTCGCCGCTCGGTGCTGGCCGACGCCAAGGCCGACATTCTCATCTACGGCAATGCCGAGCGCGCCGTGATCGAGGTCGCGCACCGGATCGCCGGCGGCGAAGCGCCCAAGGACATCCAGTCGGTCCGCGGCACCGCGCTGTTCCGCAAAGTGCCAGAGGGCTTCGTCGAGCTGCACGCCGACGATCTCGACTCCGCCGACGAAGGCGCCGCGCGCGAGAAGGGCGACGTCGTCATCCGCCTGCCGTCCTGCGAGCAGGTCGAGGCCGACAAGGAAGCCTATGCCCGCGCCTCGCGCGTGCTGCACCGGGAGAGCAATCCGGGCAATGCACGTCCGCTGGTGCA
The DNA here is from genome assembly GCF_051168015.1 of Bradyrhizobium sp. HKCCYLRH3061. Taxonomy (NCBI): domain Bacteria; kingdom Pseudomonadati; phylum Pseudomonadota; class Alphaproteobacteria; order Hyphomicrobiales; family Nitrobacteraceae; genus Bradyrhizobium; species Bradyrhizobium sp. HKCCYLRH3061. Next base: position 76,255 of record NZ_JBNPUE010000012.1, read on the forward strand.
GCGCCATGGCGACCGCGACCTCTGGCTCAACCCGCCGCCGATCCCGCTGACCATGGCCGAGATGGACAGCGTCTACGACCTGCCCTACGCCCGCGCGCCGCATCCGTCCTATGGCGACGCCAAGATCCCGGCCTGGGACATGATCAAGTTCTCGGTCACGATCATGCGCGGCTGCTTCGGTGGCTGCACCTTCTGCTCGATCACCGAGCACGAAGGCCGCATCATCCAGAGCCGCTCGGAAGGCTCGATCCTGCAGGAGATCGAGCGCATCCGCGACAAGACGCCGGGCTTCACCGGCGTGATCTCCGACATCGGCGGCCCCACCGCCAACATGTACCGGATGGCGTGCAAGGACCCGAAGGTCGAGGCCGCGTGCCGCCGGCCGTCCTGCGTCTTCCCGGAGATCTGCCCGAACCTCAACACCTCGCATGACGATCTCATCCGGCTCTATCGCAAGGTGCGCGAGGTCAAGGGCGTCAAGCGCGTGATGGTCGCCTCCGGCGTGCGCTACGACCTCGCGGTCGAGAGCCCGGCCTACATCAAGGAGCTCGTGACGCATCATGTCGGAGGCTACCTGAAGATCGCGCCGGAACATACCGAGCGCGGTCCGCTCGACAAGATGATGAAACCGGGCATCGGCACCTATCACCGCTTCAAGCAGATGTTCGATGCGGCCGCGGCGCAGGCGGGCAAGAAGTACTATCTGATCCCGTATTTCATCGCCGCCCATCCCGGCACGTCCGACGAGGACATGATGAACCTCGCGCTGTGGCTGAAGAAGAACCGCTACCGCGCGGATCAAGTCCAGACCTTCCTGCCGTCGCCGATGGCCACGGCCACCGCGATGTACCACACCGGCGTCAACCCGCTGCGCGGCGTCCGCCATGGCGGCAGCGACAAGGTCGAGGCGATCAAGGGCCTGAAGCAGCGCCGCCTGCACAAGGCGTTCCTGCGCTATCACGACCCGGACAACTGGCCGGTGCTGCGGGACGCGCTGCGCGCCATGGGCCGCGCCGATTTGATCGGCTCGCGCCCGGATCAGCTGGTGCCCGCACATCAGCCGCCGGGGACGGGAAAGGCTGCCGTCACGCGGCGGCCTGTGCGACCCGAACAGCGGCCGCAGCGCTTCACGACCAAGGGCGTGAAGATCAGGAAGTAGTTGTCGAGCGCGCGCCAAGCTTGATGGCATGGGCACGCACCCGCCTCGTTCTCCGCTGTCGTCCCGGGCTTGACCCGGGACCCATAGCCACAGGAAGACGTGTTGGGCACATCCTGAAGCACCAGCCTGCCTCACACATCCGCCTGTGGTTATGGGTCCCGGGTCAAGCCCGGGACGACACCGAATTTGTTGCCGCCATCTCGCCAACGCATGCGCACCGGAAGCGCCGGCGTCTGTGACGCATCCACCCCCGTTCCCGCCACCACATCCACTCCACAATTTTTCCGAACAGCCCACCGCACTCCCGCGACGCCATCCGCGCCCAGGTGATGCTGCCGACATCGCCCTCGACAGATGAGAGGGCGCGGGGAAGACCGGACCTCGACTGAGGCCCGTGGCCCGCCTGCGGAAAAAAATGCAGGCGGCAGGTACCACGAGTTCAGCCGGACGACCCGGCCTTCCCCGCGCGGTGGTTTGAACGGCTGCTTCGCGATCTCCCTGGGGACCGGGCTTTCTTGCCCCCATCACCGGCGAGACGCGTTTCCGCATCATCGACCGGCTTGACCTCAGCGTCGGGAGGCCAGGACCACGCGACTTGACCGTACGTCCCAGGCTCATTCGCCGGCCCGCTTGCGCGAAAGCCCCGAGCCCGACACGTCCACCGCTCCCCGCTGCTACGCTCCGTGACGATCGGCCGAAACGTCCCTCTTCATCGCAAACGGGATGGCCGAGAGCATCCACTTGATTTGCCCGACGACACAAGGCGCGCAGCATGCGACAAACTGGCTCGACGGGCAGTTTGCGCATGAGAGGACTACGGGGATTGCTCGTCGGGCAGAGAACGGCGCTCAACGAGTGGTCTTGGCCAGCAATTGCGCAGCACAATCGTCGGTCCTATATTCGATGCTTGCCTGAGCCGAAGGACTGCGTGATGCCCTCGACCACCTTGACCGTGCACGTCGATGCGAGCGTCAACGAGCGCCTCGAACGGTTAGCCAAAAGTACGGGCCGGAGCCGCGACGTCGTCGCTGCCGAGCTGATCAACGGCTCTCTCGATGTGTATGAGTGGCAGGTGGAGAGCATCCAGCAAGCCATCTCGTCGCTCGATCGTGGCGAGGGCATTCCACATCATGAGGTCAGGGACTGGGTTGCGTCTTGGGGAACGGAAACCGAGAAGGCAGTCCCCGGTAGCACGACCAAGGCTGCCTCGAAGGGATCATGACCCCGATCTGGTCCCCTGAGGCGATCGCCGACCTCGTCGCCTTGAGGGCCTACATCGCACAAGACGATCCGGCGGCAGCTCAGCGCGTCGCACTCCATATTCTTCGGAATGTCGAGACGCTGTTGGCCAATCGCCCGAAAATGGGACGGCCAGGCCGCGTTCAGGGCACGCGTGAGCTCGTCATTCCGAAGACGCCCTACATCGTGCCGTACCGGCTGTCCAACGATGCAATCCAAATCCTGCGCGTGCTTCACAGCGCCCGGCGTTGGCCCGATTCCCTTTGAAGCACATTCTGTCAAGGGTCAGGAGAATGCTTGCGCAAAGCCTCATCATGATGCATTGGCGTCCACTCTTGGTCGCTTAAGAGATCCGGCGCAAGCGTTCGACTTAGTCGACCAGCCGTTCGACACCCATTCGGGCGCGCGCGATGAATTCCTGGTCATCCGCCGTTGCTCCCGTCAGAGAGATGTCCGTTTTGGCGGTTCGTATGAAGCTGGAGCCGACGCAGCTGTCCGAGCTTTCGATGAACGACGTCCACGGCCCGGGAGTCGACTGCTGCAATCGCAGGCGAATTTCGGCGAAAACGCCCCAGCTAGCAGCTCGTATCTCCACCGGCCCAGCGGTAGATGCGGCTGCTCAAGGGGCCTGCTCCCAGGGGGTTGCTGACCTTGATGGTCACGCGCGAGCCTGAGCCGGACTTTTCGATGCGCGCCGCGACGAAGTAGTTCATCCGGACCCCATAGCTGCCTGCGACCAGGCGAAACTCCGCGAAGCCGCGGTCGCGGTGCAGCTCGCCTTCGGCTTCGATCTGTCCCCCGCCCGGGTTGGCCGGATTGCCAAAGACCCGGACGGGCGGATTGCAGCTTTTGCCGGTCTCGATCAGGCGGCGGTAGATCTCCTCATAGCTTTCGGAAAAGCTCCTGCTGTCGGCGACGTCGCGCGAATTCAAGCCCTCCGGCGACATCGCACATCCACCGGCCATCAGAACGGCGATCGCCGCCGCAGGCAGAGCTGCCTTGATCCCCATCGTCCATCCCCCTGCGCCATCGATCGCATCGCCCCGAGCGATCATCGTGCCACCGGATTCACATACGTCGTTTTGCGGGAGACAGACAATAGCCACGCGGCATCATGAGCGCGGGCCGGCTCACCCCGGACGGCTTCGACGTTCGCGACCGACCTCACGATCACCTCCTCACGACGCTCATTCGTGATTGCGTTTGGCCCGCGCCATCCGTCATAATTGTGAAATAGAAATTTTCGCGCAATTGACGGCAGCCAAGACCATTGCAAGCCGAACGTTCTTTTGGGGAGAGAGCGCACATGCATGCGCCAGCGGCCGGCTCGAAACCGGTTCCCGTGGTCGGCACGGCCTACAGGCCGGAGATCGACGGACTGAGAGCTGTCGCAGTGATGTCCGTCGTCGTGTTCCACGCCTTTCCGCATGCGCTTCGCGGCGGGTTCGTCGGAGTCGACATCTTCTTCGTCATATCCGGGTTCCTGATCACCTCGATCATCGTTGCGGATCTGGCGAACGGATCATTTCGTCTGCGGACCTTCTACGCGCGCCGTGTCAAGCGCATCTTCCCTGCCCTCATCGTAGTTCTCTTGGCCGTCCTCCTGCTCGGGTGCATTCTTCTGTACACCGACGAATACAAGGAGCTCGGCAAGCAGGTCGCGGCGAGCGCCGGATTTGCCGCGAACCTGCTGTTCTGGAAGGAGGCCAACTATTTCGACCTGGCCGCGGAAACGAAGCCGCTGCTTCACCTGTGGTCGCTCGGCATCGAAGAGCAATATTACATCCTCTGGCCGCTGCTGCTGTGGCTGTGCTGGCGGACAAGGAAGCGCGCCTTGCCGTACCTCGTGGGGCTGCTGCTCGTCGGGTCATTTCTGCTGAACATCAGAGCCATGGGCACGAGCCCGACCGAGGCGTTCTACTCCCCGCTCACGCGCGCATGGGAGCTGTTTGCAGGCGGTCTGCTGGCGATCGCATCGTCGCCATACACCAGGCCGCTCCTCGGCGCCGTCCCTGACACGGGGCATCGATCCCCCATTTCCAATCGGCTCGCGGCGTCGGGAATAGTCCTGTTGGCGGCGAGCCTGATCCTGATTTCGAGAAATACGCCATTTCCCGGGTGGGCGGCACTGCTGCCTGTCGCAGCGACCTGCATGCTCGTCGGCGCCGGACCGTCTAGCTGGGTCGCCCGCCGGATTCTTTCGCATCCTGTCCTGGTCGGAATCGGGCTGATCAGCTACCCGCTCTATCTCTGGCACTGGCCCCTGCTCGTCCTGACCCGGGCCTGGATGGGCGAGGCGGGCTCCGCGCCGCTGCGCTGCGGCGTCGTCGCGCTGAGCGCCGGTCTGGCCTGGATCACCTATCGATTTCTCGAACGTCCAATCCGGTTCGGGCAATCGCCCTTGCGCTCGCTCCCACTGCTCGGCGGTGCCCTGGCGACGCTCGCTGGAATCGGCGCCCTGGCCATGACCTACGGCTGGACCTTTCAGCCGGGCGATCTGAACAGCTACGCAGCCTATTTCGATTCGTTCCGCACGGGCGTGTCGCCGGCCCGGGAAGAGCTGGTGGAGATCAACCAGAACCAATGCAACTTCTACAACTTCGAGAGCGCGCTTCCCACGCGCGTCCCGCGGGACGGCATCAGCCCGGACTGCTACACCAGCCACTCCCGCAGAACGGTGCTGCTCTGGGGCGACTCTCATTCGGCCCATCTCTTCTACGGCTTACGGAAGACGCTGCCGGCCGATACGTCCCTGCTGCTGGTCTATGCGTCGGGGTGCCGTCCACACCCGATCGATCTGGCCAAGTTGACGACGGATTACTGCGAGATGTCCAACTCATTTGCGCTGTCGACGATCAAGAATGTCGTTCCCGATGTCGTGGTCATCTCGTTCAACAATTCCTTCGATACGGAGTACCTGCGCGAAGCATCCCGGGAGATCAAGCGGATCGGCGTGAAACGGGTGATCGTGCTCGGACTGGCGCCTCATTGGGAGCCGTTCCTCTTCAAGGTGGTCATGCAGCATTATTGGCAGTTCACGCCGGCACGTATCGCGACGCACCTGGACCAGCATGCGCTCGGCATCGACAAGGCATTTCGAAACGAGCTCCAGGCCGACGAACCGTTCGAGTATCAGAGCCTTCATGACTTCTTCTGCAATCGAGAAGGCTGCCTGATCTATCTCGATCGCAACCGGCGCGAGGGTCTCGTGAGCTTCGACAATGCGCACCTGCGACCCCTCGCGTCCCTCTATCTCGCCGAGCACCTGCTCACCCCGTTGATCCAACGCGACGTCCGACCGCTGGGCCTGCGTGACGACGCGCAGCCGCAACGCGGCAGGACGGGGGCTCTCGACGACCGGCCGGCCGTGCAGTGAAGATACGGCGCATTGCTGGAGCGGATCACGAAACGCCCCGGGACAGCCCATCGACGTCTGCCTGCCATCACCCGACCAGAGCTCCGGCGTCGTGTCGATGAATATGCATTGAACGCGCCGATCGTCGTTCGGAAAAAGCCGCTTGCGCTGCCCGATCGTCACGTATAGACGGCGCCTGTCGCGAAAAGCGGCCGTTGCCTGCGGCCGAGTACAAGCCGTCCATCTGCCGTTCTGGCATGGACCGGCCCAGCGTCTCCCACACATCAATCGCCTGACCGATCGTCAGGCTCCAGCGAGCGGTCGCGCGTATCTGCGCCATCGGCTCGCGTGGACCGGAGCGCGCCATGACCAGGGCTGTTGCCGTCATCTATCTGACCATCGTGCTCGATGCCGCCGGCATCGGGCTGATCTTTCCGATCCTGCCGTCGCTGCTGCACGACGTGACGCACGCCGACAACGTGGCGTCCCTTCTCGGCGTCATGACGGCGCTCTACGCCGCGATGCAGTTCATCTGCGCGCCGGTGCTGGGCTCGCTGAGCGATCGGCTCGGCCGGCGCCCGCTGCTGCTGGTCTCGCTGACCGGCGCCATCGTCAACTACCTGTTCCTGGCCGCTGCGTCCGATCTCTGGATGCTCCTGCTCGGCCGCGCCATCGCCGGCGTCACCAGCGCAAACGTCTCGGTGGCCACGGCCTACATCACTGACATCTCTGCCGAGGAGGAGCGAGCCCGCCGCTTCGGACTCCTCAATGCGATGTTCGGCATGGGATTCATCATCGGGCCCGTGCTCGGCGGCGCGCTCGGCGACCATTGGCTGCGGCTGCCGTTCGTCGCGGCGGCGGCGTTGAACGGATGCAACGCGCTGCTGGCGTTGCTGATGCTGCCGGAATCGCGACCACCGGACCCTGGCAGGATCGAGATCGCGGTCCTCAACCCGCTGCGGCCATTGCGCTGGGTGCTCGCCGTCAAGAGCCTGCTGCCGGTGGTTCTCCTCTTCTTCCTGTTCAGCGCGACCGGCGAGGCCTATGGCGTCTGCTGGGCGCTGTGGGGTGGCGACACCTTCCACTGGAGCGGTCTTTGGATCGGCCTGTCGCTCGGCGCCTTCGGCGTGTGCCAGATGCTGGCCCAGATATTCCTTCCCGGTCCGGCGGTGAGATTGCTGACCGAGCGCGGCGCCATCCTGACCGGGGTGACCTGTGTCTGCACGGCTCTCACGGCCATGGCGTTCGCGAGGCAGAGCTGGATGGTGTTTGGCGCCATGCCGCTGTTCGCCCTCGGCGGCATGGGCATGCCGGCCCTGCAGTCGCTCGCCACCCGGCAGGTCGACGAGAATTTACAGGGCCAGTTCCAGGGCGTGCTCGCCGCCACCGTCAGCCTCGCCTCGATCGTTGCGCCGCTCGGCTTCTCGAGCCTGTACTTCGCCGTCAGGGAGCAATGGCCCGGGGCGATCTGGCTGTCGGTCGTCGCCATCTACGCGTTCGCCATTCCCGTCGTTGTCACCCTGCGCCCGGCCAAGCCGGCGTCCGTGCCCTGACGTCTCGGAGCGATCGCCTGCGCCGCCCGTGCCCGGGGACGGCGCTCGCCCGCACGCCTCTCAGTTCGCGGTGATGCTGTGCAGATGCAGGGCCATCATGGAGTCGTAGTGGGAGTTGCCGGCATAGGGGTCGTGGACTGCGGCCTCGTGCATGGTGCCGGCGGCATGGGTGCTGCCACTCTCATTGGCCGCGGTCGCATCGGCCTGCGCGTTCGCCAGCACCTGCGCAGCGCCTGCGGCGTCACCGAGCTTGGTCAGGCTGGCGGCGGTCTCGGCCGCCACCGCCGAGGCGATGGCGGCGGCCTGCGCCGGCGTCTGCACCGGCGCGGCGACGCCTGCGGCCTGCGGGATCTGGACCAGCAGCGCCTGCGTGTCGGGCGTCTTGATGTTGTAGCCGAGCGTCTCCAGCACCACGAGATCGATCGGCGACAGCGTCTGCGACGTGGTGGGGTTGTAGAACTCGTTCAAGGGATCGCGCGCGCCCTGGATGCCGGTGTTGAGGAAGTCGGCCGGGTCGGACATCTGACCGTAATCGGCGATCTTGGTCACGCCGCCGTCGAGCGAGAAATAGGCGGGAGCGCCGGCCGCGATGTTGTTGTTGATCAGATGCTGTCCCGGCTTGGTGAAATCGAACAGGTCGAAGATGTCGAGATTGCCCGGCGACGGTACGCGCCCGAGCGCATGCGACAGCTCGTGCAGCGCGACGCCGACCAGGGACTGAGTCGGGATGTCGGTGTTGAAGATGGCGAAGCCGTCCTCCGTCGTCGTGTTGTTTGGATCGATCAGCCCGAGCACCTTGGCCTGCGCGTTGGCGACGAACACCTGGGAATGGCCCTGCACCGCCCTGGTCGTCGGCAGATTGTCGAACACGGTGTCCCCGGCCGCCGCGTGATCCTGCAGATCGGCTCGGAGCTGCGTGTAGTTGGCGAGCACGCCGTTGCTGACATTGGCGCCGGCGCCGCCGCCGGTGCCGGCGAAATCGATCGCGAGGTTCACCGTGGCCTGATCGGTGATCGCCGAGGACAGGATCGCCGCCGCCTGCTCGACGCCGGCGCGGAAGCTTTCGGGCGCAGCCGCAGCGGCGGCATCGAAGGTGAGGTTGAAGGTCAGACCGCCGGTGTGAACCGCGACGGTCTCGGAGCCGTCGGCATGCACCACCGGATCCGACACCGCGCCGGGCGGCAGCACGAACGGCGAGGCGGCCGCGGCCGTGTTGGTGGTCGTGGTCTTCGCCGCCGCGGCCGGGTCCGGCATCATCAGGCCCTCCGAGCTCAGCCCGAGCTGGTCATAGGTCAGCGTGTTCATCAGACGGACTCCTCGATCACGGCCCCCGCGTCTCCAGCTGCGAGGCGTTCGCAAGCCGCGACCATCATCGGCAAGTGAGTGAAAAGTCTGACGCGGCCGGACCCTCTTCGCGGCAGCCGCGCCATGGTTTGGATGCGGCCGGGAAGCCCCGCCATGCTCCTGCCGCGCTGGTCACGCGCGGCGAATGACGGCAATCTGCGGCAGGCGTCCGCCACAGATCGATCCAACATCATCATCGAGAGCCTCCCCATGAAGATGCGCCCGCTCGGCCGGTCCGGCCTCAACGTTCCGCCCCTCTGCTTCGGCTGCAACGTGTTCGGCTGGACGGTGGACGAGGCAGCCTCGTTCCGCCTGCTCGACAAGGTGCTGGAGTCCGGGCTCAACTTCCTCGACACGGCGGACGTCTATTCGCGCTGGGTGCCCGGCCACACCGGCGGCGAGTCCGAGACCATCATCGGCAAATGGATGAAGCTGCGCGGCAACCGCGATCGCGTCATCCTCGCCACCAAGGTCGGCATGGACATGGGCGACGGCAAGGTCGGGCTGAAGGCCGACTACATCGCGCGCGCGGTGGAGGATAGCTTGCGCCGGCTGCAGACCGACGTGATCGATCTCTACCAGTCGCACAAGGACGACGAGGCGACGCCGCAGGAGGAGACGCTGGCGGCCTATGACAGACTGATCAAGGCCGGCAAGGTGCGGGTCATCGGCGCCTCGAACTTCTCGGCGGAGCGGCTGCAGGCCGCACTCGACATCTCCAAGGCGAACAACCTGCCGCGCTATGAGAGCCTGCAGCCGGAATACAGCCTCGCCGAGCGCGCATCCTACGAAGGCGCGCTGCAGCGCGTCTGCGAGGACAACGGCGTCGGCGTCATCACCTTCTTCTCGCTGGCCGCCGGCTTCCTCACCGGCAAGTACCGCTCGGAGGCCGATTTCGGCAAGAGCCCGCGCGGCCAGCGCAGCATTCCGAAATACTTGAACGAGCGCGGCATGCGCATCCTCGCCGCGCTGGATTCGGTCGCGAGGGAGACCGGAGCGCAGCAGGCCTCGATCGCGCTGGCGTGGCTGCTGGCCAAGCCGTCGGTGACGGCGCCGATCGCCAGCGCCACCAGGCCCGAGCAGGTCGACACCCTCGTGGCGGCGACGCAGCTCGCGCTGACCGCGGATCAGGTCGCGCGGCTCGACGCGGCGAGCGCGTGAGCGCACACGAACAGCGTCATCATTCAACCAGGCGTGCGGCGTTTCGACACGCACGCAGGACGGTCGTTCTCCACCGGACACGGCCTGTGATCGAGGACAGGGCGCTGCCAACAGCTGTCCTCGCACGCGATCACGCTCCTGCACCGCATTTTCAGCACAGCCGTGCAGCGGGCCGGGCGACTTTGCAGCATTTCGCGGATCGTCACCTCGCGGCCAAACTTCGGCCGGGATCGAACTGCTAAGTCCACCTCTAATTTAGAATGTATCGAGGAAGCGTTCGGTGAATCGTGTCGCGCGCGTAGCTGTTGGCGCATTCGTATTTGCATCGGTTCTGTCATCCCTCGTGGCGCCGACCGGCAGCGCCCGGGCGCAGCAATCACCGCAGCGCGCGCCGGCCGGCGCCCCGGTGGGCACGCTGCCGGACCGCGAGGCGCTGAACTCCGGCACCGTCACCGTGATCACCGCGCCGATCGGCGGGCCGATGTCGGTGATGGGCTCCGACATGGCGGCGGTGCTCGATGATGGCGAGAGCCTGCGCGTGCTGCCGATCCTCGGCAAGGGCTCGGCGCAGAACCTCATCGACATCGTCATGCTGAAGAACATCGACATGGGCTTCGTCGCCACCGACGCGCTGGAATTCGTCAAGACGGAATACAACATTCCGGACATCGCCCAGCGCGTGCGCTACATCGCGAAGCTGTTCCACAACGACGTTCACATCATCGCGCGGCGCGAGATCCGCTCGCTCGCTGATCTCAACGGCAAGCGCGTGTTCGCCGAGCGCTCGATCGGCCTCCCGGCGGCGCGCACGATCTTCCGGCGGCTCGGCATCCAGGCCGACATCGATTCGCAGACCGACCCGACCGGCGGCCTGCAGAAGCTGATCGACGGCCAGGGCGATGCCTGGATCGCCTCGGTGTCGAAGGACGCGCCGATCATCAAGGGCATCAAGAACGAGGGCGGTCGGCTGCATCTGCTGCCGGTCCCGTATGACCGCGTGCTGCAGGACATCTATCTGCCGACGACGTTCTCGTCGGAGGAATATCCCAACCTGGTGCCGCCGGGCACGAAGGTCGACGCGGTCGCGGCCTCCACCGTGCTGATGGTCTACAACTGGCCGGAGAACAGCGAGCGCTATCGCCGCACCGCGCGGTTCGTCGACGCGCTGTTCGGCAAGATCCAGGTGCTGCAGTCGCCGCCGCGGCATCCGAAATGGCGCGACACCGTGCTGTCGGCGCCGGTGCAGGGCATGATCCGCTTCAAGGCGGCGCAGGAATGGCTCGACGGCGCCCGCGCGATGCAGTCGCCGGGCCAGGACGCCAACCCGGCCGAATTCCGCAAGTTTCTCGACGAGCGCAAGGCGCAGGCGCGGATGTCGCCGGACGAGGCCGCGAGACTCTACAGCGACTTCCTAAAGTGGCAGCGCAGCAGGGAGCCACGCTGAGCACCGAACCGCCGGAAGCGACGTCCCGGCGTCAGGAGGGCGGCAGCAATCCCGCCTGCTCGGCCGTGCGCCGGACGGCCGGCAGGGCCGCATTCGCAGCGCCGCCGTGCTGAGGCGCGGCGCGCGCGAAGCTCAGCTCGACCGTGGTGCCGCCGCCCGGCGTCTCGCGCAGCGCGACGCGGCCCTGATGCGTCGCCATGACCTGCGACACGATCGAGAGCCCAAGCCCCATGCCTTCGCCGCGGGCGTGGCCGCGCTCGAACGGCTGCAGCAGGCGTTCGGGCTGATCGGATTGCAGGCCGGGCCCCGAATCGATCACGCGCAGGCGGGCAGCGGAGTCGACCTCGACCAGGATGGGACCGCCCGCGCCAGCATGCGCGACCGCATTCCTGATCAGGTTCGAGAGCGCGACCGCGATCGCGGGCTCCGAGCCGCGGATCCGGACTGGCGCATCGCAGCCGGCGAAGCCGATCTCGAGCCCGGCCTGCAGCGCCATCGGCACGTGCTCGGCGGTGACGCGCCGCGCCAGCGCGACCAGGTCGATCTCGCCCGGCTCGTCCGGCTCCATCGAGATCCGCGCCAGTTGCAGCAGCATGGTGACGATCGACGACAGCTTCTGGTTCTCGCCGACGAGCTTCGCGCGCAGGCCGGCATCCGGCACCGCCTCCAGCATGGTGCGGGCGTTGGTCAGCGGCGTCCGCAGCTCATGGGCCGCGTTGGACAGGAAGTTGCGCTGCGCCTCGGCGGCGTGGTCGATGCGCGTCAGGGCACGATTGAAGGCGGTGACCAGCGGCAGCAGTTCGGCCGGCGCGTCGCGCTCGGGCAGCCTTCGGCCGTCGGGCACGCCGTCGATCATCTCGGCCGCGCGCGCGACCGCGCGCACCGGACGCGCGATCAGCGTCGGCACGAACAGCAGCGCCGCCAGCACCGTCGCGACCAGGACCAGGATGATCGGGAGCGCGACGATCGTCGCATCGGTCAAGGTGCCCGTCATCAGTTGCGTCGACGTGTAGGCGACGCCGCCGGTCTCGATCCAGACCTCGCCGACCGGCGTATTCCGGACCGCCGTCATCCGTTTCAGGCGCCTCGTCTCGCCGTCGATCGCATAGGCAAGAAAGCTGGTGCCGTCCCGCGAGGACGGCCCCTTGTGCGGCCGCCATTTCGGAATCGGCCCATAGCTCACCTCGCCGCTCTTGTCGGAGACGACATACCAGAACGTCGGAAAGTCCTGCATGATCGTGTCGAGGCGGGGCGTCTGCTTGACGATCAGCTGGCCGCCGGCATCGCGGGCCACGGCCTCCTTCAGCGCGTCGGCGACGTCGGCCGCACCCCACGTGCCGTCATCGTCGCCGCCGAAGCGGATCAGCAAGGCGGCGGCGCAGATCAGCATGATGGTGGTGACGACCGCAATCAGCGTCGCGGAGAGCAGCGTGATCGAGCGCCGGATGCGGCTCAGCTTCTGCCACCTCATCTGCGTCACTCGCCGCTGAGGAGATAGCCAAGGCCGCGCACCGGCCTGATCGTGGCCTTGCAATTGGCTTCGCGGAGGCGGCGCCGCAGCCGCGACACATGGGCCTCGATCGCGTTCGACTGGATCTCGTCCTCGAAGCCGTAGGCTGCGGTCTCCAACGTCTCGCGCAGCACGACCCGCCCGCTGCGGCGAACCAGCGCCTCGAGGATCGCAAGTTCGCGCCTGGGCACCACGATCGGCGCCTCGTCGACGCAGACCGCACGGTTGACGATGTCGAATCCCAGATTGGCGATCGAGACCATCGCGCCGCGGTCGAGAAATAGACGGCGCAGCACCGCCCGCGCCCGTGCCACCAGTTCAATAGGCTCAAATGGCTTGGCGACATAGTCGTCCGCGCCCTCGTCGAGCGCACGTGCGATGTCGGCGGGATCGTCGAGCGCCGTCAGCACCACGGTCGCGGGGCTCGGCTTCTGCTGCCGCAGATCCGGCAGCAGCGCCAGCCCGTCGCCGTCCGGAAGACCGCGGTCGATCACCACGAGCTCGAAATTGCGCACCGCGATCGCCGCCCGCGCCTCGTCGAGCGTCGTGACGATGTCCGACGAGCCGAACGCCGTCGCGAGTGCATCCCGCAGCCAGAGCCCGAGCTGGGGATCATCCTCAACGACCAGAACGCGCACGCCATCCTCCCGCATCACCGACAATCGGCTGTTCCTATCATTACTGACGGATTACAATAGGATTACGTGGCGGCGTTCTGGTACCGTTGTTTTTCGTGGCTCAATCGAAGTTGACTGGTTCTGACAAGGCCGATTGCACGCCTGTCGCGACATCTCCGATTGCAAGCTGAACGGTTTCTCGGCCGGCGCGATTGCAGTCGCATGACGGGCCAGGCCGCGGACATCCGATTTTCCATCAGCCGGCAGGCCGGTAACGTCAGCCTTTCGTAATCGTCTTGGCCGAGACTGGCGCGCTCAAACACGCGCCGAGGATTCGCCCGCATGAAGCCTGCCGCATGATCGACCGGACATACCGGGCGATCCGCCATTCCTAATCGGCCGGGGGCGTCGATCGCGCGTCACATCCGTTGCCTCATCATTGATCGACATCGACATGTTCTATGACTTTGCGTTCTCGACCGTCGCCGAACGGTCGGACTGTCATCCGGCGGCCTGGCGTCGTCCATTCCTGCGCTGGCTGGACGGCATCGAGGCCGGCTGGGCCGTGCCGCTGCTGCTGGCGTGCTTCGTGGCCGTGTGGACGGTCTATCTTTCGATCGCCTATGCCGGTGCCGGCCTGCATCCTGACGTGATCGAGACCTGGACGTTCGGGCGGACGTTCGCCTGGGGCTACGACAAGCATCCGCCGCTGATGGGCTGGATCGCCGGCGCCTGGACCGCCGTCTTCCCGCTTTCCGACTGGTCGTTCCACCTGATGGCGATGACCAATGCGGCGCTGGCGCTGTGGTTCGTCGATCTCGTCTCGCGCCGCTTCGTCGGCGGCGACAAGCGGGTGATCGTGCTGCTGCTGCTGATGCTGACGCCGGCCTATCAGTTTCACGCGCAGCGCTTCAACGCCAACTCGGTGCAGCTGGCGACGTGGCCGCTCGCCACCTACTGCTTCCTGCGCGCGTTCGAAACGCGAACGACGTCCTGGGCTGCCGCCGCGGGCCTGACGACCGCACTCGCCGTGCTCGGCAAGTACTACTCGATCTTCCTGGTGATGAGTTTTGCCTTCGCCGCCATAGCGCATCCGCAGCGGCGCGCCTATTTCACGTCGGCTTCACCATGGATCTCCACGGTCGCCGGCCTCGCCGCGCTGTCGATGCATCTCGACTGGCTGGTCGGACATGACGCCGCGCCCATCCAGCACGCGCTGATGCACGCGCGCTCCACCCTGGCAACGTCGTCGCGGGATGCCCTGTTCTTCCTCTTGGGGCTCGCAGCCGCGATGGCCGTGCCAGCCGTCACCTGGCTGATCGTCGCCGGCGCCAGGATCAGGTCCTTCGCCACGGAGATGACCACGCTGAACGACGGCCTCCGGCTGTTGTCGTACATCGCCATCGGCACGGTCGGCCTGCCCGTCGTCAACGCGCTGATCATGGGGACCGACCTGCCATCGCTATGGGCGCTGCAGGGACTGTTCCTGTTCGTCGTGGTGGTCGTCTGCGGCGCAAGCTATCCGATTGCCCGCTTCCACACCGTCAACATCGCGGTGCTGACGGCCGGGATCGCCGTCCTGGCCGCGATCGTCGCGGCGCCGCTGCACGCCTTCTACCGCAACCGGCACGGCTATGAGGAAGGCCGCACCTTCTACCAGCAGACTGCACAGGAGGCGACGCGGCTATGGCGGGATCTGACAGGAACACCGCTCGCGCATGTCGGCGGCACCGAGAGCCTTGCGCTCGCGACCGCCTTCTACAGCGCTGACCATCCCGCTTACGGTCTGCCTATCTCAGCCCACAAGACCGGTGCGGACTCTGGCAGCGAAGGCTGGATTTCGCTGTGCTTTCGCGACCAGGCGGATTGTATCGGCGCCGCGGAAGCGGCGGCCGCCCGATCCGGCAACTACGTCAGGCGTGAGTTCACGGTGCAGGCGCGGCTGCTCGGCTGGACGGGTTGCACACGAACGGTGGTGGCCTTCCTGGTGACACGGCCGAGCGAACCATAGGGCTGACGCAACGAAGGACGCGCAACAGCGTCAACGGATCCGAGCATACAGATAAAAAGCAAGGCCCCGCATCGGCGGGGCCTCGCATCGTATGCTCGGGCGGCGGTCTCAGTCGTTGTCCCAGGAGCCGTCGGAATAGCCGTCGCGGTAGCCGGACAGATAGCCGTCGCCATAGTTGCCGTAGTCCGCGTCATACTCATAGACGCGGTGACCACGATAGACGACCCGGGGCGGCGGATAGTCCTCGTAGCTGTCGACATAGGTCGGCGCGGAACGGGCGGTTGCCGCAGACCCGATCAGGGCTCCGATCGCCAGACCGCCGACGACGCCGGCGGCGACCGCCGCTCCGCGATTTCCGCCGGCGTTGGCCGGCGTGGCGATCGTGCCCGCGATGGTCGAGGCCCCGATCATGAGCGCGCAAATTCGTTTCATTGGGTTCTCCTTGCGATCGGCTCAGCCGTCGTTGCGGGAGACTCGTGGCTGCGGCTTACAGCATCATTACAAACGGCGCAGCGAGAGTGTGAGCGCGAGCGTGACGCCAGGTCCATCATGGCAGGCCGTTCGGACGTGTGGGGCTGGGACACAAACCGAACGGCCCACTCACTGGACTCCGACGACGTTCGAAGCCATGCGGCGCCAGCTCATGATGGAAGGTGCCGCAGGCGGGACGGAGCCGACCTGATCTGGTCGGGCTTCAGGGCTGCGACGCCGCTCCAATGTCTTTCCGATCGGGCATCACATCGAGAGACGGCGAGCATTGGCTCATCATGACCCGCTGTCGATGGCGAAACCGATGTGATGTCGGTCGTAAGGACGCTTCGGAGTTAGCGTCACGCGCCTTACCGCAGGATTACAGTCCGACGCAGACGATCCGGGCATCTCATCAGTGCATGACCGGGAACAATTCCCGCGCGTTTGAACAGCCGGCTTCGACGTGATGGACGACGACGAGCCAGGCAGCGCGCTACTGCCCTTCACACGCCAACTGTTTCGCCTGCGCAGCGGCGATGTCGTTCCGTTTGAGCTACAGCGTCGGAAGCATCGACGTCCGCCGCATGCGCGCCCAGGAAATTGCGCAATTCCGCCGACGTGCGCGTGACAAGCCGAGCGTTGCACAGTTCGCCCAGTTCCGTGCGACGCGAAAGGAAATCGGCAGGCGTCGCGCTTGAATTGTTGTGTGGCTCCGTCGCCATCTGCTAGGGAGTGCGGCATCGCGCGATCAGCCGGTTGGGAGAGTGGGTGTCTCTGACACGCGAACGAATCGAAGGGCTGGCGCCTGATCAGGCCTCACTCGCCGCAGCGCTGAAGCTGGTGAAGCCGGCGAACTGGCCGGTGCTCGCCGCGAGCAGCGATGCCGAGGTGCTGTGGGGCGAATGCCAGGGCTCCGGCGCGACACCGTATCGCGTGGTCACGGCAGCCGAAGGCAGCGGCTACAAATGCACCTGCCCCAGCCGCAAGTTTCCCTGCAAACATGTGCTGGCGGTGCTGTGGCTGCGGGTCGACAAGCCGGAGCGGTTCGAGACCACCAGCCCGCCGCAATGGGTCGACGACTGGAGCGCGCGGCGGCGCGGCTCGAGCGGCCGCGCGCCGGGCAAGCCGAAGCCGGAGGGCGATGATGCGGGCGCGCCGCCTTCGCTCGATGCTGCGCTGGCAGAGACCGCGACGATTGCTCCCGCCGATCCAAAGGCTGCCGCGCGCGCCGAGGCGCAACGCCAGCGCATCAGGGCCGAGCGCGAGGCCGCGATCCTCGCCGGGCTCGACGAACTGGAGCGCTGGATCGCGGATCAGCTCAACCAGGGGCTTGCCGATTTCGCTACCCGCGCCGCATCCGCCGCGCGCACGCTGTCGACACGGCTGGTCGATGCCAAGGCCGGCGGCCTCGCTGCGCGGCTCGATCAGCTCTCGTCCGAACTGTTTCGTGTCCGCGAGGATCGCCGCGCCGATCTCGCCATCGAGCAGCTCGGCACGATGACCTTGATCGCCTCGGCCTACCGGCATCAGGACCGCCTGCCGGCGCCGCTGCGCGAGGATGTCCGACGCGCGGTCGGCTGGTCGCCGCGCCGCGAGGAGCTGCTGGCGGACGCCGCGGCGCCGCGCGCAAGCAGCGTGTGGATCGTTGCCGCCAACCTGTCCGAGGTGCAGCCGGACAAGCTGCGCAGGCTCGAGACATGGCTCGTCAACACTGGCGATGACCTCAGCCAGCCGCGCGCCGCGGTGCTGGTCGATTTCGTGCCGGTGTCCGGCGGCGGCGCCGGATTTCCGTTCGCGCCCGGGGAGACCATCGACGGCGAGGTCGTGTTCTATCCGTCCGCCGCGCCGTTGCGCGGGCTGCTGGCGAGCCGCAAGACGGCGGCGACCGCGACCTGGCCGCGGCCGCTGCCGGGGCTCGCACCAGCGCTGCAGGACTACACCGCGCGGCTCGCCGCCCTGCCGTGGCTCGATCGCTGGCCGCTGCTGCTTGCGGGCGTCACGCTCCACACCGCCGGCAAGGGCGCGCTCGCCATCACCGACAAGGCCGGAGATGCGATCGCGGTGGAACGCAGCCAGTTCGACCAGCTGACCCCGCTGCTCGGCCTCGACGACCTGTCGCTGCTGTGTCTGTGGGACGGCCGCGTTGCGCAGGTGCTCGCCGCCGAAACGGCGCTCGGCCGCTGGCATCAAGAGGGCTGACGATGGCGAGCGCAATCGATCCCCAGAGCCATGCCCGCCTGCGCCAATCCTTCCTGCTTGGCCTGGCGCGGCAGCCCTTGACGACCCCGCCTGCGATCGCCGAGCTGTTGCCGCAAGGACGCGAGCCGGCGCTGCCGCTGCTGGCGCTGGCGGCGCAATGGCAGCGCTTTGCCGGCGCGACGGCGCCTGTCGCCGATCCCCTGGCGGATGCCGCCCTGCGGCTGCACCAGGACGCGCGGCCCATCCTGCCCGAACCGGCGCGGCGCGCGCTCAAGGCCTTGACGCGCAGCGTCGAGAAGTCGCTCGCGCCGAGCGCGTTGCCGCTCGCGCTGCGCCGGATCCAGGCCGCGGGCTGCCGGCCGCATCCGTTCGATTTGCCGGATCTCGTGCCGCACATCAAGGCCAACGCCGAGGACCAGGGCCTCGCCGAGCGCGCCTATCTGGCGCTGATCGCCTCCGACGCCGATGACGATGCGACGAAGGGCCTGTTCTTCGAACGCATCACCCTGGAGAACTGGACCACCTTCCCAAAGGCGCAGCGCCGCGCCTTCGTCGCGGAGCAGCGCCGCAACAATCCTGCCGACGGCCGCGCGCTGATCGAATCGGTGTGGAAGAGCGAGCCCGCGCCGGTCCGCGCTGCGCTGCTCGATGCGCTGATGGTCGGCCTCGGCCCCGACGACCAGCCGTTTCTGGAGAGCCTGAGTGCCGATCGCGCCGACAGCATCAAGCAGATCGCCGCACAGCTCCTCACGCGCATCGCCGAACGCGCCCAGCGCGGCACCCGGCTGACCGAGGCCGCGCAGTGCTTCCAGCGCGCGGGCTCGTTCCTCGCCAAGATCGGCCTCGGCTCGGCATCGACAGTGACCTTCAAGCTGCCGGCCGACGGCCTGAAATGGCAGGAGGCCGAGGCGTTGCGCGAGCGGCTGTTCGGCGGACTGCAACTGACCGCTCTCGCCGGGGCGGTCGGCGTGTCGCCCGAGGCGCTGATCGCCGCACTGCCGCCATCCGAGCACCGCGTGCTCATGCTGTTGACGGATGCCGCCGCAGCCGAGGGCGACGACAACACCGTGCTGCGCATCATCGGCGCGCGCCTCTGCGGCGGCGACGCGCTGCACGGATATGCGCTGATGTCGCTCGCGGCGAAGGCACGCCAGCCGCTCGCAGCGGAGGTCGCCGAACGCGTGCTTGGGTCGCAAGTCTGGCAGAAGGCGATCCAGGACCTCGCCGACGCGACGACGCCGGCGGCGCAGAAGGACGACGGCCGGCTGGTGCTCATGGCTGCGCTGATGCCGCGCGCGACGATGCCCACCTTCATCGCCACGCTCACGCCGCTGTCCCCCGCCACCGCGCGGGCGGCCAAGGATTTCGCCGACCTCGTTCTCGCGTTGCCGACGTAACGCGCAATCAAAATGTCCGGGAGCACACCCATGACAAATGCCGATGCGAGCCCGACCGACGGCCAGTTGCGCCGCTCCGCGGAAGCATTGCATGCCCACGAGCTCGAGGCGCTGGCGCAAGAGGACACGCGGGCGCGGCCGGCACAGTGGCGGCTGTCGCCGCAGGCGGTCGTGACCTATCTGATGGGCGGCCGCACCAAATCAGGGGTCGAGATCACGCCGAAATATATCGGCAACCGCCGGCTGATCGAGACCGCCGTGGCGACGCTCGCGACCGATCGCGCGCTGCTGATCCTGGGCGTGCCCGGCACCGCGAAATCGTGGGTCTCCGAACATCTCGCCGCCGCGATCTCCGGCTCGTCCGAGCTGATCGTGCAATGCACGGCCGGCACCGACGAGAACCAGATCCGCTACGGCTGGAACTACGCGTTGCTGCTCGCCAAGGGCCCGTCGCGCGAAGCCATGGTGGCGACGCCCCTGATGCGCGCGATGGAGGCGGGACGTATCGTGCGCTTCGAGGAGCTGACGCGCATGCCGTCGGACGTGCAGGACACGCTGATCACGGTGCTGTCGGAGAAGCTGATGCCGATCGCGGAGATCAACGACGCCGTGCACGCCCGGCGCGGCTTCAACATGATCGCGACGGCGAATGCGCGCGACAAGGGCGTCAATGAATTGTCCTCGGCGCTGAAGCGGCGCTTCAATGTCGTGGTGCTGCCGCTGCCCGCCGACCTGGATGAGGAGGTGAAGATCGTCACCAAGCGGGTCGGCGAGATCGGCGGCGGGCTGGAGCTGCCGACAATCGCGCCGGCCCACCAGGAGATCATGCGCATCGTCACGGTGTTCCGCGAGCTGCGCGACGGCCAGACGCTCGACGGCCGGCTCAAGCTGAAGTCGCCGTCCGGCTCGCTCTCGACGGCGGAGGCCATCGCGGTGACGATCGGCGCCTGGGCGGAGGCCGGCCATTTCGGCTCCGGCGTGATCGATGCGCAGAGCATGGCCGCCAACCTGGTCGGCGCGATCGTCAAGGACCCGGTGCAGGACAAGGTCGTGCTGCAGGAATATCTTGAAACAGTGGTGCGCGAGCGCAAGCCCTGGGCCGATCTCTACGGCGCTATGCGCGAAGTGATGTGACGTGGCCGCAGCTTCGCCCGATCGCCTGCACCTCCTGGGCATCCGGCATCACGGGCCGGGCTCGGCGCGCGCCGTGCTGGCGGCGCTCGACGCCGCCGATCCCGCGGTCGTGCTGGTCGAGGGACCGCCGGATGCCGATGAGCTGATCTCCTTCGCCGCCTCGCCGGCGATGGTGCCGCCCATCGCCTTGCTGGTGCATGCGCAGGACGATGCGAGCAACGCCAGCTTCTTTCCGTTCGCGGTGTTCTCGCCGGAATGGCAGGCGATCCGCTGGGCGCTGGCGAAGCAGCGACCGGTCCGCTTCATCGATCTGCCGGCATCGCATCGGCTGGCCGAACGGGCCAAGGCGGCGAAGCCGGAGAGCGATGAAGGCAAGGCCACGCCGGAGGACGCCAACGCGGCTGCGCAGGAGCAGCCCGAGGCCACCGATCCGGAGCTGGCACAGATCCGGCGCGATCCGCTGGCCTATCTCGCGACGCTCGCCGGCTATGACGACAGCGAGTCCTGGTGGAACGCGATCGTCGAGCAGGGCACGCATGGACCGGAGATCTTTGCGGCGCTGGAAGCTGCCATCGCGGCGTTGCGCGAGACGATCGATCCCCTGCCCTATCAGCCGGCCGATGAAGCCCGCCGCGAGCTGCGCCGCGAAGCGCACATGCGCCTGGAAATCGCAGCGGCGCTGAGCGCGCAGGACGGCACGGTCGCCGTTATCTGCGGCGCCTGGCACGTGCCGGCGCTGCGCAAGAAGGTCGCGCTGAAGGATGATCGCGCATTGCTGAAGGGATTGCCGCAGATCAAGGTGACCGCGACGTGGGTGCCCTGGACCGAGACGCGGCTCGCCGCGAGCTCCGGCTATGGCGCCGGCGTGATCTCGCCCGGCTGGTACGCGCATCTCTGGCAAGGATTGCAGCACGGTCAGATCGCCGCGCTCGACGCTACCGGCTTCACGACCCGCTGGCAGGCGCGCGTCGCCGAACTGTTGCGCCGGAATGGCCGGCCGGCATCGACGGCCTCCGTGATCGAGGCGTCGCGACTGGCGATCACGCTGGCCGCGTTGCGCGACGTCGCTTTGCCGGGACTGGCCGAGATGCGCGAGGCGAGCCTTGCCACGCTTTGCGAAGGCGAGACGGCGCCGTTCCGCCTGATCGACCAGCAGCTCATCATCGGGCAACGTGTCGGCGAGATCGACGACAGCGTGCCGCAGATGCCGCTCGCCGCCGATCTCGCGCGCTGGCAGCGCAAGCTGAAGCTGAAGCCCGAGGCGCTCGACACCGACATGGCGCTCGACCTGCGCAGCGAGGCTGGGCTTGCCAAGTCGCAGCTCCTGCATCGCCTCGCGCTGATCCAGGTGCCGTGGGGACGGTTGCAGGGATCGGGACAGAGCCGCGGCACCTTTCGCGAGAACTGGCGGCTGCGCTGGGAGCCGGAATTCTCGGTGCGTCTGGTCGAGGCGCTGGTGCACGGCACGACCGTCGCGCAGGCCGCAGGCAACGCCGCCGTCACCCACGCGCAGGCGGCGACCTCGTTGAACACCGTCGCGGACCTCGTGCGCGGCTGTCTCGAAGCGGGTCTGAGCGAGGCGGCCGAAACGACGATCGTGCTGCTGCAACAGCGCTCGGCTGCGACCAGCGACGTTGCCGACCTCACCGAGGCCGTGCCGCCGCTCGCCGAAATCCTGCGCTACGGCACCGCGCGGGCGCTGCCGACCGAGGCGCTGCGCCTGCTGGTGACCAGCCTCGTCGAGGCGATCTGTGCCGGCCTCGTCTATGCCTGCCGCAACCTGCAGGCCGACGTCGCCGCCGATCTGCGCGGCAGGCTGGCGCGGCTCGACGTCGCGATCGGGCTGATCGAGGATCGCGGCCTGCGCGACGGCTGGAGCCGCACGCTGCTGCATGTCGCCGCCGATGCGGCAGCGCATCCGCTGGTGAAGGGCCTGGCGGGCCGCCTGCTGTACGATCAGGGCATCGTCTCACCGGAGCAGGCCGCGCTGGCACTGTCGCGCGCGCTCTCCCACAGCGTGCCGACCCTGGAGGCCGGCGACTGGCTCGACGGGTTTCTCGGCCAGAGCGGCCAGGTGCTGCTGCACGACCAGATGCTGCGCCGGATCATCGACGGCTGGCTGGCTGCGATCGACGACGAGGCGTTCAACAACCTGCTGCCGGTGATGCGCCGTGCCTTCGCGAGCTTCGACCGCAACGAGCGGCGGCGCCTGCTCGACGAGCTGGCCAGGCAGCGGCCGCTGGCCGTCGCTTCCACTTCAGATGCGAGTCCGCTGCAGCCGCTCGCAGCGCTGTCGGCCAGCGCTGCCGGCTTCGATGCGGCTCTGCCCTTGCTGTTGACCATCCTGGGCGCCGACCGGCCGATCAAGGAGGCTAATCGATGAGCGACGACGCTGCTGCCGAGCGCAACCGCCGCTGGCGCCTCGTGCTCGGCGGCGACGACCAGGCCGGCCTGTCCGATCGCGATCGGCGGCTCGATGCGGCGCTGGCCGGACTCTATGACGCCGGCTCCGGCGGCAAGCGCGGCGGGGGCCGACGTGGCGGCCTCGGCGGCTCGGCGCCGCGCGTGGCGAGCTGGCTCGGCGACATCAGGGAGTTCTTTCCCGCGCCGGTCGTGCAGGTAATCCAGAAGGACGCGTTCGAGCGGCTCGGCCTGAAGGAGATGCTGCTGCAGCCGGAGTTCCTCGCCGCCCTCGAAGCCGACGTGCATCTCGTCGCCGACCTGATGGCGCTGCGCGCGGTGATGCCGGAGAAGACCAAGGCGACGGCGCGCCAGGTCGTCGCCAAGGTGGTGAAGGAGCTGATGGAAAAGCTCGACGCCCGCACCACCGAGACGATCCGGGGCGCGGTCGACCGCCGCCGCCTCACCCGCCGGCCGCGCGCCGGCGACATCGACTGGCCGCGCACGATCGGCAGGAATCTGCGCCACTGGCAGGCCGAGCATCGCACCATCGTGCCGGAGACATTGATCGGGCACGCGCGCGCCGCGCGCCGGACCAATCTGGAGGAGGTGATCCTCTGCGTCGACCAGTCGGGCTCGATGGGCACCTCCGTCGTCTACTCCTCGATCTTCGCCGCGGTGCTGGCCTCGATCCCGGCGATCGCGATGAAGCTCGTGGTGTTCGACACCAACATCATCGACCTCACCGAGGAGCTGGCCGATCCGGTCGAGGTGCTGTTCTCGGTGCAGCTCGGCGGCGGCACCGACATCAATCAGGCGCTGGCCTATTGCGAGCGCCTGGTCCGCGAGCCGGCGCGGACGCACATGGTGCTGATCAGCGATCTCATCGAGGGCGGCATCGCCGAGCAGATGCTGGCCCGCGCCAAGGCGCTGGTCTCGTCGGGCGTGAACCTGATCGTGCTGCTGGCGCTCAACGACGACGGCCGTCCGGCCTATGACGGCAAGCATGCCGCAATCCTGGCCTCGCTCGGCTGCCCGGTGTTCGCCTGCACGCCGCACCAGTTTCCGGAGTTGATGGCAACCGCGCTGAAGCGCCAGGACATCTGGTCGTGGGCCGCAGCGCAGGACATCAAGCTGGTGCGGCCGGAGGACGGCGTCTCGGGCGTGTGAATGAAGCGCCTGGTTCTCATCTGCATCCTGCAACTCGGGCGCTATGCGGTCCTGCCCGTGGTCGGTTTGGCCGGCGGATTGCTGGTCATCTGGCTGATGCTCCTCGACGACTCCACGAGGATTGCGCTCTCGGCCTGCCACACGGCATCATGCCGGCCATGAACGACGCAGCACAGCGCGCCCACCGCGGCATCGGCCATTCGACCAATCTCGTCGGGCGTCCCTCCGCGTGGCTGGCGAGCTGTGCCTTCAACGACAGCGCCGTGCCGCTGCACATCTGGGGCGTCACGGAGATGAACCCCAGCCTGTTCACGATGCTCGATCAGGCCGAACATCTCGCCGAAGCCGGCGAAGCCTTCACCACCTACATGATGGCGATGTTCGGCCTCGATCCCGAGCAACGCGCCGCGACGTCCGGCGGCCAGCGGCGCTTCCGCTCGTCCTTCCTGCGGCTGATCCAGGGCTGGGGCTTCGACAGCAACGGCCCGGAAGGCGCCGTGCTCAAGGGCTGGGTCGAGAGCCGGTTCGGCCTCGGTCCGTCCTACCACAAGGAGATCATCGAACGCGTGGCAAGCCGGGCCTGGACGACCTATGTCCAGGAGAAGATGTCGAGCCGCTTCCACAACAATGCGATCTGGGTGCAACTCGATCTGCTGTTCGAATTCTGCCAATGGGCGATCCGCCGCTTCGCCTTTCCGGACGAGACGCATCTGACGCTGCATCGCGGCGTCAATTCGTTCGACGAGCATTGGATCGTGGAGCGAACGACACGGCGCGAGGCGGTGGTCCGGCTCAACAACCTCGTCTCGTTCTCCTCCGACCGCGACACTGCGGGCTGCTTCGGCGACATGATTCTCACCGCGAGGATTCCCGTCAGCAAGATCGTGTTCTTCAACGGCCTGCTGTCGTCACATGCGCTGAAGGGCGAAGGCGAATACCTCGTGATCGGCGGCGACTACCGCGTGAGCGTCGACTATGTGTGAGCAGGCTCCGCATGACGCGCCTGACGTCGAGGAACGCGCGCTGGCGGCCATTCCTGCGCGCTGGCGCGACAGGCTCGACCGCGACGTGACGGCGGACATTCACGTGCAGGTGTCCCGGCTGCTGGAGATTGCGCGCGCTTCGGGCCTGATGTCTTGGAGCAAGGGCATCCAGACGTCGCAGAGTGTGCCGGCCGTGGCGGATCCGCTCCGACCGATCGTCGTCTCAGCCACGGCCCTCAACCGTTCTTCGCCAGCACCTCGCGCAGCGCGTCCGTCAGCCGCGCAAGCTCCGTCTCCGAGCCGATCGTGATGCGCAGATAGTTCGCGATCCGCGGGGCGGTGAAATGGCGGACGAGCACTGCGCGCTGGCGCAAGGCTGCGGACAGCGCCTGGCCGGAATGGTCCGGATGCCGGGCGAAGACGAAATTGGCGCTGGACGGCAGCACCTCGAAGCCGAGCCGAACCAGCGCAGCGGTGAGGTCGGCGCGGTTCTTCATGATGACCGAGCGCGCCTGCTGGAAGTGCGCCTCGTCCTCAATCGCGGCGATCGCGCCGGCCTGGGCGGGCCGGCCGAGCGGGTAGGAGTTGAAGCTGTCCTTGACCCGCGTCAGGCCCTCGATCAGCGCGGCATCGCCGATCGCGTAGCCGACGCGGAGTCCTGCGAGCGCGCGCGATTTCGACATCGTCTGCACCACCAGCAGGTTGGGGTAGTCACGGATCAAGGGAATCGCGGTCTCGGCGCCGAAATCGACATAGGCCTCGTCGATGACGACGGCCGCGTCGCGACGCGCCGCCGCGAGTCGCGCGATCTCGGCGCTCGGCAGCGCGATGCCCGTCGGTGCGTTCGGATTGGCGATGATCACCGGGCCGGGGCGACCGACATAATCGTCGATACGCACGCGCATCTCGGCATTGAGCGGAACGGTCGTGTAGTCGATGCCGAGCAGGCGACAATACACGGGATAGAAGCTGTAGGTCACGTCGGGGAACAGCAGCGGCGCGGGTTGCTTCAGGAGCGCCGCGAAGGCATGCGCGAGCACCTCGTCCGAGCCGTTGCCGACGAACACCTGCTCCGGTGAGACCTTGTGATAGGCCGCGAGCGCCTCGCGCAGCTGCGTTGCCTGCGGATCCGGATAGAGCCGCAAGGTGTCGGCAGCGGCCGCCCGTATGGCCTCGATCGCCTTGGGCGAGGGTCCGAACGGGCTCTCATTGGTGTTGAGCTTGACCAGGCCCGGGATCTGCGGCTGCTCGCCGGGCACATAGGGCGACAGCCCATGAACGAGCTCTGACCAGAAGCGACTCACGATTGTTCTCCTGCGCACCCGAGTCCCGCCGATCGACGCATCGATCGGAAGCGATGGACGTGCGAACTGAACGTGGTGTGGATCATCGGCAAATGGCGCGCCCGGAACGATTCGAACGTCCGACCCTCAGATTCGTAGTCTGATGCTCTATCCAGCTGAGCTACGGGCGCGTTTTTCGCATTTGGCAGGCTCCGGGCCAGGGGCCGGATCCCGGAAGGCCGGAGCGGCAAACGCCGGCAGGCCTCGCGAAGGGCCTCTGACTAACGGCTCGGAGACCGCTTGGCAAGGCTGGAGCGGGACATTTTGCGACCATTTTTCCGCAGACGCGCCGGCGCGGTTCGGCATGGCCGGAGCGGACGGGCTTCGTTCCGACACAACGGGAGTTCCGGGCTCGACGCCTGCGGCATCGCCCGCCGGAATGGCAGGTGGGCCGGTCCGGTTCAGGCGCTGGCGCGCTCGGTCCAGAAGGTCTGCAGCTCGACAGGGCGGTCAGGGATCGTGATTCGGAAGGTGGCCCCCAGGGTCCCTTCGACCAGTTGGATGTCGCCATCATGGGCCCGGACCAATTCGGCCGCGATCGCAAGGCCCAGCCCCGAGCCGCCCGGACGACCGGCACCGCGGAAGGCCTCGAACAGGTGCTCTCGCACCTTCGCCGGGACACCGGGACCCGTGTCCGAGACCTCCAGGATCGCCACCCCGCCCTCGCGGCGGCCAGTGATGCGGATCTGGCGCACGCCGGCATCCGCCGCGAGACTGTCCAGGGCCTGGGCGGCATTGCGCACCAGGTTGAGCAGCACGCGGAACAACTGGTCGGGATCGGCATCGATCTTCAGCCCGCGCTCGATCGCCGCGATCCAGGTGATCGAGGCATCCGGCGACAGGCCGGCGGTCTCCCGCACCTCCGCGACGACGGGCTCGACCACCACCATGCGGCGGTCCGGCGCCGGCTCCTGCACCTTGCCGTAGGACAAGGTCGACTGGCAGAACGCGATGGCGCGCTCCAGCGAGCGCATCAGCTTCGGCGCGAAGCGCTGCACCCGCGGATCGGGCACGCTGGCGAGCTGGTCCGACAGCAGCTGCGACGAGGCCAGGAGGTTGCGCAGGTCGTGGTTGATCTTGGACACGGCGAGGCCGAGCGCGGCGAGCCGGCTCTTCTGATGCAGCATCGAGACGAGGTCGCGCTGCATGTCGGCGAGCTCGCGCTCGGCGACGCCGATCTCGTCGGAACGCTGGCTCGGCACGATGATTCGCGCCACGCTCTCCGGATTTTCGTGGAAGCCGACGAGGCTCGCGGTGAGGCGCCGCATCGGCCGCACGAACAGGAAATGCAGAGCAAGATAGACCAGCGCCGCGGTCAGCACCGCCAGCAGCAGCGACACGCCGAGCAGGTTGCGCGAGAACCGGTACATCGCCTTGCGCAGCGGCTTCTCGTCGGTGACCACCTCGATGAACTGGGCCCGGCCCGGCGCCGGCCCGATCACCCGCATGGTGTGATCGCCGGTCTCCGTCATCATCGTCAGCGAATTCACGATCGACGACCACGCCGTCATGTCGCGCATGTCGAAGTCGTGGTCGATCGAGGCGGGCAGGTCGGCGCTCGCGAGCAGACGGCGCTGCTGGCCCATCTTGATGGCGACGCCGCGCGCGTTGATGGAGGTGAGGATCTGCCGCGCCAGCGAATCCGGCACCATGCCGGACGGTGCGGCGTCGAGCACCAGCGCAGCGGTATTGGCGGCCGCCAGGCGGTCGTTGAGCCGGTTGGTCCAGAAATTGGCGATCGCCGGCACGTAGATCAGCACTTCCGCGATCATCACCAGCGGAATGGTCAACAGCAGCAGCTTTCCAGACAAGCCGAGCCGGCGCGACCGTTTCGGTCGCAGACGCTCCAGGATTGGCTGGTTGTCGCTCTCGGTCACGTATCGCCCTTGTAAGAGACACCCCCACCCTTACGGGACCGCAAGATGGGACTGCACCGGAGTCCGGTCAAATTACGGATCGCTCATGTTCCGGTTTCCAAATCGTTCATAATGGAACCCAAAACTGCACGATCTCTGACATCTTCAACCCCGCCGCGCCGAGGCTATTCTTGCCTTCGTCTTGTGCGCAGGGTCTTGCGTTCTCGTCCTGCCTCGTGTCGTTCGCGACGCTGACCCGCGGCTGGTGACGAAGGTCTTTACGAAATCTCGGCGTCGTCGATCCCTGCACCGCCTATGACGCCTTGCCGCGATTGACGAAGGCGGGACGCTCCCTTATAAGCCGCGCCAACCGTCCGCGATGACCCGGCTCGCCCGGGAGCGGCTCGATTTCAGGGCCGGCAGCGGTCCATTTCGGGCCCGGAAGCATCACCGGACATCAATCGACATTTCAAGCAGGCAAGTTGTCAACTGGCAAATTGCCCGTCAGCGGAGAACGACCCGTGAAGCGGACTTATCAACCCAGCAAACTGGTGCGCAAGCGCCGTCACGGCTTCCGCGCCCGTCTCGCCACCACCGGCGGCCGCAAGGTCCTTGCCGCGCGTCGCGCCCGGGGCCGCAAGCGTCTCAGCGCCTGAAGCCAGGGCGTCTGTCCCGGAGATTTCCATCATGGATCGGCTACGGCAGCGGGCGGACTTCCTCGCCGTTGCCGATGGCGTGCGGGCGAACAGCCCTGCCTTCGTGGTCCAGCGCCGGGAACGGCCGGACCAGGGCCCGGTCCGGATCGGCTTTACCGTCACCAAGAAGAATGGCACCGCCACGGAGCGTAATCGCATCCGTCGGCGGTTGCGCGAGCTTGTGAAACGGCTCGATCCCTTGTCGATGCGGCCGCACAGTGACTACGTGCTGGTCGGCCGGCGGGATGCCCTGTCACGCGATTTCCAGACCATGCTCGCCGACCTCCAGGCGACGCTCCGCCGCCTCGACCGGCCGCAGGCCAAGCCGCAGCCGCGCAAGTTGAACCAGCAGAACGCTTCCGCTCCGGACGCGCATTCCCGCAAACCGGATTGAACGACGAGACGATAAGAAAACGATGACCGACAATCGCAACACCATCCTCGCCGTCATTCTATCCGGCCTCGTGCTGATCCTGTGGCAGGTCTTCTACAACGGCCCGCAGATGGAGCAGCAGCGCGCGCAGGCGCAGATGCAGGCCGAGCTCGCCAAGAAGCAGGCGCCGGCAACCCAGCCCGACAGCGCCGCGCCGTCAGCCACCCCGCAGCCGGGCGCGACCGCGACCGGCAGCCCGAGCGCGCCGGGCGGCGCCGTGACCAGCACCGGCGTGCTGCCGCGCGACACCGCCATCGCCGCCACGCCGCGCGTCAAGATCGACACGCCGCGGCTGACCGGCAGCATCTCGCTCAAGGGCGCGCGGATCGACGATCTGGCCTTCGTGCAGTACCGCGAGACGGTCGATCCGAAATCGCCGGCGATCGTGCTGTTCTCGCCGTCCAACACCGCCGAACCCTATTACGCCGAGTTCGGCTGGGTGAACGCCGCCGGCGCCAAGGTGCAGGTGCCCGACCAGAACACGGTCTGGCAGCAGGACGGCTCGAATGCGCTGACGCCGTCGACCCCGGTGAAGCTGACCACCACCAACGGCGACGGCCTGACTTTCCAGCGCACCATTTCCGTCGACGACCACTATCTCTTCACCATCAAGGATGACGTCACCAATGCCGGCAACGCGCCGGTGACGCTGTATCCCTACGGCCTGATCTCGCGCCACGGCACGCCGCACGTGTCCGGCTACTACATCCTGCACGAAGGCCTGATCGGCTATCTCGGCGAGAAGGGCCTGCAGGAATTCACCTACAAGAAGATGGACGACGAGAAGGCGGCGAAGTTCGACGTCACCAATGGCTGGCTCGGCATCACCGACAAATATTGGGCGGCGGCGCTGCTGCCGATGACGGATGCCCGCCTGCAGGCGAACTATTCGTCGAAGCTGGTCGACAACCAGCATCGCTACCAGACGGACTATGTCGAGACCCCGCAGACGGTGCCGGCCGGCGGCTCGACCAGCGTCTCCACGCGGCTGTTCGCCGGCGCCAAGGAGGCCGGCGTCGTCGGCATCAACTTCCCGATCGGCGGCCTCGGCGGCTACAACCAGAAGCTCGGGCTGAACCATTTCGATCTCCTGATCGACTGGGGCTGGTTCTACTTCCTGACCAAGCCGATGTTCCTGGCGCTCGACTTCTTCTTCCGTTTCTTCGGCAATTTCGGCATCTCGATCCTGCTGGTGACGGTGCTGGTGAAGCTCCTGTTCTTCCCGCTCGCCAACAAGTCCTACGCCTCGATGGCCAAGATGAAGGCGATCCAGCCGCAGCTCCAGGCGCTCAAGGAGCGCTATCCGGACGACCGGATGAAGCAGCAGCAGGAGATGATGGAGATCTACAAGAAGGAGAAGATCAACCCGGTCGCCGGCTGTCTGCCGGTCGTGCTGCAGATCCCGGTGTTCTTCTCGCTCTACAAGGTGCTGTTCGTCACCATCGAGATGCGACACGCGCCGTTCTATGGCTGGATCAAGGACCTCTCGTCGCCGGATCCGACCAATCTGTTCACGCTGTTCGGGCTCCTGCATTTCGATCCGACCCAGCTGCCGCTGTTCGGGCATTACCTCGCGCTCGGCATCTGGCCGATCATCATGGGCATCACGATGTGGTTCCAGATGAAGCTGAACCCCACGCCGCCCGATCCGACCCAGGCGATGATCTTCAACTGGATGCCGCTGATCTTCACCTTCATGCTCGCAGGCTTCCCGGCCGGTCTCGTGATCTACTGGGCATGGAACAACACGCTGTCGGTGCTGCAGCAGGGCTTCATCATGCGCCGCAACGGCGTCAAGGTGGAGCTGTTCGACAACATCCGCGGCACGTTCCGAAGAAAAGCGGCGTGACGACCAAGGCGGTGTGAGCCGCTGACGCAACGAACCATCTACCGTGATGGCCGGGCTTGTCCCGGCCATCCACGTTTTGATATCCCGCGCAATGGGCGTGGATGCCCGGGCCTTCGCCGCGCCGAAGGGGCTTCGGCCCCGCAGGCGGGTCAAGCCCGGGCATGACGAAGAGCGAAGGCTTGTCATGACCACCAGCGCCGATGCAGACGACCGCCTAATCGAGAAAGGCCGCAAGCTGTTTGCGCAGGCGTGGCGCTTCACGCACGCATCGCCGTCGATCGAAAGCCTACCGCCGATGGGGGCGATCGAGGTCGCCTTCGCCGGCCGCTCCAATGTCGGCAAGTCCAGCCTGATCAACGCGCTGACCGGCCAGAACGCGCTGGCGCGCACCTCGCATACGCCGGGCCGCACCCAGGAGCTGATCTTCTTCGAGGGGCCCGAGCATGCGCCGCTGCGGCTGGTCGACATGCCCGGCTATGGCTATGCCGCCGCGGCGAAGACCAAGGTCGCGTCCTGGACCGAGCTGATCCACAAATTCCTGCTCGGCCGCGCCTCGCTCGCCCGCGTCTATGTGCTGATCGATGCCCGTCATGGGCTGAAGGAAGTCGATCAGGAGATCCTCAAGACGCTGGACCGGTCCGCCGTCAGCTATCAGCTCGTCCTGACCAAGGCCGATCAGATCAAGCCGGCCGAGCTCGCAAGCCGGATCGCCGAGACCGAGGCCGCGCTCGCCAAGCATCCGGCGGCGTTCCCGCAGGTGCTGGCGACGTCGTCACGATCCGGCACCGGCATGCCGGAGCTGCGCGCCGCCATGGTGCGGCTGCTGGAAGAGCGGAGCACATGATGACGCCGTGGCGAATCCTGGTCGCAATGGCCGGGCTGATGGGCGCCGCCGGCGTCGCGCTGGCGGCCAAGGCCGCGCACGATCCCGATGCATCCCGGCTCGCGACCGCCTCGACCATGCTGCTGTTCCATGCCTGCGCCCTGCTCGGCACCATCGCGCTGGCCGAACGCGGCGTCGTCGCGAGGCGCATCGGCCTGGCCACGGCGATCGGCTTCGTGCTCGGCCCAGCCCTGTTCGCGGGCGACCTCCTGATGCGCCAGTTCACCGGCGACCGGCTGTTTCCGTTCGCAGCACCGATCGGCGGCAGCCTGCAGATCGCGAGCTGGCTCGCACTCGCGGTCTGCGCGCTGTGGCCGCGGCGGGTCTGATCCGGCGCTTTGCGCCGCGGGCTCCAATCGGCTAGAACGCGGCGCGACGCCCCTGACAGCCGAGACCTCCCAGACATGACCGACGCGACCACCATCAGCCCGCTCGATCAGGCCCGCATCCTGTCCGAAGCACTCCCGCACATGCAGGAGTATGACGACGAAACCATCGTCATCAAATATGGCGGCCACGCCATGGGTGACGAGGACACCGCGAAGGCGTTTGCGCGCGACATCGTGCTGCTCGAGCAGACCGCGATCAACCCGGTGGTGGTGCATGGCGGCGGGCCGCAGATCGCGACCATGCTCAAGCGCCTCGGCATCGTCTCGGAATTCGCGGCCGGCCTGCGCATCACCGATGCCGCGACCATCGAGATCGTCGAGATGGTGCTGGCCGGCTCGATCAACAAGCAGCTGGTCGGTTACATCAACGAGGCTGGCGGCAAGGCCGTCGGGCTGTGCGGCAAGGACGGCAACATGGTGCGCGCCGTCAAGGCGACCCGCACCATGGTCGATCCCGACAGCCACATCGAGAAGGTGGTCGATCTCGGCTTCGTCGGCGAGCCGGACAAGGTCGATCTCACGCTGCTGAACCAGCTGATCGGCTACGAGCTGATCCCGGTGCTGGCGCCGCTCGCGACCTCGAAGGAGGGCCAGACCTTCAACGTCAATGCCGACACCTTCGCCGGCGCCGTCGCCGGCGCGCTGAAGGCCAAGCGGCTGCTGCTGCTGACCGACGTGCCCGGCGTGCTCGACAAGTCGAAGAAGCTGATCCCGGAAATCTCGATCAAGGACGCGCGCAAGCTGATCGCCGACGGCACCATCTCCGGCGGTATGATCCCCAAGGTCGAGACCTGCATCTACGCGCTCGAGCAGGGCGTGCAGGGCGTCGTCATCCTCGACGGCAAGGTGTCGCACGCGGTGCTGCTCGAGCTGTTCACCAACCAGGGCACGGGCACGCTGATCCACAAGTGATGGATACGGCCGCCACCACATTAAAGGTCGTCATGCCCGGGCTTGACCCGCCTGCGCGGCCGAAGCCGCTTCGGCGCGGCGAAGGCCCGGGCATCCACGCCTTACTCTCTGGTGCTCGCAAAAAGATGGATGGCCGGGTCAAGCCCGGCCATGACGGCGGAGAGGGTGGACGAGCGAAGTCCATCCTGGCGCGCGCTTTACTTGCCCTAACGGTCCTCCTTCCGCTCCTCGCCTTCACCACCCCTGCCCGCGCCGACCTCAAGCTCTGCAATCGCATGAGCTACGTTGTGGAGGCCGCAATCGGCATCGACGAGAAGGCGGCGACCGCGACGCGCGGTTGGTTCCGGCTCGATCCGGCGACCTGCCGCGTGGTGCTGCAGGGGACGCTGACCGCCGACCGCATTCTCTTGCATGCGCGTGCGCTCAGCCTCTACGGCGCGTCGCCGCTCGCCGAGAACGGCAACGACCAGCTGTGCGTGGCGCCTGACAATTTCGTCATCGCCGCCGCCCGGCAGTGCCGCACCGGGCAGACGCCGGCGGCCTTCACACAGGTCACGCCGAGCAAGACCGATGACGGCACCCTGATCGCCTATCTCGCCGAGAGCGCCGAATATGACGACGAGCAGGCGCGGCTCGCCGGCATCCAGCGGCTGCTCGGCATCGCCGGCTATGACGCCTCACCGATCGACGGCGTCGACGGACCGAAGACGCAGGCCGCGCTCGCGGCGTTCCTGAAAAGCCGCGGCTTGTCTTCTGATGTCGTGTCGCAGCCGAGCTTCTTCGCCACGATGGTCGATGCGGTGCAGACACCATCCCCGGTGGGACTGACCTGGTGCAACGACACACCGCACAAGGTCATGGCGGCGGTCGGCACCGACGACGGCCGCACCGTGGTGAGCCGCGGCTGGTACCGGATCGATGCCGGCAAGTGCCTGCATCCCGACATCACCGGACAGCCGAAGAAGGTCTACAGCTTCGCCGAGGCGGTCGACGATGAGAACCGCACCATCAAGCTGAAGAACAAGCCGCTGAACTGGGGCGGCCTGGTGCAGCTCTGCACCCGCGAGAACAAGTTCGAGACCTCCGAGCAGGGCGACTGCCCGAGCCGCGGCTTCGCGGCCACCGGCTTCACTTCGGTCGACATCACCCGCGGCGGCAAGACGCTGCGGTTTGCGTTGCCGTGATGGACGCATCGATGAGTCCCGGGATACCGCAACAAATTCCGCCGTCATCCCGGCGAACGCCGGGATCCATAGCCACCGGCCGTGGTTTGGGCCGCCAGCGTCAGCCATCCTGCCTCAAGACAGATCACGCGGTATGGGTCCCGGCGTTCGCCGGGACGACAGCGGAATATGCCGCGCCACTGTGGCCGAATGAACCCACGCATGATGGACCGAGGCACACATGACAAAGTCCCCCCGCGCCTTCGATCACGTCGACACCTGGGTGTTCGATCTCGACAACACGCTGTATCCGCATCACGTCAATCTGTGGCAGCAGGTCGATGCCAGGATCGGCGAATTCGTGTCCAACTGGCTCAAGGTCGATGCGGACGAAGCGCGCCGCATCCAGAAGGACTACTACCGCCGCTACGGCACCACGATGCGCGGCATGATGACCGAGCACGGCGTGCATGCCGACGACTTCCTGGCCTACGTGCACAAGATCGACCATTCGCCGCTGGAGCCGAACTCGGCGATGGGCGCGGCGATCGAGCGACTGCCTGGACGCAAGCTGATCCTCACCAACGGCTCGGTGGACCATGTCGGCGCGGTGCTGAGCCGGCTCGGCATCGCAGACCATTTCCACGGCGTGTTCGACATCATCGCCGCCGAATTGACACCGAAGCCCGCGCGCGAGACCTATGACAAATTCGTCCGGCTGCACGATGTCGATCCGACGCGCTCCGCAATGTTCGAGGACCTCTCCCGCAACCTCGTCGTCCCGCACGACCTCGGCATGACCACGGTGCTCGTCGTACCGGACGGCACCAAGGAGGTGGTGCGCGAGGATTGGGAGCTGTCGGGCCGCGATGATCCGCATGTGGATCATGTGACGGACGATCTGACCGGGTTCTTGCAGCGGCTGGTGAAGGCCTAACCCTCGCTGTCGTCCGGACAAGCGAAGCCGCCGGCGGTCCTGAGGTGCGATGGGCGTCCGACAAACTCAGTGTCGTCCCGGGCTTGACCCGGGACCCATAACCACCGGCGGATGTGTGGGCACGCAAGTGGCTAAGGATGTGCCCAACACGTCTCCCTGTGGTTATGGGTCCCGGATCGGCGCTCGCGATATAAAGTCGTCTCAATAGCGACAGCCGGGCGCTCCGCTTGTCCGGGACGACGCCGGTGGGTGCCTTGACTCCCTTACCCCAAACCCGGAAAAAGCCGCCCTGCCCCCAGCTTCTACAAGTCTATCCCGGTCGGCCCGGGACCAAGCGAGGATCGACCGATGTCACTGTCCGCCCTGGAATCCACCATCAACAGCGCCTTCGATGCCCGTGATGGCGTCTCGACCACGACCAAGGGCGAGGTCCGCGACGCCGTGGAGAGCGCGCTGGAGCTGCTCGACAAGGGCGAGGCCCGGGTCGCCGAGCGGGGCACGGACGGCAAGTGGAGCGTCAACCAGTGGCTCAAGAAGGCGGTGCTGCTGTCGTTCCGCCTCAACGACATGAGCGTGATCCCCGGCGGCCCCGGCCAGGCGTCGTGGTGGGACAAGGTGCCGTCGAAGTTCGAGGGCTGGGGCGAGAACCGTTTCCGTGACGCCGGCTTCCGCGCCGTGCCCGGCGCGATCGTGCGCCGCTCGGCCTTCATCGCCAAGAACGTCGTGCTGATGCCGTCCTTCGTCAATCTCGGCGCCTATGTCGACGAGGCGACCATGGTCGACACCTGGTCGACGGTCGGCTCCTGCGCCCAGATCGGCAAGCGCGTGCACATTTCCGGCGGCGTCGGCATCGGCGGCGTGCTGGAGCCGCTGCAGGCCGGTCCCGTGATCATCGAGGATGACTGCTTCATCGGCGCGCGCTCCGAGGTTGCCGAGGGCGTGGTCGTGCGCAAGGGCGCGGTGCTGTCGATGGGCGTGTTCCTGGGCGCGTCGACCAAGATCGTCGACCGCGAGACCGGCGAGGTTTTCGTCGGCGAGGTGCCGGAATATGCCGTCGTGGTGCCGGGCGCGCTGCCGGGCAAGCCGATGAAGAACGGCCAGATCGGCCCCTCCACCGCCTGCGCCGTCATCGTCAAGCGCGTCGACGAGCGCACCCGCTCCAAGACCTCGATCAACGAGCTGCTGCGCGACTGATCGTCCACGTCCGGGCGGCCGCACTAGCCGCCGCCCGAACGCCCATGTTAAGCGAGGGCATGACCGATGCCCTCACCATCACCCGCGACCTGATCCGCTGTCCCTCCGTGACCCCCGCCGATGCCGGGGCGCTCGGCGTGCTCGAGGACCTGCTGAAGCAAGCCGGCTTCCAGACCCATCGCGTGACCTTCTCGGAAGCGGGCACCGCCGACGTCGACAATCTCTACGCCCGGATCGGCACCGAGGGGCCGCACATCACGTTCGCCGGCCACACCGACGTGGTGCCGCCCGGCGACGAGGCTGCGTGGAGCCTTGGCGCATTCTCCGGCGAGGTCAAGGACGGCTACATCTATGGCCGTGGCGCCGTCGACATGAAAGGCGGCATCGCCTGCAGCGTGGCGGCTGCACTCGACTATCTGCGCGACAATGGTGGACGGCCGAAGGGCTCGATCTCGTTCCTGATCACCGGCGACGAGGAGGACGTCTCGATCAACGGCACCATCAAGCTGTTGAAATGGGCGGCCGAGCGCGGCGAGCGCTTCGACCATTGCGTGCTCGGCGAGCCGTCGAATCAAGAAGTCATGGGCGACTGCATCAAGATCGGCCGCCGCGGCTCGCAGTCCGGCACCCTGATCGTCGAGGGCAAGCAGGGCCACGTCGCCTACCCGCACCGCGCCTCCAACCCGGTCCCGGATATCTCGCGCCTGATCGTCGCGCTTTCGGACGAGCCGCTCGACCATGGCAGCGCGCAATTCCAGCCGTCGAACCTCGAATTCACCACGGTCGACGTCGGCAACACCGCGACCAATGTCATCGCGGGACTGGCGCGGGCGAAGTTCAACATCCGCTACAACGACTGCCATACGCAGGAGTCGCTGCGCGCGCTGGTCGAGCAGCGGCTGGCCAAGGCTTGCGGCAACCGCATCCGCGCCCGCATCGACTGGATGCCGTCGAACTCCAACGTGTTCCTGACCAAGCCCGGACCGTTCACCGACCTCGCGGTTGCCGCGATCGAGAGCGTGACGGGCCGCAAGCCCGAGCTATCGACCACCGGCGGCACCTCGGACGCGCGCTTCATCTCGAGCTACTGCCCGGTGATCGAGTTCGGCCTGGTCGGCCAGACCATGCACCAGATCGACGAGCGCGCCTCGGTCGCCGACATCGCCACCCTGACGAATATCTATCGCGGCATTCTCGATCGCTACTTCGCGTGAGCGGCGTGCCGCTCCGATCAGGCGGCCTTCACCTCCGCCAGGAACTGATCGACCTCGCGGCGCAAATCCGTCGCCTGGCCGGCTAGGCTGGCAGCAGAATCGAGCAGTGAGCGCGCCGAGCCGCGGGTTTCGGCTGCGGCCGCGCTGACCAGCGCAATCGACGACGAGACGTCGTTGGTACCGCTCGCCGTCTGCTGCACGCTGCGGGCGATCTCACGTGTCGTAGCGCTCTGCTCGGCCACGGCCGTCGCGACAGCTCCCGTGACGCCGCTGATCGTATTCACCACGGCTGCGATCTTCTCGATTGCGGCGACCGTGCTGCCGGTCTCGTCCTGAATCGCGGCGATCTGGCTCTCGATCTCTTCGGTAGCCTTGCTGGTCTGCGACGCCAGGCTCTTCACCTCGGATGCGACGACGGCAAAACCCTTGCCGGCCTCGCCTGCGCGCGCCGACTCGATCGTGGCATTGAGCGCCAGCAGATTGGTCTGCGAGGCGATGGCGCGGATGAGCTGGACGACGTCGCCGATGCGTGTCGCGCTGCCGGCCAGCGTGCGGACCTTGTCGGTGGTGTCGAGCGCCTGGCTGGTCGCGTTGGAGGATTCCGACGCGGCTTCCGCGATCTGCCGGGTGATCTCCTTCATCGAGGCGTCGAGCTCCTCGGAGGCCGCCGCGACTGTGTTGACGCCGGAGGTTGCCTGCGCCGCCGCATCGGCCACGGCGGTGGCACGTGACGCCGTGGTGCTGGCGGAGCCGTCGAGGGTCTCGGCCGAGAGTTTCAGGCCACTGGCGGCGTCGCTCAACCGGCCGCAAAGCGTGTCGATGACGTCGCCGAAGCGGCGGGTGAGCGCCTCGATCTTTTGCCGCCGCGCATCGCGCCGCGCCTCGGCATCGGCACCCTGCAACGCCAGCCGATCGGCCTCGGCCGACTTCTCCTGCAGAACGCCGATGGCGTGGGCGAGCGTACCGACCTCGTCGGTGCGGTCGCGGTAGGCGATTTCCACATCGCGCGCGCCGCTGGCGATGCGCCCGATCAGCTCGGTCAGGTTGGACAGAGGCTTGATGACCCGAGCGTTGAACCAGAGTGTTCCGAGCGCAGCGGCGGCAATGTTGACGACGAGCAGAATGAGCGCCAGCACGAAGCGGAGCTGGGCGTCGCCGAGCGCGGCCTCGCTCTGGCGCAGCGCCTCGGTCAGCGCGGCATCACGCAGCGGCAGGATGGTGTCGAGGATCGGAAACAGCGACCGCAGGAATTGATCGGGGTCGAGCTCGAGCACCTTGCCGCGATTCGGCGCCACCTGCGACGTATACAGCTCGCCGCCGCGCGCCCAATAGCCGTTTTCCACCCCGGTCATCGCTGCGAAGATCGGCTTCTGATCGATCTCGGCAGCGGCAAGCTTAGCCGTCGCCCAGATCCGCTCAATGCGTCCCTTGAACGCGGCGAGCGCCTCGGCCGGCTCGCCGGCCATCGGCTGCTTGGTCGCGATCATGCGGATGAGCGTCGTGGTGGCGCGGCCGGCCCAGTCGCGCAGATCCCATCCGATCACGGCGAGCCGCGCGGCCTGGCCGACCGCGGGGTTGGCCGCATTGATCCGGCGCACGATCACCTCGACATGGCTGCCGGTGGCTTCCTGGACCGTGAACATCTGCGGCACGTAGTCGCGGACGACGGCCTCCGACCGGGACGCCTTGGGCTCGGCCACGGCATCGAGCGCCGCGCCGCGCAGCGTGCGCAGCTTCTGCTCGATCGAATCGAGCGCTGCGACGTCCTCGCGAAGCTGCGCCAGGCTGCGCGCCTTGGCGAGCGCCTCATCGGAGCCGCCGGTGATCTTCTTGAGCCCCGCGAGCTCCTCCGCCGTCGCCGGGTTGGCCGATGCCAGTCGCGGATTGATCCAGGCGCGCTCCACATTGAGCTTTTCCGGGAGCCGCAGCATGGCGGCCAGCAGTTGCGCATCGGCGCCCGCGGTCCGGGCCGCTTGCAGCGAGGTCAGCTGCTGCCAGGCGAACAGCACGGTGGCGAGCAGGCCGATGACGGCCCCGAGCAGCAGAGAGAGCAGGAAGACTTGACGAATGCGCACGATCGACCTCGCTGGAGAGCAGCCTGAGGTCCGGATAGCAGGGAGGGATTCAATTTGAAGTTAATGAGGCCTATCGCGCAACTCGAAGCAGCAACTAATTAGGACAGACTCTCGTCGCGGTACGCGACGGGCCGGTTTCCACGCGGGAACGACCTCAATAGTCGACCTTCACGAGATAGAGCCCTTCCGGTGGCGCGACGACGCCACAGGCGGCGCGATTGCGCGCGGCGAGCGCGGCGGCGAGATCATCTGCGGTCCAGCGGCCCTGCCCGACCCACACCAGCGAGCCGACCATCGAGCGCACCTGGCTATGCAGATAGGAGCGCGCGGAGGTGAGGATGGTGATCGCATCGCCGTCCCTCACGACATCGAGTTGATCGAGCGTCTTCTCCGGCGATTTCGCCTGACATTCCGCATCGCGGAAGGTCGTGAAATCATGCTTGCCGAGCAGCCGCTGCGCCGCCGCATGCATCGCCTCCGAATCCAGCCGCTGCGGCACGCGCCAGACGCGGCCGACCTCGAGCGCAAGATTGGAGCGGCGATTGACGATGCGATAGCGGTAGTGCCGCTTCCGCGCGGAGAACCGCGCTTCGAAGCTGTCGGGCACGATCTCGGCATGGAGCACCGCAACCGGGTTCGGCCGCAGATGCGCGTTGAGTGCGTCGCGCAGCTTGTCGGGGCGGAACTCCTTGGCGATGTCGCAATGCGCGACCTGCCCCATGGCGTGGACGCCGGCGTCGGTACGGCCAGAACCGTGCACGCGCGTCGGCACGCCGCAGGTCGCCTGCACCGCAGCTTCCAGCGCGCCCTGCACCGACGGCAAGGTCGCCTGCAGCTGCCAGCCGCAGAACGGCGCGCCGTCATATTCGATGGTGAGCTTGTAGCGGGGCATCGCCTCGATCGCGTTTGGCCGTCATTGCCGGGCTTGACCCGGCAATCCATCCATGGACGAAGCTTGTTCGCGAGATGG
Organism: Bradyrhizobium sp. HKCCYLRH3061; assembly: GCF_051168015.1. Lineage (NCBI taxonomy): Bacteria > Pseudomonadati > Pseudomonadota > Alphaproteobacteria > Hyphomicrobiales > Nitrobacteraceae > Bradyrhizobium > Bradyrhizobium sp. HKCCYLRH3061. The sequence continues at coordinate 117,315 of NZ_JBNPUE010000012.1, forward strand.
ATGCGCGGGTCAAGCCCGCGCATGACGAGCTGAATTGGTCAGCCGAAGCGCAGGCCCGGCGCGACGGGCGTGCCGCGCAGGAAATCCGCGGCTTTCATCGGGCCCTTGCCGGCGCGCTGCAGCTCGGTCACGCGGATGGCGCCGTCGGCGCAGGCGATGGTGAGCTGCTCGTCGAGCACGGCGCCGGGCTCGCCCCGGCCGTCGGCGAGCGCGCAGCGCAGGATCTTCAAACGCGCCGCCTCGCCATCGAGGGTGACCTCGCTCCAGGCGCCGGGGAACGGCGACAGGCCGTGGATGTGACGCAGCACCGTATGCGCCGGCTTCGTCCAGTCGATCCGCGCCTCGGCCTTCTCGATCTTGGCCGCATAGGTCACGCCGCCCTCGGCCTGCTTCGTCAACGTCAGCCCGCCGCGCGCCAGCGCCGCCATCGCCCGCACCATCAGGTCGGCGCCGATGCGCGACAGGCGATCGTGCAGGTCGGACGCCGTCATCGCGTCAGTGATGGGCAGACGCTCGGCCATCGCGACGTCGCCGGTGTCGAGACCGACATCCATCTTCATGACCATCACGCCGCTTTCGGCGTCCCCTGCCATGATGGCACGGTTGATCGGCGCAGCGCCGCGCCAGCGCGGCAGCAGCGAGGCGTGGAGGTTGTAGCAGCCGAGTTTTGGTGCATCGAGAATCGCCTGCGGCAGGATCATGCCATAGGCGACGACGACGGCGGCGTCGGCCTGGTGGGCGCGGAACGCAGCCAGCGCGTCCTCGGTCTTCAGCGTCTTCGGCGTGAGCACGGGAATGCCGAGCCGCCGCGCCTCGGTCTCGATCGGAGTCGGGACCAAGGCCAAGCCACGGCGGCCACCGGGCTTCGGCGCGCGCGTGTAGACGGCCACGATCTCGTGGCCGTGGCCGGCGAGCTCGAGCAGGGTCGGCACGGCGAAATCCGGCGTGCCCATGAAGATCAGGCGAAGCGGCATCTGGTGCGCCCCTCGAGGCTTCATCCTGCCGTCATGGGCCGGGCTCGTCCCGGCCATCCACGTCGCAATGCCAACGCGAGAGGCAAGACGTGGATGCCCGGGTCAAGCCCGGGCATGACGGAGGAGAGAGTTGATCGTTACTCGCCGGCGCGCTTGGCGGCCTTGGTGAACTTCTTCATCACGCGGTCGCGCTTGAGCTTCGACAGATAGTCGATGAACAGCACGCCGTTGAGATGGTCGATCTCGTGCTGGATGCAGGTGGCGTAGAGCCCCTCCGCATCCTCCTCGCGGACCAGCCCGTCGAGATCGGTGAAGCGTACGCGCACACGCGCCGGCCGCTCGACCTCCTCGTAATATTCGGGGATCGACAGGCAGCCTTCCTCGTAGACCGACAGCTCGTCCGACTTGGCAACGATCTCCGGATTGATGAAGACGCGCGGCTCGCGCTTGCCTTCCCCGTTCGCGTCGGGCTTGGCCAGATCCATTGTGATGACGCGCAGCGGCTGCGCGACCTGAATCGCTGCGAGCCCGATGCCTGGCGCGTCGTACATGGTCTGAAACATGTCGTCGACCAGCTGCCGGATCTCCGGCGTGACCTTCTCGACCGGCTTGGACACCAGCCGCAACTGCCGGTCCGGCAGGATGATGATTTCTCTTAGGGACATGGCGCGCGATTTAAGCCGCGGAACCGGCGCGGTCAATGTGATGGCTCGCAGTTAAGACTTCGCTAACCATGAATTTCAATGTCTCGTTAACCATGATTCTTTACCCGGCCTTAACCATAAATGTTCTCTCTTCGTTCGCGAGCTCTTGCGAATCGGATAGATGGGGGGTGATGACCGCCAGCCAGTCCCTCAATCCTGTCGTCGTCATGATCGGCGATCTGCCCGTGCGCGCCAGCGACGCGCTGATCGGGTTTGGCGTGCTGGTTCTGCTCCTGCTGCTGATGATCGTCGCGGCCGTGGTGCGCTCCGGCCGGCGCGGCGCCGAGCTCGCGGCCCAGCAGGCGATGCGCGCCGATGAGATCGAACAGCGGTTCGGCGAGATGATCCGGGTGCAGAGCGAGGCCTCCGGCCGGGTCGACGCGATGGCGCAGCTGCTTGCCGGGCGGCAGGTGGACCTGGCGCGCAGCGTCAACGAGCGGCTCGACGCCGTCACCCATCGCGTCGGCCAATCGATGGAGCAGACCACGCGCCACACCATGGATTCCTTGCGCGTGCTGCACGAGCGGCTCGGCATCATCGACAACGCGCATCGCGATCTCAGCGAGCTCACGACACAGGTCACGACCTTGCGCGACGTGCTCGCCAACAAGCAGTCGCGCGGCGCATTCGGCCAGGCGCGCATGGAGGCGATCGTCCAGGACGGGCTGCCGAAGGGCAGCTACGCCTTCCAGTACACGCTCGTCAGCGGCAAGCGGCCGGACTGCGTCGTGTTCCTGCCCGACACGCGGCCGCTGTGCATCGACGCCAAGTTTCCGCTCGAGGCAGTGACCGCGCTGCACGACGCGGAGACGGAGGACGAAAAGCGCGCCGCCGCGCAGCGGCTGCGCACCGACGTGCTGCGCCACGTCAACGACATCGCCGAGAAGTACCTCGTGGTCGGCGAGACGCAGGACACGGCGCTGATGTTCGTGCCGTCGGAATCGGTCTACGCCGAGATCCATGACGGCTTCGACGACGTCATCCAGAGAGCCTATCGCGCCCGTGTCGTGCTGGTGTCGCCGTCGCTGCTGATGCTCGCGATCCAGGTCATGCAGCAGATCATGAAGGACGCGCGCATCCGCGACGCCGCTGACCAGATCCGCAACGAGGTGATCCATTTGGGCGACGACCTCGGCCGCCTGCGCGAGCGCGTGCTCAAGCTGCAGAAGCATTTTGGCGATGTCGGCGAGGACATCCGCCAGATCCTCATCTCCGCCGACAAGATCGAAAAGCGCGCCGCGCGGATCGAGGAGCTCGATTTCAGCAAGCCGGATGCGCCGGCGGACTCTCCGCGCATTGCGCCGGGCGCGGGCGCGACGCCGGACCTGTTTCCGCTGGCGGGGCGGATGCAGGCGGGGGAATGACCGCGGCGTCGCGAAAGCTGTCCAGATCTGCTACCACCCACCGATGACCGCACCTGACGCCGCCTCCGACATCAGAGCAACCGCTGCAAAGCCTGAGGCCAAGCCCGCCCCCACCTGGCGCGAGAGCATGGCCGTCTACCTGCAGCCGCGCGTGCTCGTGGTGCTGTTCCTCGGCTTCTCCTCAGGTCTGCCGCTGGCGCTGTCCGGCTCGACGCTTCAGATCTGGATGCGCGAGCTCGGCGTCGATCTCGGGACCATCGGGCTGTTCGCGCTGGTCGGCACGCCCTACACGCTGAAATTCCTTTGGGCGCCGCTGGTCGACGCGCTGCACGTGCCGCTGCTGACGCGCGCCTTCGGGCGGCGGCGCGGCTGGCTGGTGTTCGCGCAATTGCTGCTGATCGCGGCCATCCTGCTGCTGGCCGTGACTGACCCGGCGCATGCGCCGTTCATGGTCGCGCTGGCCGCGCTGCTGGTCGCCGCGATGTCGGCGACCCAGGACATCGTGGTCGATGCCTTCCGCGTCGAGAGCCTTCCGGAGAGCGAGCAAGCCGCGGGCATGGCGGCGTATGTCGCCGCCTACCGCATCGGCATGCTGGTCTCGACCGCCGGCGCGCTGGTGGTGGTCAGTGCATTCGAGAACTCGGGGTTGACGCGTCCGTCGTCCTGGATGTGGGGCTATGTCGCGATGGCCGGAATGGTGCTGATTGGCACGATCACGGCCCTCGCGGCGACCGAGCCGGCTCAGTCGCAGCAGGCGGAGGCCGCGATGGGCGCGGACACCGCGCTCACCCGCGTGATGCATGCGGCCGCCGGAGCCTTCGTCGAGTTCCTCAGCCGACGTGATGCGCTCACGGTGCTCGCCTTCGTCGTGCTGTTCAAGTTCACCGACGCCTTCTCCGGCACGATGACCGCGCCGTTCGTGATCGATCTCGGCTTCAGCAAGGTCGACTACGCCGCGATCGTGAAAGGCGTCGGCCTCGCCGCCACGCTCGCCGGCGGCTTTGCCGGCGGCTTCGTCGCGCGGCGCTATTCGCTCGCCACCAGCCTGTGGATCGGCGGCATCGTGCAGGCGCTGGCCAACCTGTCGTTCTCATGGCTCGCCATCGTCGGCGTCAATCAATGGGCGCTGGCGCTGGCGATCTCTGCGGAGAACTTCACCAGCGCGATCGGCACCGTGATCTTCGTCGCCTATCTCTCTGCGCTGTGCCAGAACCCGCTGCACACCGCGACCCAATATGCGCTGCTCACCGCGCTCGCCGCGGTTGGACGAACCTACCTGTCATCGGGCGCGGGCTATGTGGCGAAAGCGACCGGCTGGCCTACATTCTTCGTCATCTGCGCACTCGTCGCGATCCCGAGCCTCGTGCTGCTTGCTTGGCTGCAGAGGCGCGGCCATTTCGATGAATTGGGGCCAGTGAAGGTCTAGCTGCCGCCTGGGGTTAGACTGTCATCATCCGCGAAGGCGGGTGATCCGGGATTGCAGAGACGTCGGCGATCAACCGCGAGGCCGCGGCGTGCTGGATCGCCCGGTCAAAGCCAGGCGATGACAGCGGAAATCGTGGCGCTGCTTTCGCGTGAATGCTCCCAGCGGCCTCAACGCTTCACCAAGCTCCACTTGGTCACGACCGCCTCGCTCATCTGTCCCGCATCCTGGGCGCAGGCGATCTCGTCGACCTTGACCGCGATCTGCTTGCCGAGCAGCCCCTTGAGCTGAGACGCCTGAGCCGTGTTCGCGGTGACGAGCTGGAACGTCTCCGGGCCGGTCTCGAGATTGCACAACCCGCTCGGCGGCGGCAGACGGCGCGGCTCGCTGGTGATCTGATAGGCCGCGGAGGGCTGGCCCGGCTTGGCGCCTTTCAGCTTCAGCGCCGTCAGCTCGCCCGACAGCACGTCACCGGCATTGAGCGGACGCCCCGCCTTCTGCGATGCCTCGCTCTGCTGCGCCAGCACCGACGGCGCCGAGAGTACCGCCAGAATCGCGCCCAAAGCCAGCCGTTTGCCGAATCCGCGTTTCGTCATCATTCCACTTTCGTCTGTGCCTAGAACAAGGTCCGCTGCCGCATCGCGGCCGAGAGCGTGCCTTCGTCGAGATAGTCGAGCTCGCCGCCGACCGGCACGCCATGCGCCAGCCGCGTGACCTTGACGTTCGCCTCTTGCAGGAGGTCGGTGATGTAGTGGGCGGTGGTCTGGCCATCGACCGTCGCGTTCAATGCGAGGATGATCTCCTGCACCTCCGGCGCATGCGCGCGCTGCACCAGCGCGTCGATGGTGAGGTCCTGCGGACCGACTCCGTCGAGCGGCGACAAGGTGCCGCCGAGCACGTGATAGCGGCCGTTCGAGGCCTTGGCGCGCTCCAGCGCCCAGAGATCGGCGACATCGGCGACGACGACGATCATCGCGGGATCGCGCCGCGGATCGGTGCACACCGTACAGGGATTCTGGGTATCGATGTTGCCGCAGGTCTTGCAGACCTGGATGCGGTCGATCGCGACCTGCAGCGCCGAGGCGAGCGGCACCATCAGCGCCTCGCGCTTCTTGATCAGATGGAGCGCGGCACGCCGCGCCGAGCGCGGCCCGAGGCCGGGCAGGCGCGCAAGCAGCTGGATCAGGCGTTCGATCTCAGGACCGGCGACGGCCATCAGTTCACGAATGTCATCGGGTCAACTAACCAAAACCGAAGCCTGGCGGCAGGCCGAGCTTGCCGGTGATGGCCTGCATCTTCTCCTGCATCGCGGCTTCCGCCTTGCGCCGCGCGTCGCCGTGCGCGGTGACCAGCAGGTCTTCCAGGATCTCGGCCTCCTCCGGCTTGAGCAGCGACGGATCGATCTTGATGCTCTTCACGTCCATCTTGGCGGTCATGCGCACGGCGACCAGACCGCCGCCCGAGATGCCCTCGACCTCGACGTTGCCGAGCTCCTCCTGCATTTCCTGCATCTTCGTCTGCAGCTGCGCCGCCTGTTTCATCATGCCGAGAAAGTCAGCCATCGGAGCACCTCATCATCAGCCTTCTTGTTGAGCATGATCTTTCGGAAGACCGGTTTCCACGTTTCCGGATCATGCTCTAGAAATCGTCATCGTCGGACTCGTCGGGCGGCTCGACAGCACTGGCGTCCGATTCGGGCGGCTCGGGGGCGAGCCGGCGCACTTCGACCACCTTGGTGCCCGGGAACCGCGCCAGGATCTCCTGTACGCGCGGATCGGCCTCCGCCGCCGCCTCGCGCTCGCTCTTGGCGCGCAGATTCTGCTCGCGCAAGGTCGCCTGACCCGGCTCGTTGGAAACGATCACCGTCCAGCGCCGGCCGGTCCAGTCTTCCAGCTTGCGGCCGAGGTCCGAGACAAGCGAGCGTTGCGCCGTCCGTTCCAGCGCGATCTCCAGCCGTCCCTCTTCGAAGCGGACCAGCCGCACGTCCATCTCCAGCGCGCTCTTGGTGATCAGGTCGCGATTCTTGCCGGCCAGCGCGACGAGTTCCTGGAAGCTCGCCAAGCGCAGCGCGGGCTGGTCCTGCGATGCCGGTGACGGCTGCGATGACATCGCCTGCGGGCGCATCGAACCGCCGACCGCGGCGAGCGTCGGGCCTTGCGCGCGCGGCGCCTGCATCGGCGCCGACGTCATCACAGGCGGCGTTCCCGCGCTCATGGTGGATGCCGGCGCAGGACGTGCCCCGCCGCCGTTCGTGACGATCGGCGAGCCACCACCGTTCTGGTCGATCATCCGAATGGCTTCGTCAGGCGTCGGCAGATCGGCCGCGTAGGCAATCCGCACCAGCACCATTTCCGCCGCTGCAGCCGGGCGCGTCGCACCTTGAGTCTCGGCGATGCCCTTCAGCAGCATCTGCCACATCCGCGACAGCACGCGCATCGATAGCTTGGTGGCGAAGTCGCGCGCGCGCAGCCGCTCGGTCTCGCTGAAGGCGACGTTGTCAGCCGTGGCCGGCACGACCTTCACCCGGGTGACGAAGTTCACGAACTCGGCCAGGTCCGACAGCACGACCACGGGGTCGGCGCCGACGTCATATTGCTCGCGGAATTCCTTGAAGGCGGCGGCGATGTCGCCGCTGGCGAGATGGTGGAACAGGTCGATGACGCGAGTGCGGTCGGCGAGGCCGAGCATCTGCCGGACATCGTCGGCACGGACCTCGCCGGCGCTGTGCGCGATCGCCTGATCGAGCAGCGACAAGGAATCGCGCACCGAGCCTTCGGCGGCGCGCGCGATGATGCCGAGCGCCTCGGGCTCGATCGTCACGCCTTCCTTGGTCGCGATGCCCGAAAGATGTTTCATCAGCACGTCGGCCTCGACCCGCCTCAGGTCGAAGCGCTGGCAGCGCGACAGCACCGTCACCGGGACCTTGCGAATCTCGGTGGTGGCGAACACGAACTTGGCGTGCTCCGGCGGCTCCTCCAAGGTCTTCAGGAAGGCGTTGAACGCCGCCGTCGACAGCATGTGGACTTCGTCGATGATGTAGACCTTGTAGCGCGCGCTGGCCGGCGCATAGCGGACGCTGTCGTTGATCTGGCGGACGTCGTCGACGCCGGTATGGGACGCCGCGTCCATCTCCAGGATGTCCATGTGCCGGCTTTCCATGATCGCCTGGCAATGGGTGCCGAGCACCGGCATGTGGATCGTCGGGCCCTTCACCGAACCGTCGGGCAGCTCGTAGTTCAGGGCGCGGGCGAGGATGCGGGCGGTGGTGGTCTTGCCGACGCCGCGGACGCCGGTCAGGATCCAGGCCTGCGGAATCCGGCCGGTCTCGAACGCGTTCGAGACCGTGCGCACCACGGCCTCCTGGCCGATCAGATCCGCGAAGCTGGAGGGGCGGTATTTGCGCGCCAGCACCCGGTAGGGCTTGGCGGGAGCGTCGGCGCTGTCAGGCGGAACAGGTGGGGCGCCAGCGTCAGTCATCGAGCGATCCGCAAGTGAGCATTCCAGTCCGGCATCGATCGCGATCGTCGACGCCATCAGCCTCGACGCAATCAACCGGAGCGCGGTCGAGCGCCCGCCCTGCGCGGGGTCCCCGCCATCTTTGCGCGATTCGCTCGAAAAAACAGGTAGGAGACTGACGAGCGACCCGATCCGGACCTCGTTAGGGCTGCTTCCTTCCGGACCTGACCCGGTTGGCGAGTGGCTCGTCCACCGCCAATCTCCCGCTGCCTATTTGGGGCCAAATGGTCCGGAAAGCAAGCGCGAGCTTCGCCGGCCCGCTCTACCGCCCCGCGGGCTTGTGCCGCAGCTCGGAAAGGCTTTAGGTGCCGTCGAGCTCCCGCCTGACCATCCGCCAGGAACCGCCGCATGCCCGAATCAGCCTGGTCGCTGCATCCGCAACTTGCGAAGGATACGATCGACATTGGCGACCTGCCGCTGTCCCGCGTGCTGGTGATCAAGGACGCGAACTATCCCTGGCTGCTGCTGGTGCCGCGGCGCGAGGGCGCGGTCGAGATCATCGATCTCGACGAGGTCGCGCAGGCGCAGCTGATGACCGAGATCACGCGGGCGTCACGCGCGCTCAAAGAGATCACCAAATGCGACAAACTCAACGTCGCCGCGCTCGGCAACATGGTGCCGCAGTTGCACGTCCACATCATCGCGCGACGCACAAGTGACGTGGCCTGGCCGCGACCGGTGTGGGGCGCCGCGCCGCCTGTGCCCCACGATGCGCAGGAGGTGCAGCAGTTCATCAGCGCTATCAGGCGCAAGATCTGGCTAGGGTGAGAGATGTCGCCATTCGACTTGTTTCCGCTGGGCAAGCCGGCCTTCGTCGGCCATCCGATCGATCGCGCCGCCCATCTGCGCTTCCACGACGACAAGCTGATTGCCTTCGAGAGCAAGCCGTCGACGCGGGCCTATGTCGTGCATCGCGATTCGCTGGTGCTGAAGCGCGAGGGCGACCAGCTGCGCGCGCTGCTGTCGATCGACGAGGCGCTGAAGTTCGGTGCCAATCCGGGAACGATCTTCCTCGGGCTGCAGGACGGAGCGGCCGTGTTCGGCATGGGCATCTCGCCGGCCGCGGTCGAGAAGCTCGCCGGGCGGGAGGACGTGTCCGTGACCGAGTTGCGCGGCATGGCGATGCAGGGCGCGATCCCGGTCGACCAGCTCGCCACCATCGCGATGGCCAAGTCCCTGGTGTCCTGGCATCAGCGCCACGGCTTCTGCGCCAATTGCGGCGCCAAGACCGCCATGCGCGAGGGCGGCTGGAAGCGCGAATGCCCGAGCTGCAAGACGGAGCATTTCCCGCGCACCGATCCGGTCGTGATCTCGCTGGTCGCCTCCGGCGACAAGTGCCTGCTCGGGCGGCAGAAGCAGTTTCCGACCGGCATGTATTCCTGCCTCGCCGGCTTCGTCGAGGCGGCTGAGACGATCGAGGACGCCGTCCGGCGCGAGGTGTTCGAAGAATCCGGCATTCGCTGCACCGACGTGACTTATTACATGACCCAGCCCTGGCCCTACCCGTCGTCGCTGATGATCGGCTGCAGCGCCCGGGCACTCAACGAAGACATCATCATCGACCGCACCGAGCTCGAGGACGTGCGCTGGTTCAGCCGCGACGAGGCCCGGCAGATGCTGCTGCGGCAGCATCCGGATGGCTTGGCAGGACCGCATCCGTTCGCCATTGCTCATCATCTGGTCGGCCGCTGGTTGAAAGAGAACGACGAGCGGTAGCAGGAAACCACCCCACCCGCCGCGGAAACCGTCAGCCCCGGCCGCAAAGGGCTGAACGGCCAACCCTTGTCTTGGAACGATTTTCTCTATATGAGGGTCATATAGCCTTCATATGGAACAAATTTCTCCATGACCGATGTCGCCGCCCAAGGCTCCGAGGCCAATCGCCGGCTCGATGCGATTGACCGCAAGATTCTGATGGTCCTGCAGGAGGACGCATCGCTGTCCGTCGCCGAGATCGGCGATCGGGTCGGACTGTCGTCGACACCGTGTTGGAAGCGCATCCAGCGGCTGGAGGCCGATGGCGTGATCCTGCGCCGGGTGGCCCTGGTCGATCAGAACAAGATCGGGCTCGGCATCTCCGTGTTCGTGTCGGTGGAGAGCGCGGACCATTCCGAGGCCTGGCTGCGCAAATTCGCCGAGGCGGTCAGCTCGATGCCGGAGGTGATGGAGTTCTACCGGATGGCCGGCGACGTCGACTACATGCTGCGCGTCGTCGTTGCGGACATGCAGAGCTACGATGTCTTCTACAAGAAGCTGATCAGCGCGGTGCCCCTCAAGAACGTCACCTCGCGCTTCGCCATGGAGAAGATCAAGTCGGTCACGGCGCTGCCGGTGCCGCCGGTCTGAGCCGAGCATTCCGGGCCGCTTCGATGTTGCAGCGCTAGCGTCCCCAATCTCAGTCGTCATCCCTAACGAACGTTTACCGGAAGTTATTCCCATCCCTCTATTCTTGGATGCGATGACGTCCGGTGCAACCATACCTCAGTCTTCGCGCCCGTGGCTCAATGCCACGGCGCTTCTGATCGCGAGCTTTGTCGCGGTCGCCGCGCTGTCACTCCAAGTGCGCGCGGGGAGCGAAATCGTGGCCGTCGCTTTCCCACCCTGGTGGAGCGCGCAACACGCGATGCTCGCCGCGGCCTCGGCTGACGCCGCGCTCGTGCGCACAACGGCCATTTCATCGCTGCTGGTCGTTCGTCCCGGCGAACACGACGGCTCGGCGCGGCTGCGCGAGGCCGGAGCCTGGCTCATCATCGATCCGCAGGCGGTCTCTGCCTGCTTTGCAAAATGATCTCTTTGGGGGAATCGGAAATGAACGTCGAGACCAGCGATCTGGCAACCCTCCGGCACACGACCAGCAAGCTTCTGCTGGCGATGCTCTGGGTTCACGTTCCGCTCTCCCTCATCATCGGGCTGTCGCGCGGCGACTGGCTGATGCCGACCATGCTCATGATCGTCATGGCCGTGGTGGCAACCCTTTCCTGGCGCAGCGCCGGCGACGCCTTGTCGACCCAGCTCACCGTCGCAGTCGCCGTCATGGGCGGCGTATCCGTGCTCGTCTACCAGATGTCCGGACATCCCTGGCAGATCGACATGCACATGTATTTTTTCGCCGCGCTCGCCTGTCTGGTCGCATATTGCGACTACCGGCCGATCCTGGCCGGCACGGTCGCCGTCGCGCTTCATCATCTGGTCCTCAACTTCGTCTTTCCTGCAGCGATCTACCCGGGCGGCGCTGATTTCGGCCGCGTTGTGCTGCATGCGGTCATCCTGCTGATCGAGGCCGGCGTTCTCATCGCCCTTGCGCTCAAGCTGACGCAGCTGTTCGAAACCAGCGCGCGCAAGACCGCGGAAGCCGAATCGGCGATCGCTGCCGAAGCGCGCGCCAACGCCGAGCGGTTCGAGGCCGAGCAACGCGTCAAGCAGCAGGCCGATCTTGCCCGTCGCGAGCTCGCCGAAGGCTTCGAGCGCAAGATCGGCGGCATCGTCGAGGCGGTGGCCGTCGCCGCCAACGAGATGCAGAGCCTGTCCTCGTCGATGAGCCGGAGCAGCGCGGAGTCCTCGCGCCAGACGTCGGCCGCGGCCGGCGCCTCGCAACAGGCGTCGACCAATGTCGAGACGGTCGCTGCCGCAACGGAAGAGCTGACCGCGTCGATCAACAATATCTCACAGCAGGTGACGCGGTCGGCGGAGATCGCCGCGAAAGCTGCGGACGAGGCTCGCCGCACCAACACGGTGGTCGAGAGCCTGGCTGCCGGCACCCAGAAGATCGGCGAGGTGGTGACGCTGATCCAGACGATCGCCAGCCAGACCAACCTGCTGGCGCTGAACGCCACCATCGAGGCGGCGCGCGCCGGCGAGCACGGCAAGGGTTTTGCCGTCGTGGCAAGCGAGGTCAAGGCGCTCGCCAATCAGACCGCGAAGGCCACCGAGGAAATTTCCAGCCAGGTGCAGAGCATCCAGAGCGCAACGGGTGACGCCGTCTCCGCCATCCAGGCGATCGGGGGAACGATTGCCGAGATCGACGACATCTCCAAGGAGATCGCCACCGCGGTCGAGCAGCAGGGCCTCGCCACCGGGGAAATTTCCGGCAACGTACAGCAGGCGGCCGAAGGCACGCGGCTGGTCAGCCAAAGCATGGGCAGCGTGACCCGCGCTTCCGACGAGACCGGCAGCGCCGCCTCGCGGCTGCTGGAATCCGCGAACGGACTCACCTCGCAATCGAGCCGGCTCAAATCCGAGGTCGATCAGTTCCTGAGCTCCCTGAGGGCCGCTTGATCCCATCGAATGGGATGGGATCGGCGCGAGCATCGACCCTAGCGGGATATCATCAACGCGGCCTCAGATCGTCTGGTTGTAGGCGCCGACTTCGGGATGCGTCCGCAGCACCTCGTTGACCGCCTCGAACATGTCGTGCATGCGCCGCTCGGACACCGGGCTTTCGACCACCACCACGAGTTCGGGCTTGTTCGATGAGGCCCGCACCAGACCCCAGCTGCCGTCTTCGACCGTGACGCGGACGCCGTTGACGGTGACGAGATCGCGGATCTGCTGCCCCGCCACCTTGCCGCCCTGCTGCTGCAGCGCCTGGAAGTGCTTCACGACGGCGTCGGCGACGCCGTATTTGACCTCGTCGCCGCAATGCGGCGACATGGTCGGCGACGACCAGGTCTTTGGCAGCGCGTCCTTCAGGTCGGCCATCGACTTGCCCGGCGCCCGATCGAGCATCTCGCAGATCGCGATCGCCGAGACCAGACCGTCGTCATAGCCCCGCCCGAACGGGCGGTTGAAGAAGAAGTGGCCCGACTTCTCGAAGCCGGCGAGCGCACCGAGCTCGTTGGTGCGGCGCTTCATGTAGGAATGGCCGGTCTTCCAGTAGGCGGTCTTCGCGCCCTGCGCCTGCAGCACGGGATCGGTCATGAACAGGCCGGTCGACTTCACGTCGACGACGAACTGCGCATCCTTGTGGATCGCCGACATGTCGCGCGCCAGCATCACGCCGACCTTGTCGGCGAAGATCTCTTCGCCGGTGTTGTCGACTACGCCGCAGCGATCGCCGTCGCCGTCGAAGCCGAGGCCGACATCGGCCTTATGCGCGAGCACGGCATCGCGGATGGCGTGCAGCATCTCCATGTCTTCGGGATTGGGATTGTATTTCGGGAAGGTGTGATCGAGCTCGGTGTCGAGCGGAATGACCTCGCAGCCGATCGCCTCGAGCACCTCAGGCGCGAACGCGCCGGCGGTGCCGTTGCCGCAGGCCGCGACGACCTTGAGCCTGCGCTTCAGCTTGGGCCTGCTGGTGAGGTCGGCGATGTAGCGCGCCGGGAAATTCTCGTGGAACTGATAGGAGCCGCCGCCGGCGTTCTTGAACTCGGCGTTGAGCACGATCTCCTTCAGCCGGGTCATCTCTTCGGGGCCGAAGGTCAGCGGGCGGTTGGCACCCATCTTCACGCCGGTCCAGCCATTGTCGTTGTGCGAGGCGGTCACCATGGCGACGCAGGGCACATCGAGATCGAACTGGGCGAAATAGGCCATCGGCGTCACCGCAAGGCCGATGTCGTGCACCTTGCAGCCGGCGGCCATCAGGCCCGAGATCAGGGCGTATTTGATCGAGGCGGAGTAGCCGCGGAAGTCGTGCCCGGTCACGATCTCCCGCTTGACGCCGCGTTCGGCGATCAGCGCGCCCAGCCCCATCCCGAGCGCCTGCACCCCCATCAAGTTGATTTCCTTGTTGAAGAGCCAGCGCGCGTCATATTCGCGGAAGCCCGTCGGCTTCACCATCGGCTCGGACTCGAAGGCGTAGGTATTGGGAACCAGGACGGGCTTGGGTTTCGGAAACATCAGGAGACGGCCTCGGGAAATCACATCAACGGAAGAATGCAGTCGTGCCTGATACGACGTCGGACGACAATGGCAGAAGGCAGATGAATGCAGGCAACAATCAGGCGGGACCGCCCCGTCCGCTGAACCAATCCGCCTGCCGGTATATGGGGGCCGTCACTGCATGCACCAAGATGCGGTGAAGGCGCAGCCTACTGCTCCAACACCATCTGGCCGTTGGCGTAGGCGAAGCGCTTCAGCTTGGACAGGAAGGACAGGCCAAGCAGGTTCTCCGACAGCGCGGTATCGGGCAGCACCAGGGCATCGACGTCGCGCACGGTGAGCTCGCCGAGCTCGACCATCGCGAGCCTGGCGCGGGCCGCCTTCACGGTGCCGTTCGCCGTGGTCACGGTGGCGGTGTAGTCGCCGCGCGCCGGACGGAGGCCGAAGCGGGCGGCCGAACTCTCGTTCAGCGCGACCATCGAGGCGCCGGTATCCACCATGAAGCTGATGCGCTGACCGTCGATGCGGCCGTCGGCGCGGAAGTGACCGCGACGGTCGGTCGGAATGCTGAGGCTGCGCTGGCCCGCGGCAGAGGATCCCACCGTGGCAACCCGCGCGGACGGTGTCGCGGATGCCGACGCGGGGGTCAGGCGATCGGCCAGTTGCGCCATGAAGGTGCCGAGACCGACGAGAACGGCCGCAAAGATCATTATGTTACGCATGACGCAAACGCCCGACTTTACCCCGCAACCGATTTGACCATCAAAGCCGCTGACGGGCGACTGCGAGTGACCGGCTGCCGCCGCCATTTTGGCGAAAACGATGAGTGAAGCGTTAACGACAACGACGGCGGCGGTACAATTTGCATGAGCTATGTCCCCCGCGGCTTGGCCCGCCGGGTCGGCTCGGCATGGGCGGGATCGTCGGGCCAGGGATGGCGCGGATAGCGGCCGCGCAGATCGGTGCGGACCGCGGCATAGGAGCCGCGCCAGAAGCCGGGCAGATCGCGCGTCACCTGCACCGGCCGCTGCGCCGGCGACAGCAGTTCCAGCACCAGCGGCACGGCCCCCCTGGCGATAGACGGATGGACGTTGAGACCGAACAGCTCCTGCAGCCGGACCGCGATGGTGGGCCCCTGCTCAGCCTCGTAGTCGATCGCCAGCATGGTGCCGGTCGGCGCCTCGAAATGGGTCGGCGCCTCCCGGTCGAGCCGGGCGCGCAGATCCCACGGCAGCAGCGCCATCACGGCATCGGAGACGTCGCCGGGCGAGGCGTCCTTGAGCGAGGTCTTGTCGGCCAGCAGCGGCACCAGCCACTCCTCCCGCCGCTCGGCGAGGCCCGCGTCCGACAGGTCCGGCCAGCTGTCGCCCTCCGCCTTGCGCAGGAAGGCGACGCGATCGCGCCATTGCCTGGCGGCCTTCGACCAGGGCAGCCGGTCGAGCCCGGCCGCGCAGATTCCTTCCGCGAAGATGCGCGCGGTCTCCTCCGAAGGCGTCAGCGCGACCGGCGCATCGGCCATGGTGATCGCGTGCAGCTTGCGCTTGCGGCGCGCCCGCAATGCCATCGCGCCATGATCGAAGCTGACCTCGTCCTTGGCTTCGATATGCGCAGCGAAGTGGCGCTCGATGTCCTCGATCGCCAGCGGGGCCGCCAGCAGGATACGGCCGCTGGCCGCCGTTCCCGTCAGCTCACCGACCGCGATATAGGGCACGCGCGCCAGCGACGAGGTTGGGTCGACGGCAGCGCCGCGGCCATTGGCGAGCACGAAGCTGCCATTGCCGCGATTGCGCGCCACCCGGTCGGGAAAGGCGAAGGCGAGCATCAGGCCGGTGGAGATATCCGCTTCTCCGGCGGGGGCGGACGCGGACGACACCTGCTGCGCCCACCGCCGCGCCAGGTCGCGGGCACTTTGCGCGCGCGGCGAGCGGTCGCGGCGGAACTGATCGAGCCGCACCTCGAGATCAACGCTGTCGCCGCCCAGCCCGCGCTCGGTCAGGATGGCGGCGATGTCGGCGGCCTGCGCCGCCGCGCCGTGGTCGGCGGCATCGACGATCATCCGCGCCAGCCGCGGCGGCAGCGCCAGCGCCCGCAGCCGCCGGCCCTCGTCGGTCAGCCTGCCATCGGCATCGAGCGCATCGAGCTCGCGCAGCAGGTCCCTCGCCTCCTTCCAAGCCGGTTGCGGCGGCGGATCGAGGAAGCTCAGCGTGGAGGGGTCACTGACACCCCATTGCGCCAGATCGAGGACCAGCGAGGACAGGTCGGCGCTGAGAATTTCCGGCTGCGTATAGGCCGCCAGCGAGGCCGTCTGCGGCTCGTCCCATAACCGGTAGCAGACGCCAGGCTCGGTGCGGCCGGCGCGGCCGCGGCGCTGATCCACGGCGGCGCGCGAAGCCCGCACCGTCTCCAGCCTGGTCAGGCCGATGTCCGGCTCGTAGCGCGGCACCCGGGCGAGGCCGGAATCGACCACGATGCGCACGCCCTCGATGGTCAGCGAGGTCTCGGCAATCGAGGTCGCCAGCACCACCTTGCGCTGCCCCTTCGGGGCGGGCGAGATGGCGCGGTCCTGCACGGCGGAATCGAGCGCGCCGAACAGCGGCACGATCTCGACGCTGGCATCGTGGACGCGCTCGGCCAGCATGGTCTGGGTGCGCCGGATTTCGGCGGCCCCCGGCAGGAACGCCAGCACCGAGCCCGCGTCGGCGCGCAGCGCGGCCGCGATGGTCTCAGCCATCTGGCGTTCGACCGGCGCATCCGGCTTGCGGCCGACATAGCGCGTCTCGACCGGATAGGCGCGGCCTTCGCTCTCGACCACCGGCGCATTGCCGAGCAGGCTGGCGACGCGGGCGCCGTCGAGCGTCGCCGACATCACGAGGATGCGGAGATCCTCGCGCAAGCCCTGCTGCGCATCGCGTGCCAAAGCGAGGCCCAGATCGGCATCGAGCGAGCGCTCGTGGAATTCGTCGAACAGCACGGCGGCGACGCCGGTGAGCTCGGGATCGTCGAGGATCTGCCGGGTGAAGATGCCTTCGGTGACGACCTCGATGCGGGTCGCGCGCGAGACCTTCGAGCCGAATCGTACGCGATAGCCGACGGTCTCGCCGGCACGCTCGCCGAGCGACTTCGCCATCCGCTCGGCGCTGGCGCGGGCGGCGATCCGGCGCGGCTCCAGCACGATGATCTTGTTGGTCCCGACCCACGGCGCATCGCGCAGCGCCAGCGGTACACGGGTCGTCTTGCCGGCGCCGGGCGGCGCCACCAGCACGGCGGTGTTGCTGCGTGCGAGCGTGCCGGACAGTTCGTCCAGCACGGCATCGATGGGCAGCGGCGTGTCGAAGCGAAGGGGCAATCGTCGAACCCGTCATTGCCCGCGAAGGCGGGCAATCCAGTAAACAGCGATCTCGCGGACGACGAAGATCGGGCGCCCTGGATACCCCGCCTTCGCGGAACATGACAACGCCATGTCACGCACGCCGCATCACGCGCCCTTCACGCCCGGCCGGCCCACGCTCTCGTAGACGAAGCCGTGCGCCGCCATCTCATCCGGGCGGTAGACGTTGCGCAGGTCGACGACGACAGGACTGGCCATCACCTCCTTGAGGCGATCGAGATCCATGGCGCGGTACTGCACCCATTCGGTCACCAGCACGATCGCATCGGCGCCCGTCGCGCACGCATAGGGATCGTCGTAATAGGCGATCTCCGGCAGCTCCTTCTTGGCCTGCTCGATGCCGACGGGATCATGCGCGCGCACCTTGGCGCCCATGTCGAGCAACCCGGTCACCAGCGGGATCGACGGCGCCTCGCGCATGTCGTCGGTCTCCGGCTTGAAGGTGAGGCCGAGCACAGCGACTGTCTTGCCGCGCAGATTGCCGCCGACGGCATGCGCCACCTTGCGCGCCATCGCACGCTTGCGGTTGTCGTTGACGGCCAGGACGGATTCGACGATGCGCAACTGCGTATCGTAGTCCTGCGCGATCTTGATCAGTGCGCGCGTGTCCTTCGGGAAGCACGAGCCGCCGAAGCCGGGACCCGCGTGCAGGAACTTGGCGCCGATGCGGTTGTCGAGACCGATGCCGCGCGCCACCTCCTGCACGTCGGCGCCGACCTTCTCCGCGAGATCGGCGACCTCGTTGATGAAGGTGATCTTGGTGGCGAGAAACGCGTTGGCGGCGTATTTGATCAGCTCGGCGGTGCGCCGCGCCGTGTACATGACCGGCGCCTGGTTCAGCGACAGCGGCCGGTAGATGTCGCCGAGCACCTTGCGGCCGCGCTCATCGTCGGTACCGACCACGATACGATCGGGCCATTTGAAGTCGCGGATCGCCGCACCCTCGCGCAGGAATTCCGGATTGGAGGCGACCACGACGTCGGCCGCCGGATTGGTCTCGCGGATGATGCGCTCGACCTCGTCGCCGGTACCGACCGGCACGGTCGATTTGGTCACGACGACCGTGAAGCCAGTGAGCGACGCGGCGATCTCGCGCGCCGCGGCATAGACGTAGGTGAGGTCGGCGTGACCGTCGCCGCGCCGCGACGGCGTACCGACCGCGATGAACACGGCGTCGGCTTCCGCGACCGGCTGCTTGAGATCGGTGGTGAAATCGAGCCGCTTGGCCTTCACGTTGGCCGCGACCAGCGCATCCAGCCCGGGCTCGAAGATCGGGATTTCTCCGCGATGCAGCGCGGCGATCTTGCTCTCGTCCTTGTCCACGCAGGTCACCTGGTGACCGAAATCGGCGAAGCAGGCACCGGACACCAGACCCACATAGCCCGTGCCGATCATCGCAATTCGCATCGAAACCCATCCTTCAAGGTTAATACTTTCGCGTCTTAAACCATTTGCGGTTCAAGGGGAATTTAGAAAACGGCATGACGTTTGGATGACAGAGAGGAGTATTAACGGCTCTGCCCGACAATGCGGCAGCTCCGCGCCAAAGAGGGACAGCATGACCGCGAATGGTACGCCGAAAACGGCCGGAACCGAGACGCGCATCGACTGGGTGGACTACGCCAAGGGTATCTGCATCATCATGGTGGTGATGATGCATTCGGTGCTGGGCGTCGAGCTCGCCGCCGGCGAGACCGGCTTCATGCACGCCGTCGTCGCCTTCGCCAAGCCGTTCCGGATGCCCGACTTCTTCCTGATTTCCGGCCTGTTTCTGCCACTGGTGATCAACCGCGACTGGCGCACCTATCTCGACCGCAAGGTCGTGCATTTCGCCTATTTCTACGTGCTGTGGGTAACCATCCAGTTCGGCTTCAAGGCGCCCGGCTTCGCCGCCGCGTCCGGCTGGCCGCACGCCGGCTATCTGTATCTGGAATCCTTCATCGAGCCGTTCGGCACGCTGTGGTTCATCTATCTGCTGCCGATCTTCTTCGTCGTCATCAAACTGACACGGAAGCTGCCGGCGCCGGTGATCTGGGGCATCGCGGCCGGCCTCGAAATGGCGCACATCGTTACCGGCTGGACCGTGATCGACGAATTCTGCGCCCGCTTCGTCTACATCTATTCGGGCTATCTGTTCGCGACCTACATCTTCGCAGTGTCGGACCGGGCCCGCGCGCAGCCCATGCTCGCGATCATCGGCCTGCTCGCCTGGGCTGTCATCAACCAGTCGCTGGTGAACCTCGGCGTCAGCGAGTGGCCGGCTGTCTCCCTCATGCTCGGCTATGCCGGCGCCGTCGCCATCATCATCGCCGGCACGCTGCTGGCGCGCGCGCAGCTCCTCAACGCATTGCGGTTCTGCGGCGAGCATTCGATCGTGATCTATCTCGCCTTCTTCCTGCCGATGGCGGCGACGCGTACGGTGCTGTTGAAGACCGGGATCATCACGGACATCGGAACGATCTCGCTGCTCGTCACCATCGCCGGCGTGCTCGGCGCGCTCGCGATCTGGCGCCTCGCGCTGCGTACCGGCGCCCGCTTCCTGTTCGAACGCCCGATCGCGTTCTGGATCGCGCCGCCAAAGCCGAAGGCTGTGTTGCAGCCGGCGGAGTAGCCACATCCATGGTGTCGTCCCGGGCGAAGACCCGGGACCCATAACCGCCGTCCTCCATGTGAGGCACGCTGTGGCTCCAGCATGCCGCCTCATCACCGCCTGGGAGTGTAAGTCCCGGGTCGGCGCCCCGCCAGCGCTTCGCGCCGTCGGGGCTTGCCTGGGACGACAGCGGAGTTTTTGGCGCGAGCACGGCTCGCAGCCGGCGCCGATTTGCGTGGGGAACGCGCCGGATTCTGCCGTTCCGAGGGTGTCAATCCCGGCCAAATTCCCTACATTGCGGCCATGCCCAAAGCTCCCCAGAAAGCCGCCGCCACGCCCGCCGCCCCTGTGCCTGCCGCCGCCAAGAATTTGGCGAAGGGCGCGGCCAAAGGCGATCATGTGTTCCTGGTCGACGGCTCGTCCTACATCTTCCGCGCCTATCACGCGCTGCCGCCGCTCAACCGCAAGTCCGACGGTCTGAATCTCAATGCCGTGCTCGGCTTCTGCAACATGCTGTGGAAGCTGCTGCGCGACATGCCCGAGACCGACCGACCGACGCATCTGGCGATCGTGTTCGACAAGTCCGAGGTCACGTTCCGCAACAAGATCTATGCCGACTACAAGGCGCACCGGCCGCCGGCGCCCGACGACCTGATCCCGCAATTCGCGCTGATCCGCGAGGCGGTCCGCGCCTTCGACCTGCCGTGCCTGGAGCAGTCGGGCTTCGAGGCCGACGACCTGATCGCGACCTATGCGCGGCTCGCCTGCGAGCGCGGCGCCACCACCACCATCGTGTCCTCCGACAAGGACCTGATGCAGCTCGTCAACGACTGCGTCACGATGTACGACACGATGAAGGACCGACGCATCGGCGTCGCCGAGGTGATCGAGAAGTTCGGCGTGCCGCCGGAGAAGGTGGTCGAGGTGCAGGCGCTGGCCGGCGATTCCACCGACAACGTGCCGGGCGTGCCCGGCATCGGCATCAAGACCGCGGCGCAGTTGATCACCGACTATGGCGACCTCGAAGGCCTGCTGACGCGCGCGGGCGAGATCAAGCAGCCGAAGCGACGCGAGGCTCTCATCGAGAACGCCGAGAAGGCGCGGATCTCGCGCCAGCTGGTGCTGCTCGACGACAGGGTCGCGCTCGAGGTGCCGCTGGACGATCTGGCCATCCACGAGCCCGATCCGCGCAAGCTGATCGCCTTCCTCAAGGCGATGGAGTTCTCGACGCTGACGCGACGCGTCGCGGAGTATTCGCAGATCGATCCGGCGGATGTGACGGCGGATGAGCAGTTGAAAAGTGGCGCAGGCACTGCTCCCTCCGTTCCCTCCCCCCTTGTGGGGGAGGGTCAGGGAGGGGGGCGCTCCACGAGCGGTCCCTCCGGAGCACCCCCCTCCCCAACCCTCCCCCACAAGGGGGGAGGGAGCCCTCGCACCGGAGATCCGCGGATAGACAAGTCCGCGATGAGCAAGGGCACGCCCGCTGGTCTCGCCGAGACCAGGGCGGAGGCGGCCAAGAGCGCGCGGATCGATCGCGACAAGTATCAGACTGTCCGCAGCCTGCCTGAGCTGAACGACTGGCTGGCGCGCGTGCACGATCTCGGCCGTGTCACGATCGATGTGAAGGCCAGCTCGATCGACCCGATGCAGGCGAGCCTGTGCGGCCTTTCGCTGGCGCTGGCGCCGGGCGAGGCCTGCTACATCCCGCTGGCGCATCGCCAGGCCGGCGATGGCGGCGGGTTGTTCGATGCCGGGCTCGCGCCCGACCAGATCAAGGAGAGCGATGCGCTTGCGGCGCTGAAGCCGATCCTCGAATCGGCCGGGTTGCTGAAGATCGGCTACAACATCAAGTTCCTCGCCGTGCTGCTGGCGCAACACGGCATCATCCTTGCGAATGTCGACGACATCCTGCTGATGAGCTACGCGCTCGACGCCGGACGCGGCTCGCACAAGCTCGACTCGCTGGCCGAGCATGTGCTCGCCCACGCGCTGCTCAGCGAGAGCGAGCTGATCGGCAGCGGCCGGAACAAGCTGACCTTCGAGCAGGTCGCAATCGATCGCGCCACCGCGCATTCCGCGGAAGCCGCCGATGTCATCCATCGGGTCTGGCGCGTGCTGAAGCCGCGCCTCACGGCCGAGCGCATGACCGCCGTCTACGAGACCTTGGAGCGGCCGCTGGTCTCCGTGCTCGCACGCATGGAGCGGCGCGGCATCTCGATCGACCGGCAGGTGCTGTCGCGCCTGTCCGGCGACTTTGCCCAGACGGCGGCGCGCGTCGAGGCCGAGCTGCAGGAGCTGGCCGGCGAGCCGATCAATGTCGGCAGCCCCAAGCAGATCGGCGACATCCTGTTCGGCAAGATGGGCCTGTCGGGCGGCACCAAGACCAAGACCGGCGCCTGGTCGACATCCGCATCGATTCTCGACGACCTCGCCGAGCAGGGCAACGATTTCGCACGCAAGATCCTGGGATGGCGCCAGGTCTCGAAGCTGAAATCGACCTACACCGACGCGCTGCCGACCTATGTCAACCCGCAGACACATCGCGTGCACACCACCTACGCGCTGGCGGCGACCACGACGGGACGGCTGTCGTCGAACGAGCCGAACCTGCAGAACATCCCGGTCCGGACCGAGGACGGTCGCAAGATCCGCCGCGCCTTCATCGCGACGCCCGGGCACAAGCTGGTCTCCGCCGACTACTCGCAAATCGAGTTGCGGCTGCTGGCCGAGATCGCCGACATCCCGGTGCTGAAGCAGGCGTTCAAGGACGGGCTCGACATCCACGCGATGACGGCATCCGAGATGTTCGGCGTGCCGATCAAGGACATGCCGAGCGAGGTCCGCCGCCGCGCCAAGGCGATCAATTTCGGCATCATCTACGGCATCTCCGCCTTCGGCCTCGCCAACCAGCTCGGCATCGCCCGCGAGGAGGCTTCGGCCTACATCAAGCGCTATTTCGAGCGCTTCCCCGGCATCCGCGACTATATGGACGAGACCCGCGAGTTCTGCCGCAAGAACGGCTATGTCGTCACGCTGTTTGGCCGCAAGTGCCATTACCCGGAGATCAAGGCGTCGAACGCCTCGGTCCGCGCCTTCAACGAGCGCGCCGCGATCAACGCGCGGCTGCAGGGCACGGCTGCGGACATCATCCGCCGCGCCATGACGCGGGTGGAAGAGGCGCTGGCGCAAAAGAAGCTGTCGGCTCAGATGCTGCTGCAGGTGCATGACGAATTGATCTTCGAGGTCCCGGACGACGAGGTCGCGGCAACTCTGCCGGTCGTGCAGCACGTCATGCAGGACGCGCCGTTCCCGGCCGTGCTGCTGTCGGTCCCGCTGCACGTCGACGCACGCGCGGCTGATAATTGGGACGAGGCGCATTGAGCTGATAACACGGCGCCCTCCTGCATCATCGACGGTTGGTGGAGGCCTCGCTGTATCGCCGCCCCCTTCTGTCGTCCCGGCCTTGAGCCGGGATCCATACCCCCAGGGAATGGTTTGAGGCGCACTGGTCATTGGCCCTTTGCCCGACACGACCGCCGCGGCGTATGGGTCCCGGATCGGCGCCGTGCCGCGCTGGCGCGCGTCACGGCTTGTCCGGGACGACAGCGGGGCGAGAAGACGCATTCACGTTTCAAACAACTGACGACAGAATAAGGACAAGGCTTTGCATTCTCGCGGCACATCGTGCCCGAGGCTTGCGATCAGTCGGCCCTTTTGCAACGGCGCAAAGGGCGCAGGGAAGGCCAGGCCCCGACTGAGGCCCGTGGCCCGCCTGCGAAAAAAATGCAGGCGGCAGGTACCACAGGTTCAGCCGGGCAGACCCGGCCCTCCCTGCGCGATGGGTTGAACGTCTGCTCCGCGCTCTCCCCGGGGACCGGCTTGTTTGCCCCCGTCACCAGCGCGACACGTGATGTCACGCAGGCTTGGCGCCAGCTTCGGGGCGCCAGGACCACACGGCTTGAACGTCCGCGAGCTGCCAATCGTCCAGCGCATCAGCACCTGACAGGCCCGCGGCCACCGCTCCCCGCCTCTACGTATCGTGACGACGCGTACGCCCCTCTGCATGAGGACGGGATGCACGGATCAAACCATGATTTCGGAAAAATAGCAACAAGAAAGTTTTGGGGCGAGAACGTTGCTTGATGCGGCGGCGACGCCGGCCCCCAACCGAGGTCACTCGGCCCCCGCGGCGATTTTACCTGTCGTTAGGCACGATGAGATCGGGCATCGTCATCGGGACGGCCGGTAACACGGCGTGCAGGGTCCCCTGGCAGAGTTGGAGGGGCACCGCGTGCGCGTGATCGCGCGACGGCATCGACCACCCCTACGTCACGAGTGCGCCGATGGCGCCGAACACCCTGGCCTCGACCGGCTCCCATGACCGCGATCTCATCCGCAGCCCACCCTGAGATGCGCGACCAGCGCGCCCTGCTGATCCTGCTGATCGGGCTCGTGCTCTACAACGGCGCCTATCTCGTCAGCTGGGCGCTGTCCTCGCCGCAGCCGGCGTTCGGTGACTTCTTCGGCCTGTGGTCGTTCGGCAAGTATGCCGCGCTGTCTGGCGCCGGCATCTACGATCCTGTCGCGCTCGCGCGCTACCAGCAGACGCTGGATCCCGCCCTCGGCGGCGGCGGATTTCCCTATCCTTACCCGCCGACCTTCCTGCTGGCGTTGATCCCGCTGGGCATGCTGGCGCTGCCTGTCGCCTATGTCTCTTGGATCTCGGTGACGTTCGCGCTGTATGGCCTGGCGACCCTCGGCCGCGACTGGCGCTCGCTGTCGGGCCTTGCGCTGCTCGCCGCGCCGACGACGCTGATCAACGCGATCACCGGCCAGAACGGTTTTCTCTCGGCGGCCTTGCTGATCGGCGGACTGCGCCTGCTCGCGCGCCATCCCGTCATTGCCGGCGTCCTGCTCGGCCTGCTCGCCTACAAGCCGCAATTCGTGCTGTTGATGCCGGTCGTGCTGCTGGCGTCGCGCAACTGGCGCGCCATCCTGTCGGCCATCGCCACGACCGTGATCGTCGCGGTCGTTACCAGCGCTGCGCTCGATCCGTGGATCTGGCTCGAATGGATCGTGAAGTTTCCGAGCTATCAGGCGCAATTGCAGGCCAACCAGCCCAGCCTCGATCACATGATGCCGACGGTCATCGCGGGCCTGCACACGCTCGGCGCGCCGCCGCCGATCGGCTACCTGGTTCAGCTGCTGTTGTCCTGCTCCATCGTCGTGATGGTCTGGGATGCCTGGCGACGCGGCTCAACGCAGCAGGCGATCGCGCTGGTCGCGGTCGGCAGCATCATCGCCACGCCCTATGCGATGATCTATGACATGCCGATGGCGGCGGCGGGGATCGCGATCCACTGGAAGGCGCGGAGCGACGCCGGAGAGCCGATCGCGCCGCTGGAGATCGGCGTGGTGATCGCGCTGGGGGCCTGCCTGCTCGCCATGATCGGGCACTCCGTGCCGCTCGCGGCGGCCATTCTGCTGGTGCTGCTGGCATTGAGCATCGCCGGTGTGTTCGACCGCTCCGGCAGACGGCTGCCGGCGCTGAACGCCGCGCCGCCGCCGGCGGGCTGATTGCTCTCGGTGCAATCGATCGGATGACGATGCGTGATCGTCCGCGCTAAAGCAGGCGGCAGAGATCCCGATCATCGAGCCAGTCATGCCGCACACATCGTCCCTGCTCGCCTTCGCGCTCGTCTCGCTCGGCATGGTGCTGACGCCCGGGCCGAACATGATCTATCTGATCTCGCGCTCGATCACGCAGGGCCACGCCGCCGGCCTGATCTCGCTCGGCGGCGTCGCCACAGGCTTTCTGGCCTACATGCTGGCCGCGGCGTTCGGCATCACGGCGCTGCTGTTTGCCGTGCCGTTCGCCTATGACGCGCTGCGCCTCGCCGGCGCGGCCTACCTGCTCTATCTGGCCTGGCAGGCGGTGAAGCCGGGCGGACGCTCGCCATTCCAGGTGAGGAAGCTCGCCATCGACAGCCCGCGTCGGCTGTTCCTGATGGGGCTCGTCACCAACCTGCTGAACCCGAAGATCGCGATGCTGTATCTGGCGCTGCTGCCGCAGTTCATCGATCCCGCTGTCGGCAGCGTGCTGACGCAGTCGGTGGTGCTGGGCGCGATCCAGATCGTGATCAGCGTCAGCGTCAACGCCATGATCGCCATGGCGGCGGGATCGATCGCGCTGTTCCTGGCGACACGGCCGAGCTGGGCGCTGGTACAGCGCTATCTGATGGGCACGGTGCTCGCGGGACTTGCGGTGCGGATGGCGCTGGAGGCGCGGCGCGGGTGATTTCCATCGGCTCCTCCGTCCTGTCCGCCGAAGCTCCCTTTAGCGACGGGGGATGTGGAGGAGGCCGGCTCACGCGCCGGCATGCGACGGGGCGGGCATGTTCGCGCTAGAGCGATACCGCCCGCGTGGCTCCCCCTCCCCGACCCTCCCCCGCAAGCGGGAGAGGGAGCGCACCGCCGGCGCGGAAGACAGCGTCGCCCCCCAGCGACAGAGCAGCGGCCATCAATCCAGCTTCGCCTCCATGCCGCGCTTCACGGCGGGGCGGGCCATCAGGGTATCGTACCAGCGCTTGACGTGGGGGAAGTCGGCCAGATCG
This sequence comes from Bradyrhizobium sp. HKCCYLRH3061, assembly GCF_051168015.1. Classification (NCBI taxonomy): domain Bacteria; kingdom Pseudomonadati; phylum Pseudomonadota; class Alphaproteobacteria; order Hyphomicrobiales; family Nitrobacteraceae; genus Bradyrhizobium; species Bradyrhizobium sp. HKCCYLRH3061. The sequence goes on from NZ_JBNPUE010000012.1 coordinate 143,708, forward strand.
ACCTTGTGGCGCGGGTGGCGCCAGGCCCAGCCGAGAATGGCGAAGTCGGCGATCGAGAGCGCGCCTGCGACGAACTCGTGCTGCGCCAGCCGGCGGTCGAGCACGCCATAGAGCCGGACCGTCTCGGCCATGTAGCGCTTGAGGCCGTAGGCGCGGTCCTGTTCGTCGGTCAGCGCGATGAAATGGTGCACCTGGCCGGGCATCGGGCCGAAACCGCCCATCTGCCACATCAGCCATTCATAGACCGGGATCCGCTCGGCGACGGATCCCGGCAGGAACTGGCCGGTCTTCTCGGCCAGATAGAGCAGGATGGCGCCGGACTCGAACACGCTGACCGGCTTGCCATCCGGGCCGTCGGGATCGACGATCGCCGGGATCTTGTTGTTGGGGCTGATCGCCAGGAACTCCGGCGCCATCTGGGCGCCCTTGGTGATGTCGACCGGAATGACGCGGTAGGGCAGCGCCATCTCCTCCAGCGCGACCGAGATTTTGCGCCCGTTCGGGGTGTTCCAGGTGTACAGCTCGATCGTCATACGGGCATCCTTCCCAATCGTCCTTGCTTGGTCGCGGGCTCCCATTAGCTCGAAACTGCATCCGGCTTCAAACGTAGCGTTGTTGATGGGACATCGTGGCGGCTGGTCTCCGCCGCCCGCCCCCGATAGATTGCGCCACCCAAGAATCCACCCTCAGGGGAAACGCCGTGTCCAAATCCGCCTCCCGCGCCCGCCTCCTCGAGATCATCCGCAGGCGCTCGTTCGGCCGTGGCGAGATCACGCTGGCCTCCGGCCGCAAGAGCGACTTCTATTTCAACCTGAAGCCGACCATGATGGACCCGGAGGGCGCCACGTTGCTCGCCGAGCTCACCTATGAGGCGCTGAAGGACGAAGGCTTCGATTATATCGGCGGCCTGGAGATGGGCGCGGTGCCGCTGGCCGGCGCCATCGCCCAGATCTCCTGGATCAAGGGCCATCCGATCGCGGCCTTCTTCGTGCGCAAGAAGCCGAAGGAGCACGGCGCCAGGCTGGCGATCGAGGGCCTCGCCCGGGACGAGACCCTGGCGGGCAAACGCATCGTCGTGGTCGAGGACGTCACCACCACCGGCGGCTCGGCGATGAAGGCGGTGGAAGCCCTGCGCGAGGCCGGCGCCGAAGTGGCGCTGGTGTTCACCATGGTCGATCGCGAGGAAGGCGCCGCCGAGACCTTCGCCCAGGCCGGCCTGCCGTTCCAGGCGCTCTACAAGGCGCGCGAATTCCTCTGAGGCGCCTGGCGCGCGGCGCAATTCACTGCCCGCGCATACCGCTCATTTACCAACGCCCGTTAAGGTTACCGCAAAGCTGATGGCGCCGTGCCTTGGGCATGGCGCGTTCGATCGCACATGATCGGGCGACGTGGGTTGCCGCGTCACGGCGTGGCTTTGCGGTGAAGATCCTGGCGATGGAGCGGGCGTTGCGTAGCGTGTTGTCGTTTCGGCGGAGGTCCCGCCACGTCGCTGTCGCGGCGACGGTCGGCCTCGTCGCCGCCGGCGCGCTGGCGCCGCGGATGGCGTCGGCCCAGGGCCTGTTCGACTTCCTGTTCGGCGGCTTCAACAAGCCGCAATCGCAGCGGCCAGCGCAGGGCAGCTCCTTCGATCCGTTCGGCACCAACCCGCAGGCCGCCCCACAGCCGCGCGTGGCGTCTGGATCAGGCGCGGCGTTCTGCGTGCGCACCTGCGACGGCCGCTATTTTCCGCTGACGCGCGGCCTCGCCTCGCCGGCGCAGATGTGCCAGGCGTTCTGCCCGGCGAGCCCGACCAGGATCTATTACGGCTCCAACATCGACTACGCGACCGCAAGCAATGGCGAGCGCTATGCCGACAGCGAGACCGCGTTCGCCTATCGGCAGGCGCTGCGCGCCGACTGCACCTGCAACGGCCGCGATCCGGCCGGGCTGGCGCCGGTCGACCTGTCGCTCGACACCTCGCTGCGTCCCGGCGACGTGGTCGCCACCAGCGACGGCCTCGTCGCCTATTCGGGCACGCGCGGCAGCGGCGGCCAGCCGGCCGACTTCAAGCCGGTCGCCTCCTATCCCGGGCTGACCTCGGACACGCGGGCCAAGCTGAGCGAGATGAAGGTGGCGCCGGTGCGCGCCGAGATGCTGGCGGCCGATGCGCTCGCCGCCATGCCGCCGCCCGAGGCCAATGCCGGCAATGTCAGCGTCGCGCCGCCGATGGCAATCGCGCCGAAGCCGGCCACGGGCCGCGCCAAACGCGCGGACGTGGATTGAATTTTAGTCCTCGTCATTGCGAGCGCAGCGCAGCAATCCAGAGTCTCGCACTCCACCCTGGATGCTTCCGCCTTCGCCCTGCGGGCTTCGGCGGACACGTCGCTGCGCTCGCAATGACGGAACGCTGACCTAGCGTCCCACGATCACGCCGATGACGTTCGGCGCTTCCAGGTACTTTTCCTCGATCGCCGCCCGCGCGGCGGCGCGGTTGTCCGGCGTCAGCAGGCCGCGCTTCTCCGCGAGGATCATCCAGCAGAAGCCCCACCAGTCCGACAGCATGCCTTCGTCGTCGACCAGGTCGTAGCCTTGCTCGGCGGCAAAGATGCGCGCCCGCGCCTCGTCCAGGCCATCGAGGAAGGTGTGGTCGGTGGCCGAGAACAGGTCGTCGGAAATGTCGTCGGTGGTGTAGCCCCAGACCGACATGCACACAGCATTGAACGCGCGGTCGATCTGGTCGTCGTCGACGGCCCGCCGCCGCGCGGTCTTGTGCAGCCGCGTCAGACTGCGCGCGAAGTCGGCAATGCGGGTCAGGGCCAGAGGATCGAAGGCGATATTGGACATGGGTGTCCTCGCGGGATGCACTGATGCCGGGGGCTGGCGGATCGAATCGCTGTAGGGATAACGATCGCTTGCTAAATTGTTCTTAATTTGTTCTATTTGAAAAAGGAAGTCAATTGTCGTCGTCCCGGCCCCCGAGCCGGGACCCAAACCCACCGCAGCCGATTGTTTGGCACGCGCTATGAGCACTGAGGCCGCATGGCCGGTCTACATTCTTGCCAGTGGCCACCACGGCACGCTGTACATCGGGGTGACCAACGATGTCAGGAAGCGCCTTGAAGACCACCGTGCCGGGCGAGGGTCCAAGTTCGTCAGCAGGTACAAGGTTTTTCGGCTTGTCTATGTCGAACGTTTCGCGCGCCCGCTAGAGGCGATTCGCCCGCGAGAAGCAGCTCAAGAATTGGCATCGCGACTGGAAGGTCGAGCTGATTGAGACGGACAACCCTGATTGGAGTGACTTGTCGGGCCTGATCTTAGGCCGGTGAGTCTGGATCCCGGCTTTCGCCGGGATGACGACGGTCGAGAGACCTCGATCCATCTCTCCCACGCACCCGCAGCAACAGCCTTCCGCGTTCCCTGCCCGGAACCCGGCCTGAACTTTGCATCATTTTCCATCACCTTGCTGTGCGGACCAGCCTTTCCCCGGGTTTCGGACCGCGCGCAACCATCGTATGCTTTTACCGGTTCCTCGTAGCATCACAGGTTTCCAAGGTGACAGATCAGCCGTCCCAGCGCAGCTTCGTAAGCACCGGCCAGCCCGTCGACGAATTGGCGGTCGCTGAGATCAAGAGCGACATCCTGGCCAAGCTTCGCCTCGCCATCGGCAAGGAGGCGAGCCAGGCGACGCAACAGGACTGGTATCACGCCGCGGCGCTGACCTTGCGCGACCGCATCGTGCATCGCTGGCTGACCGCGGACAAGGAGAGCTACGATGCCGGGCGCAAGCGGGTCTATTATCTCAGCCTCGAATTCCTGATCGGCCGTCTGTTCACCGACGCGCTCAACAACATGGGCCTGATGAAGGTGTTCGAGACCGCGCTCGGCGATCTCGGCGTCGGCCTGATGGACCTGCGCAAATGCGAGCCGGATGCCGCGCTCGGCAATGGCGGCCTGGGACGACTGGCGGCCTGCTTCATGGAAAGCATGTCGACGTTGCAGATCCCGGCGATCGGCTACGGCATCCGCTATGATTTCGGCCTGTTCCGCCAGGTCATCGTCGACGGCTGGCAGCACGAATATCCCGACGTCTGGCTGTCGTTCGGCAATCCCTGGGAGTTCCAGCGCCCCGAGGTGGTCTATCACGTCCATTTCGGCGGCGGCGTCGAGCATGTCGACGACAAGGGCCGCGACCGCGCGATCTGGCATCCCGGCGAAACCGTGCAGGCGGTCGCCTATGACACGCCGATCGTCGGCTGGCGCGGCCAGCATGTGAATGCGCTCAGGCTGTGGTCGGCGCGCTCGCCCGATCCGCTGAAGCTCGACGTGTTCAACTCCGGCGACTATCTCGGCGCCTCCGCCGAAGAGGCGCGCGCCGAGGCGATCTGCAAGTTCCTGTATCCGAACGACGAGAGCCCGGCGGGCCGCGAGCTGCGGCTGCGCCAGGAATACTTTTTCGTCTCGGCCTCGCTGCAGGACCTCGTCAAGCGCCATCTCGGCTCCGACGGCCAGCTGCGCAGCCTGGCGCAGAAGGCCGCGGTGCAGCTCAACGACACGCATCCTTCGCTCGCGGTCGCCGAGCTGATGCGGATCCTGGTCGACCTGCACAATTTCCGCTGGGACGAGGCGTGGAAGATCACCATCGCGACCTTGTCCTACACCAACCACACGCTGCTGCCGGAGGCGCTCGAGACCTGGCCGGTCGAGCTGTTCGAGCGCCTCTTGCCGCGCCATCTCGAGATCATCTACCGCATCAATGCGCAGCATCTCGCGCTCGCCGAGCAGCGCGCACCGGGTGACATCGACTACCGCGCCTCGGTGTCCCTGATCGACGAGAAGAGCGGCCGCCGCGTGCGCATGGGCCAGCTCGCCTTCGTCGGCTCGCACCGCATCAACGGCGTCTCGGCGATGCATTCCGACCTGATGAAGGAGACCGTGTTCCACGATCTCAATCATCTCTATCCCGGCCGCATCACCAACAAGACCAACGGCATCACCTTCCGCCGCTGGCTGACCCTGGCCAATCCCAAGCTGACGAACCTGTTGTGCGAGGCCTGCGGCGACGCCGTCGTCGACGATCCGACCTTGCTCTCGAGCCTCGAGAGCTACGTGGCCGACGCCGGCTTCCATCAGAAGTTCCGCAGCGTGAAGCACCACAACAAGGTGCTGCTGGCGCGCCTGATCGGCGAGCGCATGAACGTGCGCCTCGATCCGGGCGCGCTGTTCGACGTGCAGATCAAGCGCATTCACGAATACAAGCGCCAGCTCCTGAACATCCTGGAAGCGGTCGCCCTGTACCAGGACATGAAAGATGATCCGCAGCGCGACTGGGTTCCGCGGGTGAAGATCTTCGCCGGCAAGGCCGCGGCGAGCTACCGCTACGCCAAGCTGATCATCAAGCTGATCAACGACGTCGCCGAGGTCGTCAACAACGATCCCGCGATCGGCGGCAAGCTGAAGGTCGTGTTCATGGCGGACTACAATGTCAGCCTGGCCGAAGCGATCATTCCCGCGGCGGATCTCTCCGAGCAGATCTCGACCGCCGGCATGGAGGCCTCCGGCACCGGCAACATGAAGCTGGCGCTGAACGGCGCGCTTACCATCGGCACGCTGGACGGCGCCAATATCGAGATCCGCGACAATGTCGGCGCCGACAACATCGCGATCTTCGGCATGGAGGCCGACGAGGTCATGCTCCGCCGCAAGCAGGGGCTGGACGCGACCGACGTGATCCACCGGTCACCGCGGCTGGCGCGCGCGATCGATGCGATCGCGACCGGCGCGTTCTCGCCGGACGAGCCCGGCCGGTTCGAGCCCATCGCACATGCGCTGCGCCATCTCGACCACTACATGGTCTCGGCCGATTTCGATTCCTACTACGAGGCCCAGCGCGGCATCGATGCACGCTGGCAGACCGTGCCGGCCTGGACCCGCGCCTCGATCCTCAACGTCGCGCGCATGGCGTGGTTCTCCTCCGACCGCACCATCCGCGAATATGCCGACGACATCTGGAACGTGCCGGTCGGCCCGGTGATGGCACCGGCGCACGCGCAGCGGGCGTGACGGGCCCTTCCCCTCGCCTTCGGCAATGACCCATGACGTCATTGCAGAGGCGTTCCATTGCGTTTCACCTGACGGCCATCATACGATGACCGTCGGGAGAAATGCATGACCGAACCGCCAGTTCACCTGTTCGACGAGGCCACCCGCGTCACTGCCGGCGACAGCCGCTGGCAGGGAAGGACCAGCCCGGATTACTGGGCTTTCGTCGGCCCGTTCGGCGGCGTCACGGCGGCGACCGTGCTGCGCGCCTTGATCCAGCATCCGCAAATCGCCGGCGATCCGCTGGCGATGACGGTCAACTACTGCGCGCCGATCGCGGAGGGACCGTTCGATCTCGACGTCCGGCTGGTGAAGGCCAACCGGTCGTCGCAGCATTGGTGCGTCGAGCTGAGCCAGGGCGACTCTGACGCGGCGACGCTGGCGACCGCTGTCTTCGCCGAGCGCCGGCCATCGTGGTCGCACCAGCCGGCCGTCAAGCCCGACGCGCCGCCGTTCGATCAGGTCAGGCGCTATCCTGATGCGGGAATGTCCTGGACCAAACAATACGACTTCCGCTTCGTGGAGGGACGGCCGGACTTCGGCAGTCGTTCAGACGAACCGCGCAGCGCCTATTCGCGGCTGTGGATCTCCGACCGCAAGCCGCGCAAGCTGGATTGCCTGTCGCTGCTGTCGATGTCGGACGCCTTCTTCGGCCGCGCGTTCCATGTCCGTGGCGAGTTGATTCCGTTCGGCACGGTGTCGCTGACCACCTACTTCCACGTCAGCCGCGAGGAACTGGCCGCCGAGGACATCACGCATGTGCTCGCGACCGCAGACGCCAAGGTGTTCAACCGCAGCTACCAGGACCAGCATGGCGAGCTGTGGTCGCCGTCCGGCCGGCTGCTCGCGACGACGACGCAGATCGCGTATTTCAAGGCGTGAGCCTGGACGCCGGCAAAATGAACGGTGTCGTCCCGGCCTTGAGCCGGGACCCATAACCACCGTCGGCAATTTGGCGAAGGCTGGAGCGGCTAGCATGCCGCATCACACCGCCCTGTGGTTATGGGTCCCGGCGTTCGCCGGGACGACAGCGGTGGATGGGGCTTGAGTTCGCCCCTCTCGTGCATCAGCAGAGGGAGCGGGAAAATAGTAAGAGCCAGCCGCAATGCGGCTGGCCCATTTGCGTTTGCAGCCCTACTCCGCCGCCAGCTTCAGATCCGGCGCGGCGTTACGGACCTCGGCGTCGACCTGGGCTTCGAACTTGGCAAAATTCTTCTGGAACATGCCGACCAGCGCGCGCGCGGTCTTGTCGAACTCGGCCTTGTCCTTCCAGGTGTTGACCGGGTCGAGAATCTCGCTCGGCACGCCCGGCAGCGCGGTCGGCACCGCGAAGCCGAAATATTTGTCGGTGCGGAACTCGACGTTGCGCAAGGAGCCGTCGAGTGCCGCCGTCAGCAGCGCACGCGTCACCTTGATGGGCATGCGCGAGCCCGTGCCGTACTTGCCGCCGGTCCAGCCGGTGTTGACCAGCCAGCAGTCGACATTGTGCTCGGCGATCAGCTGCCGCAGCATGTTGCCGTAGACCGACGGATCGAGCGGCAGGAACGGCGAGCCGAAGCAGGTCGAGAACTCCGGCTGCGGCTCGTTGCCGAGGCCGCGCTCGGTGCCGGCGACCTTGGCGGTGTAGCCGGACAGGAAGTGGTACATCGCCTGCGCCGGCGACAGCTTTGCGATCGGCGGCAGCACGCCGAAGGCGTCGGCGGCGAGCATCACGACGTTCTTCGGATGCGGCGCACGGCCCGTGCGCGAAGCGTTCGGAATGAAGTCGAGCGGATAGGCGGAGCGGGTGTTCTCGGTCTTGGAGCCGTCGTCGAAATCGGGGACGCGGTTGTCCTCGTCGAGCACCACGTTCTCGAGCACCGCGCCGAAACGGGTCGACGCCGCGAAGATCTGCGGCTCGGCTTCCTTCGACAGCTTGATGCACTTGGCGTAGCAGCCGCCCTCGAAGTTGAACACGCCGGACGGGCCCCAGCCGTGCTCGTCGTCGCCGATCAGGGTGCGGTTCGGATCGGCCGACAGCGTGGTCTTGCCGGTGCCGGACAGGCCGAAGAAGATCGCGGTGTCGCCCTTCGGCCCGACATTGGCCGAGCAGTGCATCGGCATCACGCCGCGCGCGGGCAGATAGTAGTTGAGCGTCGTGAACACGCTCTTCTTCATCTCGCCGGCATAATAAGACCCGCCGATCAGGACGATCTTGCGGGCGAAATCGATCGCGACGACGTTCTGCGAGCGCACGCCGTGACGTTTCGGGTCGGCGCGGAAGCTCGGCATGTCGATGATCGTGAGCTCCGGCACGAAGGTGTCGAGCTCGATCTTTTCGGGGCGGATCAGAAGCGTGCGGATGAAAAGCGAGTGCCAGGCGAGCTCGGTGAAAACGCGCGTCTTGATGCGGAAGGTGGGGTCGGCGCCGCCATAGAGATCCTGCGCGAACAGGGTCTTGCCTTCGGCGTGCTTGATGAAATCCTGATGCAGCGCCTCGAACTGCTCGGGCGTGATCGCCTGGTTGCCCGCCCACCACATTTTTTCGGTGGAGGCGTCGCGCACCGTGAACTTGTCCTTCGGGCTGCGACCGGTGAACTCGCCAGTATCCGCGCAAAGCGCCCCGTCGGCCGACAGCACCGCCTCGCCCGCCGCCAGCGAATACTGATAGAGCTGGGGAGCGCCGAGATTCCAGTGCACCTGCTTGAGGTTCTTTAAGCCGAACTTGTCGGCACCGAAGGCGCCGTTGCGAATACCCGTCTCTTGCACGAAGATCCCTCCTGAGAGCCCGCGTCCGTTGCGCGCAGTCGCGCGCGTTGCGCGGTGACCGTTGCCGTTACATCGCCTTATCGAAGCGCGGTCGCCGACCTAATACTGATCAACGCTGGTCTTGCCAAGACGATCCGGCCCAATTGGTTATTGGCAATTCGTGATGCACGTAGCTCATCTTTTGCCGCGCCATGCACATTCCAGCAGCAGCCACCTGCGCCGCGCTGAGATGCTGCAACGCAACAGATATATCAGCGCGGTTGGGTTTCACGAGGAACGACGAACGACGCTCGAATCGACGGATTCGCGCAGGCAAACGAAGACCAAGCGACGACCGAGCATCCGGCAGCGGCTGTCGCAGCGCCTCGCGGAAACCGATCAAGGGAGGCCGCCCGAGCCGACGGAATGTGCCGGTGATCGGCCGTGTCGTCGCCACACCCGATCAGCCAGCTTCCCTTCACGATGGCCTCGCGCCTGCGGGATCACATCGTCCGATTCTCCCGGCCGCGACGTCAACGAGCTCACTCGCGCCCACGCCACGAAGTTTGCGCGACGCTCACCCTCTGCAGGACATGGAGCGCGCACATCGAGATTCACCACAAGCTGCCTTCATGCGTGAACTTCGCCGTCTTCCGTCACGGGAGATGAGCACAGTCATCAAAGTGGGCTCGAACTACACCTCACTTCGCGCGGGCCTCGTCAGCAAGCCGCACCAGCATCTTGCGCAACGCCCCGGGCGTGGTCACGCGCTCGGGAAACTCGAGCCGCAGCGTCCTGCCGTCGGCCATCAGATCCAATCCCTCCGGGTCACAGCCGCTACACCGCCACTCCGCTGCTTCGGCGCCGAGCAGCTTCGTCGCGTAGAGGGCGAGCGCCTCGCGGTGATCTTCGTTCATGTGATCGACGGCGCCCTGCTCTGCCAGAATCAGTTCGTCAGCAACGGATATATCCGTGAGAAACTGCTCCGGCTTGAGATCGACGATGCGGCCGAATCCGGCGACGAGATGCGCGCCTGACGGACGAATCACGAAGAACGAGAAGTCGGCGAATTCAGCATAGTCCGCAGCGGACGGATGCGCATTGAGATACCGACGGCGCAGCACCTCGCGATTGTCGTCGGCGGCCTGCTCGGCCTTGCCCGACAGCATGATGCGAGATCCCTCGAGCGGATCGCCCGGCGCGCGTTCATCGAGCATCAGCGACACGCGCGAATCGGCAAGTAGATTTCTGGTGTGCACAGCTAATCGCGAAATCAGGATGATCGGAGCACCATCGGACGCGGTGGCGACGTTGACGAGGGAGCAGTAGGGATCGCCAGAACCAACCATCAAGGTCGCAAGGGCGCCCTGCCGGCTTCGGCGCAGCAGGGAATGCGTGACGCGGTTAGGGTTAAAGCTCGCAGACATCGTCTTTCCCTCGTCCATCCAGTTGCAATGAAGGCCTTTTTTCGGCTAAACGGGCCACAAACCTGGGCACGGCACAAGACTTTGCCATGGTATTTGTGGAACTCGGTCACACTTCAGCCCAGCTTGCATTGCTCGTTGACCATGTTCGAAGCCCAAATACGCGGCCCTTATCTTGATTCTCGAAGTCTCGGCGTAACCAGACTCTGAAAGCAGGCTCATGCCCACAATCGCCTTGGTCGATGACGACCGCAACATTCTGACATCCGTCTCCATCGCGCTCGAGGCCGAGGGTTATCGGATCATGACCTATACCGATGGTGCGTCGGCGCTCGACGGTTTTCGGACCAGCCAGCCTGATCTCGCCATCCTCGACATCAAGATGCCGCGCATGGACGGCATGGAGACCCTGCGGCGGCTGCGCCAGAAGTCCGACCTGCCGGTGATCTTCCTCACCTCCAAGGACGAGGAGATCGACGAGCTGTTCGGCCTGAAGATGGGCGCGGACGACTTCATCCGCAAACCGTTCTCGCAGCGCCTGCTGGTGGAGCGCGTCAAGGCCGTGCTGCGCCGCTCGCAGCCCAAGGATCCGACGGCGCTGCCGAAGGAGAACGACGCCAAGGCGCTCGATCGCGGCCTGCTGCGCATGGATCCGGAGCGCCACACCTGCACCTGGAAGAACGAGCCGGTTACGCTGACCGTCACCGAGTTCCTGATCCTGCAGGCGCTGGCGCAGCGTCCGGGCGTGGTCAAGAGCCGCAATGCGCTGATGGACGCGGCCTATGACGACCAGGTCTATGTCGACGACCGCACCATCGACAGCCACATCAAGCGGCTGCGCAAGAAGTTCAAGATGGTCGACGAGGAGTTCGAGATGATCGAGACCCTCTACGGCGTAGGCTATCGCTTCAAGGAAACCTGAAGCCAAGGCCTGAAGCAGGGACCTGAAGCATTGCCTTGCGCGACGTCATGCGAAATTGCGCGCTGACGTCGCGGTCTCGATTGGATAGGCTACGCCTCCTGCGCGTTTATCCGGGCGCAGATGCCGGAACGGGGCCATTGTTGCGGCGAATTCGGGTGCGGCAAGTCGAGTTCTCACGGGAATTCGCCGCACAACCCCTACGAAATTCGGAATCGGAGCACTCACATTGCTCGATCGCACGCAGCTTGACCTAGCAGTGAATGGCCACGACGCCGCGGCGACGATCGCGTCCGACGCGGCGGAGGAGACCCCGAGGGTCTCCGGCTGGCAGCGTCCGCTGAGCTGGCTGCGCCGCGCCGGACAGTTCCTGTTCGCGCTGTCGTTCTCGAGCCTCACCCGCCGCATCGTCTCGCTGAACATCGCCGGCTTGCTCGCACTGGTTGCAAGCATTCTGTATCTGTCGCAGTTCCGCGCCGGCCTGATCGACGCGCGCGCGCAGAGTCTGCTGGTGCAGGCCGAGATCATCGCCGGCGCCATCGCCGCCTCGGCAACCGTGCAGACCAACACCATCACCATCGACCCCGAGCGCCTGCTCGATCTCAAGCCGGGCGAGAGCTACGGCGCGCCGGACGAATATTCGCCGCTCGATTTCCCGATCAATCCGGAACGCGTCGCGCCGGTGCTGCGCACGCTGATCTCGCCGACCAAGACGCGCGCGCGCATCTACGATCCGAATGGCGGGCTGCTGCTCGACAGCCGCAATCTGGAGAACGTGCTGCGGTTCGACCTGCCGCCGCCGTCGAGCGAGAAGCCCGGCTTCGTCGAGCGCGCGCTGATCTCGGTGCGCACCTGGCTCAATCGCGGCGACCTGCCGCTGTACCGCGAATACGGCCCCGAGAACGGCAACGGCTACGAGGAAGTCGCCGACGCGCTGAAGGGCCAGAAGCGCAGCATGGTCAGGGTCAACTCGCGCGGCGAAGTGATCGTCTCGGTCGCGGTGTCGGTGCAGCGCTCGCGCACCATCCACGGCGCCCTGATGCTGTCGACGCAGGGCGACGACATCGACCAGATGGTCACCGCCGAGCGTCTTGCCATTCTGAAGGTCGGCGGCGTTGCCTCCGCGGTCATGATCGTGCTGTCGCTCCTGCTCGCCAGCACGATCGCAGGTCCGGTGCGCCGGCTCGCCGACAGCGCCGAGCGCGTCCGCCGCCGCATCAAGACCCGCGTCGAGATCCCGGACTTCACCCGCCGCCGCGACGAGATCGGCCATCTCTCCGGCGCGCTGCGCGACATGACGGACGCGCTCTACAACCGCATCGAGGCGATCGAGATGTTCGCCGCCGACGTCGCCCACGAGCTCAAGAACCCGCTGACCTCGCTGCGCTCGGCGGTCGAGACCCTGCCGCTGGCCCGCAACGACAACAGCCGCGCCCGCCTGCTGGCCGTCATCGAGCACGACGTGAAACGGCTCGACCGGCTGATCTCCGACATTTCCGACGCCAGCCGGCTCGATGCCGAGCTGCAGCGCCAGGACATGACCCTGGTCGATCTGCGCCGGCTGCTGAACACGCTGACCTCGGTCGCCAACGAGACCAAGCTCGGCACCGACGTCACCGTTGAGGTCCGCTTCGAGGGCCGCGGCGCCAATGACACCTTCTCGGTGCCCGGCCACGATTCGCGGCTCGGCCAGGTGATCTCCAACCTTCTGTCGAACGCGCAATCGTTCTCCGCGGCCGGCGGCAAGGTGCGCATCACCTGCCGGCGCGTCCGCTCGGAGATCGAGATCACCGTCGATGATGACGGTCCCGGCATTCGCGAGGACGCCCTGCAGCGCATCTTCGAGCGCTTCTATACCGACCGGCCGCACCAGGGCTTCGGCCAGAATTCCGGCCTGGGCCTGTCGATCTCCAAGCAGATCATCGACGCTCATGGCGGGCGGATCTGGGCCGAGAACCGGCCCGGCCCTGTCGACGCCGACGGACATCCGACCTCGGCCGGGGCTCGCTTCATCGTCCGGCTGCCGGCGTCGTGACGAACGAAACGGCGAGCATCCATGCATCTGCCGTCCAGGTGGGGGAGCAGGCCGTCCTGATCCGGGGTCCCTCCGGTTCCGGCAAATCCCGACTCGCCTTCGATCTGATCCTCGCCGGACGCGCGGGGCAGCTGCCGCCAACGGTTCTGGTGGGCGACGACCGTGTTCATCTCGCCACACGCAGCGGGGAAATGTGGGTGAGCCCCGCGCCCGCCCTGGCCGGGCTGATCGAGATCCGCGGCCTTGGAATCCGCGCCTGCGACCATGTGTCGGAGGCGAAACTTGGGCTTGTGGTTGACCTGATGGCCGAGGACGCTGCCCGCCTGCCGAACGCCGAATCGCTTCGGATTCACCTCAACGGTATCGAATTGCCACGGATACCCGTGGGGCCGGGTTTTTCACCCTTCCCGATGGTTGTGGCGGCACTTATTACCACCCAGACTTTCATGTTCCGGTAATCTTTCGGCCGATTGTGTGGAGCAAATTGGTAACCATATCAGCCCCACTATCGCGACCGATTAGACCGCCGCCAGCTCCCATTCTGTATGCCAGAATCCGGGAGACTCGCGAATATGCCCCCTTGCGCGAGGGCTCCGGATGGTCAAAGTGGCGCGTTCGTGCGGTGCACCCAAGGCGCCCGCGAGGAGTATCCGATGATTGGCCTGGTACTGGTGACCCATGGGCGCCTCGCCGACGAGTTCAGGGCGGCGCTGGAACACGTCATGGGTCCTCAAAAACAAATCGAAGCGGTCACGATTGGCGCCGACGATGATTCCGATCTCTGTCGTAGCGACATCATCGAAGCCGTGAACCGCGTCGACACCGGCGACGGTGTCGCCATTCTCACCGACATGTTCGGCGGCACGCCGTCGAACCTCGCCATCTCCTGCATGAGCCGGCCCAAGGTCGAGGTGCTCGCGGGCATCAACCTGCCCATGCTGGTGAAGCTCGCCAAGGTGCGCGAGGAACGCTCGCTGCCCGACGCCATCGCCATGGCGCAGGAGGCGGGCCGCAAATACGTCACCATCGCCAGCCGCGTGCTCGCCGGCAAATGAGCGACGAGGATGCTCCGCAGGACAACGTCGCCGGCCCGGCCGTCCCTGCCGGAGCCCTCTCGCGAGAGCTGCTGATCACCAACAAACGCGGCCTGCATGCGCGGGCCTCGGCGAAATTCGTGCAGATGGTCGAGAAGTTCCAGGCCGAGGTCTGGGTGACGCGCGGCGGCGAGACTGTCGGCGGGCGCTCGATCATGGGCCTGATGATGCTGGCGGCGGCGCCGGGAACCAAGATCCTGGTCTCCGCCACCGGCCCCGAGGCCGACGCCGCGCTGCAGGCGATCACCGACCTGGTGAACGACAAGTTCCACGAAGAAGGCGTGTGACCACCTAGGATCGTCATTCCGGGGCGCGCGAAGCACGAACCCGGAATGACGTGCTCTGGGTTACCTGCCCGGTCCCTGAATATACACCTTCCAAACGATTGCAGGGCCCGCCTGGCCGTGGAAGAAGCGCTGGGTGGTCATCACCAGCGGCTCGGCCTTCGGGGCCTCCTTGGCCATCCAGGCCTCGCAGGCCGCGATCCGGTTGTCGGTGGTGTCGCAGATGCCGATGAACCCCTCGCGCTCGAGGTCTTCCAGCGTGCTCAGGCCGGAACTCCAGGTTTCCTCTGCCGTGTAGGGCACGGTGAACGGCCGCGGGTGGTCCGGGCTGTAGAAGGTCATCGGCGTGTTCATCTCGGAAAAGCCGGCCACCAGCGGCCACGGCGAGCCGAATCGGGCGTGCCAGGCTTTGGTCAATTCCCGCGCCAGCTCCGAACGGGCGCCGTAGCCGGTGGCGCCGTTCGGATTGGCGGCCATCTCGCGCCGGGCAATCCAGGGCGAGGCGATCAGCGTGAGCAGCGACAGCACCAGCCAGACGGCGGCCAGCCGCGGCAGCATGACCGATCGCAGCCGCAGCGCGGGGATCGCGACCAGCGCCAGCGGCACCAGGAAGAACAGCGAGATGCCCCAATCGGTCTTCATGTAGATCGTGAAGGCGAGGCCGCCGAGCGGCGGCCCGACGGCAACGATCGCCTGCACCAGCCAGACATTGATCGCCTGGCTCACATTCACGCCGGGATTGGGACCGCCGCGCCAGTTGCGGAAGGCGAAGCGCGGCGGCCAGGCCATCACCAGCGCCGCCAGCGCCAACGGCAAAGCCAGCAGCGCCAGATTGTGGCCGACATAGCCGAGCACGAGCTCGGCGGCCCGGCCGCGGTCCGACAGCGTATAGACATCCCCGGCATAGGTGATGGCGACGAAATCGACCCGCCACAGCCACACCAGATGCGGGATCATCGCCACCAGCATGGTGACGATCGCGACCCACGGCGCGGGCGACGCCAGGAAGCGCAGCCGTTCCGGGTGCAGCAGCGCGGCAAGGCCGATGGCGCCGATCATGGTCAGCACCCAATATTTGGTCATCAGCGCGGCCGCGCCGGCGAGGCCGAGCCACAGGCCGGAGGCGGCGCTGCGCTTTTCGAACGCGTTGAGATAGGCCAGCACCAGCAGCGGCAGGGTCAGCAGCTGCACCAGGTCGGCGTTGTACTTGAAGCCCTTGAAATTGAAGATCGGGTACAGCGCGACCATCACCATGACGAAGAAGGCGCGGCGGCGGTCGACCACCTTGAGGCTGGCGAGCCAGACGATGACGAGGCCGCTGCCGTTCACGGCCATCGCCAGCGCATAGGTCGCCCAGTCCTTGACCGGGAACACCGCGAACCACAGCCCGGCGATCCAGCCCGACAGTGGCGGATGCTTGCCGTAACCGAACAGGAAGCGGCTGCCCCAGGCATAGGCCTCGGCAACGTCCATGTGGACGTCCTGCGCCGCCTTCAGATTGGTCAGGATCGCGGTCCACAGCACGGCATGGACGACCACGAAGGCGATGACCACCCAGGCCGACGTTGCAGGCGCCGTGGCGCGCGCCACCAGCCAGGCGGAGATTCGCCGCGGTCCGAGACGGCCGCGCATGCGCGCCGCGAGAGGCGGAAGAGAGGTACTCGACATCCGCCCTCGGTAGCCTGTTTTCGGGCCACGGGGAATCAGCTTGGCGTGAAGAAAGGCCCTGGAAATTCAGCAATATGGTTGCTGGTTGGGGGCTCGGGATGCTATCTGCGCGACCCATGACGACCGTCCCCATTCCCAACATCCGCAACTTCTCCATCGTCGCCCATATCGACCATGGAAAGTCCACGCTCGCCGACCGCCTGATCCAGATGACGGGCGGCCTGTCGGACCGCGAGATGGCGGGCAAGGAACAGGTGCTCGATTCGATGGATATCGAGCGCGAGCGCGGCATCACCATCAAGGCGCAGACCGTGCGCCTGCAGTACCGCGCCAAGGACGGCAAGGACTACATCTTCAACCTGATGGACACGCCCGGCCACGTCGACTTCGCCTACGAGGTGTCGCGGTCGCTGGCGGCGTGCGAGGGCTCGCTGCTGGTGGTCGACGCCAGCCAGGGCGTCGAGGCGCAGACGCTCGCCAATGTCTACCAGGCGCTCGACAACAACCACGAGATCGTTCCGGTCCTCAACAAGATCGACCTGCCGGCCGCCGAGCCCGAGAAGATCAAGCAGCAGATCGAGGACGTCATCGGCATCGACGCCTCCGACGCGGTGATGATCTCGGCCAAGACCGGCCTCGGGATTCCCGACGTGCTGGAGGCGATCGTCACCCGGCTGCCGCCGCCGAAGGGCGACCGCGATGCGACCCTGAAGGCGCTCTTGGTCGACAGCTGGTACGACGTCTATCTCGGCGTCGTCGTTCTCGTGCGCATCGTCGACGGCGTCATGAAGAAGGGCCAGCGCGTCCGGATGATGGGCACCGGGGCCGCCTATGACGTCGAGCGCGTCGGCTTCTTCACGCCAAAGATGCAGCAGGTCGATGAGCTTGGGCCCGGCGAGATTGGCTTCATCACCGCCGCGATCAAGGAGGTGGCCGACACCCGTGTCGGCGACACCATCACCGACGACCGCAAGCCGGTCTCAGAGATGCTGCCGGGCTTCAAGCCGGCCATCCCGGTCGTATTCTGCGGCCTGTTCCCGGTCGACGCCGACGATTTCGAGACGCTTCGCGCAGCGATGGGCAAGCTCCGGCTCAACGACGCCAGCTTCTCGTTCGAGATGGAGACATCCGCCGCGCTCGGCTTCGGCTTCCGCTGCGGCTTCCTTGGCCTGTTGCACCTCGAGATCATCCAGGAGCGGCTGTCGCGCGAGTTCGATCTCAACCTGATCGCCACGGCGCCGAGCGTCATCTACAAGATGAAGCTGACGGACGGCGAGGAGATCGAGATCCACAACCCCGTGGACATGCCCGACGTGGTCAAGATCGCCGAGATCCAGGAGCCCTGGATCGAGGCCACGATCCTGACACCGGACGAATATCTCGGCAGCGTGCTGAAGCTGTGCCAGGACCGCCGTGGCAATCAGAAGGAGCTCACTTACGTGGGCGCCCGTGCGATGGTCAAATACGACCTGCCGCTGAACGAGGTCGTGTTCGATTTCTACGACCGGCTGAAATCGGTCTCCAAGGGCTACGCCTCGTTCGACTATCATTTGACCGACTACAAGCCGGCCGACCTCGTCAAGATGCAGATCCTCGTCAACAACGAGCCGGTCGATGCGCTGTCGATGCTGGTGCACAGGACCCGCGCCGAAGGGCGCGGCCGCGCCATGGTCGAGAAGATGAAGGACCTGATCCCGCCGCACATGTTCCAGATCCCGATCCAGGCGGCGATCGGCGGCAAGGTGATCGCGCGCGAGACCGTGCGCGCGCTGCGCAAGGACGTCACGGCGAAGTGCTACGGCGGCGACATCACGCGCAAAAGAAAACTTCTGGAGAAGCAGAAGGAAGGCAAGAAGAAGATGCGGCAGTTCGGCAAGGTCGACATCCCGCAGGAAGCCTTCATCGCCGCGCTCAAGGTCGATAGCTGAGGGCGGATCGCCACCCGCTCGATCGACCGCAGGGCTATCGCCCATAGAACGGCTGGGCAGTCGCGACGAGCCATCCTGCCAATTAGTTACTCCGCCATGGCCGGGCTTGCCCTGGGCATCTACGTGGTTGTCAGCGTGCCGAACGACGTGGATGGCCGGGACAAGCCCGGCCATGACGACGTCGCGACGGAAGACCACGACACCCCGATCGTCCAATGCGATCGACGGGAACGCGGAACGTGGGACGCCCTCGGCTGAATTGGTGTTCCCGTACAACTACGGTATCTGTTCCTTAATGGTATTCTGGGACCCTTGCTGCAAAGCAAGGAATGCCCCAATGTCCCGCCTCCGATCGATCTCCGCCCGCCTGATCATCGCGCTCTCGCTCACCGTCGCCATCGCCTGTGCCGTGCTCGGCACCTTCTCCGTCATCCAGCAGCGCGCCCTGACCCGACTGGCGCTGGAGCAGCAGTTGAAGCTGCAGTTCGACAGCGTGTCGGCAGGCATCGACTATGAAGGCCGCGCCGCGCTGGCGGTGAGCTCCACCCTGGCGGCGCTGCCGCCGATCGCCGATGCCTATCTCAAGGGTGACCGCGACGCGCTCGGCGCCCTGCTCGGCGGCGCCATGACGTCGCTGAAGGCGCAAGGCATTCCGCTGGTGAACGTATGGGCGCCGCCGGCCACCAATTTCTATCGCGTGCATGAGCCGAAGGTGTTCGGCGACGACACCTCGAAGCGCCGCATCACGGTGGTGCAGGCCAACCAGACCGGCCGCCTGATCGCCGGCGTCGAGCAGAGCCGGCTGTCGCTCGGCATCTTCGGCATGACCCCGATCGTGCGCGACGGCAAGGTGATCGCGACCGTCGACGTCGGCGCCGCCTTCGGCAAGGAATTCGTCGAGCGCGCCAAGCAGCGCTTCGGCATCGATCTCGCCGTCTACTGGATCAACGACGGCCAGCCGAAGCGGCTGTCCTCGACGTTCGGCGACGAGACCGTCGCCACCCCGGACGAGGTGCTCGCAGTGTTCAAGGGCACGGCGCTGCTGCGCGATGCCACCCTGGCCGGCAAGCCCGCCGCGGTCTATGCCGGCCAGATCAGGAACTACGCCGGCGACCCGATCGCCGTGCTCGAGCTGATCAAGGACACCACGGCTTACGAGGCCGCCGCCGCCAGCGCGCAGCAGCAGCTGATCATCGGCACGGTCGTGATCCTGCTGCTCGCCGTCATCGTTGCGCTGTTCGTCGCCCGCGGCATCTCGCGTCCGCTGGTCGCGATCACTGCCGTCATGCACCGGCTGTCGAGCGGCGACACCGAGGTCGCAATCCCCGGCGGCCAGCGCAAGGATGAGCTCGGCACGATGGCGCAGGCGGTCGACGTGTTCCGCCGCAACATGATCGAGACGGCCAGCCTGCGCGAGTCGCAGGAGGCGACGCAACACCGCGCCGAGCAGGAGAAGCAGGCGCTACAGCGGCAGATGGCCGACCGGTTCGAGGCCGACGTCAAGGGCGTGGTGTCCTCGGTCGCCAAGGCGACGGCGGACATGGAGCGCGTCGTCCACGAGATCACGGTCAGCGTCAACGGCACCTCGCAGCGCACGGCGGCCGCGGCGGCGGCGTCCGAGGAAGCCTCCAGCGGCGTATCGACCGTCGCCGCGGCCTCGGAGGAGCTCGCCTCCTCGGTGACCGAGATCGGCCGCCAGGTCGCGCATTCCAGCAAGGTCGCCGACGGCGCCGTGGTCAAGGCGCGGCAGACCACCGAGATGGTCGAGAGCCTCGCCGCCGCCGCCGAGCGGATCGGCGACGTGCTGCGCCTGATCGACGCGATCGCGAGCCAGACCAACCTGCTCGCGCTCAACGCCACCATCGAGGCGGCGCGCGCCGGCGAGGCGGGCCGCGGCTTTGCGGTCGTCGCCGCCGAGGTCAAGGAGCTGGCGGGTCAGACCGCCAAGGCGACGGAAGAGATCGCCGGCCAGGTCACCTCGATCCAGGCCGCGACGTCCGACTGCGTCAGCGCCATCGGCGGCATCAGCGGCACGATCCAGGAGATCAGCGGCATTGCCGCGACCATCGCCGCCGCCGTCGAGCAGCAGGGCTCGGCGACGCGCGAGATCGCCCGCAGCGTCCAGCAGGCAGCGTCCGGCACCAACGAGGTGTCGCAGAACGTCGTCGGCGCCAGCGACGCGGCCGAGCAGTCGCGCCAGCTCGCCGATCACGTCATGGTCGCGACGCGCGACCTCGGCAAGCGTGCGAACGACCTGTTCAAGAGCGTCGACACCTTCCTCGCGGGCTTGCGCAAGGCGGCATAGTGATAGTTGCCGACGCTGCGCCTCCGAAAACCGGTGTCGTCCCGGCCCCTTGAGCCGGGATCCATAGCCACCGGCTGGCGTGAGGCAGACAACTGCCAGCCCCCGTCCCTCGATAGTTCCCGCGGTATGGATCCCGGCGTTCGCCGGGACGAGACGGAGGATGGCGTAAGAACCGGGTGCTCAGGTTCAATCGCCGGTCGTGAGCGCAAAGCCCTCGTCCTGCCAGCCGGTGATGCCGCCTATCATCATCTTCACGGGAAGCCCGAGCCGCGCAAGCCGGATCGCGGCGCGGTTGGCGCCGTTGCAGTGCGGGCCGGCGCAGTAAACCACGAACAGCCTGTGGTTCGCGTACTCGGCCATCCGCTCCGCGGTCATGGTCCGGTGCGGGATGTTGATGGCGCCGGCGATATGCCCCCTGGCAAACGAGGCCGGACCCCTGACATCCACCAGGATGAAGTCCGGAGCCGCGGCATGGAGACTTTCGTGCACGTCCCAGCAATCGGTCTCGAATGAGAGCATCGCCTCGAAATGGGCGAGCGCCTGGGCTGACGGGGCTGCGGGCACCTCGGTGACATCGGTCGTCATCGTCTCTCTCCTGCGACGTTGCGTGAGCTCCAATCTCGCGCGCTGCGCCGGGCGACCCAAGTGACGGATCGGACAAAGTCCGGTAGGTTTCCGCCAATGCCGTCAGCCGCAGCCAGCAGCCCTCCGCACGATCCCGGCCTCGTCGCCGTCATCGCCTATGACGGGCTGTGCACGTTCGAGTTCGGCATCGCGGTCGAAGTCTTCGGGCTGCCACGGCCGGAGTTCGATTTCCCGTGGTACCGGTTCAAGGTGGTTTCGGCCGAGGGACGAAGGTCACGCGCCATCGGCGGCATCGTGGTGGAGGCCGGCGCGCCGCTTGCGCGGCTGAAGGATGCCAGCACGATCATCGTGCCGGGATGGCGCGATCACAACGAGCGGCCGCCCGAGCGCCTGCTGCGCGCCATCGCGCAGGCGGCGGCGCGCGGGGCGCGGTGCCTGTCGATCTGCTCGGGCGTGTTCGTTCTGGCGGCGGCAGGGCTGCTCGACGGCAGGCGCGCCACCACGCATTGGCGGCACATCCCCGACCTGAAGCGACTCTATCCGAATATTCGCATCGAGGAGGACACGCTCTACGTCGACGAGGGCAATGTCGTCACCTCGGCCGGCAGTGCGGCGGGCATCGACGCCTGCCTGCATCTGGTCCGGCGCGACTTCGGCAGCAAGGTTGCGAACAGCGTTGCCCGGCGGCTGGTGATGCCGCCGCACCGGGACGGCGGGCAGGCGCAATACGTCGTCGCACCGGTCCAGATCCGCCCGGGACGGACAATCGGCGACGTCATGGATTGGGCACGCGCGCGACTGGCGCAGCCGATCGCGATCAGTGCGATGGCCAAGCGCGCCGGGATGAGCGAGCGATCCTTGCTACGATCTTTCAAGGACAGCACGGGCGCCGGCCCCGCGGCCTGGCTGCAGCAGGAGCGCATGGCGCGGGCGCGGGAGCTGCTGGAGAACGCGACGCTTTCCCTGGCGGACGTCGCGGCGCAGTGCGGCTACCGGTCGCTCGAAACCTTTCGCGTCGCTTTCCGGCGCATCGTCGGAACATCACCCGCGGCTTATCGGCGGCGCTTCGAGGCGCGTCCAACAGCGGCCAGCGTCGCTCGCTCAAGCCACCAGCGCGTTGCCGGGTGAGGCGCCGTCCATGGCGTCCCGCTGCGCCTGCAACAGCCGGACGATGTCGACATTGGGCCGGGGCCGGCTGAACAGATAGCCCTGCCCTTCATGGCAGCCCTCGGCGCGCAGACAGCGGAGCTCCGCCTCCGTCTCGACACCCTCGGCCGTGATCGTCACGCCGAGCCCCTTGCCGAGGCTGACGATCGAGCGGACGATCGCCTGCGCCTCGCGATTGGCGGCGAGACCGCGGATGAAGGACTGATCGACCTTGATCTTGTCGAACGGAAAGCTGCGCAGATAGCTCAGGCTGGAATAGCCGGTGCCGAAATCGTCCATCGAAATGCGGACGCCCAGCGCGCGCAACGCATGCAGGGTGGCCAGCACCTGGCCGCTCTTCTCCAGCACCAGCGTCTCGGTGATCTCGAGCTCGAGCCGGCTCGCCGGCAGGCCCGACTGCTTGAGCACGTCCATCACCAGCGACAGCACATTGCCGACGCGGAACTGCAGCGGCGACATGTTCACGGCGACACGGACGTCGTCCGGCCATTTCGCCGCGTCGTTGCAGGCCTGGCGCAACATCGCGCGGCCAAGCGCCGAGATCAGGCCGGTCTCCTCGGCGACCGGGATGAACTCCGACGGCGGGATCATGCCGCGCTCGGGATGCGGCCAGCGCGCCAGCGCCTCGAAGCCGGTGATGCGTCCGGTCGAGAGGTCGATCAGCGGCTGATAATGCGGCTGTAGCACGTCGCGCTGGATGGCCTCGCGCAGCTCGGATTCGATCTTGCGCCGGCTCTGCGCCCGCGCATCCATGCCGGACTCGAAATAGCTGAAGGTGCCGCGCGTCTCGTTCTTCGCGCGCGACAGCGCCATGTCGGCATTCTTGAGCAGCTTCTCGGCGTCGTCGCCGTCGTTCGGCGCCATGGCGATGCCGATCGTGGCGCCGATCGTCACCGAGCTGCCGTCGATGAGATAGGGATCGGCGATCGCCTCCAGCAGCCGGCGGCAGAGTTGGGCCGCATCCTCCGGCCGCGCCTGCCCTCCCTGCACCACCGCGAACTCGTCGGAGTTCAGTCGCGCGACGATGTCCTCCTGACGCAGGACCGAGCGCAGCCGCTTGCCGACCCCGCGCAACAGCCGGTCGCCGACCGCGTGGCCGAGGGTGTCGTTGATCGACTTGAAATTATCGAGGCCGAGCACCAGCACGGCGATCTTCTCGGAGCCGCGCCGCATCTGGGCAAGCTTGTCATCGATCTTCTGGCGCAGCAGGTTGCGGCTCGGCAGGCCGGTCAGTGCGTCGTGCTGGGCCAGGAAGGCGAGCCGCGCCTCGGCGCGCTTGCGCTCGGTGATGTCCATCAGCGCCAGCAGCACCGCGGGCTGGGCGTTGTGGACGAGATGGCGCGAATAGATCGCGAGATCGATCAGGGCGCCATCGGCGCGGACATGCTTCCAGGTGCGCGCCGCCTGCTCCTCGCTGGACTGCTCGCCTGCCCAGGGCGGCTCGCTGTCATAGGCCTGCAGGCTGCGGATGCTGAGCCGCTCGAAGGCGTCCCGGCTATAGCCGTAATGCTGGGCCGCCGCTTCGTTGACGCCGAGCACGCGCCCATCATCCGTCGCGCAGACGATCATCGGCACCGGATTGCCGTCGAACAGCAGGCGGAACGACTCCTCGCGCTGCTTCAATTCGGTAATGTCGACGCGCAGGCCAACGATGCCGCCATCGCCGGTCAGACGCTCCTCGATCAGGATGGTGCGGCCGTCCGACAGCTTCTGCTCGTGGCGACCGCTCGGATGAAACAGCTTTTCGAGCCGTTCGGCGATCCACTCCTCCTCGCGGCCGGCGGCTTCCGGATAGTCGCCGCGGGCGACGCCGATCCGGATCGTGTCCTGCAGCCGGGCGCCGGCTTCGAACAGGTCCGAGCTGCGGTTGTAGATTTCGGCGTATTTCTTGTTCCAGAGGATGTAACGGCCGTCGGCGTCGAGGAACACGATCCCCTCGGGAAGAAGGTCGATCGCTTCGATCAGCCGATCATGCGCCTTCTTCGCCTCCGCCATCGCCATTTCGGCGCACTTGCTCCCATCGACAG
Source organism: Bradyrhizobium sp. HKCCYLRH3061 (assembly GCF_051168015.1). Lineage (NCBI taxonomy): Bacteria > Pseudomonadati > Pseudomonadota > Alphaproteobacteria > Hyphomicrobiales > Nitrobacteraceae > Bradyrhizobium > Bradyrhizobium sp. HKCCYLRH3061. The sequence continues at coordinate 167,949 of NZ_JBNPUE010000012.1, forward strand.
GGCCAAGCTTGCGCAGGTTGTGCCGCCGCAATTTCGGGCTTGGCTTGACCGGGTGAACTGCATCGCGGGCGCTTGGCACGCGATTGCGCTTTTTTGCCGTGGGTGGCCGAACGGGCCGCATCGCGTGCCTCACTCTCCTTCTCGAAAGGCAGTTTTCAGCCACGTTTCTGAAAAAATGGTATCTTGATGCAGAACACGACAGCCATTGGTTACGGGAACAGGGAGATGCACTCGCGTATTTGGAGAGTTGAGCCTTGCGCCGAGGATCAACCAAGGGCTGCGATACAACCAGCGATATGTGACGTCGGTTGCCACCGGCCAGAAAAGACCCGCATACCGTGCAGTGGCCTTGCGCTTATTGTTCATTTACCGAACGAACTCACGCAATTGAACCGAGTTCAGCCAGTTCCGCCAATCCGGCAGCAGGGTTAGAGCCAGGTTAAAATAGCTTGAATGACCTGCTGTTGACGTAGAATTGGGCAACTCGGCCGGTCGGCAAACGCTACACTGGCTTCATGCATGTCCGCCTGATTCTGGTCGCCATCATCAGTTCGGCCGTCATTGCCGCGGCGACCCCGGCCCATGCCCAGGACAAGGGCAGCGTCGAGCCAAAGGCCCTGCCGCCATTGGCGCATCCGGACGATCCGAATACGCCGGCCAAGGAGCTGTTCGCTCGCAGGATCCTGCCGTCGGCGCAACCGACCAAGGTGATTGGAACCTACAATCGCGGCTGCATCGCCGGCGCCGAGCGAATGCCGATCAATGGCGAGGGCTGGCAGGTGATGCGGCTGTCGCGCAACCGCAATTTCGGCCATCCCAACCTGATCGCGCTGCTGAAGCGGCTGGCGACCCGCGCGCACAAGGATGCTGGCTGGCCCGGCATCCTGGTCGGCGATATCGGCCAGCCGCGCGGCGGTCCGGCGCTGAGCGGCCATGCCAGCCATCAGATCGGGCTCGACGCCGACATCTGGCTGACGCCGATGCCCGACCACAGGCTGTCGCGCAACGAGCGCGAGGAGATGTCGGCGGTCATGATGGTTCGGCCCGATCGCCTCGATGTCGATCCGCGCGTGTTCACGAAGGGCCACCTCGCCGTGATCCGGGCCGCCGCCCAGGAGCCGTCGGTGCAGCGCATCTTCGTCAACGCCGCGATCAAGAAGGCGCTATGCCGGGACGCCAGGGGCGACCGCAGCTGGCTCACCAAGGTGCGGCCGTGGTGGGGACACGACTATCACTTCCACATCCGCATGGTGTGCCCGCCGGGCAACCCGGACTGCCACGGCCAGACCAACCAGGAGGGCGGCGATGGCTGCGGCGACCTCGACTATTGGTTCTCGGACGCGGTGCTGCATCCGCTGCCGCCGAAAGAGCCACCCAAGCCGCCGCAACCGATTACGATGGCGCAACTGCCGCCTGGCTGCCGAGCGGTGCTGCATGCGCCGGACGCCAAGAATTGATTCAGCGACGGCTGACGCGGCGCAGGAATCGCAGTAAGGCTGAATCGCAGTAAGGCTGGATTGCTTTAGAATGACATCGTTCGCGCCGTGAGCGCGACGATCGAAGGGGATGACGGTCCCTCCACCTCCTGTTATCGCGGTATCGAAATGCCGCGCGCCGCTGCGCGGCGCAACAGTCGCGAGTCCGTCATGATCCTGATCCGTCCCGCCACGACTGCCTTCCTCCTCACGCTGGCCGCGAGCTCGGCTGCGGTTGCCGCCGAACCGAGCGGCTGCGACAAATTCAAATGGGACATCGCGCGCGAGCGTGCCGCTCTGACCGCGGCCAACCGCGAGAAGCTGGTATCGGGCGCCGAGATCGCCGCCATCCCGGCCACCGGCATGGTGCTGGAGCTGCGTCCGACGGCCGAGGCCAGGCTGGCGATGCCACCGGAACGCGCGCCCAAGGACGGCACCTTCGCCGGCCTCACGCGGATCACCGCAGCGCCCAAGGCGGGCGTGTACACGATCAGCCTGTCGGCCGCGGCCTGGATCGACGTCGTGCAGGACGGCAAGATCCTCAAACCCGCCGGCTTCAGCGGCGCCACCGATTGCGACGGCATCCGCAAGACCCTGAAGTACGAGCTGGGATCGCATCCCCTGGTGTTGCAGGTCAGCGGCGCGCCGGACAATGCGATTTCGATCGCGGTCCTGCCCGCGGCAGAGTGACGCTCACACTCCCGCAACCGACGACCAGACTTCGGCCAGTCTGCGCTTCATCCGCTCTTTGCGCGTCAGCACCGGCACCTCTTCTTCGTCCTCCGGCAGGCGCAGGCCGACCACGTTGACGCGGCCGCCGGAGATCGAGCGGGCGACCAGCACGATGGTGTCGAGCGCCACGGTCGCGCCTTCCTTCGGCGCGTTGTCGAGGTGAATGTCGAAATAGTCGGCCAGCGTCAGCTTGTCCTCGCCCTCGCCGAGCTTGACGCCATAGATGCCGGCGACCTCGTCGAGCGTATGCTCGGCCGAGACCATGAAGTCGCCGAGCAGATGCGGGTCGGGCGCCGCCGACGGCGGCATGTCGACGAAGAAGCGGTCGAGCGACTCGGCCTTTTCCGGCGGCGCCAGCAGATAGAGGTAGTCACCCGGCGCGATCGGCTCGGCCTCGGGCGGCGACAGGATCTGCTGGTTGCGGATCACCAGGGTCGGCTTCGACCAGGACGGGATCAGGCCGCGGCGGAAGTACAGGCTCTTGGAGCGGATCGAATAGCCGACCAATTGCTGCTCGAGCTGGCCGGGCAGATCGAGCTCGATGCGGCGCGGGCCGCGATCGGTGCGCGGCAGCGCCACGTGCAGCTTGCGCGCGGCAATGCCGAGCGTCCAGCCCTGCGCCAGCAGCGAGATGATCACCACCACGAACGCGACGTCGAAATAGAGATAGGCGTTGGACAGGCCGACCAGCAGCGGGATCGAGGCCAGGAAGATCGCGACCGCGCCGCGCAGGCCGGTCCAGGCGATGAACGCCTTCTCCCGCCAGTTGAACCGGAACGGATAGAGGCAGAGAAACACCGCGACGGGTCGCGCCACCAGCATCAGCATCAGCGCGACGGCAATCGCCGGCAGCAGGCTGTCGAGCAGCCGCTGCGGCGACACCAGCAGCCCAAGCAGCACGAACATCACGATCTGGGCAAGCCAGGTCGCGGCATCGAGGAAGGTGACGACAGAGTTGTGCGCCCGCGTCGGCCGGTTGCCGACGATCAGGCCGGCGAGATAGACCGCGAGGAAGCCGGAGCCGTGGGCGATCTGCGCCATGCCGAAGATGACCAGCGCAGCGGTGGTCACGAACGGCGCGTGCAGCCCCTGCGGCAGCGAGACCCGGTTGAGGCCGATGACGACGAGGCGGCCGCCGACGATGCCGAACAGCGTGCCGAGCACGGCCTCGCGGACCAGCTCGAACACGAAATGTCCGATACTGCCGTGGCCGACCGAGATCAGCTCGACCAGCATCAGGGTCAGGAACACCGCGAACGGATCGTTGCTGCCGGATTCCGCCTCCAGCGTGGCGCCGACGCGCGGGCGCAGCCGCAGGCCCTGGGCGTGGACCAGCAGGAACACGGCCGCCGCATCCGTCGAGGCAATGACGGCGCCGACCAGCGTCGCCTCGGTCCAGCCGAGGTCGAGGGCATATTTCGCCACCGGTGCGGTGATGAAGGCGGTCATCAGCACGCCGACGGTCGCAAGCACCATCGAGGGCGCCAGCACGGTGCGGATGCTCTGGAAACGCGTGCGCAGGCCGCCGTCGAACAGGATCAGCGCCAGCGCGACGGATCCCACCAGATAGGTGGTACGAACGTCCTGAAACTCGATATGACCAGGGCCGGAATCGCCCGCCAGCATGCCGATCACCAGGAACACCAGCAGCAGCGGTGCGCCAAAGCGCAGCGCCAGCAGGCTCGACAGGATGCCGGCCATGACGAGGACCGCACCGAGGAGGATTGCAATGCTGACGGCGTCGAGGGATGTCATGAAAAAACGTTGATGAATCCGAGTTTTACATCCTTATCGTCGCCACACTTGCACGCCAACCGGATTTGCTCTTATCGCGGCGATATGCCCATTTTTCCATCCTTGCCCGCGTTCGGGGTATATTTCGCGGCAATCGCCCGTGACGAAAACGAACTAAATCCCGCTGATCCGGCCAACCCGCGCCCCTGTTCCCCTCCGAGACCCCGCTGATGGACCTCGACCTGAAAGACGTTCTCGAATTCCTGCAGACCGTTGGCCGCTCGATCGGCGCCGAGGTCACTTCGCCGTGGTTCTATCTTCAGCTCGGGCTGGTGCTGAGCGGCGCCGGCATCGCCTTTGCCGCCAGCGCTGCCGTGCGCGCCCGCATCGACATGACCTCGCTGGCGATGGGCTGGCCGGGCCCGCTGCGCCAGCTGCTGCGGGTGCTGCTGGAAAGCGTCACCACGGTCGTGTTCGTGATCCTGATGCGGATCGCCCGCACCGGCATGTTGCTGTGGACCTGGCCGAGCCGCAGCTATCTGCTCGCCGTCGCGCTCAAGCTGGCGCTGGCCTGGCTGGTGATCCGGCTGATCACTTCGGTGATCCGCAGCACCTTCATCGTGCAGATCGTGTCGATCTCGGCCTGGCTGGTCGCCGCGCTCAGCATCATCGGCCAGCTCGACAATGTGGTCGACGCGCTCGATTCCATCTCGGTCGTGCTCGGCGGCCTCAGGCTGACGCCGCTGCTGGTGATCAAGCTCGGCGTGCTGCTGCTCGCGGTGCTGTGGCTGACCAACGTCGCCAGCAATTTCGTCGAGAGCCGTATCACGCGTTCGACCGACCTGACACCGTCGATCCAGGTGCTCCTGATCAAGATGGTCCGCATGGGCCTGATGATCCTCGGCGTTGCGATTGCGATCAGTGCGGTCGGCATCAACCTGTCGGCGCTCGCGATCTTCTCCGGCGCCGCCGGTGTCGGTATCGGCCTCGGCCTGCAGCGCATCGTCGCCAATTTCGTCGCGGGCATCATCCTGCTGGCTGACAAATCGGTGAAGCCGGGCGATCTCGTCACCATCGGCGACAGCTCGGGGCGCATCAGCGCGATGAACACGCGCTACATCTCTGTCGCCGCCGGCGACGGCCGCGAGTTCCTGATCCCGAACGAGGATCTTGTCACCCAGAAGGTGACCAACTGGACCTACACCGACAAGAACACGCTGGTGAAGGTCAATTTCGGCACCAACTACGACGCCGATCCCCGCGTCGTCTGCAAACTCGCCACCGAGATCGCGGCCGAGACGCCGCGCACCTTGAAATCGAAGGCGCCGAACTGCCTGCTGACCGAGTTCACCGAGGCCGGCATGAAGTTCTCGCTGACCACATGGATCGCCGATCCCAGCTACATGGACAGCGTCAAGAGCGAGGTGATGCTGGCGCTGTGGGAGGCCTTCAAGCGCGAGGGCATCAGGGTGCCGTATCCGGTGCGAGAGCTTCGCGTTCGCGGCGGCGCGCTGCCGGTCGAGACCACGCTCGAGGTGCCGACCGGCTAGGGCGGCAGATTCAACCGTACAGACCCGGCTTGCACCGGGCGGCACGATCATTAAATTAGACGATCACCCCGCGACATGTTCGAGAACGAAACAGGCCCATGAACTATATCGAAGCGACCGACGCCGCTGCGCGCAAGAACGGCCAGATCAAGCTGCACGGCCCGAGCGGCTTTGCCGGCATGCGCAAGGCCGGCGCGCTGGTGTCGAAGTGCCTCGATGCGCTCACCGACATCGTCAAGCCGGGCGTGCCGACCTCGCGAATCGACGATTTCGTCCGTGACTTCGCCTTCAGCCATGGCGCCTATCCGGCGACGCTGATGTATCGGGGCTATCGCTACTCGACCTGCACGTCGATCAACCACGTGGTCTGCCACGGCATGCCGAACGACCGGCCGCTGAAGGAAGGCGACATCATCAATGTCGACGTCACCTTCATCGTCGACGGCTGGTACGGCGATTCGAGCCGCATGTATGCGATCGGGCCGATCGCGCGCAAGGCCGAGCGGCTGATCGAGGTGACCTACGAATCGATGATGCGCGGCATCGCCGCGGTGAAGCCCGGCGCCACCACCGGCGATATCGGCCATGCGATCCAGAGCTTCGTCGAGCCGCAGGGCATGAGCGTGGTGCGCGACTTCTGCGGCCACGGCCTCGGCCGGCTGTTCCACGACGAGCCGAACATCATCCATGTCGGCCGTCCCGGCGAGGGCGTGCTGCTCAAGCCCGGCATGTTCTTCACCATCGAGCCGATGATCAATCTCGGCAAGCCGCATGTGAAGATCCTGTCCGACGGCTGGACCGCCGTCACGCGCGACCGCTCGCTGTCGGCACAGTTCGAGCACTCGGTCGGCGTCACCAATGACGGCGTCGAGATCTTCACGCTCTCGGAGCGCCATGGCGAGAAGCCGCTGACGCAGGTGTGAGCGGGCTGCCTGGCCCAATGGTCACCGGGCGTCCGATTGTTGCCATGCCGGGCTGATCGACTGCCGCTTCCATCGCATGCGACCGCGGGAGGCTGCTCTGACCAACGCAACACGCCGTGGCGTTCTCGGCCTGCTCTCGGCGGGCGCAGCGCTGCTGACGCCGCCGGCCCGCGCAGCGTCGGAGACGGCTCCCGCGTCGGCGAATGCCGACGAGGCCTGCTTCCTGACGCCGCAGTCGGAATCCGGTCCCTATTATCTCGATCCCAAGCTGGTGCGTGCCGAGATCGCCGAGGACCGGCCGGGCGTGCCGCTCAGGCTGCGCCTTCGCGTCATCGAGGCCGGCACCTGCGCGCCGGTACCAGGCGCGCGCGTCGACATCTGGCACTGCGACGCCCGCGGCATCTATTCGGGCTATCCCGGCCAGAGCGACACCCACAAGCTCGACCAGAGCAGCAAGACGTATCTGCGCGGCACCCAGATGGCCGATGCCGCCGGCTGGGCCGGCTTCAGGACGATTTATCCCGGCTGGTATGCCGGCCGTGCCACCCACATCCACTTCAGGGTGTTTGTCGACGAGACCACGGTGCTGACCGGACAGACGTTCTTTCCCGAGGCGCTGAACGAGTTCATCTACACCAACGTGCCCGACTACACCGGACGGCCGAAGCAGCGGCTCGTCATCAATGCCAATGACCGCGTCGCGACCGAAGCCGATCCCGAACACCGCGCGCATTGCGCGGTGAAGGAGGAGCGCGACCATTATCTCGCGACCCTGACGCTCGCCGTGAGCCGCAAGCCGGCCGCCGCGGTCGAGATGCCCACCGGAAAGCTGCCGCCGGCGCCATGGATCAAGGACCGGCTCGCGGCGCTGGTGCCCGGGCTCAAGCGCAGCCCGTTCTGATCATTTCGGCTCGGTGAACTGATAGGCCAAAGCGGCGAGCGGCAGCGCCGTGCCGAGCGCGGCGGCGGCTGTCCAGCCGCCATGGGCGTATGCCCAGGCACCGAGACCGGAGCCGGCGGCGCCGGCGACGAAGAAGGTGGTCATATAGAGTCCGTTCAGCCGGCTGCGCTGGCCGGCGCCGAGCACGAACAGCACGCGATAGCCGAGGATCAGGCTGAGCTGCGCGCCGCAATCGATCGCGATGGCGGCGATCACCAAAGTCGCCAGCGACCAATGGGTTCCGAGCGGTGCCGCCAATGTCAGCGCGAAGCCGAGCGCGCACATCAGCATCGAGGCGATCGTCGCCGGCCGGGTCCAGCCGCGGTCGGCGATGCGGCCCGCGACCGGCGCCATGATCGCGCCGGCGACGCCGGCCAGCGCGAACAGTGCGATGCCGGTCTGCGACATCCGGAAATCGGGCCCGGCCAGCAGCAGCGGGGACGTGGTCCAGAACACGCTGAAGCCGCCGAACAGCGCGGCCTGGTACAGCGCGCGGCGGCGCAGTGCCGGCGTGTCGCGATAGAGCTCGACCATCGAGCCGAGCAGCTGGCCGTAGCTCAGCCGCGCCTGCGGCTCGCGCGGCGGCAGCGCGAGGCGCAGCACGACGGCCAGGATGAGCATGGCGAGCGCCGAGGCCGCATAGATGACGTGCCAGGACGCATGCGCCGCGACGAAGCTCGCCAGCGGCCGCGCCAGCATGATGCCGAGCATCAGGCCGGTGGTGACGTTGCCGACGGTGCGGCCGCGGATCGCCTCCGGCGCCATGTGCCCGGCATAGGGGATCAGGATCTGCACCGCGACCGAGCCGAAGCCGATCAGCAGCGCCGAGAGCAGGAACGTCGACGGGCTCGTCGCCAGCGCCGCGCAGCCGAGCGCGGCCGCGCCGACGATGATGGTCGTGATGACGAGCTTGCGGTTCTCGATGAGATCGCCGAGCGGCACCACGAACAACAGACCCGCGCCGTAGCCGATCTGGCTCATCGTCACCAGCAGTCCCGCGAGCTGCGGCCGCAGCCCGAGGTCGGCGCTGATCGGCCCGATCAGCGGCTGCGCGTAATAGATGTTGGCGACGATCAGCCCGCAGGAAAAGGCCAATAGCAGCGTGATCCAGGCCGACAGCGAGTCGCCGGAATCGGACGTGATGGTGGTCAACGTGGATCTCTCTCGGGGAGGAACGGCAGGCCATAGGGCCCGATGAGAACGGAGGCTGTCGATCTGCGATTTTGCATCGCAGCATTCAAGCCCGACATAGGTGCTGAGGTCCCCCGCTCCAATTCACGTCTGCGTGGGCGCTGCATCGAGCAAGTCCGCAATCAAAGGCGAGCGCGCTCGACGAGGCCCTGGCGACGTCGAGCCCGCGCCGGCTACTGCGCGCCGTGCGCCTCCGTCTCGGTCTCCGCGGTCCGCCGGCCGCCGATCAGCCGCGGCAGCAGCATCGGCACCTGCCGGCGGTAGCGCTGGTAGGTGTCACCGAACTGGGCGACCAGATCGCGCTCCTCGAGCTGCAGCCCGACCAGGATGTAGGCCGTGCTGAGGGCGGCGAATAGCAGGTGGCCGACCGACATCTCCGGCGTGGCCCAGAAGGCGAGCAGGAAGCCCAGCATCAGCGGGTGGCGCACCAGCCGATACAGCAGCGGCGTTCTGAAAGGCTGCGCTGTCCCGGCGCTGCCGCGGAGGGCGAGCACGGCCTGGCGCAGGCCGAACAGGTCGAAATGATCGATCATGTAGGTCGAGGACAGCGCGATGATCCAGCCGAGCCAGTGGAGGCCGGTCAGCACGCCCGCGGCGGCACCCTCGACGTGCCAGACCGGATTCGGGATCGGACGCCATTGCCAGAACAGCAGCAGCAGGATCAGGCTGGACAGCAGCACATAGGTGCTGCGCTCGACGGCGGCCGGAATGATGCGCGTCAATGCGCGCTTGAAGGCCGGCCGCGCCATCACGCTGTGCTGGATCGCGAACAGCGCGAGCAGCAGCACGTCGACGACGACGGCCTCGGTCACGGCGCTGGACACGCCGACGTCGATCGACTTGGCCGTGAGATAGTTGTAATTGCCGACGAAACCGACCGCCCATACGAACGACCCAAGAAAGACGGCATAGCTCGTAATGGCGTAGAGCATGATGAGGAGGCGTCCGGACATGAATGTTTCCTTGTTGCATCGAGGACGGCATGGCCGTGATCGAGACGCCCGATCCTGGGATCGGTCACGTCTCGTGCGAGCCTGAGCCCTTACCAATCGACCGTCCCCCGAGCGTCCCCCGGACGCAGCCATGCAGGTCGCATCCCGATGGTTCAGTTCCGCGTCCGGACATTTGGCTTCCCCGAGCTGCATCGCGACGGTCAGCCATGCCCGCTGGCGCTGCGCAAGGGCCTCGCCCTGCTGGTCTATCTGGCGGAAGCCAAAGGCCCCGTCGCGCGGGACGTGCTGGCGACGATGCTCTGGCCCGAGAGTTCGGAAGAGGTGGCGCGCGCAAGGCTGCGCCGCCTGCTGCACCGGCTCCAGCTCACGCTCGGCGACGGCTGCCTCACCATCGATCGCGCGACGGTTCGATGGGCCGCCGCGGTCGAGCTGGAGGTCGACTCGGGGTTGTTCGAAACGGCCTGCGACCGCGGCGAATTCGAGCTGGCCTGCCGCCTCTATTCCGGCGACTTCCTGGACGGCTTCACGCCCGGCGACTGTCCGCAGTTCGAGGAATGGGCGTTCTTCCGGCGTGAAGCCCTGCGCGGCCGGGCAGTCCAGGCGCTGGAGCGCGTGGTGCAGGACCGAAGCGCGGCCGGTGATCATGGCGCCGCCACGGTCCATGCCGCACGCCTCGTCGCGTTCGATCCGCTCAGCGAGGTCTATGGCCGCGCCCTGATCCGCAGCCTGCTGCTGGCCGGCGACCGCGCCGCCGCCGAGCGCCATCTCGGCGCCCTGACACAGCGGCTGCGCGACGAGCTCGGCGTGCCCCCCGAGGCGGAGACGCTGGCGCTGCTGGCGCAGGGCGTCGCGGCCCACGACGAAAGCGCGCCGCCGACGCGCTATGTCCTCGGCGACGGCGTTCATCTCGCCTATCAGACCTACGGCGCCGGTCCGCTGGACATTCTGCTGCTGCCCGGCTTCGTCTCGCATGTCGAACGGATCTGGGAGGAGCCGCGCTGCCGGGCCTTGCTGTCCGCGCTCGCCAGAATCGGCCGTCTGATCCTGTTCGACCGCCGCGGCATCGGGCTCTCCGACCGGGTCGGTTTCAGCCCGAGCGTCGAGGCGACCGCGCGCGACATCGCGACCGTGCTCGACGCCGCCGGCAGCCGGCGCACGGTGCTGCTCGGCGCCTCCGAGGGCGGACCGGCCTGCATCACCTTCGCGGCCGACCATCCCGAACGTGTCGCCGGGCTGATCCTGTTCGCCTCGCTCGCCAAGGGCAGCGCTGCGGCCGACTATCCGCATGCGCTGCAGGCCGGCCAGTACGGCATCTGGCTGCGGCAGCTCGTGGCCGGATGGGGCGGACCGGCCGGCATCGAGACGTTCGCGCCGAGCCTGGCCGGCGATCCCCAGGCGCGCGCCTGGTGGGCCGGACTGCTTCGCGCAGCATCCAGCCCCGGCGCCATCAGGGGCCTGCTCGAAGCCTTCAGCGATATGGACGTGCGCCACCTGCTCGCACGGATATCCGCACCGACCCTGGTGCTGCACCGTCGCCACGATCGCGCGGTGGTCGTCGGGGCCGGGCGGCATCTCGCCGGCCAGATCCGCCACGCACGTTTCGTCGAGCTCGACGGCGCCGACCATTGGATGTTCGCCGGCGACCAGAGGCCCGTCCTCGCCAGCATCGAAGCCTTCCTCCGCGGTCTGCCATTGTAAGCAGGATCGCCGGACTGGCAAAATGGACGTCGTCCGGTGCCCCAGGAGGACTCGATCGCCATGGCCGAGGATGCAGCATTCCATCGCGAGCAAACCCAGGTCGCCGCCGGCATGGCCGCAGCCGCGCTGATCGCGATCGCGGCCATCGGCGTCGCGCTGTGGCGAGGCGACGGCCCTGCGGAGCCCGCCGCAGAGCGCCTCGCCATCGCGCTGCGGCTCGATCTGTTCGTGATCGTCTGGCTGCTCGCCGCGATCGGCAATGTCGCCCGGCTGCGCTTCTTCTCGGCCCAGGACATCGCCGGCAGCGCGACCACGGTCGCGAGCGATGCGGTCCGCAGGGGAAATGCGATCCTGCAGAACACGCTGGAGCAGGCCGCGCTCGCGGTCACGGTGCATCTCGGCCTGGCGGCGACGCTGCCTCATCCCGCGCCGCTGCTGCTCACGCTCGTGATCCTGTTCGGCCTCGGGCGGCTGCTGTTCTGGCTCGGCTATGCCTGGGGCGCGGCGGGCCGCGCCTTCGGCTTTGCGCTCACCTTCTATCCCACAGCGTTTTCGCTCATCGTCGGCCTCGCCGTCGTGCTGACGGGACGCGCGGCCTAGCAAGGCGCGCCCCATGGCGCGCGAGCACTTCGAGGTTGCAAAAATGCGGCATCACGGCATGCTGACGCCGATGCCCGAGAAAGCCCCTCCTTCCAACGATATGCCGCCGGACACGCCGCACTATCACGGCCACCGGCAGCGGCTGCGCGAGCGCTTTCACAGCGCCGGCCCCGACGCGCTCAACGACTACGAGCTGCTGGAGATGGTGCTGTTCGCCGCGCTGCCGCGGCGCGACGTCAAGCCGCTGGCGAAGGCGCTGCTGAAAACGTTCGGATCGTTCGCCGAGGTGATCCACGCGCCGGAGCCGCGGCTGCGCGAGATCGACGGCGTCGGCGACGCCTCGATCACCCAGCTCAAGCTGATCGCCGCCGCCGCGCACCGCATCGCCAGGGGCGAGGTGCGGCAGAAGCACGCGCTGGCGTCCTGGCAGGACGTCATCACCTATTGCCGCACCAGCATGGCGTTCGCCGACAAGGAGCAGTTCAGGCTGTTGTTTCTCGACAAGCGCAATCAGCTGATCGCCGACGAGGTGCAGCAGACCGGCACCGTCGATCATACGCCGGTCTATCCACGCGAGGTGATCAAGCGGGCGCTCGAATTGTCGGCCACCGCGATCATCCTGGTGCACAACCATCCCTCGGGCGATCCGACGCCGTCACAGGCCGACATCCGGATGACCAAGACGATCGTGGAGATCGCCAAGCCGCTGGGAATCACGGTTCACGACCACATCATCGTCGGCAAGAACGGCCACACCAGCCTGAAGAGCATCGGGGTGATGTGAAGGCTACGCGGATGCGATGACCTCCTGCCCGACGGCGGCGCAGCTCCGAGCGGCATTTGCGATGCCTCGTACGGCGAAGGCGGCTCAGGCTATGTCAGCGCACCCGCGTCCTCGAGCGCCGGCAGGTCGTGCACGATGATGCTGCCCTCGCTGATCGTCAGCATGCCACGATCGCGAAACTGCGCCAGGATGCGGCTGACGTGAACGGTGGTAAGGCCGACCGTGTCGGCGATGTGCTGCTGGCGCAGCGGCAGCGAATATCTTCGAGATTGATCGAGCCGGCCCGCGTTAGCCCGTCTCATCAGGCTGAGAATGAGAAAGGCGATCCGGCCTTCGGCGGGGCGCTGTCCCAGAACGCTCGCGAGCTCATACGCGTCCGACCTCTCCTGCAAGAGCAGCTCGAACCCGAGCGCCACCAGGGAGGGATCAGTCAGGCACTTCCTGCGCAAGGCGCCGGCGTGGAAAGCGCAAACTTGGACATCCGAGAGCGACTTGACGGAAAAATCCGCACGCGACGGCACGTTCGAGAAGATCATCCGGACGGACGCAAAATCTCCCGTGAACAGGAACTTCACGATCTGCCGCCTGCCGTCGCTGAACGGCAGATAGCGGAACGCCCATCCACTGCAGAGGACGATGATGTCCGAGTCGGTTCCTACGGGATGGCCGGCCGCGACTGTGAAGAAGCGTTGATCCAGCTCCTTGAAAGCCGCTCGATCGCCGCACGACGCAAAGATAGCTCCGCAAAATCCCTTGTCGCTGGCAGGACAAGAGGCACATCTCGTCGGCGGTCCGATGTCCTGTCTCCCCATCAGGGGCGCTTCTCTGTGCGCATCACGGCAGCATTAAATCAGGAACGATCCCGAGCACAAGTGCATAACATTCGTTAAACGCCGAAGCGCAAATCTTAAGAAGATTCCGCCACTTTCGTCGATGTTAGCTGGCTCGCGAACGACGCGAATCTCCCCTGCTAAGAGCCGAGATGCTGTCGGCTGAATTAGTTCAGTGTGCCGGAAGGTTCGACGGCAGGTCGTTCGTTCGAGCCGTCCCCTTCTCTGCCGCCGGTAGATGCGTACAGCTAACAACCCGCAAATACCATCATCGAATTCGCTCCCATCTGGAAGGACTCCGCTCGATGTTCGCTCGCAAGACCGCTGGAGGCGCAGAGGCTCAACTCGCTGCCATCAGCCGCTCCCAAGCCATGATCGAATTCGACATGGACGGCACTATCCGAACGGCGAACAAGAACTTTCTCGACGCACTTGGCTACCGTCTCGAGGAGATTCAGGGCAAGCATCATTCGATGTTCGTGCCCGCGGATCAGCGCGAGAGCGCGGACTATCGCGCGTTCTGGGCCGCGTTGAACAAGGGAGACTTCCAGGCTGCGGAATTCAAGCGGATCGGCAAGGGCGGCCGCGAGGTTTGGATCGAAGCCTCGTACAATCCGGTTCTCGACGCCAAGGGCAAGCCCTGCAAGATCGTCAAGATCGCCATCGACATCACGGCCAAGAAGATCGCCCACCTCAAAGACAGTGGCAAGATCGCCGCGCTCGACCGCTCTCAGGCCGTGATCGAGTTCAACATGGACGGCACGGTCACCACGGCCAACGAAAACTTCCTGAAAGTCATGGGTTATGAGTTACGGGAAATCCAGGGCAAGCACCACAGCATGTTCGTCGAGCCCGCCGAGCGCGACAGCGCGGCCTATCGCGACTTCTGGGCCAAGCTCAATCGCGGCGAATACCAGGCGGCCGAGTACAAGCGGCTCGGCAAGAACGGCAAGGAGGTCTGGATTCTCGCGTCCTACAATCCGATCCTCGACGAGCGGGGCAAGCCGTTCGCGGTGGTCAAGTTCGCGACCGACGTCACGGCCGCGAAGCTGAAGACCGCCGATCTGGCCGGCCAGATTGCGGCGATCGGAAAGTCGCAGGCGGTGATCGAGTTCAACATGGACGGCACGGTGATCACGGCGAACGACAATTTCCTGGCCGCGCTCGGCTATGCACTCGGCGAAATCAGCGGCAAGCACCACAGCATGTTCGTCGAGCCAATCGAGCGCGACGGCGCCGGCTATCGCGACTTCTGGGCCAAGCTCAACCGAGGCGAATATCAGGCCGGCGAATACAGGCGGATCGGAAAGGGCGGCAGGGAGGTCTACATCCAGGCGTCGTACAATCCGATCCTCGATCTGAACGGCAGGCCGTTCAAGGTCGTCAAATACGCGACCGACGTCACGAAGCAGGTTCTGGTGCGAATGGGCAACGAGCGCGTGCGCGGCATGATGGAATCGGTTGCGGCCGGCGCCGAGGAGCTCAACGCCTCCGTGCGCGAGATCTCCGAGGCCATGACCAAGTCGCGGGAAACCGCGATGGGCGCAGTCGATCGCGTCGGGGCGGCGGACACCCAGGCGCAGCATCTCTCCGCCGCGACGCAAGCGATGAGCGGCATCGTCGAGATGATCGACAACATCACCGGGCAGATCAATCTGCTGGCACTGAACGCGACGATCGAATCCGCCCGCGCCGGCGAGGCCGGACGCGGCTTCGCCGTCGTGGCCTCCGAGGTGAAGAGCCTCGCCAATCAGGCCAAGCACGCCACCGACAAGATCGGGCAGGAGATCGAAGGTCTCAACAACATCTCGGGCGAGGTGGTGCTGGCGCTCGGCGAGATCAAGCAGGCCATTCACAATGTGAGCGAGTATGTGACCTCGACGGCGGCGGCCGTCGAGGAGCAGAGCACGGTGACGACCGAGATGTCGAACAGCATGCAGCGCGCGGCGAGCGAAGCCGCCAAGATCGCCGCGGGATAGACGAGCGGGATAGACGAAACGTCGGGCCGGTTTGAACCGGCCGTCTTCCCGCGCCGGCTAATGCTGGCGAAGCGTGGAGAGGAACGACGGATGCGCGCGGCCTTCATCGGACTGATCCTGGGCGTCCTGCCCCTCACGGCGGCCGCCGCCTACGACGCCAACGATCCCGCCAATTGCAGTGGCGTCGGCTGGGATGATGCGCGGCCGCTCGTCGTGGCCAAAGTGAGCGGCCAGCCGCGGGTGAACTTCGTCAAGAGCCCCTATGACGACGACTTCAAGGCCGCCAGCTGTCCCGCTGCGACCGACGCCTGCCGGAAGAAGGCTTACCTCGTCCGCGACGACCTCGTGCTGGTCGACAGGACCCGCGGCGCTTTCGTCTGCGTCAGCTACCAGCAGCCGCATGCGAAGGCACAGATCTGGACCACCGGCTGGTTGCCGCGCGCTGCCCTCACCGCCGTCGAGCCGATGGCCGCGCCGACGACAGCCGACTGGACCGGAAGCTGGGAGCACCCTGGAGGGGGGCTGACGATCAGGAAAGAGGCCGGCAACCGGCTCCGGATCGAAGGCGATCAGGTGCTGCCGGCCGGGCGCGAGTTGCGCGACGGATCGCTCGGCGCCACGGCAGAGCCGAAGGGCGGCCTCATAGCCTTTGTCGACGACGGCAGCACGCCGTTCGAGCGGCCGAATGCCGGCGACGAGTGCCGCGTGCGCCTGCAGCGAATCGGCGCGCTTCTGCTGGTCGAGGACAACAATGATTGCGGCGGCGCCGGCGTCAGCTTCACCGGACTCTATCATCGCAAATAGCCGCCGACGGCTTACGCCCAGCGGCGCGCCATCGCCACGCAGACGACGACGATTCCGGCTGCGGCAATCATCGTTGCCGACACCGGCTCATGCAGCAGCAGGCTCGCGAAACCGAGGCCAAGGAAGGGCTGCAGCAGTTGCAGTTGGCCCACCGTCGCAGTGCCGCCACGGGCGAGCCCGCGGTACCAGAAGGCGAAGCCGACGAACATGCTGAAGACGGAGACATAGGCGAGGCCCAGCCACGCCGCGGCCGTGATGTCACGGGATGCGGCGGGCAGCGTCAGCACCGCCATCAGCAGCATCAGCGGCGCGGACAACAGCAGCGCCCACGAGATCACCTGCCAGCCGCCGAGCCTGCGCGTGAGCATGGCGCCCTCGGCATAGCCCAGGCCGCAGACGATGATCGCGGCGATCATCGCGAGATCGCCGATCGGCGACGCGACGCCATCCTGCGACAGGGCGAAGCCCGAGACCGCCGCAGCCCCGAGCGCAGCGAACAGCCAGAACAACGGCCGCGGCCGCTCGCCGCCGCGCAGCACGCCGAACAAGGCGGTCGACAGCGGCAGCAGACCGACGAACACGATCGCGTGGGCCGAGGTGATGTGCTGGAGCGCCAGAGCGGTGAGCAGCGGAAAACCGATGACGACACCGAGCGACACGACTGCCAGCGACACCAGATCGCGCCGGCCGGGGAGCGGCTGACGCAGCAGCATGAGACAAATTGCGGCCAGCACGGCCGCGAGCGTCGCGCGTGCGCCCGTCAGGAACAGCGGCGAAAAACCCTCCAGTGCCGCCCGCGTCGCCGGCAGCGAGCCGCTGAAGATCGTCATGCCGACGATGCCGCTCCCCCAGCCTTCGATCGATCCCTTCATGCACGGCTCCTCCTCGCAGATCCCATAGCCCGACCAGGCTTGTTGCGGCAGCGACAGACCGATACAATTTCCACAATCTGTATTGGTGCAAAGGGCGACACACTTGGGAGAAGTGACGCGCGATTCCCGCCGGGGCGGCACGCGGACCATCGCCGTGGTCGATGCGATCCGGCAGCGCTTGGCGACGCGCGCGCTCAGCGCCGGCCAGCGTCTGCCCTCGATCCGCGCCTTCGCCGCGGCGATGGGGGTCTCGCCAGCCACCGTCGTCGAGGCCTATGACCGACTTGCCGCGGAAGGCGTGATCCGCGCCCGGCGCGGCTCCGGCTTCTATGTCGCCGATACGGCGCTGCCGCCGCTGGCCCTCGGCGATCGCGAGCCGCGCCGTCCGCGCGCGGTCGACCCGTTTTGGGTGTCGCGGCAGTCGCTCGACGCCGGGCCGGGAACGCTGACGCCCGGCTGCGGCTGGCTGCCGGCCGAGTGGATGCCGCAGGACGCGCTGCGGCGCGCGGTCCGCGCGCTGGCGCGCGGCGGCGGGCGGGTGCTGAGCGACTACGGCGCTGCACGCGGATCGGCAGCGCTACGGCGGTTGCTGCAGGGCCGCCTTGCCGCTATCGGCATCGACGCGTTCAGCGAGCAACTGGTGCTGACCTCGTCCGGTACGCAGGCGATCGACCTGATCTGCCGCATGCTGCTGCGTCCCGGCGACGCCGTGCTGGTCGACGATCCCTGCTACTTCAACTTCCTCGCCTGCTGCGCGCGCATCAGGCGCGGATCGTCAGCGTGCCGATGACGCCGGGCGGACCCGACATCGCCCGGTTCGAGGCAGTGCTCGCGGCCGAGCGCCCGCGGCTCTACATCACCAATTCCGGTCTGCA
The DNA here is from genome assembly GCF_051168015.1 of Bradyrhizobium sp. HKCCYLRH3061. Taxonomy (NCBI): domain Bacteria; kingdom Pseudomonadati; phylum Pseudomonadota; class Alphaproteobacteria; order Hyphomicrobiales; family Nitrobacteraceae; genus Bradyrhizobium; species Bradyrhizobium sp. HKCCYLRH3061. The sequence continues at coordinate 185,889 of NZ_JBNPUE010000012.1, forward strand.
CAATCCGACCGGGGCGACGCTGTCGCTGCAGACGGCGCACCGGCTGCTCAACGCCGCGTCAGCGCATGACACGATCATCGTCGAGGACGACATCTACGGTGATTTCGAACCCGCGCCGTCGCCGCGGCTCGCCGCGCTCGACGGGCTTGCGCGGGTGATCCTGGTCGGCAGCTTCTCCAAGACGCTGTCGGCCTCGGTGCGCTGCGGCTACATCGCGGCGCGTGCGGACTGGATGGAGCCGCTGATCGACCTGCAGATCGCGACCGGCTTCGGCGGTCCCGGACAATTCGCCGCGGAGACGTTGACCCAGGTGCTGACCAGCGGCAGCTACCGCAAGCACGTCGAGGACCTGCGGGCACGGCTTGCGCGAGCGCGGCCGCGGGTGGCGGCACGGCTGCAGCGCATCGGTATCGCCCCATGGCTGATGCCACGCGGCGGCTTTCATCTGTGGTGCAGGTTGCCGGACGGCTGTACGGCGATCGAGGTGGCCCAGGCCGCGCTCGAGGAGCACGTGGTGCTCGCGCCCGGCGACGTCTTCAGCGCGGCGCAATCCGCCGCGACGATGATGCGCTTCAACGTCGCGCATTGCGAGGATCCGCGCGTCATCCAGGTGCTGGAGCGCGCAACCAAGTCGCCGGCCGCGCGTTCATCGCGCGGCCAAGCGGCCAATTCGGCCGACGGATAAGGCTTAGTAGCAGTAGCGCGGATGCGCGCGAACCCAGGAGCCGTCGCCGCGTTGCAGATAGCAGCCGTTGCGATAGGAATAATAACCGCCACGACGGCGCTCGCCGTCGGCCGCGATGGCAGCTCCGGTGCCGGCCCCGATCACCGCGCCGATCGCAGCACCACGGCCGCCGCCGATCGCGCCGCCCAGAATCGCGCCGCCGGCGCCGCCGAGGATGGCGCCACCCAGCGCGTCCTGCGCGGCAGCCTGATGCAGCGGCGCTGCGACCGAAAGCGTGAGCAGCGCGGCAGCGCCAAGGCGGGTGGCGAAAGGAATCCCCAGACGTCGGATCATGAACAGGTCTCCGTTTCGGGCACGCTATTCCACCCGGCGAGGCCGTTCTTGATGCAGATCAAGGCGACGTCAAGGCGGGGGAATCCCGGACGTTGCCAGTGACGCATCATGCTGCCGCGCGCTGATCCTGCGTGCGGTCCTCGATGATGCTGAGCAGATATTTCGGCTCGCCCTCACCGATCGAGACTGGCAGCCGGCGCACGACGATGTCGCGCGGACCGTTTCCGGGCGTGAGAATGCTATGGGCTCGCGGCTCATCGTCGCCGCGCCCTGCGAGCTGTTCGCGGGCGGCTTCCTCGAGGATCGCGCCGGTCGGCGGGGAGAACAGCTCGGCCGGCGTGCGGCCGATGATGTCCGTGCGTGGCACGCCGAACAGACGCTCGGCGGCGCGATTGACGAACATGTAACGCAGCGACTGCGCCTCCTTGGCCAGCACCGCCTGCGGGATGTTCTCGAGCAGTGCGGCGAGGAAGTATTCGGCGCGCGCGAGCTTGCGCTCGGCCCGGCGCTGCGCGGTGAAGTCCTCGTGCGTGGCGATCCAGCCGCCGCCATCCACAGGGCGTTCCGAGATGCGGATGATGCGGCCGTCGGCGAGCTCGACCTCGAAGATCTCGGCCCGGCGCTCCTTCATGCGCTCGCGGAGCGCGGCGAGATATTCCGACGGCTTCTCCCGCAGCAGACCGACCTTGGCGCGATGCGCGAGGATCTCGCGCACATGTGCACCGGGTTTTGCGATCGAAGCTGGAACGTTGTACAGCCTGCGGAACTGGTCGTTGACCATCAGCACGTAGCCGAAGCTGTCGAGCATGATCAGGCCCTGGGCCATGTTGGCGACCGCCGCATCGAGCCGCTGCTGGCTGCTGATCGCGCCCTGCTCGAGCTGCTCGTGCTGGCGCAGGATGTCGGTGTACTGGCGCTCGATCTCGACCTCGTGCTGCTCGAGCTCATGCAGGCGGAATGCACCGTCCTGATAGGTCGCGACGGCCTGCGCGACCCGTCCGATCTCGTCATGGCGCCGCGCGTGCGGAATCTTGAGCTTGATGCGGCCGGCGGCGATGCGGTCGGTGACGCGGGCGATGTCGAGCAGCGGCATCAGCACGCCCCAGCGCAGCGCCAGCGCCGCGGCCGCGATCAGCGTGATGATCACCGCTCCGAGCGCCCCCAGATAGAACGCGGCCATGCCGCGCGCATCGGCCGTCTCGCCGAGCTCGCGGGTGCGGTCGGCATAGAGCCGCGACAATTTCTCGAGGTCCTCGTTGAGCGCGGTGCGCACCGCGCGATTCTCGTCATTGTCGCCGAGCTCGCGCGCCGCGGACGATCCGACCGAAATCGTCTGCCGGGCCATCTCGGTGCGGAATGCGACGAATTGTTCGATCCGCTTCTTGAATGGGGCGAACAGCGCGGCGTCACCGTCGGCGACCTGGGCTTCCCACTCCTCCACCACCTTGCTCAGCTGCGCCAGCTTCACGAGCTGCGCATCGGCATAGCGCCGCGCGACGGTGCGGTCCGCCGACATGTAGATGCCGCGCGATTCCATCACGACCGCGTAGATCAGCGCGTTGGTCCGCTCGGTGTTGCGGGACGCCGCGGCAAGCGCTTCGAGTCGGTCGTAGAACAGGCGCTGCTCGCGCAGCGCCGACAGCGCGCCCAAAGTGGACAGCATCACCAGGACGGCGAATGCGGCCGCAGCCGCCGAGATCTTGTCGTTCAGGCTGAACGACGGCAGCGACCTGTTGAACCGGCGCAATAGCTCACGCATGGCGGGCTCCCTCGATGAAGCGCAACCATCAGACGAAAGATGCGTAAACAACAAGTTCCGATTGGTGGAACAGGCACGCAACCAATCGTTAACCAAGTCCGATGCCGGACGAGGCCTGACTGCCGCGGGGCAGGGACGCTCAGCAGCGCGCGTGTCGTCTACTGCCTGAGCATGATCAGCGGATTGGCGCTGTCGGGCACGAGCCGCCACTGCGCATTGTCGTCCGCTTCGAACCGCCAGGTCTCGCCACGGTCCGACATCAGCATCATCTGGCCATGCTCGAGCCGCCATTGGCTCGGTGCGAACGCCGCGACGGCGGGATCGCATTTCGGCTTCACGAACACCTGGAAATTATCATTGCCGGCGTCGTTGTTGGTCAGCACCAGGCTGCAGATCGTGGCGCCGTTGCCGCGGACCATGGCCCAGTCGCCGATCATCTGGTCCATGGATTTCGCCAGCGACCGCGCCGCCGCCAGGTTCTGCAGGATGTAGACGCCCTCGCCCTGACGCAGGCCTTCGAAGATGCCGGCCTCGACCTCGGTGAAATCGATCACCGCCTCGCCATTGGCGGCCTGGAGGCTGACGATGTCGAGGCCCTTCACGTTCCAGCCGGCGATGTCCTTGGTGAAGGGCAGCGCCGTGGCGCAGCTCGGCTCCAGCTCGAGCTTCTGCCCGCGCGGCGCGACGTCCGGCTTCAGGGTCACGACGCAGGTCTTGCTGCGCTCGGTGGTCGCGAGCTCCCACTGCCCGATCATCGCCTTCTTCAGGCTGGCGGCGTCTTGTGCGACGACAGGGACGCCCGCCACCGACAGCAGCGCGATCAGCAATGGGAGCGGACGTTTCATCGGCGATCTTTCACCGGCGTTTCCGGAACGGGCGTCAGCGGCGGCTTGCCGGCAAACCAGACCTTGAGGTTGTCGACCACCAGCTGATCCATTGCGTTGCGGGTTACGATGGCAGCCGAGCCGATGTGTGGCAGCAGCACGACATTGTCCATCGCCTTGAGCGCGTCCGGCACCGCCGGCTCCTTCTCGAACACGTCGAGGCCGGCGGCGAGAATCGTGCCGGACTTCAGCGCTTCGACCAGAGCCTGCTCGTCGATGACCGAGCCGCGGGCGACGTTGACGACGACGCCGCGCGGTCCGAGCGCCTTCAGCACCTCGGCGCTGACGATTTTGTTGGTGCCGGCACCGCCAGGCACGATGACGACCAGCGTGTCGACGTCCTTGGCCATCGCGAGCAGGTCGGGATAGTGTTTGTTGGCGACGCCCGCCGCCGGGTTGCGCGAGTGATAGACGACGGGGACGAGCGACGCTTCGAGCCGGCGCGCGATCGCCTGGCCGATGCGGCCCATGCCGACCATGCCGACGGTGCGGTCGCGCAGCGAGCCGACGCTGAGCGGATAGGGCTTCTCGCTCCACTCCCCCGAACGAACGAAGCGATCGGCCTTGATGAATTCGCGGCACGTCGCGATCAGGAGCCCGAGCGCCACGTCGGCGACCTCCTCGGTCAGCACGTCCGGTGTGTTGGTGACGATGATGCCGTGCTGTCCGGCGTGCGCGGCTGCGATGTGATCGTAGCCGACGCCGAAGCTTGCGATCATCTCGAGCTTCGGCAGCATCGCCATCACGGCGGCGTCGGTCTTCACGGTGTGGAAGGTCACGGCGATGCCGCGGATCCGGCCCTTCACGTCCGCCGGCAGCGCTTCGAGATCGGCCTGCGTCGTCGCATGGTGCACGTTGAAGCTGTCCGGGAATCCTTTTTCCAGGATCGGCCGCAGCGGCCCATAGACCAGAACATCGATCTTGTCAGACGAAGTCGCCGCCATCAGTTGTCCTTTCCAAGCGCGCTCTCATGCCAGCGCCGTAAAACGAGGTGCGAAACTAGCGCCAGCAAGCCATAAATGACAATCCCGGCGACCGACAGCAGCACCAGCGCTGCGAACATGCGGGGTATGTTGAGACGATAGCCGGATTCCGCGATGCGATAGGCGAGACCGGATCCGGCACCAGCGCTGCCCGCCGCGATCTCGGCGACGACCGCGCCGATCAGCGACAGGCCGCCGGCGATGCGCAGGCCGCCGAGAATGTAAGGCAGCGCCGCCGGCAGCTTCAGATAGCGCAAGGTCTGCCAGCGCGAGGCGCCATAGAGCTGGAACAGCCCGGCGAGATTGCGATCGACCGAGTTGAGGCCGAGCGCGGTATTGGACAGCACCGGGAAGAAGCCGACGATCCAGGCGCACACGACCACCGCCGTCTGCTGCGGCAGATAGATCAGGAGCATCGGCGCAATCGCGATGACCGGTGTCACCTGCAGCACGACGGCATAGGGAAACAACGCCCATTCCAGCCATTTCGACTGGTTGAACAACAGCGCCAGCGCGATGCCGCCGAGCGCTGCGGCGATGAAGCCTTCGAATGTCGTGATCAGGGTCGTCAGCAGCGATTGCGCGAGAATGTCCCAATCGGCGACAAGCGTCTTCAGCACCAGCAGCGGCCCGGGCAACACATAGGGCTGGATGCCGTTGAGGCGCACAACCAGCTCCCACGCCGTCATCGCAGCGACGAACACGATCGCGGGAAAGGCGAGGCTCGCAAGCCGCGCGCCCGAGAGGGACGATTCTCGACCCTGCATGCTCACAGCGCATGCACTCCGGTATAGGCCGGTGCGAGCGCGTCAGAGACCCGGCGGCAATCATCGGCATAAGCCGGCGAGGCACGGAACGCATCATCGCGCTGGTCAGCGTCGATCCTGATCTCGGCACTGAGCCGGCCGGGTCGCGCCGTCATCACCAGCACGCGCTGCGACAGATAGACCGACTCGAACACCGAATGGGTGACGAACACGACCGTCATGTTCAGCCTGCGCCACAGCTCCAGCAGATCATTGTTGAGGCGGAAGCGCGTGATCTCGTCGAGGGCAGCGAACGGCTCGTCCATCAGCAGGATGCCGGGGTGCGTGACGAGCGCGCGCGCCAGCGAGGCGCGCATCTTCATGCCGCCGGATAGTTCGCGCGGAAAGGCGTCGGCAAAATCAGCGAGACCGACCTGCTCGAGCGCCGCATCGATCCTTGGACGCGCCTGGCTCGCCGGCACCCGCGCAAGCTTCAACGGCAGGCCGACATTGTCGCGCACGCTGGTCCAGGGCATCAGGGTCGGCTCCTGGAACACGAAGCCGACGCGATCGCCGGGATGCGCCTCTGACGAGGCGGCGACATCCACCGTCCCGGCGCTTGGCGCCACCAGACCCGCAATCAGGCGCAGCGCCGTCGACTTGCCACAGCCGGAGGGGCCGAGCAGCGAGACGAATTCGCCTTTGGCGATGGTCAGATCGATCGGCCCCAGCGCGGCGACGCCGGACTCGTACACCTTGGTGACGCCGCGCAGGCATACCGCGGTCGCAACGGCGCGCTCGGACGAAGGGGGTGAGCTCATTTGCTGAAAGCGCCGCTCGAGCGTCCTACTTCTTCGGCCGGAGATCGATGCCGACGCCCTTGTTGACGAAACGCAGCGTATACGACTTGCGATAGTCGATCGTCGACTTGACGACGCCGGCCCGCACCATCTTGTCGAAGAAGCTGGCGACGCGCTCGTCCGTCATGGCGCCGATGCCCTTCTCCACGCTGTCGCCGGAATCGACGATGCCGTACTCCTTCATCTTGGCGACCGAATAGGCAAGGAGATCATCGGTCATCTCCGGGTTCATCTTCTTGATCAGCGCGTTGCCCGCGGAATTGTCGCCGTAGATGTAATTGTACCAGCCGATGATCGAAGCATCGACGAAACGCTGCACCAGGTCCGGCTTGCTCTCGATGAGGTCGCGCCGCGTCTCGATCAGGGTCGAATAGGTGTTGAAGCCGTTGTCCGCGAGCAGGATCACGCCGGGCTTGAAGCCGGCGGCGCGCTCGACCGCGAACGGCTCCGACGTGACATACCCCTGCATTGCGCTCTGCGGCGTAGCGATGAAGGGCTGCGGATTGAACGTGTAGGGGCGGACATTCTTCTCGGAGAAGCCGTATTCCGATTTCAGCCATTGATAGTAGCTGGAGATGCCTTCCTTGGAGACGAACAGGGTCAGCGGCTTCAGCTCCTCGAGCTTGGTGATCCTGGACTCCGGATGGGTCAGGAACACCTGCGGATCCTTCTGGAACATCGCCGCGATCGACACCACCGGCACGTTGTTGGCGACGGCGTCGAACGACATCAGCGTATTTGCGGCCATGAAGAACTCGATCTTGCCGGAGATCAGCAGCATGCGGTTGTTCTCGTTCGGACCGCCCGGCACGATCGTCACGTCCAGTCCGTAGCGCTTGTAGGTGCCGTCGGCGACCGCCTGGAAGAAGCCGCCATGCTCGGCCTCGGCAACCCAGTTGGTGCCGAACGAGACCTTGTCCAGCATCTGGGCCTGAGCCGCCGAGATCAGTCCGGCTACGACCAGCGATGCCGCCATTAACGTTCGCGACAGAAGCGCCTGCGCCATGTCTGGTCTCCCCGGTTCTTTCTGGCTGAACATGCTAAGATCAATCGGTGATAACTACCCTGCCCGACGGACGAAGGAAATGGCCCGCGCGATGACCGTGCCGCCCCGCGACTGGACCGAGCTGCACTGGCCGGATTTTGGAGCGCCCGACTCGGGAACGCCCGAGACCGCGCGCTGGATCGCGGTGCTGCCGCTCGCCGCCACCGAGCAGCATGGGCCGCACCTGCCTCTCGGCACTGACGTCTACATTGCCGAGGCTTATCTCGCGCGCGTCCGCGCGCTGCTGCCGCCGGCGCTGCCGGTGACGGTGCTGCCGGTGCAGCCCGTGGGGATCTCGACCGAGCATATCGACTATCCGGGCACGCTGACCGTGCCGACGGAGGTCGCGCTGCGGAGCTGGCGTGCTCTCGGCGACAGCGTCGCGCGCGCTGGACTCAGGAAGCTCGTGATCGTCACCAGCCATGGCGGCAACAGCGCTGCGATGACCCTGGTCGCGCAGGATCTGCGCGCTGATCACCGCATGCTGGTGGTGACGACGTCATGGTCGCGCTTCGGTGCGCCCGATGGGTTGTTCTCGGCCGATGAGCTGCGGCACGGCATCCACGGCGGCGCCGTCGAGACCTCGATCATGCTGGCCTGCCATCCCACGCTGGTGCGCAGCGATGCCATCGCCGCTTTCCCCTCGCGCGGCGCTGAAATCGAAACCACCTGCAAGGTGCTCTCGACGCAGCGGCCGGCGCCGATGGCCTGGCAGACGCAGGACCTGAATGCGAGCGGTGCGGTCGGCGATGCCACGCAGGCGTCGGCGGAGAAGGGCGAGCGCGTGCTGGACCACGGCGCGCGGGCGTTCTGCGCGCTGCTGGAGGACGTCGATAACTTCGACGTGAACACGCTTCGCCGCGGCCCGTTGCCGGGCTGCTGAACCGAGGCCAAGCCCCTGTATCAACGAACGAATTTTCAGGGCGCCGGGCACCTCATCCGGCGATTCGAACCGGTTTCGAAAAGGCTCCGTCCAATTTGGCAAGCGGCCGACGCCGGCCGCCCCAATAGCAAACAGGAGCCTTCGACCATGTCGATCAAGACCAAGATTGCCGCCCTCGCACTGACCGCGCTCGCCGTCACCGGCAGCATCGCGGCGACGTCGACGCCCGCTGCGGCCAACGGCTTCCACCATCATCACTGGGGCTGGGGCGTCGGTGCCGGCCTCGTCGGAGCCGCCGTCGTCGGCAGCGCCATCGCCGCCAGCAACGACGGCTACTATTACGGCGGTGGCTATCGGTACTGCCGCTGGGTGCCGCAGTACAACGTCTACGGCCAGTATGTCGGCCGCGTCAGGGCCTGCGGCTATTGATGCTGGGCGCTCGCCTCGCCCCGCCCAATCACGGCCAAGGCCCGCCTCGCCCCATCCGCCACGGCCGGGCTTCCACCTGCCCCGATCCGCGATCTCGACAACCCGCCCGGCCGCCCCGGGCGGGTTTTTTGTTGCGCAGGCGCCACACCCGCAATCAGAAACCGAATGAACCAGCCCTGCGCTTGCTGTTGCGAATTAATCGCAATATAAATCATCCCTAAATCGCCGCAGCTCATCCACACTTCCGATCGAACATCATCTACTCCGTAATCTTCTCGTGACTGTGCGCAGGCAATCAGGTGTGACGTTGCCGGTGTCGTCGTGTGCCTCGCCTTGGGAATCTGCTGCCATGATCCGTTCGAACTGCACCCGGGAGACGATCGCGACCGCCGCCATGATCGCCGCGCTCGCCGCCCCCGCTGCTGCCGCCGACCTGCCGGTCAAGGCCCGGATGGCACAGACGATGTTCGACTGGACCGGCCTCTATGTCGGCGTCCATGCCGGCTATACCCGTGACCATGCCCGGGCGACCCTGACCGACCCGAGCGGGACGGCCAGCGCCGGCAGCCCGTTCAGCGGCCTCACCGGTGGCGCGCAGGCCGGCTACAACTGGGTCACCCGCTCCGGCCTGCTGCTCGGGCTCGAGGGCGATTTCAGCTTTCCGAACTATCTCACCTCCAACCACACCGTCGCGATGCTGGGCACACCCGGCTCGAACGTCTCCGAGCTGTGGGACTATGTCGCCACCGCCCGCGGCCGGGTCGGCTACGTCAGGGGCGACTGGCTGGTCTATGCCACCGGCGGCCTGGCCTGGACCGGCGGCCGCTTCATCAACACCACTGCGGCCGGCGACACCGAGAAGCTGCTGACGACGCGGCTCGGCTGGGCCGCCGGCGCCGGCATCGAGCGCAGCTTTGCGCCGCATTGGAGCTGGCGCCTCGAATATCTCTACAGCCATTTCGAGAACGCCGGCGTCCGCTTCTCCAACGGTGCCAGCTACAATTCCGCGCTCGAATTCCAGACCCTGCGGGTTGGGCTCAACCGCAAGCTGGACTTCGCCGGCGGTCCCGATCTGAAGCTCAAGAGCGATCCGTCCGATCCCGAATCCGACCGCTGGGAGATCCACGGCCAGGCGACCGTGATCGGCCAGGGCTATCCGGCGTTCCGCGCCGCCTACACCGGCGCCAACAGCCTGACGCCCGCGCGCCAGTTCCAGGAGACCTGGAGCAACAGCCTGTTCATCAATGCGCGGCTGTGGGACGGCGGCGAGGTCTATTACAATCCCGAGCTGCTGCAGGGCTTCGGCCTCAGCAACACCGTTGGCCTTGGCGGCTTCCCCAATGGCGAGGCGCAGAAGTCGGACTTTCCATACCCCCACTACAACACCTCGCGCCTGTTCCTGCGCCAGACCTTCGGCTTCGGCGGCGAGCAGGAGCAGCTCGGCAGCGGCCAGTTGCAGCTATCGGGCAAGCAGGACGTCTCGCGGCTCACCGTGCAGGTCGGCAAATTCCCCGTGCTCGACGTGTTCGATGGCAATGCCTACGCCAAGGACGCGCGCAAGGACTTCATGAACTGGTCGGTGTGGGCGCCCGGCGCCTTCGACTACGCCGCCGACAAGCTCGGCCTGACCTACGGCGCGACAGCCGAGCTCAACCAGAAGAGCTGGGCGCTGCGCGCCGGTTATTTTCTGGTCGACGCGACCTCGAACTCGAACAATTTCGACATGAAGGTGTTCAAGCGCGGCAGCTACGTCGTCGAGCTGGAGACGCGCTATCAACTGTTCTCGCAGCCCGGCCATCTGCGCACCATCGGCTTCTTCAACAATACCTTCTCCGGCAGCTACCGCGAGACGCTCGACAATCCCGCGCTCAACGCCGACATTACCCAGACCCGTCGCGGCCGCAGCAAATACGGCTATGTCGTCAGCTTCGACCAGGCGGTGACGGACGATGTCGGCCTGTTCGGGCGCTGGAGCTGGAACGACGGCAAGACCGAGATCATGGCGTTCACCGACATCGACAACAGCCTGTCGCTGGGCACCTCGATCAAGGGCACCCGCTGGGGCCGTCCCGACGACACGATCGGCCTCGCCGGCGTGACCAACGGCCTGTCGCGCGACCACCGCGCCTTCCTCGCCGCCGGCGGCCTCGGCCCCTTGATCGGCGACGGCGCGCTGAACTACCGGCGCGAGAGCATCATCGAGGCCTACTACGCCTATTCCATCAACAAATACCTGACCTTCACCGCCGACTACCAGTTCGTCAACAACCCCGCCTACAACGCCGACCGCGGCCCGGTGTCGATCTTCTCGGGGCGCTTGCACGGGGATTTCTGAGGAGCGGTCGCGCAGGCGTTGCGCCCTGCGGCCTGACGCCAGTGAGAGCCGAAACTGGCGCTCCACAAAAGGTGTCGTCCCGGCGAACGCCGGGACCCATACCGCGGACGCCATCGAGGGACCTCGCTGGCAGTTGTCCTGCCTGATCGTCAGCGCCCGTGGTGGCGGCAATTCGTCGCCGTTCCGAGTGCCTTCGATAGATCACGCGGTATGGGTCCCGGCGTTCGCCGGGACCACACCGGAGGTTCAGGAGCTGCCGGTGCCTCAAGCGAACCAGCCTCCCACTTTCAGCCCTCCCATGCACGCCACCTCCGCACACCGGCATTGGGCGCTTGCCGTCCCCATATGCTAGGACCTGTCCCCATCCTGCCCCTCCGGGCGCCAGACAAGGTCGAAATGCTCTCCGTCGAACTCGCCATCATCGTCGTCCTCATCGTCGTCAACGGACTGTTATCCATGTCCGAACTCGCGATCGTGTCGTCGCGTCCCGCGCGGCTGGCGCTGCTGGCGGAAAAGGGCGTTTCCGGCGCCCGTCGGGCGCTCGCGCTGGCGTCCGATCCCGGCCGGTTCCTCTCGACGGTGCAAATCGGCATCACCCTGGTCGGGGTGCTCTCCGGCGCATTCTCCGGCGCCACGCTCGGCCAGCGCCTGACGCAGTCGCTGCTGGAGCTCGGCCTGTCGGCTTCCGTCGCCGACATCGTCGGCGTCGGCCTCGTCGTCACCATTATCACCTATGCCACGCTGATCGTCGGCGAGTTGGTGCCGAAACAGCTCGCGCTGCGTGATCCCGAGGCGATTGCCGTCCGCGTCGCGCCGGCCATGCAGTTGCTCGCCAAGGTGTCGCTGCCGCTGGTGGTGCTGCTCGACCTTTCCGGCAAGCTGATCCTGACGCTGCTCGGCCGCTCCGGCGAGGCCGAGGAGAAGGTGTCGGAGGAAGAGATCCATCATCTGGTGCGCGAGGCCGAGACCGCCGGCGTGCTCGAGCCAGGCGAGAAGGAGATGATCGCCGGCGTGATGCGGCTCGGCGACCGTCCGGTCGGCGCCATCATGACGCCGCGGCCCGAGGTCGACGTCGTCGACCTCAACGACGACCCCAAGGCCATTCGCGAACTGCTCGCCAAGAGCCCGCATTCGCGCCTGCCGGTGTCGGACGGCGAGCGCGACCGTCCGATCGGCGTGCTGCAGGCCAAGGACCTGCTGGCGGCGTATCTGCGCGATGAGACGCCGGACCTGCGCAGCCTGGTGCGCGAGGTGCCGATCATTCCGTCCACCGTCGATGCGCGCGACGTGATCGCCATCCTGAAGGTGGCGCCCGTGCATATGGGGCTGGTGCACGACGAATACGGCGCGTTCGAAGGCGTGGTGACCGCGGCGGATATCCTGGAGTCGATCGTTGGCGCGTTCTCCTCCGAGGAGGGCCCGCCCGAGCCGGCCTGCGTCCGCCGTGACGACGGCTCGCTGCTGGTCTCCGGCTGGATGCAACTCGACGAGTTCGCCGACGTGCTGGCGATCGAGGTGCCGCCGCATCGCGGCTATCACACCGTCGCAGGCCTCGTGCTGCAGCACTTCGGCAGCGTGCCCGAGGTCGGCCAGAGCTTCGAGCTGCAAGGCTGGCGCTTCGAGATCATCGACCTCGACGGCCGCCGCATCGACAAGATCCTGGCGACGAGGCTCGCGCCGGACGGCGGCGAGCCGAACGTGGGGTGATTGAGCCCCACTGCTGCGGCCCGACCAGTGCGCTCCCTCTCCCGCTTGCGGGGGAGGGTTGGGGTGGGGGCGCCACAGCGGCAGTCGCTCCCGGAGCATTCCCTACCCGCATCGCACCTGACGATGCGATGCGACCTCCCCCGCAAGCGGGGGAGGCGCTGACCGTCGTCGGCGCGACAGATGTGACCCGGCGTCTCCGTACCGATGGAGCCCCAAGCCAAGCCGCATCTGCGTTCGACTAGCCTCGTCGCGGGAACGTGAAGAGGCTGCCTGCGTATCCTTTGATAGGCCGGACCGAGAGGCCGGATCCCGACCGCTCCGCTTGATATCAAACCATCACACAGGGCACTTAGGGTGCGGATTCGGCCGGCACTGTCCGGCCGACCAGCCCTCAAGCCATGACACGGCCACGTCCGCAGCCTCCGCCGATGGTTGCGGCCGACCAGACGAGACATGCCGATGCTGCTCCGGGACATCAGGACGACCGTGCTGCGCGAAACCGTGCGCCCCAATATCTGGGACGTCGTCGCGCTGATCATCGTGGTCGGCGCGATGGTGCTGATCGTCTATGGCGGCGAGCAGACCACCCAGCCCTTGTCCGCGCTCGACACCGCCCCTGTCTTGCTCGATCCGTCCAACCTGCCGCTCTACGCGCTGCGCACCACCTTGCGCATGCTGCTCGCCATCGCGTGCTCGCTCGTCTTCACCTTCGTCTATGCGGCGCTCGCGGCCAAGAGCCGGCGCGCCGAGATCGTGCTGATCCCGCTGCTCGACATCCTGCAGTCGGTACCGATCCTCGGCTTCCTGACCTTCACCGTCGTGTTCTTCATGAACCTGTTTCCGGGCCAGGTGCTGGGCGCCGAGCTCGCCTGCGTGTTCGCGATCTTCACCAGCCAGGCCTGGAACATGACCTTCAGCATGTACCAATCGATGCGCAACGTGCCGAAGGACCTGGAGGAGGCGACGCGCAGCTTCCACCTCTCCGGCTGGCAGCGCTTCTGGCGGCTCGACGTGCCCTATGCGATGCCCGGCCTGATATGGAATGCGATGATGTCGATGTCCGGCGGCTGGTTCTTCGTCGTGGCGTCGGAGGCGATCACGGTCGGCAACACCACCGTCACCCTGCCCGGCATCGGCTCCTATGTCGCGCTCGCCATTCAGCAGAAGGATCTGGCGGCGATCGGCGCCGCGCTGCTGACCATGCTGCTCGTCATCACCGCCTATGACCAGCTGCTGTTCCGCCCGATCGTGGCCTGGGCCGACAAATTCCGCTTCGAGCAGACCGCCTCCGGCAATCCGCCCACCTCCTGGATGCTCGATCTGTTCCGGCGCACCCGCGCCCTGCGCTCGCTGTCGATGCCGTTCGCTGCGCTCAACCGCACCTTCTCGAACCTGCGGATCAACTGGCCGAAAGCCTGGAGCGGCCCCGTGCGCCACGCGCCGCCGTCGCAGATGGTCGACGGTCTCTGGCTTGCCGTGGTCATCCTCGGCTGCGTCTATGCCGGCTGGAAGACCTATCTCTATCTCTCGGCGACGCTGGCGCTCACCGACGTCCTCACCGCGATCGGCTACGGCCTAATCACGCTGATCCGCGTCGCGGTGCTGATCGCGCTGGCGTCGCTGATGTGGGTGCCCGTCGGCGTCTGGATCGGGCTGCGGCCGAAGCTCGCCGAGCGCATCCAGCCGCTGGCGCAATTCCTCGCCGCCTTCCCGGCCAACCTCGCCTTCCCGGTGTTCGTCGTGCTCATCGTGCGCTTTCGCCTCGACGCCAATGTCTGGTTGAGCCCGCTGATGATCCTGGGCACGCAGTGGTACATCCTGTTCAACGTCATCGCCGGGGCCAGCGCCTTCCCGACCGACCTGCGCGAGGCCGCCGCGAGCCTGCATCTCACCGGCTGGCGCTGGTGGTTCAAGGTCGTGCTGCCCGGAATCTTCCCCTATTACATCACCGGCGCCATTACCGCCTCCGGCGGCTCGTGGAACGCGGCGATCGTCGCCGAGGTCGCGAGCTGGGGTGATACCCATCTCACCGCAAGCGGGCTCGGCGCCTACATCGCTGCGGCCACCGAGCACGGCGACTTTCCGCGCGTCGTGCTCGGCATTGCCGTGATGTGCATTCTCGTCACTCTGTTCAACCGGCTGCTGTGGCGGCCGCTCTATGCCTTCGGCGAACGCCGGCTGCGGCTCGGCTGACCGGGAGAATTGTCATGCGCGACCAGGTCAAGGACTCATCGCTGATCGAGATCAAGAGCGTCAGCCGGCTGTTTCCCAAGGGCAGCGGCGAGGATCTCGTCGTGCTGGAGAAGGTTGACCTCACGATCCGCGCCGGCGAGATCGTCGGCCTGCTCGGACGCTCCGGCTCCGGCAAGTCGACGCTTCTGCGGATCATCGCCGGCCTGGTGTCGCCATCCTCGGGCGAAGCGCGCTGCCGCGGCGAGATCATCGCCGGCCCGCCCGTTGGTGTCGCCATGGTGTTCCAGTCGTTCGCACTGTTTCCCTGGCTGACCGTGCTGCAGAACGTCGAGCTCGGCCTCGAGGCGCTCGGTGTCGACAGCGCCGAGCGGCGCAAGCGCGCGCTGGCCGCGATCGACCTGATCGGTCTCGACGGTTTCGAATCCGCTTTTCCAAAGGAGCTCTCCGGCGGCATGCGCCAGCGCGTCGGCTTCGCCCGCGCGCTGGTGGTGCATCCCGACCTGCTGCTGATGGACGAGCCGTTCTCGGCCCTGGACGTGCTGACCGCCGAGACACTTCGTACCGACCTCGTCGATCTCTGGACCGACGGGCGGCTGCCGATCAAGTCGGTGCTGATGGTGACGCACAACATCGAGGAAGCGGTGCTGATGTGCGACCGCATCCTGGTGTTCTCGTCCAATCCCGGCCGCGTCGCCGCCGAGTTCAAGGTCGACCTGCCGCATCCGCGCAACCGGCTCGATCCGGCGTTCCGCCAGCTCGTCGACAGTCTCTATGCCCGCATGACGCAGCGGCCCGAGCCGAAGCTGCCGAGCACCGCCAGCGCCGGCGTCGGCATGGTGCTCAGCCACGTGTCGTCGAACTCGATCTCGGGCCTGATCGAGACGCTCGCCGGCGAACCTTATAATGGGCATGCCGACCTGCCGGTGCTGGCGGGCCATCTGCAGCTCGAGGTCGACGAGATCTTTCCCTTGGCCGAGGCGCTGCAGCTCCTGCGCTTCGCCCAGCTCAGCGAAGGCGATCTGACCCTGACCGAGGCCGGACGGCGGTTCGCGCATCAGGAGACCGACGAGCGCAAGAAGCTGTTCGCGCAGCATCTGATGGAGAACGTGCCGCTGATGGGGCTGATCCGCCGCGTGCTCGACGACCGCCCCTCGCACGCCGCGCCGGCCGCGCGCTTCCGCATCGAGCTCGAGGACTACATGTCCGAGCACTATGCCGACGAGACGCTGCACACCATCGTATCATGGGGCCGCTACGCCGAGCTGTTTTCCTATGACGAGCAATCCGAGACCTTCAGCCTGGAAAACCCGCATTGAGGCCAGCGGCGTCACGGCGCGATCGTCAGGGTCGCCTTCATGTTGGGGTGAAAGCGGCAGTAGTAGTCGACCGTGCCCGCCTTCTTGAGGACCGAACTCACCGTCTTGCTCGGCGGCAAAATGACATCGAATGCGCCATCCCGCGCCGTCGCCGTATGAGCCAGCGCATCCTTGTTGACCCATTCGACGGTGTCGCCGACCTTGGCCGAAGCCGCGGCCGGCGAGAATTCGAGCTTGTCCACCACGATCTGGATCGTGGCCGCGCGCGCCGGAACGCTCACGGCGGCGAGCACAACCATGCTCACGAGAGTGATGCGTCCCGACAGCATCGGATCGTCCTACTTCAGATCCGCCGCGACATGCTCGGCGTGCTGCTCGTGGCCCTGGAACAGCTTCAGGCCGGTCTGCAGCAACTCCTTCAGCTCGGCGTTGGTTGCGGACGGAATGAGCTGCGTCTCCAGCGCGCCGTTCACCGTCTTGTGGTAGGCGACCTCGTTGGCGATATAGGCCTTGTCGAAGGCCGCGCCCTTGAGCTTGCCGAGCTCGTCGAGCTTCTCGCTCGCCTGCTTCGACAGTGCGCGGCTGGTGTCGTTATCCTCAGGCGTGACTTTCAACTTCTTGACGAGGGCGAGGGCCTGCTTGTTGACCGCCTCGTGGTCACGCACCATGCCTTGGGCGAACTCCTTGACTTCCTTGCTCCCGGATTTGTCCAAGGCCTGCTTCGCCGCCTTGATGTCGATTTCGCCGGCTGTGTAGGCGATATGCGCGATCTGCGGATCGCTGAGCTTGGCGCCCTGCGACAGGGCGGCGCTGCTCGTGACGCAGAGCGCGACGGCGATCGTGCCGATATGCTTGAACATGGTTCTCATCTCCTGTGGCGCCGGACCTCGTGGCCGGCGGGTGAATGGCTGCACAGGGATTGGATGAAAAGCGGGAGCCGACGTTCCCGGGAATCTTCACGCCGGACGTCGAAGACGATCGAGCACGGCGTCGGTCAGCCGCTCGCAACGCGGGCCGGCGAAGGGAAACGCGTCCAGAAGGACGGGACCGATCTGCTTTTCGACGTTCTCGCGCAACATGCCGCGGGCGCGATGCAAGCGCGTCTTCACGGTCTCGGGCTTCAATCCGAGCAAGTCCGCCGTCTCGTCGATGCTCATCTCCTCGATCACGCGGGCGATGAACACCAGGCGAAACGGCTCGGACAGGTCATCGATCGCCCGTTCGACGACGGCCTGGATCTGGCGCTGCGCCACAGACTTCTCCGGATCGCTCGACGTGGCGGGAAATTGGATCACCTCGGCCCCTGGCCTGTCTTGGTGCTGCACATCCAGTTGCAGTGCGGGCCGTTGTCCGCGCAGGCGTCCCATCGCCTCGTTCATTGCGATGCGGACCAACCAGGTCGACAGGCTGGACTGGCCGCGAAACTCGTCGAGATGGGTGAGCGCCCGGACATAGGTCTCCTGCACGACATCCTCCGCCTCACTGTCATTGCACAGGATGCCGCGGGCGATCCGGAACAGGCGACGGTTGTTGGCCTGGAGGATGGCCCGGATGGCGGTCTCGTCCCGGGCTTTTGCCCGTCGGATCAGGTCATCCTCGCCGCTCGTCGCCGCGGAGACTGTGGTCGCTGTGGTCCAAGGCATTGTCGATCATCCAAGCTGAGCACGCGTGGCTTAGATGGAATTGGAGCCGGAAGGTTCCCAAAAACAATCACGCAAGGCGTTTTACTGCACCGCCGCGAACGTATCGGCTCGCGCCATCGCCCAGGCGTCGCGGAAGCGGACGTCCTGGGTGCCGTCGAGCAGCTCGCCAGGACGCAGCGCCGGATACAGCTTGGCAAACGAGGACACCTCAGTGGTCGACGTCCGCTGTGAGAAGTGGATCGGCCGCAGGTCCTGCGGATGTTCGAGACCGGCGGCGGCGAGCAGCTCGGCCAGCGCATGCAGGGTCGCGTGATGATAGTTGTAGACGCGGTCGAGCTTGTGCGGGACGACCAGCGCGCGAGCGCGCGTCGGATCCTGGGTGGCGACACCGGTCGGGCATCTGTCGGTATGGCAGCTCAAGGACTGGATGCAGCCGAGCGAGAACATGAAGCCGCGCGCCGCGTTGCACCAGTCGGCGCCGATCGACATCGCGCGCGCCATGTCGAACGCGGTGGCGATTTTGCCGGAGGCGCCGATCTTGATGCGGTCGCGGATGCCAAGGCCGACCAGCGCATTGTGCACGAAGCTGACGCCCTCGCGCATCGGCATGCCCAGATGGTCCATGAACTCGAGCGGCGCGGCACCGGTGCCGCCTTCATTGCCGTCGACCACGATGAAGTCGGGATAGATGCCGGTCTCCAGCATGGCCTTGCAGATCGCGAGGAATTCCCAGGGGTGGCCGATGCACAGCTTGAAGCCGGCCGGCTTGCCGCCCGACAGTCGCCGCATCTCGCTGATGAACTGCATCATGCCGATGGGCGTCGAGAACGCGCGATGCGCCGGCGGCGAGATGCAGTCCTCGCCCATTGAGACACCGCGGATCTTCGAGATCTCCTCGGACACCTTGGCGGCCGGCAGCACCCCGCCATGGCCGGGCTTGGCGCCCTGGCTGATCTTGAGCTCCACCATCTTGATCTGGTCGTGGCTCGCGACCCGCGTGAACGCCTCGGGATCGAACGTGCCATCATGACGCCGGCAGCCGAAATAGCCGGAGCCGATCTCCCAGATGATGTCGCCGCCCATTTCGGCGTGATAGGGACTGAAGCCACCTTCGCCGGTGTCGTGGGCGAAGCCGCCCTTCTTCGCCCCGCCATTGAGGGCACGCACCGCATTCGGGCTCAGCGCGCCGAAGCTCATGGCGGAGATGTTGAACACCGAGGCCGAATACGGCTTGGTGCAATCCGGACCACCAATGGTGATGCGGAACTTCTCCTCCGCATGCGGCTTGGGCGCGATCGAATGGTGCATCCATTCGTAGCCCTCGCGGTAGACGTCCTCCTGGGTGCCGAACGGGCGCTTGTCGAGCTCCATCTTGGCGCGCTGATAGACCACCGCGCGGGTGTCGCGCGAGAACGGCATGCCGTCCTTTTCGCTCTCGAAGAAATACTGCCGCATCTCGGGCCGGATCTCTTCGAGCAAGAACCGCATATGTGCCGAGATCGGATAATTGCGCAGCACTGCGTGGCTCTTCTGCACGAGATCGCGGATGCCGAGCAGGGTGAGCGCACCGAAGATCAGCAGCGGGATCAGGACGAGATCGAAGATCTTGCGGTCGTAGATGCCGAGGATCAGCAGCAAAGCGGTCGCCGTGGCGCAGATCGTCAGCACGATGAAGCGCGGCGAAAACGGGAGCAGCAGCGTATCCATGGGAGGCCTCGGGGCAGCTCGTGGAAGATCCGGTGTCACGATAGTACTGATATCGCGAAGCAATCGTTACACAAGCGCGCGCAATCGGCCATCGATGATATCACAACGTCGATAGCCGCAGGCTATCGGCTGCGGCACTGCGAGATCGGTCCGCAGCGCCGTAGCGGCCTCGGCGCCTCCCCGCCGAGACACGCGATCGCCAAAGGCAGCTGCTTACCCCTCCGCAAACAGCCCCGAATGCGCCTCGCGCAACTGACGCTTCAAGAGCTTGCCGCTGGGATTCTTGGGCAGCGCATCGACAAACACGATCCGTTTCGGCGTCTTGAAGGTGGCGAGCCGTGCCGAGGCCTGCTTGAGCACCACCTCCTCGGTCAGCTCGCAGCCGGACTTGACCACGACCATCGCCACGACCGCCTCGACCCAGCGTGGATGCGGCAGGCCGACGACGGCGACCTCCGACACTTCCGGAATCAGATACAGCGCCTCCTCGACCTCGCGGCTGGCGACGTTCTCACCGCCGGTCTTGATCATGTCCTTCTTGCGGTCGACGATGGTGATGTAGCCTTCGTCGTCGATGGTCGCGAGATCGCCGGAATGAAACCAGTCGCCGTGGAAGGCGGCGGCAGTGCGCTCGTCGTCATGGAAGTAGCCGAGCATCAGATGCGGCGAGCGGTGTACGACCTCGCCGACCTCGCCCGGGGCGACATCATTCATGTCGTCATCGACGATCCGGGTCTCGACGTTGAGCACGGCGCGGCCGCAACTGCCCGGCTTGCGCAATTGATCGTCGGGTCCGAGCATCGTCGCCAGCGGCGCGATCTCGGTCTGGCCATACAGGTTCCACAGACGCACCTTCGGCAGCCGCTGCGCCAGCTCGCGCAGCACCTCGACCGGCATGATCGAGGCGCCGTAATAGCCCTTGCGCAAAGTGGACAAGTCGGTGGTCTCGAACAGCGGCGAGCGCAGAATCGAGATCCACACCGTCGGCGGCGCGAAGAACGAGGTGATGCGATATTTCGCGATCAGCGGCAGCAGATTGTCCGGCGTCGGAAACGCGGTGATGATGTTGGTGGCGCCGACATAGATCGACGGCCCGAAGAACACGTCGAGCTGCGCGCAGTGATACAGCGGCAGCGCGTGGAGGGTGACATCGTCGGCGGAAATGCCGGCATCGACGATACAGCTGACATACTGCCAAATGACGGCGTCATGGGTCAGCATCGCGCCCTTCGGCAGCGACTCCGTGCCGGAGGTGTAGACGATCTGCGCGACGTCGCCTCCGGCGATCTCGGCGGCAGGCACCGTCGCCGTCGAGGCCGCGAGCTCGGCAAAATCGATCATGTCGGCCTGCCGCTCGCTCGAACCTTCCGACGGCAGCCAGATCAATTGCTCGACCGCCGGCACCAGCGCCTTGGCAGCACGTGCCACGCCGGCAAAGCCGCTGTCGGTCGCGAGCAGCCGCGCGCCCGCATGCTTGAGGATGTAGGCGACCTCCTCCGGCTTGAGCATGAAATTGATCGGCACCAGGACAGCGCCGAGCCGCGCCAGCGCGAAGCGCAGGGCGGCAAAGGCATGAGAGTTGCGCGCGAGGATGGCGACCCGCTCGCCCTTGCCGACGCCGCGCGCGGCGAGGCCGGCCGCGAGGCGGTCGACGATGGCGTTGAACTCGGCGTAGGTCCAACGCGTATCGCCGCAGATCACCGCCGTCTTGCCTGGCGTGCGCGCCGCGCTCCGCCGCAGGAGGTCACCGAGCGTCTGTCTGCGAACGATGGAATCCATGGCCGTACCCCTCATTGTATCGGGGATGGCCGCCGCTCGGGCAATCCAAGTCCCCTCCCTGTGTCGCGCCGGACGTCTGCAGGTCCGGTCTTGCTGCCGAAAATCGCACGGCCGCTTCGAAACGCGCAAGGAGGATATTGCCAACGAAAAGAGCGCCCCGATTGCGTCGAGGCGCTCTTTCGAAAGTGTCAAAGTCGGAAGCTTGGCGGCTCAGCGCTCGACGAACGCTTTCTCGATCACGAAATGGCCGGGTTCGTTGCCGCTGCCTTCGAGGAAGCCGCGGGATTCGAACATGGTCTTGAGCTCCTCCAGCATCGCCGGGCTGCCGCACATCATGATGCGGTCCTTGGCGATATCGAGCTCATGCTGGCCGATATCGTTGAACAGCTGCTGCGATGAGATCAGGTCGGTGATGCGGCCGCGGTTGCGGAACGGCTCGCGGGTGACGGTCGGATAATACTGTAGCTTGCCGTCGAGCAGCTCTCCGAACAGCTCGTCCTCGCGCAGCTTGGCGACGACGCTCTCGCCATAGGCGAGCTCGGCGACCTGGCGGCAGCCGTGGACCAGCACGATGCTCTCGAAACGCTCGTAGACGTCGGGATCCTTGATCAGGCTGGCGAACGGGGCAAGGCCGGTGCCGGTCGACAGCAGCAGCAGCCGGCTGCCGGGCAGCAGGTTGTCGGGGATCAGCGTCCCGGTCGCCTTGCGGCCGACCAGGATGGTGTCGCCTTCCTTGATCTTCTGCAGCCGGGAGGTCAGCGGACCGTCCTGCACCTTGATGCTGAAGAACTCGAGTTCCTCCTCGTGATTGGCGCTCGCCATGCTGTAGGCGCGCAGCAGCGGGCGGCCCTCGACCTCAAGGCCGATCATCGCGAACTGACCATTCTGGAAGCGGAAGCCCGCATCGCGGGTGGCTCGGAAGGAGAACAGGGTGTCCGTCCAGTGGTGAACGGAAAGAACTTTCTCTTTATAGAACGCGCTCATGTCGTTTGTTTTTTCACGTGGGCTGAAGTTGGAAGAAACAAGTCGTGACGGAGGCAGGACCGCAAAAACCCTATAGATCCAGCGATTTCGGCGCCTGATGTACGTGAAAACAGCGAATAATCAACCCGCGTGGACGCACCATTGATCACGATCAAATGCATGCCGGCTGATGCCCGGAATCGCCTCGATCGACCGTTCATTCGTACACAAACGATATGGGTAATTTACTTGCCGAGATTCCGATTTTCCAGCACTTTAATTCCGCATCTCCGGCCCAATCCTTGAGCAATGATTAACCATCCGCAGACCCAGCTCGCCGCCATCACCCGCTATTGCGTCGAACGAGGCATCGCGCTCGACGTGCGGGAGGACGGCTGGTTGCTGGTGCTCGAGGATGCCACCCGGCGTCACCTGATCTTCGGCTATGATCTCGGCCTGAACAGTGCGGTGGCGCACAGACTGGCCTGTGACAAGGCGGCGACCTCGGCGCTGCTGAGAGCCGACGGGATTGCCGCGGTTCCACACGCATTCTTTCTGGCGCCGGTCCTTGGCGGCCAGTCCGGCCAGACGGCCGAGGCCGTGCTGGCGCTGCTCGAAACCCATCCGCGCGGGCTGGTGGTCAAGCCCAACGAGGGCACCTCGGGACGATCGGTGGTCCGCGTCACCGGGAAGGATGAGCTGCTGCACGCGGTGAACGGCATTTTCGAGACCGGCGCGAACGTCGCGATCGCGCCGCTCATGGATATCGTCGACGAGGTCCGTGTCGTGCAGCTCGATGACGCATCCATGATTGTCTATCGCAAGCTGCGCCCCATCGTGACCGGCGACGGCCTGAAGTCGCTGCTCGACCTCGCGCTGTCGGCCACTCCGGCCGCGGGGCACGCACAACTCCTGCGGCGCCTCGACGCCGAATTCGACGCGTCTGCCCTGCGCGCCGTCGTGCCGCACGGCGAGCAGCGCCTGCTGAGCTGGCGGCACAATCTCGAATTCGGGGCTCAGCCCGTGCTGCTCGAACCCGGCGCACAGCGGGACCTCTGTGCCGCGCTCGCCACCGCGGCGGCCCGCGTCATCGGCATCCGCTACGCATCGGTCGACCTCGTGCTCGCCGATGGACGCTGGCAGGTGCTCGAAATCAATTCGGGCGTGAAGATGGAGGCGCTCGGCCGGCATGCGCCGGAGCTGGTCGAGAGCACCTATTTCGCCGCGCTCGACGCGATCTTCGGCAGAGGCCCACCGAAATGACCTGCGGCCGGCGGCCCGATCTCCAACAATAAGATTTCGCTGGCCTCGATCGAGATGAGGGATTAGTCTCCGGTCCAAAATAAACAGTATACTGTCAATTCGGAGGACGCCCTTGCGCATCGCCGTGCTCGGCGGCGGCCCTGGCGGGCTGTATTTCGCCTATCTCTGGAAGAAGCGGCACCCCGCCGCCGTGGTCGATCTGTTCGAGCAGAACCCGGCCGGAGCGACCTGGGGCTTTGGCGTCGTGTTCTCCGATCAGGCGCTGGAATTTCTGCGCGCCGACGATCCCGACACGGTGGATGCGATCGCGCCGCGCATGGAGAGCTGGCGCAACATCACGCTCAATCTGCGCGGCGAGACCGTCGAGATCGACGGCGTCGGCTTTTCCGCGATCGGCCGGCTCGAGCTATTGAAGCTGCTGCAGGCCCGCGCCGAGAGCGTCGGCGTCATCGCCCGCTACGGCACGACCGTCCAGTCGCTGGACCAGCTCGCAGGCTACGATCTGATCGTCGCTGCCGACGGGCTGAACTCGCTGGTCCGCCGCAGCTTCGAAGGCGATTTCGGCTTCTCCGTGTCCTACTCCAGCAACAAGTTCGCCTGGTACGGCACGTCGAAGACATTTGCCACGCTGTCGCAGACCTTCGTCGCGACCGACCACGGCAGCTTCAACGCGCACCATTATCGCTATGCGCCGGACATGAGCACGTTCCTGGTGGAATGCGATCGCGCCACCTGGCACGCCTATGGCTTCGCCGAGATGTCGGTCGATGAATCCCGGCGCGTCTGCGAGCAGGTGTTCGCCGCCACGCTCGATGGTCACGCGCTGGTCTCCAACCGATCGGTATGGCGCAATTTCCCCTGGGTCTGGAACGAGCACTGGTGGCACCGGAACATGGTGCTGATCGGCGACGCGCTGCATACCGCGCACTTCTCGATCGGCTCCGGGACGCGGCTGGCGATCGAGGACGCGATCGCGCTCGCCAAGGCGCTCGATGCCGAGAGGAGTCTCTCCGACGGCCTCGCCCGCTATCAGGCCGAGCGGCAGCCAATCGTGAAGAAGCTGGTGACGGCGGCCCGGACCAGTAGCGACTGGTATGAATCCTTCCCGGCCCACATGACGCTCGGCCTGTTGGATTTCGCCTACAGCTATATCACCCGGTCCGGGCGCATCGATGATTCCAGGCTGCGGGCGATGGCCCCGCAATTCATGGCCCGCTACGAGGCAGCTCGGCGCACGGGAGCGCACGGATGACGAACGAGATCGCCGACAAGGTTCCGCGCGACAGCGCCGGCGCGCGCGAGATCGGCTTCGCGATTCCCGCCCGCTACAATGCCAGCCGTGTGCTGTTCGACAATCTCGCCAGAGGCAACGCCGACAAGGCTGCGCTGATCGGTCCCGCCGGCCAGCGCAGCTATGCCGAGCTGTGTGCCGACGCCTGCCGTTGGGGCAACGGCTTCACCGCGCTCGGACTCAGCCGCGGTGACCGTGTCCTGCTGTTCCTCGACGATACACCAGCCTATCCGGCCGCGTTCTTCGGCGCAGTCCGCGCCGGCTTCGTGCCGCTGCTGATCAACACGCTGACGCCGCCGGATCTGCTGCAATTCTATCTGGCTGATTCCGGCGCCAAGGTCGCGGTCGCCGACGCCGAGTTTGCCGCACGGTTCGACGCGCAGGCCTGCGCCGAGACCGCGCTGCGCACGCTGGTCGTCGTCAATGGCGAGGCGCCGGCCACCGCCGTCGCGACGACGGTCGCGGCCGATGCCTGGCTGCCCGACTTCACCGATGAGCTGGCGGAGGCCGACACCCACCGCGACGAGATGGCGTTCTGGATGTACTCTTCCGGCTCCACCGGTCGCCCCAAGGGCATCGTCCATCTGCAGCACGACATGGCCTATAGCGAGCAGGCGTTCGCGCGCAACGTGCTGCGGCTGACGCCGGACGACATCTGCTTCTCGGTGCCCAAGATCTTTTTCGCCTACGGTTTCGGCAACGCGATCACCTTTCCATTCTCGGCCGGAGCGACGACGCTGCTGCTGCCCGGCCAGCCGAAACCCGCCGCCATCTTCGATGCGATCAGCCGCTTCCGTCCCACCGTGTTCTTCGGCCTGCCGACGCTCTACACCGCGCTCACCAAGGCCGAGGGTGCGAAGGAGGCGGACTTCTCGTCACTGCGGCTCGCGGTCTCCGCGGCCGAGGTGCTCTCGGCCGAGGTCTTCAACGGCTGGAAGAGCCTGACCGGCCTGGAGATCGTCGAAGGCCTCGGCTCGACCGAGGTGCTGCACGTCTATCTCTCGAACCGCGAGGACCGCAAGAAGCTCGGCGCCGCCGGACTGCGCGTCCCCGGCTACGAGATCGCGCTGCGCGACGGCGAAGGACGCGAGGTCGCCACCGGCGAAGAGGGCATTCTCTGGGTACGCGGCGACTCGAACACGCCGCTCTACTGGAACCGTCCGGACAAGACCGCGGAGACGATCCGCGATGGCGGCTGGATCTACACCGGCGACCGCTTCGTGCGTGATGCCGACGGCTTCCATTTCTTCCGCGGCCGCGCCGACGATCTGGTCAAGATCTCCGGACAATGGGTCTATCCGCTCGAAGTCGAGCTCTGCCTCGCCGAGCATCCCGATATCCGGGAGTGCGCCGTGTTTGCGCACGAGTTGCCGGATCGTCGCATGAGCCTGAAGGCCGTGGTGGTCACCAACGGCAGATCCAGGGACGAGCCCGCAACCGTCAAGGCGCTGCAGGATTACGTGAAAACGAAGCTGCTGCCCTACAAATATCCGCGCGAGATCGTGTTCCTCGACGAGTTGCCGAAGACGGGCACGGGCAAGATCGACCGTCAGGCGGTGATGCGGCTGTGAATCGACGCCGTCCGCCCGAGAGCCGCGGAGCTCCGCGATCAGCCGGCCTTGCCGAGATGCTCCAGCGCATCCTCGGCGCGCAGCGGCACCCGCGAGACCTCGTTGTTGAGATCGACGAGTTGCGCCAGCAGGGCCATCAGCATCTTGCGATCCGCGGCCTTCAGCGGCGCCAGCATGCGGGCCTGGGCGCGATCGACCGCCGGCATGATCGCACGGAGCAGTGCTCCGCCCGCCTTGGTCAGATAAAGCAGCTTGACGCGCTTGTCCTCGGCCGACGGCTTGCGCTCGATATGGCCCTTGCTCTCCAGCCGCTCGATCACGCTGCCCAGCGTCGAACGGTCGAAGGCGATCACCGCCGACAACCGCGTGGCATCGATGCCCGGGTGCGTCTGGATCGCGACCAGCGCCGCGTATTGCACCGGCGTCAGGTCGAACTCCCGGCACTCCTCGACGAAGATCGACACCGCAATCTGCTGCATCCGCCGGAACAGATAGCCCGGCTTGGTGTAGACTGCATCCATCGTGATGTCGGGCGGCCTACTCGGCATCGGGCTGACGCTCCGGAGCAGCATCGGCAAAGGCCGGCAGCGCCTTCGCCGCGGCTTCGACCTGCAGCAGGCGAGGGAACGCTGCGACATCGACGCCGAAGCGGCGTGCATTGCCGAGCTGCGGCACGAGACACAGATCCGCCAGGGTCGGCGCGGCACCGAAGCAGAATGGTCCGGGCTCATGCTTGATCAGCGCTTCGCAGGCAGCGAGCCCCTCGCGATTGGCCCAGCCGGCCCAGGCCGTGACCTTGTCCTCGGGCAGGCCGAGCTCCCGGAGCCGCGCCAGCACCTTCAGGTTCTGCACCGGATGGGTGTCGCAGGCGAGCACCTGCGCGAAGGCGCGGACCTGGGCGCGCCGCAACGGATCCTTCGGCAGCAGCGGTGGCTCAGGATGGGTCTCGTCGAGCCATTCGATGATCGCAAGCGACTGGATCAACGCGACGCCGCTGTCGTCCTCGAGCGCGGGGACCAACCCCTGCGGGTTGAGCGCGAGATAGGCGGGCGCGCGCTGCTCGCCCTTGCGGAGGTGATGCGGCAGATGCTCGGCCGTGAGACCCTTGAGGTTGAGCGCGATCCTGACGCGATAGGATGCGCTGCTGCGGAAATAGCCGTGCAGCTTCATCATGGCAGTCCTCCCGATGCGATGGCTCTGGTTGTATTTGACGGTAATCAAATTGGCAGTATACTGTCAATTAAGAACGACATCTGATCATGGGAGGGACGCATGGCCGCGGTTTCGACACCAGAGCGCGAGGCGTTCTACAAGAAGATCGACGGCGAAAACATGACGGCGCTGTGGACGGTGATGAGCGATCTCATCACGCCCGAGCCGAAGAGCGCCTGTCGCCCGCATCTGTGGCAGTTCGCGGCGATCCGCGACTATATGATCGAGGCCGGGCGGCTGATCACGGCGAAGGAGGCCGAGCGGCGCGTGCTCATCCTGGAGAATCCCGGGTTGCGCGGGCAATCCAAGATCACCACCTCGCTCTATGCCGGCGTTCAGATGGTGATCCCGGGCGACGTCGCCCCCGCCCATCGGCACAGCCAGTCCGCATTGCGCTTCGTGCTGGAAGGCAAGGGCGCCTTCACGACCGTCGAGGGCGAGCGCACCCTGATGGAGCCGGGCGACTTCATCATCACCCCGTCGATGACCTGGCACGATCACGGCAATGAGACCACCGAGCCGATGTTCTGGCTGGACGGCCTCGACATTCCGCTGGTGCAGTTTCTCGACGCATCGTTCGCGCAGGGCGCGCAGGAGGACCAGCAGAAGGTCGTGCGCCCCGCGGGCGACAGCTTCGCGCGCTACGGACATAACCTCCTGCCTGTCGACGCCAAGCGCAGATCCAGGACATCGCCGATCTTCAACTATCCCTACGTCTATACGCGCGAGGCGCTGGAGAACGCGAAGCGGAGCGAGGAATGGGATGCCTGCCACGGGCTGAAGCTGAAATTCTCAAATCCCGAGACCGGCGATTTTGCGATGCCGACGATCGGCACCTTCATCCAGCTGCTGCCGAAGGGCTTCAAGACCGCGCGCTATCGCTCGACCGACGCGACCGTGTTCACCGCGATCGAGGGCAAGGGCCGCAGCCGCATCGGCGACCAGACCTTCGAATGGGGCCCGCGCGATCTGTTCGTCGTTCCGAGCTGGCAATGGGTCAGCCACGAGCCGGACGAGGATGCGGTGCTGTTCTCGTTCTCGGATCGCCCGGTGCAGCAGAAGCTCGACCTGTTCCGCGAGGATCGCGGCAACGCGTGACGCCGGTCCGTCACCGCCAGCGCAGCAGCCGCGCCTCGAGCATGCTGATCAGCCGGCCGACGACGAGGCCGAACAGCGACAGGATCAGGATCCCCGCCATCAGCTGATCGGTCTGCATCAGGTTGCCGGCCTGCAGCACGAAAGTGCCGATGCCGGTCTCGGCGCCGATCATCTCCGCCGAAACCACCAGCATCAGCGCCACCGACGCGGTGATGCGGAAACCGGCGAGGATCGATGGCAGCGCCCCGGGCCAGATCACGCGGCGGACGATGGTCGGGAACGGCACGTCGAAGCTCTGCGCCATGCGGATCAAATTGCGCGGCACCGCATCGACGCCGCTATAGACCGAGATCGTGGTCGAGAAGAACACGCCGAGCGCGATCGTCGCGATCTTCGGCTGCTCGCCGATGCCGAGCCAGAGAATCAGCAACGGCAGCACGGCAATCTTCGGAATCGGAAACAGCGCAGAGACGAACGTGATGCCGATGCTGCGCGCGATGCGCCAGAGGCCGATCGCGAAGCCGACGACGATGCCTGTGGCGGTGCCGAGCGCCCAGCCGGATACGATGCGCACGAACGACGCCGAGACATGCTGCCAGAGCGCGCCGCTTTCGGCCAATCGATACAGCGCGCCCAGGATCGTCAGCGGCGCCGGCAGGAACAGGGGATTGACCAGCCCGAGGCTGCCGACCAGTTGCCACAGGCCGAGAACCGCCGCGAGCGCCAGCCAGCCGGCCCAGCGGCTTGCGGCCGGCGTGAAGCCGCCGCCGCGGAACGGCACCTTCTTGCCCTGCTTGCCGGCGACCTCGGGCGGTTCGGCCGGGGACCGTTCAAGCATTCTGAACCTCGCGCTCGGCATCGATCGCCTCGCTCCGGATCAGCCCCCAGAGCTCGTTCTGCAGGTCCAGCAGTTGCGCGCGCACTCCGGCGTCACCGCGGCTGCGCCGCGTCGCCGGGACGCTGACGACCCTCCGGATGCGGCCAGGACGGCGCGACAGCACGACGATGCGATCGGCGAGCCGCACCGCCTCCTCGAGATTATGCGTGACATAGATCGCCCCCATGGTGCCGTCCGCGAGGAGATCGACGAAATCCTCCATCAAGAGTTCGCGGGTCTGCGAGTCCAGCGCCGACAACGGCTCATCCATCAGCAGGATCGCCGGGCGGACCGCCAGCGCCCGAGCAATGCCGACCCGCTGGCGCATGCCGCCCGACAACTGCTTGGGATAGACGGTCCGGAAGTCGGCCAGCCCGGTCCGCTGCAACGCATCGTCGACGGCGGCGGCGCGCTGCTGCGTCGACAGCGATGTATGGAGGAGCGGAAACGCGACGTTATCGGCGACGCTCGCCCACGGCAGCAGCGCGAAGTCCTGGAACACGAACGTCAAGGGATTGAGGCTGCCGGGCGGCGGGGCTCCGCGCAGCAGCGCCTGCCCCTTGCTCGGCTGCAACAACCCGCCGAGGATCGACAGCAGCGTGCTCTTGCCGCAGCCGGACGGTCCAACGATGGCCACCACCTCGCCGGCTCCCACCGTGAACGACACGCCATCGAGCACTTCGAGCGCGTCGAAACTGTGGCTGATGGCCTCGGCGATCAGGTCCATGTCAGACGATCCCGCTGCAGGTCCGCACCGCGCCTGCCTTCATCAATCCGGCTTCACGAGGTCTTTGGCGATGATCGCAGCCGCATCATAGCCCTGGTCCGCGAAACCCTGCGCCTGAAGCCATTTGATCTGGCTGTCGATGTTCTTCACGTCGAGCTTGCCGTCGGGATCGATATAGGCGCAATTGCCCACGACCTGCTCAACCGGCAGGTTGGTGTACTTGCCGATGATCTCCAGCAATGGCCTGGTTTTGTCGTCGATGGCGGCAGTGCCGTCCTTGACCGAGGCGAGCACGACATCATGATACTCGCGCTCGGCGCGCTGAAGCGATGCCAGCAACTTGCCGACCAGGGCCGTGTTGGCCAGCGTCTTCGGCCCGGCGAACACGCCGGAGACCTGCCACGGCGTCTCGTCGCCGACCCAGCCGAGATGTTTGACGGCGCCCTCCTCCATCAGCTTGCGCGCGACGGAAACCGGCATCAGCGCCGCGTCAACGGTCTCGCCCTTGATCGCGGCCGACATGTTGGACATCGACTGAAGCGGCACGATCTTCACGTCGCCGAGCTTGAAGCCGTATTTGTCGGCCAGCAGCCCCACCGAGTAGTGAAAGCTCGACCCGACCTGGGTCATCGCCACGCGCTTGCCGGCAATGTCCTTCGGCGTCTTGAGACCTGCCTCATAGGCCTTGTTGCTGGCAAAGTAGCCGATCAGCGGAAAGCCCGGGCGGTCGCGGCTCATGCCGGCGATGATCTTCAACGCGCCCTTGCCTGCAAGGTTGTACAATCCCGCGGTGAAGGCGGTCACCCCGACATCGACGTCGCCCGTGGCCGTCGCCACGGCGATCGGTTGCGCTGCATCGAAAAACTTCAGCTCGACGTCGAGGCCGGCGTCGCGGAAGTAGCCCTTGTCCAGCGCGATGAACACCGGCGCGGACGAGGATAGCCGGAGAACGCCGATCCGGAGCTTGGCGTCGTCGGCCAGCGCAGTGCCGATTGCTACGAGGCTCCAGAGCAGCCCCAGGACGAAGCCAACGCATCGGAACATCACACTCTCCAAGATCTGGCGACCCGCACACCCGGCCCAACGATGACGCCGACTTGTTGCAATATTTCGAGCCTGATGTCGCGCCAAATTTTCAGGGGATCGCAGCCTCAGAGGCCGGGCATCTTGCTCCCAGCCGCCTTGGTGCCGGCTGCCTTGGACTCGGTTGGCGTGGTCTCGACTGCCTTGGTCTCAGCGGAAAACCCATCTTCGAACCGCCCAGCTTCACTGCCCGCCCGACAGGTCAAGCCCGACAGAGCGCCGGCCATATTTTTCGCGCGGCACATCCCCTTGGCCGTGAGCTTGCGGATGTCACCATCCACCTTGAAGATGATCATATCGACGGGATAGGCGCGCGCGTTCGCGGGCTGCCGTTGTTCGACATCGCCGGGGCTCGAGACGGTCATCATCCCTCCGTCGAGCATCACGAAATAGAAGCCGGCTCGTCCATCACTCTAGCGCGTATTGAGCAAGGCACCCTTGCAGTCGGCGGTCCGGTCCTTTGCCGCGAGTACCACACGGTGGCCGAATGACGATGGGCGACGTCGCGACGAAGCCTCCCGCTGGTTCATCCTGCTTGTGCACAGGGTGACGGCCTCAGAACGTCTGCATCACCGGCTTCTCGCCATTGGACAGAAACAGCCCTTCAAAGCGGCCGATCTCGCTGTCGGCCGCGCATTCGATCAGGTCGGGTCCCTTGAATGGATTGCCGTGGCGGCACTGCCCCTTGGCCATCACCCTGTTGATCGCCGTCCGACTTTGGCCAAAGATCATCATGTCGACCGGTGTGACGAACTTGTCGGGGCCAGGTTGCTCCTGCAGATCGCCACGATTCGAGAACGTGACGATGCTGCCGTCGAGCAAGGTGAAGTAGAAGCCGGTGCGCTGATCGTCATAGTCGGTATTGAGCAGCGCGCCCTTGCATTCCGAGCTGCGATCCTTTCCAGCGACGATGAGCTTCTGGCAAGTTCCCTTCACGGTCACCATGGCGGTCAACCGGGCATCGGCGAACGATGGAGTTGCAGATTGCATCAGCACGCCGAGCGCACACACCGACACTGCCAACACCGCTGACTTCATCGGACTCCCCTCCCATGC
Source organism: Bradyrhizobium sp. HKCCYLRH3061 (assembly GCF_051168015.1). Classification (NCBI taxonomy): domain Bacteria; kingdom Pseudomonadati; phylum Pseudomonadota; class Alphaproteobacteria; order Hyphomicrobiales; family Nitrobacteraceae; genus Bradyrhizobium; species Bradyrhizobium sp. HKCCYLRH3061. The sequence goes on from NZ_JBNPUE010000012.1 coordinate 218,317, forward strand.
CCTTGAGTACGACTATGCCTCAACCTCTGACGACATGGAAGTTCTATTTTTGTTCTCATATCACTTTTTCAGAAACGGCCGCTGCGGGGCGTCAGCCGGCACGGGCTTCGAGCGCCTGAAGCCACACCGCAAATGCCCCCGTCAATTCGTCCATGACGGCCTGATCATTCCGGCCGGAGCGCGCAGGCACGTGGAAGGCGTGGTCGGCCTGATCGAGCCAATGCAACGTCGCGCGCGGTCCCAGCCGCCTCACGACGGGCGCGAGCAGCTCCATCTCCGCAAGCTTGTCGCGCGTCCCCTGCAGGAACAGCATCGGGACCTCGATCGCGTCGAGATGATCGGCGCGCGCGATGGAGGGCTTGCCGGCGGGGTGAAGTGGAAAGCCGAGAAAGGCGAGCCCGGCCACGCCCGGCAGCGGCGCTGCACTCTGCGCCTGCGACGTCATGCGCGCCCCGAACGACTTGCCGCCCGCGACGAGCGGCAGCCCCGGACAGAGCCGCGCGGCCTCCGCCACGGCCGCCCGCACCGCGGCGTGGGCGAGCGCGGGCGGATCAGGGCGCTTGCTTCCCTTCTCCATGTAGGGAAACTGAAAGCGCAGCGTCGCGATGCCGCGTGCGGCAAGGCTTGCGGCGGTCTGGCTCATGAAGACGTGGCTCATGCCGGCGCCCGCGCCGTGGGCGAACACGAAACAGGCGCGCGGCCGAGGCGGGGCCATGAACAGCGCGGACACGACGCCCGCGCCGTCGACGGGAAGCGCAAGGGAGCGCGGCTGGTGCTCGGTCATGCCCCAGAGTGCGAGCCGGCGTTCCCTGCGTCAACTCCAGTGACCACCGGCTTTGCGGCTCAGGCCGCGGTCCGGATCGTCTGCAGGAAGTCGGCGACATTGCTCCTCAGCGAAGCGGCCTGCTGCTGCAGCGCGGCGGCCGCCGCCAGCGCAGCTTCAGCGCCGGCATCGGTCTGCCCGGCCACGTTGCGCACGTCGCCGATCTCCTGCGTCACCGCCGCCGTGCCGCTGGCCGCCTGTTCGACGTTGCGGGCGATCTCGCTGGTTGCGGCCCCCTGCTGCTCCACCGCGGCGGCGATCGCATTGGAGATCTCGGCGATCTCCCGCACCGTGGTTCCGAACTGGGCGATCGCGCCGACCGTCTCCTGCGTCGCGCTCTGGATGGTCGCGATCTGGCTCGAGATCTGCTCCGTCGCCTGCGCGGTCTGCGACGCCAGATTCTTCACCTCGCTCGCGACGATCGCAAAGCCGCGGCCGGCCTCGCCGGCACGCGCCGCCTCGATGGTGGCGTTGAGCGCCAGCAGGTTGGTCTGGCTCGCGATCGCCTGAATCAGTTGCACGATGGTGCCGATCCTCTCCGCTGCGCTGGACAGCCCGTCGATCAGCTCGGATGTCCGCTGGGTCTCGTGCGTCGCCCGGGTCGACACCGTGACCGAGCGCTGCACCTGGGAGGAGATCTCCCTGATCGAGGCCGCGAGCTCCTGGGTCGCCGAGGCCACGGTCTGCACGTTGACGGACGCCTGCTCGGCCCGGCTGGCGACCGCTTCCGCAAGGCCACGGCCGCGTTCGGCGACGCGTGCCAGCTCGCTGGCGCTCTCGCCCATCTCGGTCGCACGCCCGCCGACGCCGGTGATGACACCCTGCATGCCCTGCTCGAACCGGCCAGCCAGATCGGACATCATGCGGGCGCGCTCGGCCTCCGCAACTTCACGCTGTGCCGCGGCCTCCTGCTCCATGCGGCGGACAGCAAGCGCATTGTCACGGAAAATCTCCACGGCGCGCGCCATCCGGCCGATCTCGTCGCGCTGTTCACCACCGGGAATCGGCTGATCCAATTCGCCGGCCGCCAGCGACTGCATGCGGTCGGTCATGCCGCGGATCGGCGCCGACACGCTGGCGCCGATCAGCCAGGCCAGCACCGCTCCGAATATCACCGCTGCGGCTGCCGTCACGACGACGGTCTGCTTGGTATCTTCGACCGCGACGCCGGTCCTCGCGGCCTGCTCTGCACGCGCGGTCCCAAGCTGCCGGTTGATCTGGCTGACCTGGGTATCGATCGAGGCGCTCGCCTTGGCGAGTTCCGCCTGCTTGGCGCGCAGGTCCGCGGCCACCTTGATCACTTCCTCGAGCGCAGCGGCATCCGCCGTCAGAGCCTCTTTCAGCGCAGCAACCAGCGCCTTCAGCTTGGCATCATCGACACCCGCGATCTCGGCTTCCGTATCGGCAATCGCGAGCTTCGCATAGACGAAGGTGAGCCTGGCATCGTCGGCATCGCCATTCGACAACGTGTTGGTATAGCGCATCACCGCGATGCGAACCGCGTCGACGACGCTGGCCAGACGCAACGGATTCATCAGCGGCTCGCTGCCAGCGCGATTGGCGAGGGCCACCTGGATGCCGCCGATGTTGATGCCGGCAACGGCGCCCAATGCGTCGGTCTTGGTGGTCGCCGCGCGCAGCCGGTCCACGGCCTCGGCCGCGGCAACGAACGATGCGCGATAGGCGGCCAGCGCGCTTCGCACCGGTCCCACGCCGTCAGCCAGCACCTTCAGACGGCCGGACTGCTTCTCGACCTGATCGGCGAGACCGCCGACGGCGTCGATCGCCTTGCTGGCCGCATCCTTGTCACCGACGTTCCAGGTGCGGATGAATCTCTCGACCGCGCCGTTGGCACCGAGCAGCGCGGCGCGCACCTGCGACATGCCGGCGTCCCCGGCCGCGCTGGTGACGAGCTCATCCACGGTGCCGCCGATGCGCCCGACCTGGATCATGGCGAAAACGCCGAGCAACACCAGGAAGCTCAGGATTAGGGCGAAGCCGCCGAAGATTCGCGGGCGGACACCGATCCAAGACATCAGAGAAGACAGTTTCATCGATTTGCCCGGCTGTTTCACGGAGTGGACCTGATGGTGGCGAGCAGCTCCTTGCCGAAGCGCTTCTCGAAGTCGGCATCGAGCGGCCTGACCGCATAGACGAAAGTCTTGCGGTCGAACGTCTCGATCACCTCCATGCCGGCCTTGCGCAACTCATCGAGCTTCTGCGCATCGAGCTGGGCCTGCCAGGTGACCTCCGCAGCCGCCTTGGCGGCGGCAACCAGCGCATCACGGTCCGCCGCATCGAGATGGTCGAACATCGCGCGGTTGGCGACGAAAGCGATCGGCGCGAAGAAATGCCCGGTGAGCGTCAGATATTTCTGCACCTCGTCGAAGCGATTGGCCGCGATGGTGGCGACCGGATTTTCCTGACCGTCGAGCCGGCCGTCCTTGAGCGCGGCATAGACCAGTGGGAAATCCATCGGCATCACGTCGGCGCCCAGCGCCTTGAAGGTCATCTGGTAGACCGGATTGGGGATGACGCGGATCTTGAGGCCCTTGACGTCATCGACGGTACGGACCGGACGCTTTGAGTTGGTGAGATTGCGAAAGCCCTGCTTGCCGAGCGCCAGCAGCACCAGTCCCTTGTCGGCGAACTTGGCGCCGATCGCGGCGGCGACAGGCCCTTGCGCAACCGCCTTGGCATGCGCGGTGTCACGAAACAGGAACGGGATGTCGAAGACGCCGAGCTCGGGCACCACCGCGCTGGCGATGCCGCCGGACACCACGGCCACGTCCACCGCGCCGCTCCGGGTTGCAGCCAGCACCGCCGCCTCGCTGCCGAATGCGTTGCCCGCACGCTCATCGATGATGAGCCGCTTGCCGGCCAGCGCCTGCAGCTTCACGCGAAATTCGTCCGACCCGACCTGCTGCGGATTCTGAACCTGCGAGTTGAAGACCAGCGACACCATTCGCGGAGACGCCGTCGCCGCTTGGGATCCGAGCAGGGTTCCCACCAATGCCAAGAAACAAAATTCAAGCAGCTGTCTGCGCATGAAACACCGGGCTCGTTTTTCCTCGATGCACAACTAACAGCCAGATATGGTTAAGATGTTAAGACCCCGACAGTCGCAGGCGATGAGCCGTATAACTACGGAGATCGCCGAACCCACCAATCGAATTCGATTTTTCATAAATGGCGAGACCAGGCCGCTACGCAAGAGCGGCAGGCTCGATCATCGGCGCATGGCCCCTGACAGCATCACTCGCTTGCCGGCAACTGTAGGAACAGCCATGAGCAGCGCGTTGGCGACGTCCGCCGCGGCGATGGGCTTGTAGTTCGCCGGGATCAGGAAGCCGATGATGTTGTTCAGCCTGTTGCCCCATTCCTCGCCCGGCCGGCTCGGCTGTCCCAGCTCCGTCCGCGCGCCGACCAGCAGCGAAGGCCGCGCGATCACCAGTCCCTCGAAGGGCAGCGCGGTGAGCTCATCCTCGAGCTCACCCTTCACCCGGCTATAGAAGACGCGCGACGTGCTATCTGCCCCCATCGCGCTGACCAGACCGACGCGCCTGGTGCCGCTCGCGAGCGCGGCCCTGGCGACGGCGAGGTTTGCGTCGTGATCGATGGCGCGGAAGGCAGCCTGGCTCCCGGCCACCTTGATCGTGGTCCCCAGAGCCAGATAGAGCTCGTCGGCCGGCGGCAGGGACGGCAGCGCGGTGAAATCCACGACATGGGCCGTCAGCTTGGGTGAAACGTCAGGGGGCGCACGGCGGCCGACGACGTGCACATGATCCACGGTCGGATCGGCGAGCAGACCGCGAAGCAGCTCCCGTCCCACCAGCCCGGTTGCGCCGGCCATGATCACGGTCCGGTTCGTCATGCGCGGTCCCCACTCACAACCCGCCGACCAATGTACGCGTGGCCGCGGAGATAGGGAAGGCGGCAACGACACGACGCCGAATGCCACGACGCCGAATGCCATGGCGCCGCAGAGATGGCGCCGCAGACGAGACATGCCCTCCGCGGCGCCTCATCACCATCCGCCTCAGGCGCCCTTGCGCCGCTCTGCGGCCTTGGCCATTGCCGCGGCGAACGCGCCGCCGCCGGACGGCTTCTCCTCACGCGTGGTCATGCGCGCCGCGGGCGGCCGTGCGCTGGTCCGCTTCTCGCCTTTCGCCGGCAGCGGATCGGACAGCCGAAGCGTCAGCGAGATGCGGTTGCGCGGCACATCGACGTCGAGCACCTTGACCTTGACGACCTGCCCCGGCTTCACCACCTCGCGCGGATCGTTGATGCGCTTTTCGGACATCGCCGAGATGTGGATCAGGCCGTCCTGGTGCACGCCGATATCGGCAAAGGCGCCGAACGCGGCGACGTTGGTGATGGTCGCCTCCAGGATCATGCCGGGCTTGAGATGGGTGATCTTCTCGACGCCCTCCTGGAAGGTCGCGGTCTTGAACTCCGGACGCGGATCGCGGCCCGGCTTCTCCAGCTCCTTGATGATGTCGGTGACGGTCGGCACACCGAAGCGCTCGTCGGCGAATTTCGCCGGATTGAGCGTCTTCAAGGTCTTGGTGTCGCCGATCAGCACCTTGATGTCGCTCTTGGTCGTCTCGAGAATCTTCTTCACGACCGGATAGGATTCCGGATGGACGCCGGAGGCATCGAGCGGGTTGTCGCCATCGCGGATGCGCAAAAAGCCGGCGCACTGCTCGAACGCCTTCGGGCCCAGTCGCGGCACGTCCTTGAGCTTGTCGCGGGTCGGGAACGGACCGTTGGCATCGCGGTGCGCGACGATATTCTGCGCCAGGCTCTCGCCGATGCCCGACACCCGTGCCAGCAGCGGCGCCGAGGCGGTGTTGAGATCGACGCCGACGGCGTTCACGCAGTCCTCGACGGTGGCATCGAGCGCGCGGGCCAGCTCATACTGGTTGAGGTCGTGCTGATACTGACCGACGCCGATCGAGGCCGGCGGCACCTTGACGAGCTCGCCGAGCGGATCCTGCAGGCGGCGCGCGATCGAGACCGCGCCGCGGATCGAGACGTCGAGATTGGGGAATTCCTTGGCGGCGAACTCCGAGGCCGAATAGACCGACGCGCCGGCCTCCGAGACGATCGCCTTGGTCAGCTTGAGATCCGGCTTCAACTTCATCAAATCGTTGACCAGCTTCTCGGTCTCGCGCGACGCGGTGCCGTTGCCGATGGCGACGAGATCGATGCGATGCTTGATGCAGAGCTGCGCCAGTGTCAGCATGCTCTCGTTCCACTGCCGCTGCGGCTCGTGCGGATAGATCGTCGCATGATCGACGAACTTCCCGGTGCGGTCGATGACCGCGACCTTGACGCCGGTGCGGAAGCCGGGATCGAGCCCGAGCGTGGCGCGGCCGCCGGCGGGGGCGGCGAGCAGCAGATCGCGCAGGTTCGCCGCGAACACGCGCACCGCCTCCTTCTCCGCCTCCTGCCAAAGACGCATGCGGATATCGAGCGCCAGCGAGGTCTTGATGCGGGTGCGCCAGGCCCAGCGCACGGAGTCCGACAGGAACTGATCGGCGGGGCGGCCCTGGCGCGAGATGCCGAACGTCACCGCGATGCGGTTCTCGTACAGCGACGGATCCTTCGAATCCTCCGGCTCCCCATCGCCGAAATCGAGCTGCAGCACCTCTTCCTTCTCGCCGCGCAGCATCGCCAGGATGCGGTGCGACGGCAGCTTGGTGAAGGGCTCGGCGAAATCGAAGTAGTCGGCGAACTTGGCGCCCTCGGTCTTCTTGCCGTGCCGCACGGACGATTTCACAGCGCCGCGAGTCCACATCTCCTCGCGCAGCGAGCCGACGAGGTCGGCGTGCTCGGCGAAGCGTTCGACCAGGATCGCGCGGGCGCCGTCGAGCGCGGCCTTGACGTCCTTGACCGGATTGTCGCCGTCCTTCTTGATGAATGCCTTGGCTTCGACCTCCGGCGCCTTCATCGGATCACCGATCAGCATGTCGGCGAGCGGCTCGAGCCCGGCTTCCTTCGCGATCTGCGCCTTGGTGCGGCGCTTCTCCTTGAACGGCAGATAGATGTCCTCCAGACGCGCCTTGGTGTCGGCGGTCGCCAGCGCCAGCTCGATCTCCGGCGTCATCTTGCCCTGCGACTTGATGCTCTCGATGATCGCGGTGCGCCGTGCATCCATCTCGCGCAGATATCGCAGCCGCTCCTCCAGGGTGCGCAGCTGCGTGTCGTCCAGCATGCCCGTCGCTTCCTTGCGGTAGCGCGCGATGAACGGCACGGTCGCGCCGCCGTCGAGCAGGTCGATCGCGGCCTGGACCTGGGCATCCTTGACTGAGAGCTCAGCGGCAATGATGGAGGCAAAATTCGACACGGTGTTCTTCCGAGATTCGTGACGGGGCTGATTGGATAGGAGTGCACGCGCGCCAGCGCAAGCGGCTGGCGGACGCTCTGTGGGCAACCGTGGCAAAAAAGACCGGTTGCGAATCATGTAAAACGCTGTCGCGACCGGGCCATCGCGTTGCACATGCGGCGCAAATCACTGATTCTTGCAGGCTGAGGGACGATTCGTGCAGGCCACGGCTGCGACATATCTCGACGATCTCAATCCGGAGCAGCGCCGCGCCGTCGAGCATGGCGGTGCCTGCGCCGCGCCGGGCCCGCCGCTGCTGATCATTGCCGGCGCGGGCTCGGGCAAGACCAACACGCTCGCGCATCGCGTCGCACATCTGCTCGTCAATGGCGCCGATCCGCGCCGCATCCTGCTGATGACGTTCTCGCGCCGCGCGGCGAGCGAAATGACCCGCAGGGTCGAGCGCATCGCCCGCAAGGTGCTGGGCGGCCAGGCCGAGGCCGTTACCGCGGGCCTGACCTGGGCCGGCACGTTTCATGGCCTCGGCGCGCGGATGCTGCGCGACTACGCCGAGCGCGTCGGCCTCGACCCTGTGTTCACGATCCATGATCGCGAGGATTCCGCCGACCTGATGAATTTGGTGCGGCATGAGCGCGGCCTGTCCAACACGCAGCGGCGCTTCCCGACCAAAGGCACTTGCCTTGCGATCTACTCGCGTTGCGTCAACGCCGACATGCCGCTGGAGGAAGCGCTGGTGCGGCATTTTCCGTGGTGCGCGGAATGGGCCGGCGAGCTGAAGGGCCTGTTCGCCGCTTACGTCGAGGCCAAGCAGGCCAATGCCGTGCTCGACTACGACGATCTGCTGCTGTACTGGGCGCAGATGATGGCGGACGACACGATCGCGCGGGAGATCGGCGATCGATTCGATCACGTGCTGGTCGACGAATATCAGGACACGAACCGGCTGCAGTCGCAGATCCTGCTCGGCTTGAAGCCGACTGGGGCGGGCCTCACCGTGGTCGGCGACGATGCGCAGTCGATCTACGCCTTCCGCGCCGCCACGGTGCGCAACATCCTGGACTTTCCCGATCAGTTCAGCCCGCGCGCCGACATCGTCACGCTCGACCGCAACTACCGCTCGACCCAGCCGATCCTCACGGCGGCCAATGGCGTGATCGGGCTGGCGCGCGAGCGCTTCACCAAGAATCTGTGGACCGACCGCACGAGCTCGCGCAAGCCGCAGCTCGTGACCGTCGGCGACGAGACCGACCAGGCGCGCTACATCGTCGAGCAGGTGCTGGCGAAGCGCGAGGAAGGCATCGTGCTGAAACAGCAGGCCGTGCTGTTCCGCACGTCGTCGCACAGCGGTCCCCTGGAGTTCGAGCTCACGCGCCGCAACATCCCGTTCGTGAAGTTCGGCGGGCTGAAGTTCCTCGATGCCGCTCACGTGAAAGACGTGCTGGCCTGCCTGCGCTTCGTTGCCAACCCACGCGACCGCATCGCCGGCTTCCGCGTGCTGCATCTGATCCCGGGCATCGGCCCGGCGTCGGCGCAGCGCCTGCTTGATGCCGTGAGTGAAAGCGCCGACCCGATCGCGCGGCTGTGCGAGCAGCCAACGCCGGCGCGCGCCGGCGAGGACTGGACCGCGTTCGTGCGCACGCTGGAGCAGTTGCGCGTCTCGCAATGGCCTGGAGATATCGAGCGCGTCAGGCACTGGTATCAGCCGCATCTCGAGCGCGTCCACGACGACGCCGAGGTCCGCACCGCCGATTTGCTGCAGCTCGAGCAGATCGCGAGCGGCTATCCCTCGCGCGAGCGCTTCCTCACCGAGCTGACGCTCGACCCGCCCGACGCCACCTCCGATCAGGCCGGCGTGCCCCTGCTCGACGAGGACTATCTGATCCTCTCCACCATCCATTCCGCCAAGGGGATGGAGTGGAATTCCGTACACGTCCTCAACGTCGTCGACGGCTGCATGCCATCCGATCTCGGCGCCGGCTCCAGCGCCGAATTGGAGGAGGAACGCCGGCTGCTCTATGTCGCGATGACCCGCGCCAAGGACGATCTGCATCTCCTGGTGCCGCAGCGCTTCTTCGTCCACGGCCAGCCGGTGCGCGGCGATCGTCATGTCTATGCCTCGCGCACGCGGTTCATTCCGGAGGCCCTGGTGCCGCTGTTCGAGCGCACCAGCTGGCCGCGGATGCAGAGGGGCGCGGCGGTGGCGAGCCAGGGCCCGCGGATCGATCTTGGTGCTCGCATGCGCGAGCGGTGGCGGTGAGCTAACGGGGCAGCAGCGCTCGCACGGTGCTCATGACTGCGCCCTCTCCCCTTGTGGGAGAGGGCATCGATACTATCAGCATCATACTCGCTCGGGTGAGGGGTCCCTCTCCATAGCAAGACCGTCTCTGCGGAGAGAGACCCCTCACCCGGCATGATCGAGCGTTGCTCGATCATGCCACCCTCTCCCACAAGGGGAGAGGGTGCACCGTCTGCGCGGCGATAGGTCGGGCACAAACTCATTTGCTTCCGAACTTCGTTCCATCAAACTGATCGCGAAACCAGGCCCAGGTCTGCCGCGTCACTTCGATGTAGCCCTGCCCGCGGTACTTGATTTCGCCGTCGACGATCGCATGCAGCTTCGGCAGCGCGTGGAACGGCACCGCCGGATAGGCGTGGTGCTCGACGTGATAGGGCATGTTCCAGGCGAGCCAATGCACGACCCGCGTGGTGAAGGTGGTGCGGGTGTTGTGGAAGGCGCTCCTGGTGTGATCACAGCCGGTGTGCTCGGCGTAGAGATAGGGCCGGAGGATCAGTTGGCCCAGCAGCAGCGGCAGCACCCAGATCCACAGCAGCAGCGCGCTGTGCAGCGCGACCGAGCCGAGCAGGAGCAGCGCGTAGCCAATGGCATAGGCGCGCGCCTCGCGTACGATGGTGGCGCGGCGACCGGCAGGCACCCACGGCACCGTCACCTCGCCCGTCACCGCATGCTTCAGCAGCAGCCGAAGCCGGCCGGCGACCTGGAGCAGCCCGGAATAGGCGATGGCGAGCTGGGTCTCCGAGCGCGGCTTGGGGCCGACGATCAGCTCCGGATCGCGGAGGGGATCCTGGGTGTGGCGGTGATGCTCCCAGTGGAACAGGCAGTAATAGTCATAGGGCAGTCCGATCAGGAAACCGGAGAGATTGCCGATCGCGAGGTTGAGCCTGCGGCTGTCGAACGCGGTCTTGTGCGCGGTCTCGTGCACCGCCATGAACAGGAAGGCGATCAGCACGCCCTGCACCGGCAGCAAGGGCAGCGCCCAGAGCACACCATGCGTTGATGCGATCACTCCGATCAGCGCACCCACTCCGATGATCGCGCCGTAATGGCTGAGCGTGCGCAGCGCGCCTTGCGCGTTGGAGCGCGTGCAGAGCTGCTGCAATACCTGCGGTGTCAGCAGCTTCGGGCGGGGCGCGAATTCGTCGGCGGGCACATCGGTCATGTCGAACTCAGCCATCAGCTCTGGAGAAGGGTCGAGACGTGGGCGTTGATGAAGTCGCGATCCGCGGGAATGCGGATCGGGTTGCCGGCACGATGGCCATGGATCGATGGGATCGGCCGCAGCTCCGCCGAGCGGGCACCGACCAGCTTGGGCAGCTCGCGCTCGTTGTCGCGCCAATCGAAATAGCGGTCGGTCCGGCCCGGCATCAGCAGCATCCGCGCGGTGATCGCGCCGAGTGCGCGATCGAGATCGCCGCCGAACGCGGCGCACTGGCTGATATCGCCGCCCTGCCAGATCGCGATCTGCGCCAGCAGATTGTCGGCATCGCGATGCGCGAACGCGGTGTCCCAGGTCGCGGCGAGATAGTCCTCCTGCGAGGCAAAACCCTGCTCGCGCCAGACCTCGTCGCGGTAGAACTCATAGGACATCGCCCAGCCCGCGTAGATCCGCCCCATCGCGCGCTGGCCGGCCACCGGCTTCTCCACGAATCGGCCATTCTGGAACGCAGGATCGGCCATCAGCGCTGCCTTCACCGCGTCGAGGAACAGATGATTGTAGGGCGAGCAGCGCGCGCTGCCGCACACCACCGCAGCACGCTCCACCATGTCCGAATGACAGGCGGCCCAGTGATAGGCCTGCATGCCGCCCATCGACCAGCCATAGACCAGCGCGATCCGGCTGATCCCGAACTGTTCTTCCACGAGCCGGCGCTGCACCGCGACCGCATCGTGATAGCTGATGGCCGGGAACGGCGCGTCGCCGAACAGCTCGCGCGTATTCGAGGGCGACGACGACAGCCCATTGCCGAACAGGTTGGGAATGATGATGAAGTAGCTGCTCGGATCGAGCGCGCCGCCGGGCGCGACCAGCCACTCGGTGTCGACATGCTGGGCGCCGAACGAGGTCGGATAGAGGATGACGTTGTCCTTGGCCGCGTTCAGCGTGCCGTAGGTCTTGTAGGCAAGCCGCAGCGACGGGAACGTCACGCCCGATTGCAGCACGACGTCGCCCGCCTCGAAGATCTGATAGTCGCTGCCCGCCGCCATGCACGTCATCCCGTTTTGATCGATGAACAGAGCCTAGGTGATGCGCGGCCGGGCCACACGCCCATTTTTTGGCATGGCATGACCGCGCAAGAGGCGCAGGCGGCCATCGCATCGGCTGGGGTCATGCGGTCGCGCTCTCGCGGCCGCGCAAGCCCGAGCCTTGTCCGGATCGTTCGCCCTCCGAAACGTGAGGGCGCAGGGAAGACCGGGAGCTCGCCGCCCCCATGGCCCGCCTGCGAAAAAAATGCAGGCGGCAGGAACCACAGGTTCGGCTGAGACATCCCGGCCTTCCCTGCGCGATGGTCTTAACAGCTGCTTCGCGATCTCCCTGGGGACCGGCTGTGTTGCCCCCATCGTCGGCGCGATGCGCTGCCGCACCGCCATCCGGCTTGACCTCAGCATCGGGAGGCCAGGACCACGCGACTTGACTGTCCGCATCGGATCGTTCGTCGGCGCGACAAAGTCACGCTGCGACCCGCTGCGGCCACCGCATCCCCGCCTCGCGTCTCGTGACGACCGCGCGTACGCCCCTCATCGATGAGGCAGGATAGATGCAATAGAGCACACTTTCTGGAAAAACGAAAGAATTATTTTTGCCGCCTTGACCTTCACGCGCACGGCGGCCGGAGCCGCCTTCTCCCCCCTCTCTCCACCGTCATGGCCGGGCATGACGTGCCTGAAGCCAACAGACGAGCTCTTCACGCGGGATTCTGTCGTTGCCGCACCATCGAAACCCTGTGTTTCGCTCCAGCCGCTTGCAATCCGGTTCCCCCGCTTCCAGCTGACGCCTGGACGCCGTATGACGGCCCGACGCAATGGAATGAGACATGACCACACCAATCGAATTCGGCCTGGACACGTTCGGCGACGTCACCCGCGGCGCTGATGGCGACATGGCCTCGCATGCCCAGGTGATCCGCGACGTGGTCGAGGAAGCGGTGCTGGCCGACCAGCTCGGGCTCGATTTCATCGGGCTCGGCGAGCACCATCGCGGCGATTTCGCGATCTCGGCGCCCGAAGTGGCGCTGGCCGCGATCGCGGCGCGGACCTCGCGCATCAAGCTCGGCTCGGCGGTGACGGTGCTGAGCTCGGACGATCCGATCCGCGTGTTCCAGCGATTTTCGACGCTGGACGCCGTCTCGAACGGCCGCGCCGAGGTGATCCTCGGCCGCGGCTCCTTCACCGAGTCCTTCCCGCTGTTCGGCTTCGATCTCAAGGACTACGAGGCGCTGTTCGAGGAGAAGCTCGATCTGTTCGTCAGCCTGCTGCCGCAGCAGCCGCTGACCTGGCAGGGCAATCTGCGCCCGCCGCTGCGCGAGCAGCTGGTCTACCCGCCGGTCGAGCACGGCCGGCTGAAGGCCTGGATCGGCGTCGGCGGCAGCCCGGAGTCCGTGGTGCGCGCGGCGCATTACGAGCTGCCGCTGATGCTCGCGATCATCGGCGGCGATCCGAAACGCTTCGCTGCCTACGTCGAGCTGTACCATCGCGCGATCAAACAGTTCGGCCGCGAGACGAAGCCGATCGGCGTGCATTCGCCCGGCTATGTTGCCGACACCGACGAAGTGGCACGCGAGGAGCTGTGGCCGGACTACAAGACCATGCGCGACCGCATCGGCCGCGAGCGCGGCTGGCCGCCGATGGGCCGCGACGAATTCGTGCAGGAGGCCGACCACGGCTCGCTCTATGTCGGCTCGCCGGAGACCGTGGCGCGGAAGATCGCCGCGACGATCAAGGCCCTCGGCCTGTCGCGCTTTCAACTGAAGTATTCGGCCGGCCCGCTGCCGCATGCGAAGCTGATGCGCAGCATCGAGCTGTATGGCCGGGTGGTGGTGCCGCGGGTGCGGGAGTTGCTGGCGGAGCAGTAGGCCGCCTCCGCGGTTCTTGACCATGTCCGCAACCGCGCCTGGCTCCTGCATCACGGGACCTGGATCAAAGGCGGGCGGCTCGTTCAGGACAATCCAAGCGAGCCGATTAAGAGAGCCTTCGTGACACGCAGCATAAGCTCGACGTCGCGCACGCCTGCTCCGATCAAGGGGGCGCAATCCGATCGGCTGCCCGGAGGCAGACGACGATCTCGCGGGCCTGGGAACGAACTGATGTTGCTGAAGATCATCGCGGTGGTTTACGGACTCTGGTTCGTCCAGGCCGCCCTGGACTCCGGCTTCTACGATACGCCGGCTCACATGGTGAGCTCGACGCTCGCGCTCGGCGGGTTGCTCGCGCTGTTCGATCATGCCTTCAGGATGGGCTTGCTCTCCGCCAACATCTGGCGGGTGGTTGCGCTTGTCTACGTCGCCGACGGCCTGGTCCACGTGGTACCGAGCGCCAAGGCTCTGATCGAGGCGCAACGTTTCGAGGTGCTGGCAGGCGCTGCGGCGATCAGCTTCGTTTTCCAACTCCCGATGCTGTTCAGCTTGTGGCGATTGTCGTTTCCGTCCACGCGCTCGGATCAGACCGGTCTCGCACGCATGGCCACGCGATAGGCGTCGGGCCTCCTAAGCCTTCGACGTCCGCTCTCGGCCTCATACCCGGCCCGGGCGACAGCAGCCCGCGCTCACCTGCTACCAGCCGCGCAAGCTCCCCGGCCGTCCGCGCCAGCACACCATCCCAGGCCATCGGCTTGTCCTGGCGGAACAGCCGCATGGTCGGATACCACGGGCTGTCGGCGCGGTCGCGCAGCCAGCGCCAGTCGAGCGCGTAAGGCAACAGCACCCAGACCGGGCGGCCGAGCGCGCCGGCGAGATGCGCCACCGACGTGTCGACGGAGATGACGAGATCGAGCGCGGCGACGGCAGCTGCGGTCTCGGCGAAGTCGCTGAGCAGCGGCCCGAGATCGATGACGTCGGTGCCAAGCTCGGCGAGCCCTAGCGCATCGCCCGGCCGCGGCTCCTTCTGCAAGGAATAGAGCTGCACGCCCGGCATCACCAGCCGCGGCAGCACCGCCTGCGCGGTGAGCGAGCGCTGGCGGTCGCCCTTGTGCCTGGGATTGCCGGCCCAGACGACGCCGACTTTCAACGACGGCGCGCGCCCGAGCACGTTGCGCCACGCGGCCATCTTGATCGGATCGGCCGCGAGATACGGCACCTCGGCCGGGATCGTCTCCAAGGTCGTGCCGAAGATCCGCGGCAGATCCATCAGCGGCAGTTGCAGGTCGAACGGCGGCAGCTTCTCGCCGCGCCCGACCACCGTGACGCCGTCGAGGCTGCGCAGCAACGGCGCGATCGCCGGCTGCACCTGCAGCACGATGTTGCCGCCCATCGCCTTGGCGCGATCGACATAGCGCACGAACTGCAGCGCATCGCCGATGCCATATTCGGCGAACAGCAGCAGGGTGCGTCCGTCGAGCGGCGCGCCCTGCCATTCCGGCGCGTCGAAGCGCGGCATGCCCGCGGAGAGGTCCGGACAGCCGCGGCCCCAGCGATGCTCGGCAAAACCGTTCACGAGGTCGCCGCACATCAGCAGGAAATGCGCGTGATTGTAGCGGGCGAGCGCATTGTCGGGCGCCAGCGCGACCGCGCGGTGGGAGGCCGCCAGCGCGGCGTCGATGTCGCCGGCGTTGCGCAGCGCCACCGCGAGGTTGGCGTGGCCCTTGGCGTAAGCAGGATCGGCGGCCACGGCACGGCGATGCGCCGCGACGGCCTCGATGGTCTCGCCGCGCATCTCGTGGATGATACCCAGATTGGTGTGCGCCGGGGCGTGATCGGGCAGCAAGGCCAGCGCGTGCTCGCAGGCGGCCATCGCCGCATCGAGCTGGCCGGTCCCGCACAGGCAGGCCGCGAGATTGCTGAGCACGACCACGTCGGTGGGATCGAGCACGGCGGCGCGCCGATAGGCCTCGACGGCCTCGGCCGGGCGGTCGGCCTCATGCAGCGCGTGCCCGAGCAGCCGCGCAGCATTGGCATCGCCCGGCGCGAGATCGCAGGCCCGACGATAATGGACCGCGGCCTCGGCAAAGGCGCGCTGCTTGTAGAGCACATCGCCAAGGCTGAGATGCAGGCCGGCATCGGCCGGATGGACGGCGAGCGCATGCTGATAGGCCGGCACCGCCGCCGCATGATTTGCCTGGTCGGCGAGCACGTGCGCCAGCGCCCGCCACGCCTCGGGGTAGGCCGGGTCGCGTTCGAGCAGCGCACGGTAGACGGCTTCGGCCTCCACGAGGCGGCCCTGGCGCGTCAGGGCCAGCGCGAGATTCCAGCGCGCATGCGCGAGCGCAGGGTCGAGCGTCAGCGCGTGGCGATAGGCGGCTTCGGCCTCGGCGAAGCGCGACAGCTCCAGCAGCGCGCTGCCGAGCCTGCTGTGAATCGCCGCATCGAGCGGCCGCAACGCCGCTGCGCGCGCGAACGCATCGGCGGCGCCGTTGTGCTCGCCTTTCACCGCCAGCGCATCGCCGAGCGTGACATACGCCGGCGCATGGCGGGGATCGCGGGCGAAGACGCACTCGAGCAGCTCCGCGCCCTCGGCCATGCGGCCGTCGGCAAAGGCGAGGATCGCGGACAGATGCAGCGCCGGCAGATGATCCGGCACCGCCTGGAGGATGTCGCCGCACAGTGCCTTGGCCGGTCCGGCGCGCCCCGCATTGTAATGATCGGCCGCCTCGATCAGCAGCCGGTCGACAGCCACAGCCCCCATGATGTCCTTGACCTCTTGCACCCGGATGCAAGCTTGAACGGGCGGCCGGGTGATTCCAGGCGAGACTCGAGGCCGAGCCGGCTCAGCCGGCCGCCGCCTCCATCCGCGTCGGCACCTTGCGCGCGCGCTCGACATCGGGCGTGCGATAGGCCGCCTCCGGAATGGTCCCGAGCCGCGAATCGTGAAGGCGCGGGCCGAGGCCGTAGAACTGCTGGAAGCTCATGATCAGCGGCCGCCATTTGTCGGGATCGATGCGGTCGCGTGCGCCGTCCATCAGGAGGGCCCCGTCGACATGAACGCGCTGGACGCGGACCTCGAAGCACAGGATGTGCCCCTTCAGCAGCGCGTCGTCATCGGCGATGCCATGCACCGCTTCGACGCGGGCTTCGAGCTGAACCGGACATTCGGCGACACGCGGCGCGGCCACCGTTTCGGACCTGACCGCGGTGAGGCCGGCCGCGGCGAACTTGTCCGGCTCATGGCGGTAGCCCTTGCGCTGCTTCATTGCTGGCACCGGGGCGGATCCCGTGGTCAGCGCCAGGCGATCGACCGCGGCGACGAGATCGACCGACGCCAGGTTCAGCACGCACTCGCCGGTGCGGCGCATGTTCTGCGGCGTCTTCGATCCCGCCGCGAGACCCAGCATGCAGCGCCAGCCGAGCCAGAATGCCGACGACATCGGCGCGAGATTGAAGCCGCCGTCCTCGTTGACCGTGCTGATGAGGACGACCGGCGTCCCGAAATAAAGAATGCCCGGCTCGATGGTCGTATGCATGGAAAACTCTCCAGGGTGATGCGTCTCGGCGGCGACTGCGCGCCGCGTGGACGGGGCTCAGGCCGCCGTCTCACCCGGAGAAGGTCCTCGATGGCAGCGACGCGCTCCACCCGATTCCCGGTCGGGCCTGATCAAGCACGCAATGGGTTTGATCTGGAGAGGTCTGCGCGCGCAAGGCTGCGGCAGATGGCGATCCCGGCATGACTCGAACATGCGACCTACGGTTTAGGAAACCGCCGCTCTATCCAGCTGAGCTACGGGACCGGAGCCTGCACCGAAGTGCACCTGCTTCGCTGGTCTCCATAGCAGACCCGGCCACCGACCGGAAGCCTCTCCGGTGACCGCCAGCACGGCGTGGCTCACCGTGGCACAGCGCCGCGCGGCAGGTTCGCGGGTCCGGTTCAGCGCGGGGGAACGTCGCCGCGCCGGACCGCTCGAAGGGGCTGCCGCGATCACACCCCCGTTGGCCGGGGCCGGTTTGACTATCCGGGAGGCAGCCAATGGTCTAAGAGAACGGCGCCGATGCGGAACCGGCCTCGGGATCGCCGTATTGGTCGTGCCTGAGCGCATCTCGGACCGGAGGATAGCCGTCCTGCGAAGCCGGAGCCGCCAGGTCACATAGACCTTGCCCATCATTTTTCAGCCGAGGGAAACGATCAAGTCGATGCTCATCCGGTCGGTCATTTCAGGCGCGCTCGCAAGCTTCCTCTCCATCGCCGCCGCAGGCGCGCAGGACACCCGCAATCTGCTGGAGTCCAAGGAGTCGCTCTACAACAACATCTATGTCTATGAGCAGGCGCCTTACCGCAGCATGACCTTCGGTCACAACCGCCGCATCTATACCGAGAGCGTCTACAACACCCGCGACGAGCTCGACCTGCCGGTCGACTATACCCGCTTCATGACCGCGAGCGTGATGTACGCCAAGGACGTCCACTCGATCCTGGAGATCGGCTTCGGCGGCGGCCGCACCGCGTGGTACCTGCACCGCTTCCTGCCCAAGGTGCAGGTGACCTCGGTCGAGCTCGATCCGACCGTGCTGGATCTCGCCAAGAAATATTTCGGCATCAAGGAGGAGCCGAACTTCCACGTCGCCAACCGCGACGGCCGGCTGTTCGTGCAGGAATCCAAGGACCGCTACGACATCATCCTGATCGACGCCTATCGCGGGCCGTTCGTGCCGTTTCATCTCCTGACCAAGGAATTCTACCAGCTCGTCAAGGACCATCTCGCCGAGGGCGGCGTGGTGGCGCAGAACGTCGAGCCGTCGACGATGCTGTTCGACGCCGCGGTGAAGACCATTCACAGCGTGTTCCCGCAGGTCGACTTCTACGAGGCCGGCGGCAACATCGTCATGGTCGCCTATCCCGGCGACGAGCGGAAGGCGGAAGATCTCGCCGGCATCGCGCAGGAGCGCGACAAGGAATTCGGCTTCCGCTACAAGCTCGCCGACATGCTGGCGCAGCGCAAGCGCATCGACATCGACAACGGCCAGGTGATCGACGCCAAGGCCAAGGTGCTGACCGACGACTTCGCGCCGGTCGAGGCGCTGAAGAGCATCGAGCGCCACAACAAGAAGCTGCCATGAGCGAGCACGTGTCCCGCGCCGGCATGCTGGCGATCTATGTCTGCTCGTTCCTGGTCGGCTGCGTGCTGATGGGCTTCGAGATGCTCGGCAGCCGCTACCTCAACCCGTATTTCGGCAGCGGCATCGGCGCCTGGGCGAGCCTGATCTCGACCGTGCTGTGCGCGCTCGCGATCGGCTATTTCGCCGGCAGCGCCATCGTCGACCGGCAACCGTCGACGCGCACCATCGGCACCATGATCCTGATCGCCGCCGCCTACATGGCGCTGGTGCCGGCGACCGCCGATACCGTGATGGCCGACATCCTCGACAGCATCGGCGACGGGCCGATGGCGACGCTGATGGCCTCGACCGCGCTGCTGCTGGTGCCGCTGACCCTGCTCGGCACCTTCTCGCCGATCGCCGTCAGCCTGCTGACGCGCTCGGCCGGCGAGGCCGGCCGTGTCGCCGGCCTGGTCTACGGCGTCTCGACCATCGGCAACGTCGTCGGCACGCTGGTCACGACGTTCGCACTGATTCCGACCATCGGCTCGCGCGCCATCACCTATTATTTCGCCGTGGTGCTGGCTGGCTGCGCCGGCATCCTGTTCATTCCCTTCGGCAAGAAGCCGTCCTGACATCGTTGAAGAGCTTTTCGGATGACCGAGTTCTGGCCCCGCCTCGCCGCCACCGCGACAACGGCCGCGTTGCTGCTGACGTCGCCGGCCGCCCACGCCGCGGACGCAAAGATCGAATTGTGGGACGGCCAGCGCGCGATGTCCGTCATCGCCGATCTCTTGCGCTTCACGCCGCGCTCGATGGGTGAGCCGGGGCATCAGAAAACGATCGACTACATCAAGGACGCGATGGCCAAGAGCGCGGCGGATGCGGTGCTCACGCAGAGCTTCTCCGCCAAGGGTGACGACGGCAAGGCGATCCCGCTCACCAACATCATCGCCCGCTTCCAGGTGCAGAACCCGCGGCGCGTTATCGTCGCGACCCATTACGACAGCATCATCAAGGCCTATCGCGATCCGAAGTCGCCGGATGCGCCGATGCCGGGCGCCAACAACTCCGCCTCGGCGGTGGCGCTGCTGCTGGAGACCGCACGCGTGCTGTCGCTGTCGCCGCGGCCCGACGTCGGCATCGACCTGATCTTCTTCGACGGCGAGGAAGGGCCGAAATCGCTCGGCGCCGGCGATCCGACCTGGCGTCCCCTCGGCTCGCCGCATTTCGCGGCCAACCTGAAGACCTATTATCCGACGCACAAGCCGGAGAAGGCGGTCGATTTCGACATGGTCTGCGACAAGGATCTCAAGCTGCAGCCGGAGCCGTCGTCGCTGGCCTCGGCGCTGCCGGAGGTCAAGAAGTTCTGGAGCATCGGCAGCCGGATCGCGCCGCAGGCGTTCTCGCCGGAGCCCACGACGTACCCGATCAGCGACGACCACACGGCGCTGCAGCAGGCCGGAATTCCGAGCTTCCTGGTCATCGACTTCGACTACGAGCCCTATTTCAACACCACGCAGGATACGATCGAGCAGTGCTCGGCGCAGAGCCTGGAGACCGTCGGCCGCACCCTGCTGCGCTACCTCTACACGCCCTGATCGCCGCGCTCATGCCGCCTTCGGCGGCGCTGTCATTGCGTCCGATGCGACATCTGATACGCGCGCCAGCAGGCCGGGCACGAGCGCCTCGGCCGCCTCCGCGCCCGAGATCACCACGGCCTCGACGCCGGCTCCGGCATTGCCGCCGCCGGCGATGACGAGATTGCGCACCGGCGCCTTGGCGCCCTTCAGCCGTCTCGACCGGGCCACGCCATAGATCGCGCCGGCACTGGCGAGGTCGTAGCGCGCATAGGTCATGGGGCTGGCGTCGGTGCGGTAGACGATATGCTGCGACAGGCCGGGAATGATGGTCTCGGCGGCGGCGACCATGGCATCGCCGAGCTGCTGCTTGCGCGCCTCGTAGTCCGGCGAGCGCCGCCACGCCTTCCAGTCGTCGCCGCCCTCGTCGGGAAACCAGCTCTTGGCCTGTTCGTGAGGAACGAGGGTGATGATCGTCATCGTCGCATGGCCTTCCGGCGCCGCCGACGGATCGAGCTTGGACATTACCGCGAGCCCGATCCCCATCGGGGAGTCGAGATGCGCGGCGGGCGCGACGTCCGGCACCATGTCGAGGCCGAGATGCACCGAGAAGCACGACGTCGCCGGTACGAGGACACGGGCGCGCTCGCGAAAGCCGGCCGGCAGATCGTCGGCCTTCAGAAGCTCGGTGAAGGTGCGGCCGAGATCGCCATTCGAGACCACCGCCTGCGCGCGGACCGTGCGGCCATTGCCGAGCACGACGCCGGCGGCGCGGCCCTGCTCGACCAGGATGCGGGTGACCCTGGATTTCAGATGCACCTCGCCTCCCCGGGCGGTGACCGCCTCGGCGAGCACGTCCGCGAGGCGGCCGGAGCCGCCGACCGGATAGAAGCCGCCCTTGAAATAGTAGCCGAAGATCGGAACCATCTGTGCGCAGCTCAGCGCCTCGCTGCCGTCGCCGAGATAGCCTGACAGCGCGTTGAGACAGGCGATCAGCTCGGGATCGGAGACGTGGGCGGCGACGAGCTCGTCGAACGGGCGGTTCATCCACCTGTATGCCTGCGGATGCTTGCGCGGGAAGGCCAGCATCTCCTCCAGATTGGCGGGCATGCCGGGAATGCCGCTGCGACCCTGCCCCGTCGCGTACATGCTCTCGAAGATGGCATGGATGGTGTCGAACAGCCGGGTCAGTCCGTCCGCGCTGGCTGGAAACATTTCGCAGAGCTGCCGGACATAGGCGCGCCAGTCCTCGGGCACGTCGATGCGGCGGCCGGCGAGACGATAGGAGTGCGTGACCCGCCGCCACTGGATGCGGTCGGCGACGCCGAGCCGGCGCAGCACGCCGTCGACCGGCCCGCCAGGCCAGACGCCGGAGAAATCGTGCGGCCCGGCATCGAATCGATACAGCACCGGCTTGTTGTCGTGGTGGGCCTTGCGAAGATAAGTGTGGCAGAAGCCGCCGGGCACGACGTGGTGATCGAACACCTTCACCTTCAACCCGGACTCCGCGAGCAGGGCCGCGGCCGTCAACCCGCCGATTCCAGCGCCGATCACCGCGACATCGCAATCGGTCTCGGCCGCGGAGGCGAAGCCCGGCGCCGGCCAATGGCACTCCTCGCGCGCGGCCCGCATGCGCAGCAAGGCCTGGCGAATTGCGAAGCGGGGGCCGAAGATCGAGATCAGCGCGCCGCCGACGACGATCGCCGTCGTGATCCAGGAGGCGACGCTGGCCCAGCGGCACAGGCCGAGCACCAGGAACAGCACGCCCCAGAGCCCGGTCATCAGCATGTTGATCAAATGGAATTGGGGCGTCGAGGCGCTGTCGGCATAGGCCGACCGGGAATAATCCGCGGTCCAGGGACGGCCGACGGCGAGCGAAGCGAAGCTGACGAGGCCGAGCCCAGCGAAGGACAGCCACAGGGCATTGCCGGCCGTCCAATTCGGCGCGACGTCGTTGGCGATCGCCAGCACGACGAAAAGGGCGAGGCTTCCGAGTTCCAGCAGCGCGAGCTCGCTACGGGAGGCGCGCCAGACATTGGCGGCCAGCGCCAGGGCCAGCGCGGACCACACCGCCCATGCCGGCTGATGCCAGGCCAGCAGGGTCCAGAACACGACGAACGGCAGCAGCGCCAGCTTGACCGTGAGGAACACTTTCATCGCAGCCTCCTCCGCGCCGGGCGGCGCAAGTCATCTTTCCAATGTCAAGATATTCATAAAGGCGCTCGCCCGGCCCCGTCAACACCAATCTTTCCATCGTCAAGATTAGTTTCGTCAACTACGGCGGGATGAAAATGGTGGAAAAATGCTGCGTATCGTTCCGGCGCCACAGCAAGGTGCGATTCACGAACGGCGCTGCCGTGATTGCCGACCCGACTGTGGCAATGAGATCACGGAACCACGGCAGATAAAGAAGAAAGTCGCAAATTACGCAGCATTGGAGTCACACATCGCCGCAAATTGGCGACAATCTCCCGTCATCTGAGGCGGGGAGCCGCTGAGGATTGCCGTTCGTGTACCGACCCCACTTGCCAATTCTGGTCTTTGCAGCGATCACCTGCCTGCCTGCGGTGCAACCTCAACGCGCGCATGCGGAATGGTGGAGCCGCTCCCCGACGGATTTCGAGGAGTGCGCCGACGCCGCCGAGAAGTCCGCCTCCAAGGAGGAGAAGACCGCGGCGCTGGCGCAATGCAACGCCAAATTTGCCGGGAGACGGAAGCCGGGCGGCGGCTATGTCTACTACGACTTCATGCAGGACCGCAGCTTCGACATCGCCGGGCCCAATCCCACGGCCGAAGAGCAGAAGTTCATCGACCAGCAGTATACGCAATACCTCGAGCGCCAGCGCCACGCCAACATGAGCTCGGCAATGATGTCGCGGCCGCAGACGCAGGACCTCCAGCCCTCGCTCCGGGACATGACGGCGCGGGCCGCGATCGAGCCGCCGAAGCCGGCCATGCCGGCGCCGCCGCCGCAACGGCCGAGCAAGCCGCCGGCCGCGACCGCGCAGGGCGGCTTGCCACCGCCGGCGTCGAACGTGGAGGCACGCGCCCGCATCAAGGCAGCGCAATGCGCCAAGGATGGCTGGCGGCGCGATTCGTTCTCGTGCAACTTTCCGGTCCTGTCGGAGAAGCTCGACGAGCTGAAGCGGATGTTCACCGGCCCGAGCCAGACCGCTGCCGCACCGCCCGGAGCCAAGGCGCCGAAACGGGCCGAAGCCCGGAACTGAGCCGCGCGCGACACGTTCCCCTGTGCGACCCTTCTGACCGCGGCTTGTAACGCTCCGTGCAAGCCAATAGCTTTGTCGGCGTGGGGCGCAGGAGGCAGGTCATGGGTCTACTCGATATCCTCAACGGCATGCAGAACGGCCCGAATGGGCCAAGTCATCCGGCCACGCAGAAGAGCGGCGGCATGTCGCCAATGACGATGGCGATCCTCGCTTTGCTGGCGTGGAAAGCGGTGAAGCATTTCTCGCAGAATGGGCAGCAGCCGAATGCGGCGCCCGCGCCGGTCCCGCCGTCTCAGCCGACCGGGAATCAAGGCGGACCGCTCGGCGGTGCGCTTGGTGGCGGATTGAGCGGCGGCCTCGGCAACATCATCGCTGGCGGACTCGGCGGCCTGCTCGCCGGCGGCGCCGCCGGCAGCGTCTTGTCCGGCGGGCTCGGCGATCTGCTGCGCCAGTTGCAGGACAAGGGCCATGGCGACACCGCGAACTCCTGGGTCTCCCCCGGCGAGAACAAGCCGATCTCGCCCGGCGACCTCGCCAATGCGCTCGGCGCCGAGCAGATCGATCAGCTCACCGCGCAGAGCGGGCTGTCGCGCGACGAGCTGTTGAACGGGCTGAGCCAGTACCTGCCGAAGGTGGTCGATCAGCTCACGCCGGACGGGCGGCTGCCGACCGAGCACGAGTTGGCGAGCCGGATCTGAGCGCGACCTTCAGGCAAGGATCATGTCATGCTCTATATTTTGATCGTCGGGCTGGTCGCCGGCTTCCTCGCCCGGCTTCTGTCGCCGGGACCGAACAACCCCTCCGGCTTCATCCTGACCGCCGTGCTCGGCATCGTCGGCGCATTCCTCGCCACCGCGGTGGGACAGGCGATCGGGCACTATGGTCCGAACCAGGGCGCCGGCTTCATCACCGCGACGATCGGCGCCGTGGTGGTGCTGTTCATCTGGAACAGGCTGGTCGCCAGCGGCACGATCCGCGATTTCAATCGCTAGCGCGCTCGCTCCAAGCGCTCTCACTCCAAGTCATTGCCAGCCAGGCGGCGACGCAATCCAGCACCAACAAGGTCTGGACTGCGCCGTCGCGTCGGCTGTTCACCACGACGGCGTCGCCCCAAGAAACGGCGTCACCCCAACAGATGCATCCCCGCATCCATGCGCACGACCTCGCCGGTCATGTGGCCTGACGCCGGGCTCGCCAGGAACGCCACGAGCTGCGCGATATCCTCGGCGGACGAAGCCGCGCGCAGCGGCACCCGCGCCACCACCGCATCGCGCACCTGCTTGGCGCCGGCCTCGCCGCGGCCCTTGGTGAACCACGGCGTATCGATGTAGCCGGGGCAGACGGTGTTGATGCGGATCGCTGGCGCCAGGGCGCGCGCCAGCGACAGCGTCATCGTGTTCAGCGCGCCCTTGCTGGCGGCATAGGCAACCGACGAGCCGACGCCGCTGATGCCGGCCACCGACGAGACGTTGACGACCGCGGACGCACGCGCCGTCGCCTTGGCCGCTGCTTCCAGCAGCGGCCGTGCGGCGCGCACCATCTGGAAGGGGCCGATGGTGTTGACCGCGAAGATGCGCTGGAAATCCTCCGCCGAAAGGCCGTCGAGCTGATCGTGCGGGACGTGCTTGGTGGTGCCGGCATTGTTGACGAGGGCATCCAGCCGGCCCCAGGCCGCGGCGGCGGCGACGATCTTGCGGCAATCCTCGTCGCGCGACACGTCGCCTTGAATGACGACGACCTCGACTCCTTCCTTGCGGCAGAGATCAGCGGTCTGCTCGGCTTCACTCTTGCTGTTCGAATAGTTCACGACGATGCGCATGCCGGCCTTCGCCAGCAGCAACGCGGTCGCGGCTCCGAGGCCGGACGCCGACCCCGTCACGACCGCGCACAGACCTTCAGCCATTCCGCACTCCCTGTTTGCCTTTGCCTGTTACCTTGCTTCTTCTTAGCCAACATCGCTGCATCTGCAAAATCGGCAAAATCTCCGCAGCGCGGAAATCGCTCGCCTCCATGCGGCGAGCGGACGGGGCCCTGCAGCGCGCTACGCTTGTCAGGGCCATCGCTTGCGCCCATCATGCCGGCAAGACATCGCCGGCGCGCGCAGGACATGGCGCGCCGAGACCGACGACAACGAGGGCGAGGAGCGCTGTGGCGGAAGCTGAGAACATCGTCGTTGCGACCGCGGAGAAGATCTTCGCCGATCTCGCCGACCCGCAGACGATCAACCACGACAAGGACGGCCGCTGGACGGCGCCGCTGTGGCAGGCGCTGAGCGAGGCCGGCCTGACGCTCGCCTGGGTGGGCGAGGAGTTCGGCGGCGCCGGCACTGACCTCGCCGACGGCTTCGAGATCATCAATGCCGCGGGCCGTTTTGCGATTGCGGTGCCGCTGGCCGAGACGCTGCTCGCCGGCTGGCTGCTGCAACAAGGCGGCATTGCCTCGCCCGACGGCGCCATGACGATCGCGCCGGCTCATCCGAGAGACCGGATCACGCTCGACGCTGACGGCACCTTGTCCGGCCATGCCCGCGGCGTGCCGTTCGCCAGAGCCGCGCAGCATGTTGCCGTGCTCGCGCAAGGCGGCGACGGCGTGTCGATCGCGCTGGTCGAGACCGCGCGGCTGCGCATCGACGCGGGCCTCAACCTCGCCAACGATCCCAGCGACACGGTGACGTTCGACAAGATCACGCCGCTGGCATGCCGGCCGGCGCCGGCCGGCTTCGACGCCACGACATTGATGCTGATGGGCGGCGTTGCCCGCGGACTGCAGATCGCCGGCGCGCTGGATCGGCTGCTCGCGATCAGCGTCAACTATGCGTGTGAGCGCGTCGCCTTCGAGAAGCCGATCGGCAAATTCCAGGCGGTGCAGCACAATCTCGCACGGCTGGCCGGTGAGAGCGCCGCTGCGAGCGCGGCCGCGACATCGGCCGCCGATGCGATCGCGCGGGCCGCCGCATTCGACGACGCGGTGTTTCTCGAAGCCGCAGCGGCCAAGATCCGCTGCGCCGAGGCCGCCGAGAAGGGCGCGGCGATCGCGCATCAGGTGCACGGCGCCATCGGCTTCACCACCGAGCACATCCTGCATCGCTTCTCCTTGCGCGCGCTGGGCTGGCGCGACGATTTCGGCTCCGAGAGCCATTGGGCCGTCGAACTCGGCAGGCGCGTCGCCGCACACGGCGCCGATGAGCTGTGGCCGCTGGTCGCCTCGCGCTGACGACGAAGAGGATTGCCGCATGACCGCACTTCGTTTCGATCCGATCCGCCTGCCGAGAGAATGCGAGGAGCTGCGCAAGGAGGTGCGCGCCTTCCTCGCTGATGAGATCGCGGCCGGCACCTTCAACCCGTACCAGCCCAAGCGCGAGGATGCCGACGCACGTGAGTTTGCGGCCCGCGTCGGCGCGCGCGGCTGGATCGGCATGACCTGGCCGAAGCAATATGGCGGCCACGAGCGCTCGTTCCTGGAACGCTACGTCGTGACCGAGGAGATGCGGGTCGCCAATGCGCCTGTCAGGCGCTTCTTCGTCGCCGACCGGCAGAGCGGGCCGATCCTGCTGCGCTACGCGCCCGAGCATATCAAGATGGACATCCTGCCGCGCATCTGCCGCGGCGAGCTGTGCTTCGCGATCGGCATGAGCGAGCCGAACTCGGGCTCCGACCTGTTCGCCGCCAAGACGCGCGCGACCAGGACGGACGGCGGCTGGCTGATCAACGGCTCGAAGATCTGGACCACGTCGGCGCACATGGCCG
Source organism: Bradyrhizobium sp. HKCCYLRH3061 (assembly GCF_051168015.1). Lineage (NCBI taxonomy): Bacteria > Pseudomonadati > Pseudomonadota > Alphaproteobacteria > Hyphomicrobiales > Nitrobacteraceae > Bradyrhizobium > Bradyrhizobium sp. HKCCYLRH3061. The sequence goes on from NZ_JBNPUE010000012.1 coordinate 245,520, forward strand.
ACTACATGATCGCGATCTTCCGCACGTCGCCGGCCACCAAGGAGAACCGTCGTCATGGCCTGACGCAGTTCCTGGTGAACATGAAATCACCGGGAATCAAGGTGAACCCGATTGGGCAGATCACCGGGCAGAAGGAGTTCAACGAGGTCGTCTTCACCGACGCCTTCGTGCCGGACGATCATCAGCTCGGCGAGATCGACGGCGCCTGGAAGCAGGCCACCTCCGAGCTCGCCTATGAGCGCTCGGGGCCCGAGCGTTTCCTCGAAACCTACTATGTGCTGACCGAGCTGGTGCGCGCGGTCGGTCCCAACCCCGACACGCGCAGCGCGGAGGGCATCGGTCGCCTGGTGGCGCAGCTACACACGATGCGGCGGATGTCGGTGTCGGTCGCCGGCATGCTGCAGGCCGGCAAGGAGCCGGTGGTCGAGGCCTCGATCGTCAAGGACGTCGGCACGGTCTGGGAGCAGCAGCTGCCGCACCGCGTCCGCGACCTCGCCGCGTTCGTCGAGGACAACGCAGGAAATCGCGAGACCTTGGAGAGCCAGCTGACCTTCGCGATGCAGACCGCGCCGAAGCTGACCATCCAGGGCGGCACCACCGAGGTGCTGCGCGGCATCATCGCGCGCGGGCTGGGGCTGCGGTGATTGTAGGAGCCAATTCGGCTTGCTCGGTGCACCCTCTCCCCTTGTGGGAGAGGGTGCCGGAGATGCGAAGCATCGGAAGCGGGTGAGGGGTCTCCATCCGCACGGCCAACTGCCGAGAGAACCCCTCACCCGCCTCGCCGTCGCTTTCGCGTCGGCGATCCACCCTCTCCCACAAGGGGAGAGGGTGCACCGGCCGTACCGCTGCATTAGGTAACTAATCAGGAGACCCCACCATGACCCACTTCCCTGACATCGGCGTCGAGATCCACGGCCATGTCGGCCTGATCGAGATTCGCCGGCCGCCGCTCAACTTCTTCGACATTTCACTGATCAACCAGATCGCCGATGCGCTGGAAGGCTTCGACCGCGACATCGAGATCCGCGCCTCGGTGCTGGCGGCGCAAGGCAAGGCGTTCTGCGCCGGCGCCAACTTCACCGATCCGGCGCGCCAGGCGCAGGAAGCGGCCGGCGCCAAAGGCGATCCGGCCGACAGCCTCGGGGCGATCAACCATCTCTACATGCAGGCGGTGCGGATCTTCCGCTGCAAGAAGCCGGTGGTCGCCGCGGTGCACGGCGCCGCCATCGGCGGCGGGCTCGGCCTCGCCGTCTCGGCCGACTTCCGCGTCACCTGTCCGGAGGCGCGGTTCTCGGCCAATTTCACCAAGCTCGGCTTCCATCCCGGCTTCGGGCTGACGGTGACGCTGCCGGAGCTGGTCGGCAAGAACAACGCCGAGCTGATGTTCTACACCAGCCGCCGTGTCACCGGCGAGGAGGCGCTCAGAATCGGCCTCGCCAATGAATGCGTGCCGCAGGACCAGGTGCGAACGGCCGCGATGAAGCTCGCCGCCGAGATCGCCGAATGCTCGCCGCTCGGCCTGCTGTCGACCCGCGCGACGATGCGCGCCAATCTCGCCGACCGTGTGATGGCGGCAACCGAGCACGAGCTCGCCGAACAGACCCGGCTGCGCGCGACCGAGGATTTCAAGGAAGGCGTCAAGGCCACCGAGGAGCGGCGCTTCGCGAACTTCAAGGGGCGGTGACGAACCGCGAGCTTCGATCGTCGTCATGGCCGGGCTCGTCCCACGGCTGTCCGGTTCAGCTTCCGCATATTGCGAGGCTCAACTGTTGTGGGTTTTTGGCAAGTTGGGGTGGCC
>NZ_JBNPUE010000013.1:0-243355 GCF_051168015.1 Bradyrhizobium sp. HKCCYLRH3061
CCAAAAACCCACAACAGTTGAGCCTCGCAATATGCGGAAGCTGAACCGGACAGCCGTGGGCTTGACCCGGGCATCCACCTTTCCAAGATTTCCGAAGAGGATGGATGGCCGGGTCAAGCCCCGGCCATGACGGCGAGGAATCAGACTGGCCAACTAACGCGGCGCAATATCAGCGCGGCTGAGGTCCCACATCAGGCGATAGATCCCGGCGGAAATCTGCGTCGCCAGCGGGCCGTCGACAGCCGCGAAACGCGTCGTCATCAAGGTCGCGATGGCGTGGCTGTCGGTGCCGTCGATCAGGATGAACCAGTCGGCGTCGCGCGAGCTCGCTGGAACGCCAGCGGCAGGGCCGGACAGATCGGCATCGCCTTCGAGCAGGTGCATCGAGATCACGCCCTTGAGGTCGTACGGGTCAAGCTCGATCTGCAATGCCTCGCGCAACGCCTTGTCCTGCTCCGGCTTCGGGCGCAGCCGGATGATGCCGAGCACGGCGCCGCGGCCGGCCCCTTTCGAGATCGTGATGCGTGCGACGCTGCGGATCATATTCTTGAACCGCGCCATCACCGCCTTCGACCATTCTGTCGGCGACTCCAGCCGGGCGCGATAGGCCGGACTGTCGAGCACGCCGATCGTCTCGGCGGAGTACAGGCACAGATATTTCGGGCTGCCCTGCTCGGCGACATAGCGTCGCGCCTCGATGAAGCCGGGAATGGCGACGCGCTCTTCGAGATGCTCGCTGTCGTACCAATGGTTGAAATCCGCTTCATGCTCGGCATCGATGTTCATCGACGTCAACAGCATGCCTTTCCCGGCGATGGGCATCTCGAGCCTCCTGGTGCGTGTGGCTGATCCTCATGCTGAGGAGGCCGCCAAAGGCGGCCGTGTCGAAGCATGAGGCCCGAAGCGTCGCGGGCCTCATGCTTCGACACGGCGCTGGCGCGCCTCCTCAGCATGAGGGGAATGAGTGATGTGTTTAAGGCGCTGTCGTGCGCGTCGCCAGATCGCAGATGGCTTTCATGACCGCATCGCGGATGCCGGGGTCATAAAGATTGTGACCTGCGGCTTCGACGACACGGATTTCGGCGTCGCGCCAGATGTCCGCGAGCCTTGCCGAGGTGGAGGGCGGACAGAGCAGGTCGTAGCGGCCCTGCACGATGATTCCGGGAATTCCGCTGAGCCTGCTCGCATCACGCAGCAACTGGTCTTTCGCCATGAAGCTGTCCTGAGAGAAGTAATGCGCCTCCATGAACGGCGTCGCCGGCAGCGCGCTGCCGGAGCGGATGGCGAGCCGATCCAGATGGGCGCGCGCCGGTTTGATCTCGGACAGCGCCCGCTCGGTGTCGTGCCAGGCGCGCGCGGCCGGACCGTGGATCGCCGGATCGGGATCGAGGATGCGGCGGAAATAGGCCTCGCAGGGGTTGGCGCGCTCGTTCTCCGGCAGCATCTCCAGGAAGTCGCGATGCAGGGCAGGGTGAAAGCGCGCCAGCGTCTCGCCGAACGCCGTCTCCACCTCCGCGCGCGTGCCGAGAAAGGTCGCGCGCAGCACCAGGCCGCTCACGCGCGCGGGATGCGCCTGGGCGTAGGCCAGCGCCAAGGTCGCGCCCCAGGAGCCGCCGGCGACGATCCATTTCTCAAAGCCGAATTTCGTGCGGATCGCCTCCATGTCGGCGATCAAATCGTGCAGAGTGTTGTTATCGCGGCTGCGCGCGGGACGCGAGCGGCCGGCGCCGCGCTGGTCGAACAGCACGGCGTGGAAGCGCTCGGGATCGAACAGCCGGCGGTGATCCGGCTGGCAGCCGGAGCCGGGTCCACCGTGCAGGTAGACGGCGGGTAGGCCGCCGACTCGCCCGGCGCTCTCGACATAGATCTGATGGCCGCCAGAGACGTCGAGCCATTCCGACGTCAGCGGCGCGAACGGATCGCTGCGGCGCGCGGAGGCGCGGCCGGCTTCGGCGTCAGGCATCATTGCTCTCAGGCGTGCCGCCGGCGAAGTTGCGATACAGGAAGCGGTCCTGGCCGGAGGCGGCATCGCGCTCGGCCTGCTTGAAGATGCTCTCGTGCAGCGGCGACAGCGTGCAGGCCGGATCGGTGTTGGCGGCGTCGCCGGTCAGCGCAAAGGCCTGGCAGCGGCAGCCGCCGAAATCGATCTCGCGGAACTCGCAGGATTTGCACGGCTCCTTCATCCAGCCGGTGCCGCGATAGCGGTTGAAGGCCTCCGAGTTCTGCCAGATCCAGGCGATCGAATGGTTCGAGCGCACCGACATGAAGTCGAGCCCGGTGATGCTCTCGGCGGCGTGGCACGGCAGGATCTTGCCCGACGGCGAGATGTTGAAGAACTGCCGGCCCCAGCCGCCCATGCACTTCTTCGGCCGCAGCGCGTAGTAGTCCGGGACGACGTAGTCGATGGTCAGCGTGCCCTTCAGCCGCTCGCGCGCCTCTTCGACCAGGCGGTCGGTCTCTTCGAGCTGCTGATAGGTCGGCATCAGGCTGGCGCGGTTCTTCAGCGCCCAGCCGTAATATTGCACGTTGGCGACCTCGAGCCGATCGGCATCGAGATCGACCGCCATCTGGATGATGTCGGGCAGCTGATGCAGGTTCTGCCGGTGCATCACGGCGTTCACCGTCAGCGGCAGGTCGAGCTCGCGGGTCCAGCGCGCCACCTCGAGCTTCTTGGCGTGGCCGCCCTTGTAGCCGCCGACGCGGTCGGCGACATCAGGCTCATTGCCCTGGAAGCTGATCTGGACATGGGACAGCCCGGCATCGGCCAGCTCCTTCAGCCGCTCGCGCGTCAGCAGCACGGCCGAGGTGATCAGGTTGGTGTAGAGTCCGACGTCGTTGGCATGCTGCACCAGTTCGACTAGGTCCTTGCGCGCCGTCGGCTCGCCGCCGGAGAAGTGGATCTGCAGCACGCCGATCTCGGCGAGCTCGGACAGCACCTTCTTCCACTCTGCCGTGGTCAATTCCTGGCCGGCGCGGTCGAGCTCCAGCGGGTTGGAGCAATAGGGGCATTGCAGCGGACAGCGATGCGTGAGCTCGGCCAGCACGGCGAGCGGAATGCCGAAGGTTTCGGCCACGGAGCCGCGCCGCTCCAGCACGGCGAGGCCGTCATTGCTGTCGCTGGGCGGTGAGGTGTCGGTCAGCTCGGTCATGATGTCGTCTCCCGAACCTCGGTCAGGAATCCCTTGTCGGCGAGATCCTGCAGCATGGCGACGACGTCGATCGCGATCACGTCACGCGGCGCGGCGTATTTCGCCGCCATCTCGTCGATGATCCCGGCGACGCTGCGCGTACCGTCGCATAGCTTGAGCACCTCGACCGCGATCTCGTCCGGCGCCAGCACCCGTTCGGGGGCGAGGATCACCCAGACCTGGCGCGTCTCGTCGAACTTCAACTTCGTATGCCGCGGCAGCACCACGCGGCTGGTCTCGGTGACTTGGATGTGACGCGGGGCCATGGTGGGGTTCTCTAACGCGTGAAGTCGTTAAGTGGCGCAGCGGCTGCGCAGCGCACGGTGCGACTCCCCTCCCCCTTGCGGGGAGGGGTGGGGGGTGGGGGTCTCCGGAAAGATTGCCCGTGTGGACCCCCCACCCCAACCCTCCCCCGCAAGGGGGGAGGGGGCGCACCTGTCGCAGGGCGAGAGCTTTGCCTCGTAGCAGGCACCACTATCCCTCCTTCGGCACAAACGCACCCGGCGGAATGTGCCCCTCGACATACGCGTGATACAGCGCGTCGAGCTGCACCCACAGCACGTTGGTCTTGAAGATCAGCGCGTTGCAGACCGCGGCGCGCTGCTCCGGCGTGGTGGCGTGCTCCTTGACGTAATGCAGCGCGAAATTGGCATCGCGCGGCGCCTGGGTGAGACGCCGCTTGAAGTAGCTCATGGTGTCGTTGTTGACGAAATCGTAGTGCTCGAGCATGCCCGAGATGCGCTCTTCATGGATGCTCGGCGCGAACAATTCGGTCAGCGACGAGGCGATCGCCTCCAGCGGCGAGCGATCGCGGCAGAAATGCACATAGGCTTCGACCGCAAAGCGCGTGGCCGGCAGGATGCCTTCGGTGGATTCCACGTAGGCGGTGTCGAGGCCGAGGCCTTCGGTCAGCTTGATCCAGCGCTCGATGCCGCCCTCGCTGCCGACATCGCCATCATGATCCTCGATGCGGTGGCGCCATTCCAGCCGCGTGGCGCGGTCGCGGAAGCGCGTCATCACCATCGCATCCTTCAGCGGGATCGTCGACTGGTAGTAGTAGCGGTTCAGCGCCCAGGCCTGCACCTGGCCCTTGTTGAGCTTGCCGCCGTGCAGCAGCTTATGAAACGGGTGGTGGTTGTGATAGCGCGTCGCGCCGATATGGCGCAGCGCCGCTTCCAATTCGCCTGCACTGTTCAGCGTTACGCCGCTGCCGATCGACAGCGCCGTCATTCCGCTCAGATTGACCTCACTCACAGTACGATCTCCATCCCTTCAGCGGGGATTTCCCATCCCTCGCGCTCCAACGTTTGCCGCTCGGGTGAGGCGTGCAGCCACGCCGGATTGGAGTTGTTGATGTGCAGGAAGACCTTCCTGCCGATCGCGAGGTCCGCCAGCTGCTTGATCGCACCGCTTTCTCCGGACATCGCGATATGCCCCATGCTCTGCCCGGTCTTGTTGCCGAGTCCGGCCTGGATCATCTCGTCGTCGCGCCACACCGTGCCGTCGAACAGCACCAAGGGCGCGCCCCTCAATCTCGTTCTCAGATCATCGTCCACGCCGGCACAGGCGGCGATGACGTAGCAATATTGCCCGCCTTCGAGATCGGCGATCTTCAGGCCCAGCGTGTCGCCGGTCGAGGAGCTGCCGCCGGGATGCTGCTTGTCGCGCAGATACCACGCGCTCGTTCCCGAGACGGCGAAGGCCGTGATCTCCAGGCCCGAGGGCCTGCCGTCCTGCAGCAGCGGCCGGAACGGCACGTCGATCACGATCGGCACGCGCTTGACGGTCTCGTCCTTCAGCACATCGAAGATGTTGTTCGAGCGGAGGATCGCAAGCACCTTGGGGTGCGCATGGATCGAAAATGGCGAGCTCTCGCGCATCGACAGCAGGCCGGTCACCGCATCGATCTCGCCATTGGTCAGGATCACGCCGGCGATCGGACTGTGGCGCAGGGCGCCTGGCTTCGGATGCAGCTGCGGCGTGCGGGTGACCTGCTGACGCAGATCGGGCGAGGCGTTGATCAGGAACCAATTGGCGCCATCGGCGCTGACCGCAACCGAGGCCTGACTGTTGCTGATCTCGGGATGTGAGGTGCGCGCGGCACGACACACGGCGCAGCCGCAATTCCACTGCGGCACTCCACCGCCCGCGGCGGCGCCCAGGACGACGAGGCGAAGCATGAGCCGTCTCCTGGAATTCAGCTGTGGTGGCGCACGCGATTACCAGCGGCAGGATCACCGACGGACAGGCTGACCGACGGTCAGGATCGCCCGCAGGGAAGGTGACGAGGGTGGGACATCCGACCAGCGCACGGGCTGGCACATACGCGGTCGCTGATCCCCACCCTCAAGCGTCGACGTCCTGATCGCCGAGACCTGGACGTCACACCCGCGAATTATTTGCGGGCCGCGCAGGCGTACATGTTGATTTCCATGCCGACCGGCACTTCAACGATCTTCGGTGCTTTCCAGGCCATTGTCCTCTCCTTCAAGACGGGACGGTTATCGTCCTCAGCAATAAACTACCGTGCTACGAAAAGTTCGCCAGTGGAATCTTTTTGTTTGAGCCTCTCAGGCCTGTTTATTGCAGTGCGAAGTTGCAGATGCGAGTTGCTGCCGTTTTCGTCGGATTGAGCCGTGAAAACAACGAATTCGTGATCGATGGCTTCGCAACGCCGTACAATTCAGCCCCTAGCTTGAGGGGCTGAGCTGGCCGGATAAAGCAGTCGTGAGATGTTCGAGACTTCAAAACCCCAGCGCGCGACCCCATTGGAAGCTGATGATGCCTAGATATTTCTTCAACACACGGATCGGCGAGGAACTGGTCTCCGACACCGACGGCGAGGTGCTGCGCAATCCCGACCGCGCCTGGGAAGTCGCGCGCGACATGATCAAGGAACTGCTGCGCACCGAAGGTGGCAACGCGGCGCTGATGACGGCCGTCATCGAGGTCACCGACGAGGACGGCGAGATCGTGCTCGAGTTCCCGTTCTCCGAAGCGATCTTCAACATGCCGGCGCAGTCGATGACGCGCCATTGAGCGCAGGACGGCCGCATCGCCGCTTCCCGAACGCCCGCGTGCGTGCGGCCGAGGTCAGACCGAATGGCGCGGGCGCGCGATGTCGCCGCGCGTGCTGGCGATGCCCATCTCGAAACTGTCGGCGATGCGGCGGGCGCGGACGATGAAGAGCTCCGCGAGCTCGGGCGCGAACAGGTCCTTCGCCGTCGTCTCGAACAGCCGCAGCCAGCGGTCGAAATGGCCGCCTTGCAACTCCAGCAGCAGATGCGGCCGCATCGGCGCGCCGCTGTAGCGGCCCGTCTTCAGGAACATCGACGACCAGAAATCGCTGATCCTGCCGATATGTTCGTCCCAATCCTCCACCGTACGGTTGAAGATCGGGCCGATCAGCTCGTCCTCCCGTGCGCGGCCGTAGAAGGTCTCGACCAGCAGGCGGATCGAGGCGTCGTCGAGTTCCGGATGTTGAACGGCGAGGGGATGGCGGTCGGGCTGGGCGGCAGGCATGGTCATGGCGTTGGATATAGGCACTCGCAGCGCCGATGGAAACGCCGGAGCCATCCGGGCCTCATGGTTCGAGACGCCCGCCCCCGGCGGCCTCCTCACCATGAGGGGAGGCATCACAACGCGCGGAAGAATTCCTGCGGCACCCTCAGCCCCTCATCCTGAGGAGCCCGCCGGAGGCGGGCGTCTCGAAGGATGGCCGCAACAGCGGTGTTGCAGCCCGCCGGTCACGGCAGGCTGACGAACTCCACCCAGTTCGGCTTCTTGCCGACCGCGTACGACTTCGTCTTCTCCAGCACGCCGCTGGCCGGGTCGATCCGATACACCGTCATCCCGTTCGACACTTCGCCGACGGCGGCGAGGTAGCGCCCGGCGGGATCGATGGCGAAGCCGCGTGGCTGGGTCTCGGTCGGCACGCTGCCGATCGGGCTCAGGCGCCCGTTGGCCGCATCGACCTTGAAGCCGGCAATCGTGTTCGAGCCGCGCTCCGAGGCGTAGAGGAACTTGCCATCCGGCGTCACGTGCAGATCGGCCGCCCAGGGCTTGCCCGTGAAGCCCGGGGGCAGGGCGGTGGTGCGCTGCTGCTCGCTCCAGCTGCCATGGTCGGCGTCATAGACATAGACCGCGAGATCGGCGTTGAGCTCGTGCAGAAGGTAGATGAACTTGCCGTTCGGGTGGAAGATGAAGTGCCGCGGCCCCGATTTCTCCGGCGTCTTCACCGTCAGCGCCTCCTTGGGCGTCAGCGTGCCCGTCGCGGCGTCGAAGGCGAAGCCGAGCACCTGGTCGGAACCGAGATTGGTCGCGAACACGAAGCGGTTGTCGGGCGAGGGCAGGAAGGCGTGCGCGTTCAGCCCGGTCGGGATCACCTGGCCCGGCGCGGCGACCACGCCGTTGGGCTGGACCGGATTCACCGCCACCTTGTTGCCGCCATAGGAGGCGCTGAACAGCACCTTGCCGGTGCGGTCGAAGGCGATGTTGGCCATGCTGTCGGCGAGCGGGCCGTTGCCGATGTGGCTGAGCCGGCCGGTCTTGGCGTCGATCGCGAAGCTCTCCGCGAGGTAGGGCTGCGACCGCACGCCGGCGATCAGCACCCGCTTGTCCGGGCTGACCGTAAGCGGGGTCGACGAGCCCGGCTTCTCCACGCCGACGAACGCCGCCGTCTGCACCGGGGCCATCTCGCCGGAGGCGGCGTCGAACTTGAACACGCTGATGTCGTTGCTGTCGGCGTTGCCGACATAGACGTAGGTCTCGGCCTGGCCGGCGCGCGGCGCCAGCGTTGCTGCAGCGGCGAGAACGAAGGTTGCGGCCATGATGGTGCCCGGTCTGATCATCTGTTTCCCCCTTTGTGATGTTGTTGCTTCAGCTCTTAAAGTCGAATGTGAAGCTTGACCAAGCCTGATTCCGGATCGATCGATGCAGGTTGGGTATCGATCGTTCGGGCGTCTCGAAGGACGGCCGCGGGCACGGCTGCTCTGCAACATGAGCGTGAGACGCAGGCCAGCGGGACCGCGCTTGTGCATGGCCACCTCGCCTGGCGCGGCTTTCTCCGTGCTCTCCGTCGCGCTAAGAACGCGAGACCACCACGGAGCTCCCCATGACCGATCTCTGGCGCCTGCCGGCTGCCGATCTTGCCGCCCTCATCAAGTCGAAACAGGTCTCCGCCCGCGAGGCCGCGACATCCGCGCTGGCGCGGCTCGATGCGGTGAACCCCGCGATCAACGCCGTGATCGATCACCGTCCAGACGAGGTTCTGAAACAGGCCGACGCCATCGACGCCCGGCTGGCGAACGGCGAGGACCCCGGGCCGCTCGCCGGCGTGCCAGTGACGATCAAGGTCAATGTCGACCAGACAGGCTTCGCCACCACCAACGGCCTCAATCTGCAGAAGGACGCGATCGCCTCGGCCCACAATCCGGTCGTCAACAACTTCGTCAAGGCCGGCGCCGTGCTGCTCGGCCGCACCAACACGCCTGCGGTGTCGTATCGCTGGTTCACCAGCAACCTCATCCATGGCCACACCAGGAATCCCCGCGACCCCGGCATCACCCCGGGCGGCTCCTCCGGCGGCGCCGGCGCGGCGACCGCCGCCGGCATCGGCCATATCGGCCACGGCACCGATATCGCCGGCTCGGTGCGCTATCCCGCCTACGCCTGCGGCATCCACGGCCTGCGCCCGACGGTCGGCCGCATCCCCGCCTTCAACACCTGCCTGCCGGAGCGGCCGATCGGCCCGCAGATCAGCGCCGTCTCCGGCCCGCTCGCCCGCACGGTCAACGACGTCAGGATCGCGCTGGCGGCGATGTCGGCGCGCGACGTCCGCGACGTCTGGTGGATGCCGGTGCCGCTCGAGGGCCCTCCCTTGCCGAAGCGCGTCACGCTCTGCGTCAACCCCGACGGCCTCAACCCGGTGCCGGAAGTCGTCGCCGCGCTGCGCGATGCCGCCAGGCGGCTCGAAGCCGCCGGCTGGGCCGTCGAGGAGATCGCGGACACGCCGCCGCTGCAGGAGGCCGCGCTGCTGCAGACCCGGCTCTGGCTCGGCGACGGCTACGAGGCGCAGCTCGCCGCAGCCGAGAAGGAAGGCGATCCCGGCGCGCTGGCCTGCCTGCGCGGCGTCAGTGACAAGGTTCATCCGTTCGACCTCTCGGCGACGCTGGCCCGCCGCGCCGCGCTGACCCGGCAATGGCTCCTGTTCATGGAGCAGCATCCGCTGCTGCTGATGCCGGTCTCCGGCATGCTGCCGTTCGCCGACCAGCTCGACCGCAAGGACGAGGAGTCGTTCAGGCAGGTCTGGCATGCCCAGCTCACGCAGATCGCCATTCCCTTCTTCGGCCTGCCGGGCCTCGTGGTCTCCACTGGCATGGTCGGCCGCGTCCCCGTCGGCGTACAGCTCGTCGGCCAGCGTTTTCGCGAGGACATGTGCCTTGCCGCGGGCGAGGCCATCGAGGCCGGCGGCACGCCGCCGTCACCGATCGATCCGGTGCTGGGCTGATGGCCAGCATCTACGATTTCACCGCGACCTCGCTGAAGGGCGAGGAGGTGCCGCTGCAGCGCTTCGAGGGCCAAGTGCTCCTGATCGTCAACACCGCCAGCGCCTGCGGCTTCACGCCGCAATATCGCGGCCTGGAGGCGCTGCACCGCGCCTATGCGGACAGGGGCTTTGCCGTGCTCGGTTTTCCCTGTAACCAGTTCGGCGCCCAGGAGCCCGGCACGGCCGAGGAGATCGGCGCGTTCTGCGCCGGCAAGTACGACGTCACCTTCCCGCTGTTTGCGAAGATCGACGTCAACGGCGCCGACGCGCATCCGCTGTACAGGTTCCTGAAGGGCGAGAAGACCGGCCTGTTGGGCTCGGCGATCAAATGGAATTTCACCAAATTCCTGGTCGATCGCACCGGCCACGTGGCATCGCGCCACGCGCCGACCACCACGCCCGAGGCGCTGAAGAAAGAGATCGAGGCACTGCTGTGAGCGACAACGAGACCTTCACCTTCCCCGACCGTCTCTCGGTCGATCCGAAGAGCCCCTATTACAACGCGGAGATCCTGTCGCGCGACGTCGGCATCCGCTTCAAGGGCGCCGAGAAGACCAATGTCGAGGAATACTGCATCAGCGAAGGCTGGATCCGCGTCGCCGCGGGGAACGCCAAGGACCGCCACGGCAACCCTCTGACCATCAAGGTGCATGGGCCGGTCGAGCCGTATTTCAAGGATTGAGGATAGGGTCGAGCGCCGCCTCTTGCGCCCGTCCTCAAGTCTGAGGCATCGGCCCCTCAACGATCGTCCGCCCTCAGGATGGGGCACCCTGCCAACCCCATCGTCATGCCCGGGCTCGTCCCGGGCATCCACGCCGGCCTTCTGGGCTCGGACGTGGATGGCCGGGACAAGCCCGGCCATGACGAGTGGAGAGAGCGTGAGCCAACGAGGGCACGGCGCCCGGCGCCAAACAGCAACCCTTCACTCAAAAACATGAGCGACGCTCAGAACTTTCTTGAACGTCGCTCAAGTTCCGTTAGACTACCCCCTGTTCGCACCGGCATCCGCGTATCGCGACGCGCAACGCAATAGCGTTCGCGCGAACGCCACGGGCATGTCCGGCGCGCCCATGAGGTGACGACCATGTCCTATTCCGACCACGATCTCCGTGCTGCCGAAACTGCCGGCGCGATCGGTCCCGACGAGCTGCAGCGCCTGCTCGCCTTCCTGCACCAGCGCGTCGCAACGGCAGCGCCCCGCGCCAAATTCGATGCCGCGCATCTGCTCTGGTACGCCGGCGCCCTGATCGTGATCGGCGCGATGGGCCTGTTCTCGACGGTGGCGTTCTCGCAGCTGGGCGGCCGCGCGCTGACCGCCTGCGCGCTCGCTTACGCCGCGGCTTTCGGTCTCGCCGGCAACCACCTCTGGCGCCGCGGCCTGCGCGTCCCCGGCGGCCTGCTGATCGCCATCGCCGTGTCGATGGCGCCGCTCGCCGTCTACGGCGTGCAGGAGGAGCTCGGCTGGTGGGGCAGGTTCGGCAAGCCCGGCACGGTTCAGGACTTCTACGTCTGGATCAAGGGCAGCTGGCTGTTCATGGAGCTCGCCACCCTCGCGGCCGGCGCGATCGCGCTACGCTTCTATCGCGTGCCCTTCATCGTCGCGATCATCTCGGTCGCGCTGTGGTTCATGTCGATGGACCTCACGCCCTGGATCTTCAACGTCAGCCACATCGACTGGGAGATGCGCCGCATCGTCTCGATCTGGTTCGGCCTCGGCATTCTCAGCGTCGCCTGGATCGTCGACTACAACAGTCACAGCCGCGACTTCGGCTTCTGGCTGCACCTGTTCGGCCTGATGGCCTTCTGGGGCGGCATCAGCGCCACCGAAGGCGCGACCGAACTCGGCAAGGCGGTCTACTGTCTGCTCAACGTCGGCCTGCTCGCCATCGCCGTCATCATCGTCCGCCGCGCCTACGCCGTGTTCGGCGCCATCGGCATCACGATGTATCTCGGCCATCTTGCCGACGTCGTGTTCAAGAACTCGCTGCTATTCCCGTTCGCGCTGTCGCTGATCGGGGTCGCGGTCGTGGCGGTGGGGCTGGCGTATCACCGGAAGCAGCAGGTGATTGCGGAATGGCTGACGGCCCATCTGCCGGCGGCGGTGATGAGGTTGCGGCCGCGCAGCGAATTGGCTTGAGGCGTGCGGGGTGACTCACCATGCCTGATGTCCAAGCCTTCAAGGAGTTTCTGACGCGCAAGGCCCATTGGCTCGTCGTCCTGTCCTGGCTCATGATTCTGCCGACCGCATACTACGCTTTTGCGCTCTCGATGGTGTCGGGCTCTTGGGTCGCGCACAATTCTCTGCACCAAGACATCCCGATGGCGACGACCAGGATCTATGTCGCCTTGGCTGCGCCAGCCTTCGGTCTGATCGCAGCGATCGTCGCATCGATTGCGAATGCCGCTGGGAGGCGCCTCGCCGCATCGGTTACCGTGATCGTCTATTGGTTCACGATCTTCCTCGGCGGGCCGATCTGCGTGGCGCTCACGCCTTCTGGACCGCAATCATACGACCGGGTCGTGAGCGGACAGCATTTCCAGGTCCCCTGGCACTATCGCCCGGTGGTCGACTTCGTCGTCCCAAACGGCTTCGGATTCACTGCTTATGTGTGTCTGCATGACCCTCGACTCGGCGTCTATGATGAGGGATGCAGGGGTGCGGCAATCCAGGTGACGGTCGCTCCAGACGCTGACTCCGAAAGCCAGAATGGACTCAATCGCTGCCGGCGTTACGTATGCCGCCGCCGGCTCGTGACGCAGGGAGTCGTGATCGATTACGACACGACCGTACCCGACGATGACCCCGACAAGGAGCCGCCGAGCGCCCAGGCTTACATATCCGACTGGAATGATGTGGACCGCAGGTTATTGGCAGTTGTGTTGAGCTGGAAAGTCGAGACGTCAACGGCGAGGCCGGATCAATAGTGATCCAATATGGAGGGGTGGGGCTGGGTCCATTAATTCAAAATTCGAAATTCGGCGACAGTCGAAATTCGGTGACAGTGCACGAAACGTCAATCTTGATTAGGTCGCCGCGGGTAGTTTTGTGCACTGTCACCTAAACCCCACCGCCCAGCACCGCGAGAATGCTCCAGCCGCTGTGAATGCCTCCGGGCACGAAGTTGAGGGCAGGGAAGCCGATCGCCAGCACCAAGTAACCGAGAATGGCCGCTCCAAGTGCGCCGCCCACCACGGCTGCGACGGCAATGCATGACGCTCGTATCGCTGTTCCCACCGACGATCCTTGCAGCGGTCCCGGAGCAAAACTTATCTCACCAACTGTCGGGACTGGCCAGCCTGCATCGTCCTTCGAGCACACCTGCTGCGCACTTGCAGCGAGCCGTCAAAATCGAGCCAGGAGCAACATCCATGCGGATCACCGTCGAAACCACCGTCGCAGCCCCCATCGATCAGGTCTGGCGCGCCTATACGACGCCGGCCGACATCGTCAAATGGAACGCCGCGTCGGACGACTGGCATACGACCAAGGCGACGGTCGACCTGCGGGAAGGCGGCGCGTTCTCGTCGCGGATGGAGGCCAAGGACGGCAGCATGGGCTTCGACTTCGCCGGCACCTACACCAAGATCGTCGAGCACGAGCTGATCGTCTATGCCTTCGGCGACCGGACCGCCGAGGTGCATTTCGAACCCGGTCCTAAAGGCGTTGTGGTTCGTGTCGTCTTCGATGCCGAAACGACCCATTCAGTCGAGCAGCAGCAGGGCGGCTGGCAGGCGATTCTCGACAGCTTTGCGCGCCACGTGGAAGCGAAGGCGTCGTGAGGGGCGCGGGCTGGGAAGGGGCCGAATGCGCGTCGTGAGCGGAATCCGAGTCTTTCCGCTTGACATTTTCCGAAAATCAGCAATGATGTGCGCATCCTGCCTCATCGCAGAGGGGCGTACGCGTCGTCACGAACGTCGGGGCAGGGATGCGGTGGCTGTGAGGATGTCGGCAGACGACCGGCGTCCTTGCGGACGGAGAAGTCGTGTGGTCCTGGCCTCTCGACGCTGAGGTCAAGTCTGCGTTGTTGCTTGACGGCACGCGCGGGCGATGGGGGCAAAAGAGCCCGATCCCCAGGGAGAGCACGAAGGACACCGTGAAAACCATCGCGCAGGGAAGGCCGGAATGCACCGGTCGTACCTGTGGTTCCTGCCCCGTGCATTTTTCTCGCACGGGGGCCATGGGTGTGGCCAGCACCCGGTCTTCCCTGCGCCCTCTGTTTTGATCGGAGGGACATGCTTCGCAGCAACTTGGGCGCCATGCGCCGCGAGGATGTTGGCGCACGTCCCCAAGCTGTTTGAGATGTGAAAGCGGTTTTCCCACAGCGTCGTCCCGGCGAACGCCGGGACCCATACGCCGCGGCGGATGTTGGGCGCGAGCAGGTCATGACGAGCCTGCCTCAAACGGCTGCCGGTGGTTATGGGTCCCGGCGTTCGCCGGGACGACAGCGGTGTTTGAGGCGTGAGCACGCCATCTCACCACGCGTCATTGCGAGCGCAGCGACGTGTCCGCCGAAGCCCGGCGGGCGTAGGCGGAAGCAATCCAGGGCGACGCGCGAGACTCTGGATTGCTTCGGCGCAAGGGCGCCTCGCAATGACGGAGTTTGGAGTGGGCGGCGTGCCTCGAGCCAATGGGCTTCAAGACGCCAACAGCGGACGCGATCGAACGCGTCCGTGCAATCCCTACGACGACAACCTCATATCCAGCAGCCGCCGGCCTTCGCCGCGCAGCAGCTTCTTCACCGCGCTGGAGGCGACGACCTCGCCGTCATTGGCATAGGCTTCGTGGTTCTTCTCGATGTCCTCGAGGCGGTACAGGTAGTTCACCATCACGGTCGCCGACTCGCGCTGGCCCTTGGAGGAGAGGTCGCCGAGCCAGTTGATGCGCTCGAGTCTGGCGCCATTGCCGAGATGGAAGCGGGCGACGGGATCGATCACCTTGCCCTTCGACGTGCGCGCTTTGAGGAAGTAGTGCGCGGCGAGCGGCTCGATCACCGGGCGCAGCTCGGCGGTCATTTCGGCATCCTCGACCCAGCGCGGCTCGTTCAGCAGCTTGAGCACGTTGCGATCCTCTTCGGTCGCATCGGGGGTCGACTTCAGCCAGTTCATGAAGCCGGGCACCGGCGACAGCGTGACGAAGGTGTCGAGCTTCGGCAGCTCGCGGCGGAGCTCCTCGACCACCTGCTTGATCAGGAAGTTGCCGAACGAGATGCCGCCGAGGCCACGCTGGGTGTTGGAGATCGAATAGAACACGGCGGTGCGGGCGCGGTCGGCGGGCACCGGCGGACGGTCGACCGCGAGCAGCGGCGCGATGGCGCCGGGGATGGTCTCGGTCAGCGCGATCTCGACGAAGATCAAGGGCGCGTCGGGCATCGCCGGATGGAAGAAGGCGTAGCAGCGGCGATCGACCGGATCGATGCGGCGGCGCAGGTCGTCCCAGTCGTGGATCTCGTGCACCGCCTCGTAGCGGATGATCTGCTCCAGAATGTTCGCCGGCGTCGACCAGTCGATCTTACGCAGCACGAGAAACCCCCTGTTGAACCATGAGCTCAAGAGATGCACGACGTCGCGATCGAGCGCGGCGAGTTCCGGATTGCCCTTGATGAGATCCAGGAGATCGGTGCGCATCGCCACCAGTTCGGGCGTGCCGCCCGGCGCGCGGTTGAGCCGGCGGATCAGCTCCTGCCGCCGCGGCTCCGAGGCGAAATGCAGCGCGCTCGCGCCTTCGTCCGACGGCGCCGCGCGCCAGTCGTCGATCGCCTTGGCGAGCCTGGCCTTGTCGGGCCCGAAATCATGCACCAGCGCGGTGAAGAACGCCTTGCGGCCCTCGGGGTCGAGATCGTGATAGCCGTCGAGCACGTCGCGGGCCATCGCCGTGCCCGAGGCCTCGCCGGCGCCGGACACCAGCGCCTCGCACAGCTCGGCCAAGCTTTTCGCATCATGCTTGTCGGTAGGGGTGCCGCCGCCGCGCAGCAGCGTCCGGCCTCGCTCGGAAATTGTGGTGATCAGGTCGGTGAAAAAGGCATTGGCCATCTGATGTCAGTCGAATCCCGGAGCGTGATGAGGGCGATGTTACATGGATTTATGGCAAAGCTGGCGACATTCAAACATAACAAATCGTCAACGCCGCCGTCGCGGCGTGCATATGCGGCCGGCGTGTCATGCACCTGTCTGCTCCGCGAATTCGGTCGGAGTGCGGCCGGTGACCTGTCTGAAGGCATGCGAAAACGCCGGCACGCTGGCATAGCCGAGATCGGCGGCGAGCTGCTTGACGGAGAGCTGACGGTCGGTGGACAGCCGCTCGATCGCGGCGGCGATCCGGACGCGCTGGCACCACGCCTTGAAGCTCAGCCGCGTCTCCGCCGCGAACAGCCGCGACAGAGTGCGGGCCGAGCTGCCGACCTTGCCCGCCAGGGTCGCCAGATCCTCCTCACTCGCGGGAGAGGCGAGGACGAGCTGGGCGGCGCGGCGTGCGCGCGGATCCTGCGGCAGAGGGATGAAGGTCGAGGAATCCTCCGCCCGGCGCAATTCGAGCAGCGCGAGCCGCACCAGCAACGCGGTGCGCGCACGGTCGCCGTCGGCGGCGAACAGCGCCAGGATCGCCTGGTGCAGCAGCGGCGAGACCTGCACCACGAACTCGCGGTCGAGCCGCACGCCCCGCGTCTCCCGCGTCAGCCAGTCCTGCTCGAAATACAGCGTGCGCATCTGGCTGTCGGCCAGCATGTCGATGGCATGGCCGTGACGCGCCGGAACCCAGACGGCGCGGTCCGGCGGCACCAGCCAGCGTCCACGCGGCGTCGTCACCTGCATCGTGCCGCGCGAGGCGTAGATCAACTGGGACTCGCGGTGCATGTGCGGATCGAGCCGGGCGCCCTTGTGATAGAGGCGCGCGATCAGGTGGACGCCGGGCTCGGTGGTCACCCGGTCGGCGCCGAGCGGCTTCAATGGCGTGTCCACGATGGTCATTGGCGGCTTCTCGTTGGTCGCGTCGACTATAACCGATCTGTCAGGAATCGAGGACAGCTCCCATGAACAGCCCCCGCCGCGTCATCGGCTTCGTCAACGCGGCCCATTTCATCGACCACTATGCGATGCTGATCTTCGCAGCTGCGGTCATCATCATGGGCCCCGCGCTCGGCATGGCCTATGCGGACCTGCTGCCCTATGCGACGCCGGGATTCATCGCCTTCGGCGCCGGCTCGCTCCTGACCGGCTGGCTCGGCGACCGCTGGAGCCGGCGGCACATGATGCTGATCTTCTACATCGGCATCGGGCTGTCGATGATCTCGGTCGGCCTGGTGCAGACGCCGTGGCAGCTCGGCGCGGCGCTGCTCGCGATCGGCCTGTTCGCCTCGATCTATCATCCGGTGGGAACCGCGATGCTGGTGTCCTATGCCGACCGGCTCGGCCGCGACATGGGGCTGAACGGCGTGTTCGGCAATCTCGGCGTCGCCTCGTCGGCGCTGGTGACCGGCGTGGTCGGGCAATATCTCGGCTGGCGCTTCGCCTTCATCGTGCCCGGCGTGATCACGGTCGGCATCGGCGTGGTGTTCGCGCTGGCGGTCGCGCATGAGGACCGCCGCGGATCGAAGCAGGCGGCGGCGCAGGCCCGGGTCGCGCGTGATCAGATGTGGCGCGTGGTGCTGGCGCTGCTGCTGGTGGTGATCGCGATCTCGACGACGTTCAACGCGATCACCGTGGCGCTGCCAAAGCTGTTTGCGGAGCGGCTGGCGGGGCTGACGCAGAGCCCGGCGCTGCTCGGTGTGATCGCCGCCGGCGTCTACGTGTTCGGCGCCATGACGCAGTACACGATCGGGCGGCTGCTCGACCGCCACGCGCTGAAGACGATCGCGCTGCCGCTGTCGCTGGTGCTGGCGCCGCTGCTGTATCTCGCCGCCGATGCGCGCGACTGGGCGCTGATCGTGGCCTCGATCGGCATCGTCATGGGCGCGTTCGGGCAGGTTACGGTGAACGACGCCATGGTCGGCAAGTACACCGCTGAGGAGTGGCGCTCGCGCGCCTATGCGGTGCGCTATTTCATCGGCTTCACCGCGGCCGGCGCCTCGGTCGGCCTGGTTGCCTGGCTATATGAGCGCGGCGGCTTCGTCACCATGCTGCAGGCTTTCGCCGCGCTCTGCCTGGTCGCGGTCCTCGCCGCGCTGATCCTGCCGCCGGAGCTTCCGGCGGCGCAGCCGGCGCTGCGGGAGGCGCCGGCGGAGTGAATATGCGATCCACCCAAATTTTCCCAATTGCCAGGCCTGCGCCGCCGGCGCAGCCTTGGCCGATATGCGCGTGCTGATACTGACGAGACCCGATTGGCCACCCTGCGGGCGACTGCGGTGGCGACAAGAGATTGAAGCACGATACCATTGAGGATCCGCCGATGATCAATTGCTTCAAGAGACTGCTGGTGCTCGGGATGGCCGCAGCGGCCGGCCTCGTAGCAACGCAGGCGCTGGCGCAGAGCGATGCGCAGCGCAACGCGATCAAGTCGGCATGCCGGTCGGACTACATGTCGAAATGCGCCAGCGTGCCGCCCGGCGGCGCGGCGGCCTTCCAATGCCTGCAGAAGAACATCGCGGGCCTGTCCTCAGCTTGCCAGACGGCGGTCAAGGCGCTCGAGCCCGCGGCAGAGGCAAGGCCTCCGGCAGACGCCAAGCCTGTCGTGGAGGCCAAGCCGGCTTCGGCGCCACCGGCCGCGAGCGGGCCGGTCGCCGCCGAGGCGAGCAAGCCTTCCGTCGAACCTTTAAAGGCTGCGGCGCAGCCGGCCGCGTCCGTCCCGGCCGCGCCTGCCCAGTTGGCCACGGCTGCGGCCAAGCCGGCTGCGGCGGCGCCTGCGGGCAAGCCGAGCGAGGCCCAGGTGGCCGCGATCCGAAGTGCCTGCGGCGCTGATTACCGCAAGGTCTGCAGCAGCGTGCCGCCGGGCGGCGCGGCGGCGCTGCAGTGCCTGGAGCAGAACAAGGTGAGAGTGTCCGGCCCCTGCGCTCAGGCGATGGCGTCTTCGAGCGGCGGCGTCACGCCGAGCGGGGCATCGACGGCGACCGCGGCTGTTGCCCGGCCCGCGGCGACAACCGCCGCTGCACCGGCGGCGCCCGCGCTGGTGTTGCGACCGCTGCGGCCGCTCGAGGAGTTGCGCATCGTGAGGGCCGCGTGCGGCGCGGACGCGCGGGCGTTGTGCAGCGGCATCGAGCCGGGCGGCGGCCGGATCGCGCAGTGCCTCGCGGCCAATGCCGGTGCGCTGACACCTGGCTGCAAGGGCATGCTCGCGCAGTTTGCGGCCAATCGCTGATGCAGGGCGGCTGTCGCCGTTCACGGTTACCACTGCAGCGCATGCGGGGATGCACAGGAGAGCGAATCCACCCAAATTGTCCCAATTGTCGGGTGGGGACGTCCCAGGCAAGGTCGCAACAGGGTGGATATTTGACCAATCAGATCATGATCAGGAGTTTGAAGATGAGCGCCATTCTTTCACGTGCCATTATTTCCACGCTGTGCGGATTGTTCATCCTGGCGGTCATGCCGTTCGTGTCGATGTCGGATGCCAACGCCGTGGTCTGCGCACGCGGCGTCGTGCGAGCCGGCTGCGCCGGTGCGGCGGGCGCCGTGGTGGTTCGCAAGCCGCCGGTGGCGGCTGCGGCGTGCCGCACGGTGATCGTCAATGGCGTCGCGGTTCGGCGCTGCGTTTAAGCGACGCTTAATTGGTTTTCGGTATCGAGTTATTTGAAACCGTAATTGCGACGCGCAAGTTTTGCGCGTCGCATGCTGCTTTGCGCAAGCGAGGTAAGCTGTATTTAACGGTGCTCCCGGCAAGGTGCGGCTCGTATCCAACTTGCAATTCGATGGGAGAGGGCCATGGCGTTTTGGCGCTGGCTGCGTGACGCAGCCCTGGCAGCTGCGGTAGTCACGTTTGCCGGCAACGCCGCCGGCGCAGCCGGCTTGAAGGAAGAAATCGCGCCGACCGGCAAGCTTCGCGTCGCCATCGCCGTCGGCGCCGCCGGCGGGGCGTTCTGGTGCGTCAAGTCGGACAGCGGCTATTCAGGCGTTCCGGTCGAACTGGGCAAGGCCATGGCCGCGCAGGTCGGTGTGCCCGTCGAATTCGTCGAGCATCCGAATTCCAATGCGATCACCGAAGATGCTGCGCGGGGCATCTGGGATGTGGCCTTCATGCCGAAGGACGCGGAGCGCGAAACCAAGGTCTCGTTCGGTCCGGTCTACGATTCGGTCGAGACCACCTTCATCGTCCGCGCCGGTCTCGACGTCGCCAACATCGCGGCGCTGGACCAGGCCGGCACCGAGGTTGCGGCCATCAACGATACGACCGTGATGCGCGGCGCCAAGGCCTTCCTGAAGAAGGCGACCGTCACCGGCTTCAAGTCCTACGAGGAAGTCTATGCGCTGCTCAGCGCGGGCGAGATCGACGCGCTCGCGCTGGCGCGCGATCAACTGAATCTCATCGCCAAGCAGATTCCCGGCACCAAGGTGCTCGCCGAGACCTTCAAGAAGACGGACACGGCGGTCGCGGTGCCGCTGAAGCATCCGCAGTCCTTGGCCTTCGTCACCAAGTTCATGACGGAGTCCAAGGCGAACGGTCTGCTCAAGAAGGCCTACGGCGCCAACAATCTGAGCGAGTCGACTTTGCTCACCCAGTAAGCGCACCGACGCTGCCTGCCGGACTCTCCCGCGCCACGGGGGGGAGCCGTCGTCTCAGCCGGGCTCCTGCGGCGTCAGTTCGGCGCCCGCCTCACGATCGGATCAAGGCCGCTTTCCGCGATCACGTGACGCGCATCCGGTGATTGCAGGAACTTGATGAGCGCCTTGCCGGCCTCCGGCTCCTTGGCGGCCGTGGCGATGCCGGCGGAGAACACGGTGATCTTCTGCAGTCCGGCCGGCAGCGGCCCGACGATGTCGATGCCCTTCACCGGCTTGAGCTCGCTGATCTGCTGAAAGCCGATCTCCGCTTCGCCCTGGGCGACGATCTCGCCGACGGGAGTGGCCGGAATCATCCGCGCCTTGCCTTTCATCTCGTCCTTGATGCCAAGCTTGTCGAACATCTCGGTGGAGACATAGACGCCGCTGGCGCTGTCCGAATAGGCGATGGTCTTGGCGGCGATCAGCATGCGTTTCACGGCTTCCGCGTTCGAAATATCGGGATGCGGCGTCCCCGACTTGACGGCGACGCCGATCGGCGAGTTGGCGAGGTCCGCACGGCTATCCGGCGTCACCTTGCCCTTGGTGGTGAGATCGCTGAGCGCGTAGCCCACCATGATGAGCACATCGGCAGGCTCGCCGCGCTCGAGGCGAACGGGAATCGCATTCGTGGTTGTTCCCATCGATGGGCCGTACGCAATCGTGACCTTGTGACCCGAGCGCCGCTCGAACTCCGGCACCAGGGATTTGAATGCAGCGGTCATGCCGCCGGAGATCATGACGTGAACTTCTGCGGCTTGGGCCGCGGTGGTCAGGAGGAACGCGGCCGAAGCGGCGAGACCGATGGTGCGGAGATGGGTCGAGAGGATCATGGCAGGCTCCGAGGCGAACGGCTGGAGGCCGGGGCGCTTTGGATAGCCCGACTGTGCCGGGAAGGCCAGCGCCCCGCGGGGCCGGCCATCCCTCCGCAATGCGTCTCGCTCGCGGCGTCACTGTGTCTGCAGCGCGGCGAGACTGTTCGCCGCCACCTCAGCCGGCCTGATAGGCCGGCGCGGATGCGAGAAAGTCGTTATACGCGTCCGCGTCGGGCGGCGTGAACATCTCCGCCAATGGATTGCGCCGTCGGCGCCGAGCGCCGATGTCGGCAAGCAGTTCGTCGAAATGCTTGAAGTGATAGGGCGCGACGCAAAGTCCGCCATACACGCCGGCGGCGGGGCGCTCGATCCGCTTGAAATGCAGCATCATCTCGATGTTGTCGCGCATCTCGCGCTCGCTCGGTTGATGCGCCAGCTGTTTGTCGGCGTAGCGCACCAGCCAGTTGGCGGCCATGTCCGCACAGAGCACGGTGCAGAAGCTCGAATTGAAGCCGACGAATCCCATCTCGGGAAGATCGGGATTGGCGATCAGCCGATAGAGCCGGTACTGCCCGTCCGGATCGACCAGTCTGGCGCGGTCGGCATCCGACAGGAATGGGACTCCGAGCTTGTAGCCGATGGCGAGGATCGCGACGTCGGCCGGAATCCGTTCACCGCCGCTGGTCACGATGGTGTTCGGCTCGTAGTGGTCGAAGGTGCCGTAGACCGCCTTGATCTGGCCGTCTGCGACCATCGGGAAGAAGTCGGGCGTGGCGATCGGGACGGAGCAGTTCACGCCGTCCTCGATCCTGCCCTTCGGCACCATGTTGCATTTGGCGAGCTTCAACTGCGTCTTGAGCACGCTCTCCAGGCCGCGCCAATTGGCCCAGACGAGCGGCTTGGCCAGCAGATGGGCAACGCGCGCGAGCGGACCGATGCCCCAGCTTGCGAACATCTGCTCCTGGGCACGGATATAGAGGATGCGCTTGAAGTTGATCAGACCGCCGACGAAGTAGGGAATGCGCCACACCGCTTCGCGAAGCACGATCGTGACCGAGCGCGCGCCGGCGCGTACGGCGTTGACTGCGATGTCGGTTGCCGATTTCGAGCCGCCGAGGACCACCACGTCGCGCCCCTTCGTGAGCGCGGCATTGTTGTATTTCGAGGAATGCAGGATCAAGCCGCCGGCGGCCGCGAACTGATCTTCGCCGCCAAGCGACAACGTCTGCGGCTCGTTGAACTGACCGGTGCAGACGGCGACGAAATCGAAATCCTCCCGGCTCGTTCGGTCTCCGGTTTTGAGGTCGAGGCTCCATCCAGGCTTGCCGTCACTGCGGCGCTGCATCGCAAGCACGGTCGTGTTCAACCGCATCAGGCGGACGAGGTCGTGGGATTTCGCGTAGTCGGCAAGATACGCATAGACCTGCGGTCCCTTCGGCCATTCGGGGTAGTGATCCGGCATCGCCTTGTCGGTGTAGCGATAGAGCTCCTTGGGGCTCTGCGTCTGCACGTCGGGATAGGACCGCGCGGGCTCCCAGACGCCACCGAGATCGGCGCTCCGCTCGACGATGGTGACGTCGTGCCCGCGGGCGGTGAATGCTTTGGCTGCAGCCAGGCCGGAGACGCCGGCGCCGATCACACAGACATTCTTTCGGCTGATCATGGGACCTCCTTGTTGTCGAGCGCGCAGCCGCGTTCGGGCGGCATTCGCCCGCCGCGCTGCAGAAGCCCGCGAGAGTTCGATGGTGACGAAGGTCGCTCGGCGCGACCGAGACGTGCGATGCCGACGGATGGGTCGGCATCGAAATCAGGGCGAG
Organism: Bradyrhizobium sp. HKCCYLRH3061; assembly: GCF_051168015.1. NCBI lineage: Bacteria > Pseudomonadati > Pseudomonadota > Alphaproteobacteria > Hyphomicrobiales > Nitrobacteraceae > Bradyrhizobium > Bradyrhizobium sp. HKCCYLRH3061. Next base: position 23,051 of record NZ_JBNPUE010000013.1, read on the forward strand.
AAGGATCTCGCCGGTCGCATCTCGTCCGAGCGCAGCGGCTGCTCATGCTGCAGGCGCACGGAGCCGACAGCGATGATCGCGCGCCGTTCGTACCGCAACAATCGGGGGGCGCTCGCTGGGGCCCGCGCTGTCGCCTAGTCGTTGGCCTCCGGCGGCAGGAAGTCGACCTCGTGCTCCGCCGAGATTCGCACCACTTCGGCCGGGTCGGCGAGATTGTGCAGCATGTTGAACAGCGCCTCCAGCTTCTGCATCGGCGAGACCCAGAACAGCGCGCGCGCCGGCTTGTCGGATTTGTTGAAGTAGCCATGCGGAATGCCGCGCGGCATGCGCACGAGGTCGCCGGCATTCGCCTTGACCCAGACGCCGTCGAGCTTGAGGTCGAGTACGCCTTCCTGCACCAGGATGAACTCGTCCTGGGTGGGATGAACGTGAACCGGCACGAACTGCCCGGGCTCGCTGTTGGTCTCGAAGGCGAACGTGGAGTCGGTGACGGCTTTGGGATAATAGAGCTGACCCAGGATATTCCAGGTCTTGCCGGCATAGCCGGTACCTGCGCGCGTGATGCCTTTTTCGAGTGTGATCATGGCGGATCTCCTTGCTGCACGCATGGGAGGATCGAGCCGGGGCCTGCCCAAGTCTATCCGGAAAACGAATCCCTCGACGTCAGTTGCTAATTATTATAGGTTTCAAACGATCTCGACGGGCGATGTAGGCCATGACTGCAGATGCAGCCGCTGATCGTAGTTGGAAGTCACCGGCGGTGCCGCGGCTGACCGCCTATGGTCGTGTTGCAACGCACGATGTCGATGAGGCCGCTGAACAAATAGGCCGCATCTTCTGTCCGCATGGGCTGCAACCGGAGGCGGATACTGCGCGCGATTTCCTCGCTCTGCATAATTGCGCGGCATTCGATGGCTTTTCCATCAACTACGTCGCCTATGGCGGTGCGGTAACCATTGATCCGGGCTGTCTCGACCGCTTCTTCCTGCTGCAGCTCCCGCTGGCGGGGACCGCGCGGGTCTTCGCCGGGACCGGCGAGGTCGCGACGGCGCCGGATCATGCGGCGTCGCTGCTGTCGCCGACATTGCCCACGCGCATGGTCTGGGAGGGGTGCGCTCAGTTGATCCTGTTGCTCGACCGCCGTCTCGTGGAACAGCGCGCAGCAGCGCTGTCCGGGCGCGCGGTGCAACCGATCGAATTCGATCCCGCAATCGCGTTGTCGGGATGTCATGGCTCGCGGCTCCGGGCTCACATGCTCGGGCTCGCCGACCTCGCCGAGCGTCTCGGCGGTGGGCGCGGACTGCCAGCGGTCGCGGCCGCCAATTGGCGCGAGACGCTGCTGGATATTCTGTTCGCGCAGCCGGGAAATGGTCTGGCGGAGGCGATCAGGCTGCATTCCGGCCGGGTCGAGACGCTGCCGCAGGCCGTCCGCCGGGCGCGTGATCTCCTGGCAGCGCACGCAGCCGAACCGCTCGATCTGGCGCAGCTTGCGGCATCCTCAGGCGTGGGGATCCGGGCGCTGCAGGGCGGCTTCCGCCGCCATTTCGGCATGTCGATCTCCGACATGCTGCTCGACATCCGGCTGGCGCGGCTCAATGCGCAATTGATGACGGCTGCGCCGGAGGCGCGGATCATCGACATCGCCTTCGACCTCGGCTTCACCCATCTCGGGCGGATGGCGGGGGCCTATCGCGACAAGTTCGGGGAGGCGCCGTCGGCGACGCTGCAACGCGCACAGCGCGGCCGCTTCACGAATTGACGTGCACGAAATCCCGCAGCAGCGGATAGATCTCGTTGTTCCACTTCTTGCCGCTGAACACGCCGTAATGGCCGACGCCGGCCTGCATGTGATGGACGCGGCGATAGGCGCGCACGTTGGTGCAGATGTCCTGCGCCGAGAGCGTCTGGCCGATCGAGCAGATGTCGTCGCGCTCGCCCTCGACCGTCATCAGGCCGATGCGCCGGACTGCCTTCGGGTCGACGGGACGGCCGCGGTGCATCAGTCTGCCCTGCGGCAGCAGATGGTCCTGGAAGACGTCGCGCACCGTCTCGATGTAGAACTCCGCCGGCAGATCCATCACCGCGAAGTACTCGTCGTAGAAGGTCTTGATCGTCTCGGCCTTCTCGACCTCGCCTTTGGCGAGATGGTTGGCGAGATCCATGTGCTGCTTGACGTGGCGCTCGAGATTCATCGAGACGAATGCCGTGAGCTGCACGAAGCCAGGATAGACCTTGCGGAAGGCGCCCCTGCATTGAAAGGGCACGTAGTGGATCAGGTTGTCCTCGAACCAGTCGATCGGCTTGCTCTTGGCGAACTCGTTGACCTTGGTCGGCTGGATCCGCGTATCGATCGGTCCGGCCATCAAGGTCAAGGTGGCTGGCCGCGACGGATGGTTGTCCTCGCACATCACGGCGGTGGCCGCGAGCGCGGAGACCGACGGCTGGCAGATCGCCACCATGTGAGGGCGCGGCCCGAGCTGGCCGAGGAAGGTGATGAGATGATCGGTGTAATCTTCGAGGCCGAAGCGGCCATGATCGCGCGGGATGTCGCGCGGATTGTGCCAGTCTGTGATATAGACGTCGTGATCCTGCAATAGCGTCTTCACGGTACCGCGCAGCAGGGTGGCGAAATGGCCGGACATCGGCGCGACAAGCAGCACCTTGGGCTGATCCGGTGCGGCATCCTTCTTGAAGTGCAGCAGCGAGCCGAACGGCGTCTTGAACGTGACCTCTTCGGTGACGGCGAGCTCGCGGTTGCCGACCATCACGCTGTCGATGCCATAGGCCGGGCGGGCGTAGGTCAAGGCCGAGCGGGAGATCAGCTCGAGCGCGGCGGACAGACGCCGCATGGCGCGGCTGGATAGCCCTGATGGGATCAGGTTGAGATAGCGCATGGCGGCTGCCGCGCTCTGGCGCCACGGCTCGGTCAGGTCCATGTGGTTCTGATAGGCTTGGTACAGCAGCGCCATCGCGTCCGATCCATTACATGCATTGGTGTATGCAATATCGAAGCCAGAGCGGCCGAGTCTTGCCTGAAAAACTGGCATGTCGCTTGCTCGATGAAATCTCTCACATATCCGGCTCCGCCCATCGCGCCGCTTGCACGAGCGGCACGATGGGCGGACGACAATCGACAATGCGGCAACAGGGTAGGGCGACATGGCCAAAGCGACGTTGACCATCAGTAGCAAGAATTACTCGTCGTGGTCGCTGCGCGGCTGGCTGCTGGCCAGGTTTGCCGGACTGGATTTTGACGAGGTGATCGTCGGTCCGGACGACGCGTCGGCTCGCGCCGAGATCCTGCTGCTGTCGTCCTCGATCCTGGTGCCGTGCCTGCGCCACGATGGTGCGACGATCTGGGATACGCTGGCGATCGGCGAGTATCTCAACGAGACCTTTCCGGAGGCAGGCCTGCTGCCAGCCGACCGCATCCAGCGCGCGCATTGCCGCTCGATTTCGGGCGAGATCCATTCCGGCTTCACGACTCTGCGGGCGTCGCTGCCGGTCAATCTCAAGGGCCACTTTCCGGGCTTCAAGGTCTGGACGCGGGCGCAGGCCGACATCGATCGCATCTGGGCGATCTGGCGCGACTGCCTGGAGAGATCCGGCGGTCCATTTCTGTTCGGCCAGCGCGGCATGGCGGATGCGATGTATGCGCCGGTGGTGACGCGCTTCGTGACTTATGACGTGAAGCTGGAGCCGCAGCTCAGGGCCTATGCCGACCTGATCATGGCGATGCCGGAGATGCAGCAATGGATCGAGGCCGCCAAGGCCGAGCCCGAGGAGATCGAGGAGCTGGAGGTCGAGTACTAGGTGTCCTGCCGTCAGCGGACCATGCCCGCGGCCCTTGGCAGCCGCCGGCCCCGGCGAGAACGGCTCATGTCGCGGGCAGGTGCTGCTCAATTTGAAGCCGGATTTGCGTCCTCTCGGCGCGTGGCGTGAGCTGTCAGCACGTCACCATTGCCGTGTGGCGTCGGCCAAAACCCGGTTGTTGGCAATCAGTTCGGCGCGCGATGCCGTCACCGCCTGCCGATCTTTGCGTTGCGAACAGGGCGTGGCGTGGTTTTCGCATGGCACAATCCGCTTTCTGACGTGGTGGCCGCTGTGGCCGATCGATGGGCCGCAACGGTCGCCGATGTCGCAATCAACCGGTGGAGGCCGTCATGAACCAGCATGCAGTGGTGACCAAGTTTTCGCACGTGAAGCCCGAGGATACCGACTACAAGGGCGGTGGGTTGCGCGACTTCTTTCTGTATCGCGATCTCGGCATCGCCGACGCCACCGGCGGGCAGGTGATCTGCCACCTCGTCAAGGCCAATCCGGATTGTCCGCCGGTGGATGGCACAGGCTGGCATCGCCATGATTGCGATTTCCAGATCGTCATCATGATGAAGGGCTGGGCCCGCTTCATGTACGAGGACAAGCCGACCCTGGTGAAGGCCGGCGACGTCGTGCACCAGCGGCCCGGCATCGTGCACTACCTCTACGATTATTCCCCTGACATGGAATATATGGAGATCGTCAGCCCGGCCGACTTCAAGACGGTCGAGATGCCGCCGGCGACCGACAACGTGCCGCCGGTCACGCCCTGGACCTGAGCGCCTTCTCCGTTAGTCTTTGGCATCCGGTTGCGGCAAGCGGCCGGAGGCGTCTCCTCACGATGTGGTGGGTCGTCTCCGATGTGTCCGACATCTAGCGTGAACAGATCGCGCACCAGATGCGGCGTCCGATTCGGACGCGATTCGTTCCGGCAGCGTTCCAAGGATTAAGACTGCAAGGCAGCGCCGTCGCGTTTTGACACACGGCACGCGCGCTGCCTGTCTCGCGCCTTGGTACTCCACATTGCCCCTTGCGACCGGTCTGGTGCCGGTCCATCACCCGCAAGGGGAGCATCGATCATGACCTTGACCACATTGGCTTGGCTCGCGCTCGCGGCCTACGGCGCGCATATTCTCGAGGAATACACGTTCGATTGGCGCAATTGGGCGCGTACGGTGATGAAGCTGCCGGTCGAGTGGAGCGACTTCTACGTGACGAACGCGCTGGTTGTCGTGCTCGGCGCGGTGCAGGCGGAGCTTGCCGAGACATGGCCGCCGGCCGCGCTCACCTACGCGGCGCTGATGATCATCAACGCCATCTTCTTTCACATTCTGCCGTTCCTGCGCAGCGGAGGCAGATTCTCGCCGGGGCTGGCGACGGCGCTGATTCTGTTCTTTCCGATTGCCATTGCAATGTGGCGGCGGGCGTGGGGCGACGGTGTGCTCGACGTTGGAACGGTTGTTCTCGCGGTCGTCGCCGGCGCGCTGCTGATGGCCTATCCGGTCGTGATGCTCAATCTGCGTTCGAAACCATATTTTCGGCAAGACCGGCCCTGAGCAGGACTCAGGGCCCGGCATGATCAATAAGACGAAGCGCGATCGGCAACGAAGCTCGGCTGCGGACGGCGTCCATTGCGCTCGTCAAATCGCGAGCGTGGGAAGCGCCAGCCGATGACGGTGGCTTCGAGCGCGCCGCCGGATTCCTTGTTGTGCCATTTGCCATCAATGTAGAAACAGGGGAACGGTAGTTGGTAGGTGCCGCTGTGATCCTCGCACAGCACCTCGACCGTCTGTCCGGGCGGCGGCTCACCGCTGCCGTCGAATTGCGCCAGCCGTTTTTCGCGCGTAGCCATTCTGTCCATCTCCCTAAAAACGGGTCCCGGCCGGAACTTCAATGCGCGATTGAGGTCTCAGTATGGTATCAATCAGGAAACTCCTTCAGTTCCACGCAAAATCATGTGTTGGGCAAGCCAATGAGAAAATTGTGATGCGAAGAATCGTTGCTGCGGGAATCATTTTTGCCGCGAGTGTGCTCGCGATGTGTGTGAGTTCTGCCGCATATGCGCAGGATATTCCGGGCATCGAGATATGCACTGCAGAAAAGGCGATGGATCGTCGGACATCATGTCTGCAGAGCAACATCGATTTCCTGCAGAAGACGATGACCAAGCAAGCGCTCGATCAGCAGCAGAAGCTCGATGCGGCGAATCGGCAGATCCAGGCGCTGAAGGCTGCGCTGATCTCGCAGCAGGGCCTGATCGACGAACTGAGGGCGTCGCAGGCGAAGCTTGCGGACGAACTGAGGAAGAAGGCCGATGCGCCGGGCGCCAAGGACGCGGCGCCGGCGAAGCCGGCCGGCAAATAGCACGGTCCGCAGCGCAATAACGATCAAGCGCACGAGGACGTCCGCGCGCATGATCGGCCGCTTCGACAAGGAGAGGCGCGTGTCCAACAACCCGGCCGAGAGGGCGCTCTGGTTCATCGAGAGCCATCTGTCGACGCCGTTGACGTTGGATGATGTCGCTGCCATTGCCGGCGTGTCGCGCTTCCACATCGTGCGCGCGTTCGTGGCGGCGACCGGCGTCTCGGTGATGCGCTATGTCAGGCTGCGCCGTCTCAGCGAGGCGGCACGGGCTCTGGCCTCGGGAGCGCCGGACATTCTCAGTCTCGCGCTCGAGGCCGACTACGGCTCCCACGAAGCGTTCACGCGCGCGTTCCGCGACCAGTTCGGCGTCACGCCGGAATCGGTGCGCGCCAGCTCACGCCTCGATGGCCTGTCGCTTCAGGAGCCGATCATGATGGACCAGACCCCGCTCGCCGATCTCGCCGCACCACGTTTCGTCACGGCCAAGCCGCTGCTCGTTGCCGGTGTGGCCGAGCGCTTCAGCCATGACAACGGGGCCGGCATTCCGGCGCTCTGGCAGCGCTTCCACCTGGTCGAGCAGGATATCCCGGCGCGCGTCGGCGACGTCGCTTACGGCGTCTGCTGCAACGGTGACGACGCCGGAAACTTCGACTATATCGCAGGCGTCGCGGTAGCCGACTTCTCCAACCTGCCGCGCAGTTTCGCCAAGGTTCGGATTCCCGCGGCCACCTTTGCCGTGTTCGCCCATCCGGGCCACGTCTCGACCATCCGTCGCACCGTCAGCACGATCTGGAATCACTGGCTGCCGCAATCGGGCTGCACGGTTGCCGATGCGCCGAATTTCGAGCGCTACGATCAGCGCTTCGATCCGAGGACTGGTGATGGCGGCTTCGAGATCTGGGTTCCGGTGATTCGCTGAGGCGGTCCCGAATTGTGTCGAGACGCTGCAGGCCAGCCCTGCGGCGCCGGACCCTGCCGATTGCTTGGCAAGCAGCGGCACGTTTGCGATAACCTCACGCCTAACAACAATGCGCCGCAGCGCGGCGACGAAAGCGGGAGGTCGTCCGATGTCCGACATGCGCGTGCTCGCCACAGATCTGGAATTTCCGGAAGGGCCCGTGGTGATGCCCGACGGCTCGGTGGTGCTGGTCGAGATCCGCGGCAAGCGCCTGACGCGGGTGTTTCCCGACGGCCGCAAGGAGATCGTGGCGCAGATTCCGGGGGGGCCGAATGGCGCGGCGCTGGGGCCCGACGGCAAGATCTACATCTGCAACAACGGCGGTTTCTCCTGGATTCCGACCGGCAGGATGATCATGCCGGGCCCGCAGCCCGAGGACTATCTCGGCGGCTCGATCCAGCGCGTCGATCTGCAGAGCGGCAGGATCGAGACCGTCGTCAGCCGCTGCGGCGAGCACGCGCTGCGCGGGCCGAACGATCTGGTGTTCGACCGTCACGGCGGCCTGTGGTTCTCGGACCTCGGCAAGCGCCGCGCCCGCGACATGGATGTCGGCGCGTTCTATTACCTCAAGCCCGACATGAGCGAGATCGTCGAGGCCGTCCACGGCATTCTGCCCGCCAACGGCATCGGGCTATCGCCGGATGAGAAGACCGTCTACATCGCGGAAACGCCGACCGCGCGTCTCTGGGCCTACGACGTTCCGGAGCCCGGCACCGTCAAGCCGCGCGAGGTGATCTATCGTGGTGAGCGCGGCCGGCCGATCTGCGGCCTCGGGGGCTACCAGATGTTCGACTCGCTCGCGGTCGAAGCGAACGGCAATGTCTGCGTCGCGACGCTGATCTCCGGATGCATCAGCGTGATCGCGCCGGACGGCACGCTGGTCGAGCAGGTCCCGACCGGCGACCGCGTCACGACGAACATCGCCTTCGGCGGCCCCGAACTGAAGACCGCCTACATCACGCTGTCGGGCCGGGGCGAGCTGGTGGCGATGGACTGGCCCCGGCAGGGCCTGCCGCTGAATTTTCTGAACAAGTGAACGCGGCTGGGCATCGTCATCACGGCGCGCCGGTGATAACCAGCTGGCTGGAACGTCGTCGGAATTGCTCCTCATGGTGAGGAGCGCCGCAGGCGCGTCTCGAACCATGAGGCCTCCATCGTGGCCTCATCTTTCGAGACGCAGCGCTTGCGCGCTGCTCCTCGGGATGAGGGGAAGGAGTCTTTGATGCCCCTTCTTGAACCAGTCACCCTTCGCGGCCCGCATGCGAGCCTTCTGCTGCTGTCGGCGGACCATCACGATGCGCTGGTCGAGGCCGTCAGTGACGGCGAATTGTGGAAGCTGTGGTACACCGCAGTTCCGAAACCCGAGACCATGGCCAGGGAGATCGAGCGCCGGCTCGGCCTGCTCGCGGCCGGCAGCATGCTGCCGTTCACGGTGCTCGATGCCGACGGCCGCGTCGCCGGCATGACCACCTACATGAACGTCGATGCCGCCAACCGCCGCGTCGAGATCGGCTCGACCTGGTATGCGAAGCGGGTGCAGCGCAGTGCGCTCAACACCCAGTGCAAGCGGCTGCTGCTGGCGCATGCCTTCGAGGCGCTGGACTGCATCGCGGTCGAGTTCCGCACCCACTTTTTCAATCACCAGAGCCGCCGCGCCATCGAGCGGCTCGGCGCCAAACAAGACGGCATCTTGCGCAGCCACCAGATCGCGCCGAACGGCACGCTGCGGGATACCGTCGTCTACAGCATCACCGCGGCCGAATGGCCGACCGTGAAGGCGCATCTCGACTACCAATTGAATGACAAGCCGCGCTGACCGCGCTATGGCCGCTTGCCGCCTCGCGCGGCTGATGACGATGAGACCGGGACGAACGACCAGATGGATACCTTCGACTATGTGATCGTGGGCGCCGGCTCCGCCGGCTGCGTGCTGGCGAGCCGCCTCAGCGAGGACCCTGAGGTCACGGTGTGCGTGCTGGAGGCGGGGCCGCGCGACTGGCATCCCTACATCCATCTGCCGGCCGGCTTCATCAAGACCTTCTACATGAAGAGCATCAACTGGGGTTATCAGCAGGAGCCGGGGCCCTACACGGCCGGGCGCAGCATCTACGCGCCGCGCGGCAAGACGCTCGGCGGCTCCTCGTCGATCAACGGCCATGTCTACAATCGCGGCCAGCGCCAGGACTTCGACACCTGGGCGCAGATGGGCAATCGCGGCTGGAGCTATTCCGACGTGCTGCCGAATTTCAAGCGCATGGAGAAGCGCATCGGCGCCGGCGAGGACCAGTATCGCGGCCGCGACGGCAACCTCATCGTGACCACCATGGAGTGGAAGGACACGCTGTGCGAGGCCTTCATGGATGGCGCTGTCTCGCTCGGCATCCCGCGCAACCCGGACTACAACGGCGCGATCCAGGAAGGCGTCTCCTACGTCCAGCGCACCATCCAGAACGGCCGCCGCGTGTCGTCGGCGACCGCATTCCTGCGTCCGGCCAGCAAGCGGCCGAACGTCGAGGTTCGCACCCACGCCCATGCCACCGGCGTTGTGCTGGAAGGCAAACGCGCGGTCGGCGTGCGCTATCATCGCGGCGGGCGCGGCGGCGTGCCGGTCGAGGTGCGCGCGCGTAAAGAGGTGATCCTGTCCGGTGGTGCCTATAATTCGCCGCAGCTCTTGCAGCTCTCCGGCATCGGCGCGCCCGAGCTGCTGCAGGAGCACGGCATCGAGGTGCGTCATGCACTCCGAAGCGTCGGCGAGGGCCTGCAGGACCATTACGCGCCCCGCACGGTGGCGCGTGTCAAGAACATCAAGACCGTCAACGAGCTCGCGCGCGGCCTCAATCTGTGGGGCGAGGCGCTGAAATGGGCGGTGACGCGGCGCGGCATCCTGTCGCTGTCGCCGACCATGGTCTACTGCTTCTGGCATTCCGGCGAGACCGCCGAAAGCTCCGACCTGCAGCTCACCTTCACGCCGGCGAGCTACAAGGAGGGCGTGCAGGGCCAGCTTGAGGACGAGCCCGGCATGACGGTGGCGTCCTGGCAGCAGCGCCCGGAGAGCCGCGGCTATGTGCGGCTGCGCTCGGCCGATCCGTTCGCGCCGCCGCTGATCCAGACCAACTATCTCACCGCCGAGCTCGACCGCCGCGTGGTCGTCGCCGGCATGAAGCTGGCGCGTCGCCTGCTGGCCTCGGCCCCGCTCGCGCCGTACTATGCTTACGAGGATTTTCCGGGACCGAAGGTGAACAGCGACGACGAGTTCCTGGCCGCGGCGACGCAGCGCGCCACCACCACCTTCCATCCCGGCTGCTCCTGCCGGATGGGACCGGCGGACTCGACCTGGGCCACGGTCGACGACCAGCTCCGCGTCCATGGTCTCGAGGGCCTGCGCGTCGCCGACGCCTCGATCATGCCGCGCATGATCTCCGCCAACCTCAACGCTGCGACCTTGATGATCGGCGACAAGGCGGCGGATTTGATCTTGGGCAAGGGCGACGCGGGAGAGCGGCTGTCGGCGTAAGCGGCGGGCTCACTCAGCGCGGAAGCAGCTCTATCCGTCGCTCTCTTGTCAGCTGAATTCGAGCGCTCGCGGAATGGTCGGTGCGCTCCCTCTCCCCGTTCTTACGGGGAGAGGGTCGGGGTGAGGAGCAGACGCACGGGTGGTGCTATTGCTCTGCGACCCGGAGCCGTCGTGCTCGTCCGATGGACCGGTGATCCTGGCCGCTGATGTGCCATGCCCCTCACCCGGATTGCTGTGCAATCCGACCTCTCCCCGCAAAGGGCGGGGAGAGGTTGCACCGCCCGTGCTGAAATAGTCGGGCCGACAACGCGACGTTACCTACTTCACCAGCCTGAACCTCCCGCCCTCGACCTTGATCAGGAACGCCGAGCGTTCGTCGTAGCCGTTGTGGTCGGTCGGGCTCATGTTGGAGAGGCCGTTGTTGAGATAGACATCCTTGCCGCGCTCGAGTTCGTCGCGCAGCGCGGCGCGGAATTCCGGCGTGCCGGGCTTGGCAGCCTTCAGCGCGCCGGGAATGGCGCCCTTGAGCAGGGTCGCGGTGTCCCACACATGCGCGGCAAAAATGTTGGGCTTGTCGCCATTGGCGGCCTGATAGGCGGAGACGAACGCGTCGTTGGCGCGGCGGAAGGGATCCTCGGGCGCCAGATCGTCGGCGATCGAGAACGCTTCGCCGGCGAAGATCGCACCCTCGACATTCTCCTTGCCGAGCTTGATGAACTCCTGCGTCGCGACGCCATGGGTCTGGAAGATCTTGCCGGCATAGCCGCGCTCGCGCAGTGCCTGCTGCGGCAGCACGGCCGGCGTGCCGGCCGAGGCGATGAACACCGCGTCCGGATTGGTGGCGATCACCTTGAGCGCCTGGCCGGTGACGCTGGTGTCGCCGCGCGCATAGACCTCGTGGGTGGTCACCGTGAGCCCGAGCTTCGGCGCGAGCTTCGTCACCTCCTGATAGTAGCCCTCGCCATAGCCGTCGGACACGCCGATGAAGCCGAGCGTCTTCACCCCGCTCTTGGCGATGTATTTGAGCATGGCCGCCGCCATGATGTCGTCATTGGGCACGACCTTGAACGCCCATTTGCGCTTGTCATCCATCGGCTGCACGATCGCGGTCGAGGCCGCCAGCGACAGCAACGGCGTCCTGCTTTCGAGCGCGACGTCGAGCATCGGCATGGTCACCGGCGTCAGCGACGAGCCGATGATGACGTCGACGCCGTCCTGGATCACCAGCCGGCGCGCGTTCTGCAATCCCTTCACGCTGTCGGATTCGTCGTCGAGCGCGATGTAGACGATCTTCTCGCCGCCGATCTCCTTCGGCAGCGCCGCCACCGCCTTGATCTGCGGCTGGCCGAGCGCGGAGCCCGGCCCGGTTGCGGACACCACGATACCGACCTTGATGTCGGCGCGCGCGGGCGAGCCGAAAGCCATCGTTGCAGCAATTCCGATCGCCGTGAGCGCGGCTCTCATCGCGTATCCTCCCCGTTGAGCATGCTCGGCGCGTTGACTGGCCGAGACCTTGGCCGATGAGCGTAGCCGGACCGGCAGCCCCGTGTCTGTCCCCGTGGTTGGTGACGCAGGGCGCGGCGCTTCCAGCCGAGGCGGGTTGCTGCTAGGTTTCGGAGAACAGAAAGATCCGGGAGGAACGCATGGAGGCTCAGGAGCCTGGCATCGAGGCGGCCGGAGCCGTCGGCGCGATGGTGCTCGCGATCGGACAGCCCGCGTTTCCGCAAGTCCTGATCGAGGCGTTGCGCATCGTTGCCGATGTCGGTCACTGCATGGTGTTCACCTTCGAGAACCAGCGCTCGGCGCGCTGCCTGCTCAGCACGGGCAACATCGCGATCGGGCCCGACCTCGGCGCGGCCTATTCGGAGCATTTCCACACCGCCGATCCGAACCGGGAGGCGATCTTTCGCGCGCGCGGAGACGCGCGCCACATCCTGCTGCCGAACTTCGCACGCCGCATGTACCCGAAGGGCTACCGCAAGCTTTTCTTCGAGGATTCCGAGATCGTCGACAAGGCCGCCACCGCGATCTGGGTCGGCGATCACTGCACCTATGTGAATTTCTATCGCACCGCTGTCCAAGGCGGCTTTGCGCCCCACGAGCGCCAGCGCATCGCCGCGGTCGCCCCGATCGTGGGGGCCATCGTCGCGCGTCATTGCCAGGATCGCGCCGCCGCGATGGATCCGGCCGACAGATTTGCCTCGTTGTTCGCCGCCGGCGGACCGCTGTCGGTGCTGACCGCGCGGGAGAAGGACGTCTGCCGGCGCATCCTCGAGGGCTTCACCTCGGAGGCGATCGCCGGAGATCTCGGCATCGCCCTCAACTCCGTCTTCACCTATCGCAAGCGCGCCTATGAGAAGCTCGGCATCGCCTCGCAGAACGAGCTGTTCGCAATCGCGCTGCGCCTGATGGCGACACCGCGGCCGCTGAACTGAGCGAGAGGCGCGCGCATGCTGTCACCCATCGCCGGGACAGACGTCGCCCGCGCGCGCGGCTAGCTTGCGCCGTCCGACTGGAGATCGACAGTGAGCACAGCACCGCGCTTCGACATCGATACCGCCACCTTCTGGGCCGATCCCTATCCGGCGCTGGCGCGCATGCGCCAGGAGGCGCCGATCGCCTTCGTGCCGCAGCTCGGCAGCACGCTGTTGTGCCGCCGCGACGACATCTTCGTGTCCGAAAAGCAGATCGACGTCTTCAGCTCGCATCAGCCGCAGGGCCTGATGAACCGGCTGATGGGTCACAACATGATGCGCAAGGATGGCGCGGCGCACATGGCGGAGCGTCAGGCGATCGCGCCGGCGGTGTCGCCGCGCGCCGTGCGCGTGCACTGGCTGGCGCAGTTCCAGGCGCACGCCGACCGGCTGATCGATGCGCTCGATCCGGCCACGGATGTCGATCTCGTCGGCGATTTCGCTCTGCCGTTCTCGGCCGAGTGCCTGAAGCTGATCACCGGCCTCACCAACATGCGCTTCCAGGACATGAATGCGTGGTCGCAGGCGATGATCGACGGCATCGCCAACTACACCGGCGATCCCGCGGTCGAGGCGCGTTGCAACGCCGCGACCGCCGGCATCGATGCCGCGATCGACGACATGCTGCCGGTGCTGGAGAAGACCCCGAACCAGAGCCTGCTTGGCGTGATGCTCGCCGCGCAAATGCCGATGGAGAGCATCCGCGCCAACATCAAGCTCGCCATCTCGGGCGGCCAGAACGAACCGCGCGACGCGATCGCCGGCACGGTGTGGGCGCTGCTGACGCATCCCGAGCAGCTCGCGCTGGCCATCACTGGCGAGGTGCGCTGGCTCCAGGTGTTCGAGGAATATGCCCGCTGGATCTCGCCGATCGGCATGTCGCCGCGGCGGATCGCCAGGCCATGGAGCATCCGCGACGTCGCCTTCGAGCCGGAGGAGCGCGTGTTCCTGATGTTCGGCTCGGCCAACCGCGACGAGGCGCATTTCACCGATCCCGATCGCTTCGACATCCGCCGCGACGTCTCCAAGAGCATCGCCTTCGGCGCAGGCCCGCATTTCTGCGCGGGCGCCTGGGCCTCGCGCGCGATGATCGCCGACGTCGCGCTGCCGACGCTGTTCGCGCGGCTCAAGGACCTGCGCCTGCGTGACACCGAGCCGGTGCGCATCGGCGGCTGGGCGTTTCGCGGTCTGCTCAATCTGCCGGTGACCTGGGACGCGACGCAGGATTGATCCTGGCCGCGGCGCTCGCGGGGAAGCGCCGCGCTCGGGCGGTCTCTACGCCCTGCCTGCTGCGATCGCCTGCGCCTCTGCGGCTGCGCGCTGCATGCTGGACGACATCTCGCCGGTGACCGTGCTCTGCTCCTCGACGGCGGCGGCGGTCGAGGTGACGTATTCGCTGACGTTCTGGATCTCGACCTTGATCGCGTTCAGCGCATTCACGACCTCGCTGGAGATCCCGTTCAGTCCGGAGATCTCCGCGCCGATCTTGTCGGTGGCGGCCTTGGCCTGCGTGGCGAGATTCTTGACCTCCGACGCGACCACGGCAAAGCCGCGGCCGGCATCGCCGGCGCGCGCCGATTCGATCGTGGCATTGAGCGCCAGCAGGTTGATCTGCCCTGTGATGTTGCCGATCAGTTCGACGATGCCGCTCATCGCCTGTGTCGCCTCGCTCAACCGCTTGGCCTGCGAATCGGCTGAGGCGACCCGGTCAGCCGCCCCCATGGCGGTCTCGCGCGACTTGGTCATGGCCTCGGAAATCTCGCGCACCGAGGCGTTCAACTCCTCGGCACCCGCCGCGACGGACTCCATCATGCCGCGAACGCGCTCATTGCCCATCCGCACCAGCACCTGCTTGGTGACGTCGGTGGCGTATTTCACGACCTTGAAGGGCTTGCCATTGAGGTCGAGGATTGGATTGTAGGAGGCCTGAATCCAGACCTCGCGGCCGCCCTTGCCGATCCGCTTGTATTCCGATGCCTGATATTCTCCGCGGTTCAGGGCGGCCCAGAAGTTGCGATAGGCCGGGCTGTCGCGCTCCGACGGATCGACGAACATCGAATGGTGACGGCCCTTGATCTCGGACAGCGTATAGCCGAGCGCCTGCAGGAAATTGTCGTTGGCGTTGATGATGGTGCCGTCCAGTTCGAACTCGATCACGGCCTGCGATTTGCTGATGGCGGCGATCTGTCCGGCGAGATCGGCATTCCGAAGCTTCTGGGCGGTCACGTCGGTGGCGAACTTGACGACCTTGAAGGGCTTTCCGTTCTGATCGAACACCGGATTATAGGACGCCTGAATCCAGACCTCCTTGCCGCCCTTTCCGATCCGCTTGTATTCTGCGGCCTGGTATTCGCCGCGGTTCAGGGCGGCCCAGAACTCGCGATAGCCGGCACTGTCGCGCTCCTGCGGCGAAACGAAGATGCTGTGATGCTTGCCTTGGATCTCCGGCAGACTGTAGCCAAGCGCATGCAGAAAGTTGTCGTTGGCGGTGACGATCGTGCCGTCCAGGTTGAATTCGATCACGGCCTGTGATCGACCGATGGCCGCGACCTGGGCGCTGTAGTCGAGGTTCTGCAGCCGCACGCTCGCGTCGGACCACTCGACGACCGTTCCGGCGCGGGTTCCATCCGGGTGTTTCAAGGGCTGCGCGACCAGATCGAACGTCCACTTCCCGATCTTGATGGTGGCCCGGTGCTCGGACGTAAGGGCCTGCAGCATGCGGCGCTGGTGCGTCGGGTCCTTGTGGAACACGTCGATGTTGGTGCCGATGAGTCCGTCGACGCGGAAGTTCGGCAACTGCGCCTTGAGATCGGCCTCCGCCTCACGCATGAGCGCCCGTACCGCCTCGTTCATGTAGACGATGTTGAGTTTGTCGTCGGCGACCATCACCTTCGCGGTGATCGCGTTTGCGGCCAGGGCGGTCAGGGATGCGGCGTTGTTCTTGCGGCCAAACATGACGGTCTCCTGTGCAAACGATCACGCCAGCGATGTGCACATGCTCGTGATCACGCGATAGTTGCTGTGATCCGGAGACGGCGCTGACTGCGATCATTCCTGAACTCGATGATCCCCGTAAATTCCCGGGGGCTTTATTCAATCTAACAGCTCGTCAGTAAGATTCGGTTAGGCAGCAATCTGCAGCGATGTTCTGATTGTGCAGGAATGGCCGTGAATCTGCGGGGCGTGTTCAGGTGTCGCAGGGCCGGGATTGCCTTAGATCAAGATCGACATGATCCTCGGCGCTAGGCTCCATCCGGATTGGATGGTATCGGCTTCGACATGCCAGGGAAGGACATTGCCGAAATCATAGCGGTGCCGAGGGGGTTTCTGGACAGCCTCGGCATCGGCATCTCGATCGTCGACAGTGCGACGGGACATGTCCGGTTTGCGAACGCCGAATGCTGCCGGATCGTTGGATACACGCTGGAGCAGCTCAAGTCCGGTGGGCTGACCTTTGTCGATCTGACCCATCCAGAGGACTGGGAGCGCAATCGACTGCAGCACGACAAGCTGCTTGCAGGCGAGATCGCGACTTATCAGCTCGACAAGCGCTACTTCCGGCGGGACGGAAGCGTCGTGTGGGGACGTGTGACCGTCAATCCGATCAGGGACGCCAGGGGCCGCCTGAAGTGGTTCTGCGCCGTGGTCGAAGACATCACGACAACCAGGATCCTGGAAGAACAGCTTTCAGCCGCGGAGAAGCTCGCTGGGTTGTCGACGTTCAACCTGATCGTCGATGCAGACGATTCCAAGGGAGATTTTCCGCCGGCGCCGCCATCGTCGCTGCGCGACATGTTGTGCCACGTGCATCCCGAGGATCGGAACGGGCTCGCGCAGGTCATCCGTCGTGCGATCATGAAGCGAACCGGCTATACGCGCGACTACCGGGTGCTTGGCAAAGCCGGTACGGTGCGCTGGGTCCGTGGCATGGCGACCTCCGTCTACAGCCCGTCCGACGGACGAACCCATCTCGTCGGCGCGACGATCGACGTCACCGCGGATCATCTCGATCGCGATCGCCAAGTGCCGGAGCCCATTCGCAGGATACTGGAACACATTGAGACGAACTGGGATCAGAAGATATCGATCCAGCAGCTCGCGGTTCGCTACGGCGTCAGCCCCCGCACGGTCTATCAGTACTTCGCGAAGAGCGGCGTCTCCTTGGCCGAGAAGATCAAGCTGACGCGAATCCAACATGCGCACCGCTTGCTGTACGATGCGAAAGCAGGTGACACGGTGACGTCGATCGCCTTGCGATGTGGCTTCAGCAATCCCGGGCATTTCGCCAGGGAGTATCGAAAGATCTACGGTGAGACGCCGTCGGAAAGTCTGAGGCAGGCGTCATTGCCGCTTGCGGCGCGGGGGGAAGCCGCCGCTGCTCCGTCCGTCCGCTGATTGTCAGCCGATCTTCACGGCTTCACATCCGGATGGAGCGCCGGCCAGATGTGCCCGACGGGCAATCTCCGCATGCTTCGTATGCGCGAAATGCCCGTCGAGTTAGTTTGCCGCAGCCGCGCCGGCTTGCGTCGTCGGGCAAATCAGGACGATGGTCTTGCCCATCCCGCCTCGAGCAGAGGGACGTACGCGTCGTCACGAACGTGGAGGCGGGCTGCGATGGACGTGACGGCTGTGCCAGACGAGTGCAGTCGTGACGGACGGCGAAGTCGTGTGGTCCTGGCCTCTCGACGCTGAGGTCTGCGCAACGCGCCAAAGGCGCGTTGTTGCAAAATGGGGGCAAGAACGCCGATCCCCAGGGAGAGCACGAAGGACACCGTAAAACCATCGCGCGGGGAAGGCCGGGTCTGTCCGGCTGTACCTGTGGTACCTGCCGCCTGCATTCTTTTGAGCAGGCGGGCCACGGGCCTCAGCCGAGGTCCGGCCTTCCTCGCGCCCTCTCGATTTTCAGGAGGGACATGATTGCCGCATCACCTGCGCCTCATGGGCGGCGGGAAGGCGGCGTCGCGTCTTTATGGGTTGTCTCGGGCACAGTGTGATGGAAGGCGCCAACCGCGATCTCAGCCGTCGTCCCGGCCTTGCACAGGGACCCATAACCCCAGGAAGATGTGTGAGGCACGCTGGTGGATCGATCTCGCTTCACCACCATGGCCGGTGGCTATGGGTCCCGGCGCAGGGCCGGGACGACACCGGTTGTGACGCGCGAGCTCTGGCAAGCGAGACATCGACCGACCGGCGCCACCATCGCGGTTCGCCTCACGCTTCCAGCGCCGTCCTGATCATGCGCGCGAGATCGGCGCTCATATACGGCTTCGCCAGCAGCAGCACGTCGGCATCGAGCCGGCCATGATGCACGATCGCGTTCTCCGTGTAGCCCGATGTGTAGAGCACCTTCAGTCCGGGACGGCGCTTCTCGGCCTCGATCGCGAGCTGGCGGCCGTTCATGCCGCCTGGAATGATGACGTCGGTGAACAGCAGGTCGATGCGTTCCGGATTGTCGATCAGCGCCAGGCCCTCGGCGGCGTTGCTGGCGGCGAGCGTGCGATAGCCGAGCCGCCGCACCTGCGCGACCACGTAGTCCCGCACCAGCGCATCGTCCTCGACGATCAGAATGGTCTCGCCGCCGCGCGCCACCGCCGGACGTGCCGTGTCGGCGGCAGGCAGCTCCGGCGCGCCCGCGGCCCGCGGCAGATAGAGCTTCACGGTGGTGCCGTGGCCTTCCTCGCTGTAGATCTTGACGTGGCCGTTCGACTGCTTGACGAAGCCATAGACCATGCTGAGCCCGAGGCCCGAGCCCTTGCCGACGTCCTTGGTGGTGAAGAACGGCTCGAACACCTTGTCGAGCAGCGGGCCGGGAATGCCCTGGCCGGTGTCGCTGACCGCGATCATGACGTAGCTGCCGGGCTTGGCGTCGCGGTTCAACTGCGCATAGTGCTCGTCGAGCGTGACGTTCTTGGTCTCCAGGGTCAGCTTGCCGCCGTCCGGCATCGCGTCGCGGGCGTTGAGCGCGAGGTTGAGGATCGCGGTCGAGAGCTGGCTCGGATCGATCAGCGCCGGCGCGCTGTCATGGGCCAGCATCGATTCGATCTCGATCTGCTCGCCGAGGGTCGGCCGCAGCAGGCGGCCGGCCTCGACGATGAGTGCATTGATGTCGGTGGCGCGCGGCTGCAGCGGCTGGCGGCGCGAGAAGGCGAGCAGATGCCGGGTCAGATCGGCGCCGCGCTCGGCGGCGGCGCTGATCATGCCGGCGATGCCGGCGAGCTGGGGCTTGTCCTTGACGGCGTCGGCAAGGATCTCGATCGTCCCGGTGATGACGGTCAGGATATTGTTGAAGTCGTGCGCGACGCCGCCGGTGAGCTGGCCGATCGCCTCCATCTTCTGCGCCTGACGGACCTGGGCCTCGTTGGCCTCGATTTCCTGGAATCGCCGCACCATCGCTTCCGCGGCGCGGCGCTGCCGGATCTCCTCCTCGAGCTGCGCATAGGCTTTCTGCAAGGTGATGCGCGTCGGCAGGACCAGAAGCTGAGGCAGCATCTTGATCATGATGACGATGATTCCGATCGAGGTGACGCCGAGAAAGACGTTGATGATGTCCGTGATGGTCGAGGTCGGCACCCAGAGATCGACGATCGCGAGCAGGCGGGTGACCCCGACGACGGCCACGAAGGTCGCAAGCGCCCCGACGATGCCGCGGAACATGACGTCGCGCCAGCGCCGCCGCAGGAACGTGCCGACGACGAAGGCGATAGTGAAGAAGGCGCTGGCGATCAGTCCGTTGGACACGACCTGCAGCCATGTCCATGCCACCGCGCCCTGCAGACCCGCCGCTTGCACCGTCAACGTCGGCATATGCAAACCATCCTCAACAACGCAACCCGCCAAATCCGGGCTCGCCCGGTCTGTCGTCGTCGCAACCCGAACGGATCATTCAGCTTTTCGTCTCGGGTGCAAGGGCAATGGCGGCTTCGACGTGCATCGCGGCAGGGCGCCCTCGCCGCGAATGCCGCTCCGCCGCGCGGCGTCAAAAGCCTGCCACACATCCTTTACCGCCCGGTCACGCGGTTGTTAACGCGCCGACCTAAGCCGCTCGACACCGTCATCACCATGGGGAATGAACGAGATGTCGAACACGATCGCGCACAACCGGCGCGAGTTCCTGCGGCTGCTCGGAGCGTCGGCTGCGACCGCCGCCCTCGGCCAGAGCATCGAGCGCGCGCATGCCATTCCGGCGTTCAATCGCCACGGCAGCATCGAGGACGTCAAGCACATCGTGGTGCTGATGCAGGAGAACCGCGCCTTCGACCATTATTTCGGTGCGATGCGCGGCGTGCGCGGCTTCAACGATCCCCGCGCGGTGAAGCTGCCGAACGGCAACCCGGTGTGGCAGCAGCCGAACGGCGCGGGGGCGGTGATGCCGTTCCGCGTCGACAATGCCGGCCAGGTCTATGTCGAGGACGTCGCCCATGGCTGGAACGACGGTCAGAAGGCCTGGAACAACGGCAACTACGACAAGTGGATCGCCAACAAGGGCACCACGACCATGACCTGCATGAACCGGCAGGATCTGCCCTGGCACTATGCGCTGGCCGACGCCTTCACGGTGTGCGATCAGTATTTCTGCTCGGTGATGGGACCGACCGATCCGAATCGCTACTACCTGTGGACCGGCTGGGACGGCAACGATGGCAAGGGCGGCGGACCGGTCATCACCAATGCGGAAGCCGGCTACGACTGGACCACGTTCCCGGAGCGGCTGGAGAAGGCGGGCATCTCCTGGAAGGTCTATCAGGACATCGGCACCGGGCTGAATGCAGCCGGCTCCTGGGGCTGGACCCAGAATCCGTGGATCGGCAATTACGGCGACAACTCGCTGCTGTATTTCCACCAGTACCAGAATTCGCAAGCAGGCAGTCCGCTGTACGAGAAGGCGCTGCGCGGCAGCAACATCGCCAATGGCGGCACGTTCGAGAACCTGTTCGACGGGCTGCGCAACGACGTCCGCAACGGCACCCTGCCGCAGGTCTCGTGGATCGCAGCTCCCGAGGCGTTCAGCGAGCATCCGAACTGGCTGCCGGGGCCGGGCGCCTGGTACATCTCCAAGGTGCTCGACATCCTGACGTCGAATCCGGAGCTGTGGAGCAAGACCGCGCTGATCATCAACTACGACGAAGGCGGCGGCTTCTTCGACCATGTCGTCGGTCCGTATCCGGCGATGTCGCAGGCCTGGGGACAGTCGACCGTCGATGTGAGCACGGACCTCTTCGCCGGCGATGGCAGCCACATGGCCGGTCCCTACGGCCTCGGCGTCCGCGTGCCGATGCTGGTGGTGTCGCCGTGGTCGCGCGGCGGCTTCGTGTGCTCGGAAGTGTTCGACCACACTTCTGTGATCCGCTTCATCGAGCGCCGCTTCCACCACAAGGCGCCCGATCTGTTCGAGAGCAACATCCCGGCATGGCGGCGCGCGGTGTGCGGCGATCTCACCTCGGCGTTCAACTTCACATCGCCCAACGAAGGCATGGCGCCGCTGCCGAGCACGGCCGGCTACAAGCCGCCGGTCGCCGACATCACCTCGGGCGCGCGCTTCGACGACTATCATCCGGTGCCGCCCGCCAAGCAGGTCCTGCCGCAGCAGGAGCCGGGCATCCGTCCGGCGCGCGCGCTGCCCTACGATCTGCGTGTCGACGGCGATGCCGATGCCGCGCACAAGACGTTCGGAATCCGCTTCGTCAATCCGGGGCAGGCCGGCGTCTGCTTCCACGTTCGTTCCGGCAACACCGCGGCCGGCCCGTGGAGCTACACCGTCGAAGCCGGGAAATCGCTGCACGGCGTGTGGGACCTCGCGGCCAGCGCCGGCCAGTACGATCTGTCGGTGTACGGGCCGAACGGCTTCTTCCGCCACTTCAAGGGCGGCGTCGCCACCACCGCGGCGCTCGTCGATGTCGATACCGTCCATCTCTGCGATTGGGACGACGGCGACGATGCTCGCAGCCTTGCGATCGCGCTCACCAACAAGGGCGCGAGCTGCGTGGTGACTCTGGCCGACAACTACACCGGACGCAGCGAGCGGCACCGGCTGCAGCGCGGCCAGCGGCTGGAGACGCGGGTTCGCCTGCAGCAGACCCATGGCTGGTACGACCTGACGGTCACGACGGACGGCGACGCCAACTTCAACTGGCAGCTTGCAGGCCACGTCGAGAACGGTCGGCCCAGCATCAGCGATCCGGCGATGGGCAGGATCGCCGCGACCTGATCGCAGACGACGGCGGGAGGCGCCCGGAGCAAACCGGGCACCTCTCACGACGACGAAGCGACGAGGCCTTCGTTGGTCGCATCGTCGGCATTGGGATCGCCTGGCGCGGTGGCCCAGGCGAGCTCGACCAGGGTGACGATGCGGCGGCCGGCGCCGTCGAGCTGGCAGACGATGAGGCCCTGGTCCTCGATATAGGTCAGCAGGCGCTGCGCCCGGCGCAGCGAGTGCGAGCCGTAGGCGCGGGCGATCGCGGCATCGCTCGGGCAGGGGCGGCCGTCCTTGGCGGCGCGGGCGATCATCATGAACACGCCCTGCATGTCCTCGGGCAGCAGCGAGGCGCGCAGCGACACGTCCTGCCAGCCGGCGTCGTCGGCTGTGTCGTCGCCACCGAGGCCGGCGCGGGCGCGGGTCAGCATGCGGCGGAACTCGTTGAGGTCGGGCACGGCCGTGCCGAGTCCCTCGATGCGGCAACGGACGACGAATTCCTGGTAGAGCACGCCGACGGCGCGGAAGCCGGCGTCGGGCTCCGCCAGCACCGCGCGCAGCACGCGCTCGACGCGGGCTTTGCGCTCGGCGAGCTCCTCCTCGCTGACGGCGGGCGCCGGCGGCTCGGGGCGCAGCTCGAGCGCAGCAGACTTCGCCGCCATCAGCTGGTCGAGCAGCTCGGGCTGCGGCTTGCGCTGCGGCCGCGCGTTGGTCTCGGGCGGCGGTGCGGCGAGAATCACCGCGCGGGCGTCTTCGAGCGACGCTTCCGGCAGCGGCATCAGCCGCGGCGTCGCGTTGCGCGGCTTGGTGTCGGTCGGGCCGATGCGCAGGCCCAACGGCCGGCGCGACAGCGCGGGGCCCAGCGCCATGAACTGGCCGCGCTCGAGGTCGCGGAACGCCTCGGCCTGGCGCCGCTCCATGCCGAGCAGGTCGGCAGCGCGGGCCATGTCGATGTCGAGGAAGGTGCGGCCCATGAGGAAGTTCGAGGCCTCGGCCGCGACGTTCTTGGCGAGCTTCGCCAGCCGCTGCGTCGCGATCACGCCCGCCAGCCCGCGCTTGCGGCCGCGGCACATCAGGTTGGTCATCGCGCCCAGCGACGCCTTGCGGGCCTCGTCGGAGACTTCGCCCGCGACGGCCGGTGCGAACAATTGGGCTTCGTCGACCACGACCAGCATCGGGTACCAATGGTCGCGGGAGATCTCGAACAGGCCGTTGAGAAAGGCGGCCGCGCGCCGCATCTGATTCTCGGCATCGAGGCCTTCGAGGTTGAGCACCGTCGAGACGCGATGCATCCGGGCCCGTTCGCCGGCGACCTGCAGGGCGCGCTCGGTGTGGTCCTCGGCCTCGATCACGAGATGGCCGAATCGCTCGGCCAAGGTGACGAAGTCACCCTCGGGGTCGATGATCGTCTGCTGCACCCAGGGCGCGCTCTGCTCCAGCAGGCGGCGCAGGAGATGCGACTTGCCGGAGCCGGAATTGCCCTGCACCAGGAGCCGGGTCGCCAGCAGTTCCTCGAGGTCCAGGGCGGCAGGCGATCCCGCCGCCGTCTGCCCCATCTCGATCGCAACCGTCATGTGCCCCGACTCAACCCCGCTTCACGCAGAGGCTGGCGCTTAACAAGCGCAGCCGCGCACGTCGAGCGTTTGCGTTGGACTGTCCCAAGTTGCGAGATCGGCTGTGGATGGACGGATGGATCCCGCCGCGCCGCCGAGTTCCTCGTTGATGCGCTCGTTGCCCGTTCTGGCCAGTGCTTGGCGCCCGCGCGCATTTCACGATATTGTGCGATGAAAAAGGGGCCAGGAGTGAACGAGCATTCGGATGCCGGTCGCGCGACGTTTCAGGCGTTCGCGCGCGGGGCCGACTTCCTGCAGGGAGGCGGGGAGATGGGAGCGCTCATGCGCATCCATGATTGGTCACGGACGCCGTTGGGGCCGCCCGAGAGCTGGCCTCAGTCGTTGCGCACGTCGATCAGCACCTGCCTGGACTGCGCGTTCCCGATCCTGATCTGGTGGGGCCCGGAGCTCGTCATGCTCTACAATGACGAATATCGCCCGATCCTCGGCTCGCAGAAGCATCCGGCCGCGCTCGGGGCGCCGGGGCACGCGGTATGGTCCGAGATCTGGGAGGTCATCGGCCCGATGTTGCGGCACGTCGTTGGGCTTGGCGAAGCGACCCGTTCGCGCGACATGCCGCTGTTCATCGACCGCCATGGCTACCTCGAAGAGACCTATTTTTCGTTCTCCTATTCGCCGATTCGCGACGAGACCGGCGGTGTCGGCGGTGTCTTCACCCCCGTCATCGAGACGACGGCCCGGGTCGTGGGCGAACGCCGCATGCGGACCTTGCGCGATCTCGCCGCGCGCGGCCGTGCCGACAGTCTGGCGGATGCTTGTCGCGAAGCCACCGACGTCCTCGCCGAGAATCCGCATGATGTCCCGTTTGCGCTGATCTACCAACTCGGCGAGGACCAGCGATCGGCACGGTTGCTGAGCGCCGCGGGGGTACACCCGGACAGTGCAATCGCGCCGGCGCAGATTGCCCTTGACAGCGATGGGGACGGGCTGTGGCCGGTCCGGGCGGCGGCGCGCGCGGTGGCGCCGATTCGCGTCGTGCTGGATCGTGCGAAATTTGCCGGCGTCCCGACCGGCGCATGGCCCGAGCCGCCGCAGCTGGCACTGGCGCTGCCGGTTGCGACGGGGCGGGAGCAGGCGACGGCGATCCTGATCTGTGGCGTCAATCCGCGCCGCGCCCTCGACGCCGAGCATCAGGGCTTCTTCGATCTGATGGCCGCTCAGCTCGGCAGCGCCTTCGCCGAGACGCTCGCCTATGAGCAGGAGCGGCGCCGCGCTGAGACGCTCGCCGAGATCGATCGCGCCAAGACCGCGTTCTTCGCCAATGTGAGCCACGAGTTCCGTACGCCGCTGACGCTGATGCTCGGTCCGCTCGAAGATGTGCTGCGGTCGCAGAGCTTGCCGCCGGCAGATCGCGACCGGTTGGAGATCGCCCAGCGCAATGCCTTGCGGCTGCTCAAGCTGGTCAACACGCTGCTGGATTTCTCGCGGATCGAGGCCGGCAGGATGCAGGCGGTCTACGCGCCGGTTGACCTCGCGAGCCTGACCGCGGAGATCGCCAGCACCTTCCGCTCGGCGATCGAAGCCGCCGGCCTCAGGCTGATCGTGGATTGCCCGACGCTGCCGGAGCCGGCCTATGTCGATTGCGAAATGTGGGAGAAGATCGTCCTCAACCTGCTCTCTAACGCGTTCAAATTCACCTTCACGGGCGACATCGAGGTCCGGCTCGTCACCTGCGATCGTCATTTCGAGCTGAGCGTGAAGGACACCGGGACCGGCATCCCGCAGCACGAGCTGCCGCGGCTCTTCGAGCGTTTCCATCGCGTCGCCGGCGCGTTCGGCCGCACCCATGAAGGCTCGGGCATCGGGCTCGCACTGGTGCATGAGCTCGCCAAGCTGCACGGCGGATCCGTCGCGGCGACCAGCGAAGCCGGGCAGGGGAGCACGTTCACGGTCAGAATCCCCAGGGGACGAAGTCATCTCCCGTCCGATGCGGCGCCGGCGCAGGAACCCATGCTTCGCGGTGCGCGGCCGTTCATCGCGGAGGCATTGCGCTGGCTGCCGGATCCGCCGTCGCTCGACGCGCATGCCGTTCCGGACATCGACATCACCACCACGTCAGCCGACAGGGCCAGGCCGCGCCCCCGCATCCTCCTGGCCGACGACAATGCCGACATGCGCGACTATGTCCGCCGCCTGCTCGCCGCGCGCTACGATGTCGAGACCGTCGCCGATGGTGAAGCCGCGCTCGCGGCCATCGCCCGCGACAAGCCCGACCTCGTTCTGTCCGATGTGATGATGCCGCGCATCGACGGCATGCAGTTGCTGGCACGGCTGCGCGCCGATGAACGGGTCGGTACCATCCCGGTGATCCTGCTGTCGGCCCGGGCCGGAGAAGAGAGCCGCGTCGAAGGCATGGAGGCCGGTGCGGATGATTATCTGATCAAGCCGTTCAGTGCGCGTGAACTGCTGGCGCGTGTCGAGGCGCATCTCAAGATGGCCCGTCTGCGTGCCGAAGCGACGGAGCGACTGCGCGCCAGCGAGGAGCGCTATCGCGCTTTCGTAACCGCGAGCTCCGACGTCGTCTATCGCATGAGCCCGGACTGGCGGGAGATGCGCCAGTTGCAGGGCAAGGACTTCATCGCCGATACGATGAAACCGAGCCAGGGCTGGCTCGCGAAATACATTCATCCGGACGATCAGGCGCAGGTGACTGCGGCGATCAGCAGGGCCGTCGCGACGAAGGGCATGTTCGAGCTGGAGCACCGCGTGATCAGGATCGATGGCAGCCTCGGCTGGATCGATTCGCGCGCCATCCCCATTCTCGGGCGTGACGGCGAGATCATCGAGTGGTTCGGGACGGCGCGCGACATCTCCGAGCAGAACAAGGCCGAACGGGAATTGCGCAAGAGCGAGGAGCGCCTGCGCAGCGCGGTCGAGGTCGGGCGGCTCGGCCTGTGGGACTGGAACGTCGCGACCGGCGAGGTCTATTGGTCGGACGAGCACTTTCGCATGGAAGGCTATGCTGTTGGCGAGCTGACCCCCAGCTACGAGGCCTGGGCGGCGCGCATCCATCCCGACGATCGTCCCGCAGCCGAAGCCGCGCTTCACCGCGCGATGGAGGCGCACCAGGAATATGTCAGCGAGTTTCGCGTGGTGCATCCGGGCGGCGCAATTCGCTGCCTGTACGGCCGTGGGCGCTTCTTCTATGACGACGCGGGACGACCGATCCGCATGACCGGCGCCATGGTCGACGTGACCGAGCGGCGTGAATGGGAGGAGCGGCAGAAGGTGCTGGTGGCCGAACTGCAGCATCGCACCCGCAACCTGCTGGGCGTGGTCCGCTCGATGGCCGACAAGACGGCGCGTGCCAGCGCCGATCTCGGCGATTTTCGCGCCCGCTTCCGTGATCGGCTGGATACGCTGTCCCGAGCCCAGGGCCTGCTGTCCCGCCTCAAGGAGAATGATCGCGTCACCTTCGACGATCTGATCCGTAGCGAGCTGTCGGCTGTCGCCGGCGGTTCGGAGCGCATCGGGCTGTCGGGACCGTCCGGCGTCAGGCTGCGGTCGTCGACCGTTCAGACCCTTGCCATGGCCCTGCACGAGCTCGCCACCAACGCGGTCAAGTATGGCGCGCTGGCGCAGCCCTCGGGCCGGCTCTGCGTGGTCTGGTCGCTCGAGCGCGAAGGCGCGGAAGGCCAGCCCTGGCTGCATGTCGAGTGGCGCGAGAGCGGCGTCGACATGCCGCCGCCAGCCACGATGCCCGTCGGCACGGGGCAAGGGCGCGAGCTGATCGAACAGGCCTTGCCCTATCAGCTCAGCGCGAGGACCTCGTACGCTTTCGCATCCGACGGTGTCCGTTGCACGATATCGATTCCCGTTTCGCTCACCACACTGGAGCTTGAGGATCATGCCTGAACGCTCGCTTCGCGACCGTCATATCCTCATCGTCGAGGACGAGTATATGCTTGCCGACGAGCTGCGCTGCGCCTTCGGTGGTGCCGGCGGCACGATCCTGGGCCCGGTCGGAACCGTCCCTGACGCGCTCGCCTTGATCAAACGCGAGGGGCGGATCGAAGGCGCCGTTCTCGACGTGAACCTGCGCGGCGACATGGCGTTTCCGGTCGCCGATCTGCTGGTCGAACGCGGCGTGCCCTTCGTTTTCACCACCGGCTATGACGAATCGGTGATCCCGGACCGATTCTCGAAGATCCTCCGCTGCGAGAAGCCGATTGCCGTCGATGGGATCATGCGTGCGCTCGGACGCCTGATCAAGAGGACGGCGCCGGAATGACGCGCCGGTCGGATTGAGCCGGGCGCCCTCACACCTCGCGCCGGCTGAGGAAGGCGAGCCGCTCGAACAGGTGTACGTCCTGCTCGTTCTTGAGCAGCGCACCGTGCAGCGGCGGGATCAGCTTGCGCGGATCGCGCTCGCGCAGCTGCTCGGGACCGATGTCCTCGTTGAGCAGCAGCTTGAGCCAGTCGAGCAGCTCGGAGGTCGACGGCTTCTTCTTCAGGCCGGGCACGTCGCGGACCTCGAAGAAGATGCGCAGCGCTTCCTCGACCAGCCGCTTTTTGATGTTCGGGAAGTGCACGTCGACGATCCGGCCCATCGTATCCGGATCGGGGAACTTGATGTAGTGGAAGAAGCAGCGGCGCAGGAACGCATCCGGCAGCTCCTTCTCGTTGTTGGACGTGATGATGACGATCGGGCGCAGCTTCGCCTTGATGGTCTCGTTGGTCTCGTAGACGTGGAATTCCATCCGGTCGAGCTCGAGCAGCAGGTCGTTCGGAAACTCGATGTCGGCCTTGTCGATCTCGTCGATCAGGAGCACCGGCCGCTGCTCGGCCGTGAAGGCCTCCCACAGCTTGCCGCGCTTGATGTAGTTCTTGATGTCGGACACCCTGGAGTCGCCGAGCTGGCTGTCGCGCAGTCGCGAGACGGCGTCGTATTCGTAAAGGCCCTGCTGCGCCTTGGTGGTCGACTTGATGTGCCAGGTGAGCAGCGGCGCGTTGACGGCCTTGGCGACTTCCTCGGCCAGCACGGTCTTGCCGGTCCCCGGCTCGCCCTTCACCAGCAGCGGGCGCTCGAGCACGATCGCCGCATTGACGGCCACTTTGAGGTCGTCGGTGGCGACGTAGTCCTGGGTGCCGGTAAATTTCATCGCGTCTCGCTCATCGTTCGAACTTGTGTTGAGTGGCTACGCAGCGGCAACGCCGCTGCGGCTTTGAGATGATGGCTGCCATCGGAAGCAGAAATAATCAAGCGCGCCTGATCAATGAGAGGATCACGAGCACGATGACGGCGCCGATCGTGGCGTCCAGGATCGCCCCCAGCGTGCCGCTGGCAAGCGCAATGTGCAGCGCCGGCAGCACGTAGCTTGCGACCAGCGCGCCGATGATGCCGATGACCATGTTGCCGATCAGGCCGAAACCTGCGCCGCGCACGATCAGCCCCGCCAGCCAGCCCGCGACGGCGCCGATGATCAGTGCTGCAATGATACCCATGAAAGCCCCCATTCCGCCTGTTGTTCCAGGGATTGTAGAGCAAAATGCCGGCGGGTCCAGCGCGGGGCGGGGAGCGGCCCTTGACGTGCCCTCCCAGCCGCGCGATCTAATGGGCATGTTCCTGCAATTCTTTACAGCACTGCGCGACGCGCAGGTCCCGGTCTCCTTGCGTGAATATCTCACGCTGATGGAGGCGGTCGACGCCGACCTCGCCGAGCATTCGGTCGAGAATTTCTACTATCTGTCGCGCACCGCGCTGGTGAAGGACGAACGCAATCTCGACAAGTTCGATCGCGTGTTCGGCTCCGTGTTCAAGGGGCTGGAGAGCCTGCTCGACGCGATGGAGAAGGCTGAAATCCCCGAGGAATGGCTGCGGAGGCTGGCCGAGAAATACCTCACCGAGGAAGAGAAGAAAGAGATCGAGGCCATGGGCTGGGACAAGCTCATGGAGACCTTGAAGAAGCGCCTGGAAGAGCAGAAGGGCCGCCACCAGGGCGGCAACAAGTGGATCGGCACGGCGGGCACGTCGCCATTCGGCGCCTATGGCTACAACCCCGAAGGCGTCCGCATCGGCCAGGAGAAGAACCGCAACAATCGCGCCGTGAAGGTGTGGGACCGGCGCGAGTTCAAGGATCTCGACGGCAATGTCGAGCTCGGCATCCGCAACATCAAGGTGGCGCTGCGCCGCTTGCGCAAGTTCGCCCGCACCGGCGCGCCGGACGAGCTCGATCTGGACACCACGATCCGCGAGACCGCCAATCACGGCTATCTCGACGTGCACATGCGGCCCGAGCGGCGCAATGCGGTGAAGGTGCTGGTGTTCTTCGACATCGGCGGCTCGATGGATTCGCACATCGCCCAGGTCGAGGAGCTGTTCTCGGCCGCCAAGAGCGAATTCAAGCACATGGAATATTTCTACTTCCACAACTGCCTCTATGAGGGCGTGTGGAAGCAGAACAAGCGCCGCTTCACCGACCGCACGCCGACCTGGGACGTGCTGCACAAGTACCCGCACGACTACAAGGTCGTGTTCGTCGGCGACGCCTCGATGTCGCCTTATGAGA
Organism: Bradyrhizobium sp. HKCCYLRH3061; assembly: GCF_051168015.1. NCBI lineage: Bacteria > Pseudomonadati > Pseudomonadota > Alphaproteobacteria > Hyphomicrobiales > Nitrobacteraceae > Bradyrhizobium > Bradyrhizobium sp. HKCCYLRH3061. The sequence continues at coordinate 53,513 of NZ_JBNPUE010000013.1, forward strand.
TCATGGTGCCCGGCGGTTCGGTCGAGCACGTCAACGAGGAGCCGGGGTCGGTGTGGCTCGACCGCGTCATCCGCACCTATCCCCACGCGGTGTGGCTCAATCCGGTGGCGCAGAAGCATTGGGACTATTCGGAGTCCACCACCATCATTCGCCGCATCTTCTCCGAGCGCATGTATCCGATCACGATCGAGGGATTGGAAGCGGCGATGAAGGAGCTGGTGAGGTAAGGCGCTCGTTCTGCGGCGCGCGATGCAAGGCCGTCGTTGCGGGCGGTCGCGATAGCGACCAAATCCGGAATATCGAGCTTGTGCGATCGGCTCTGGATTCCGGGTTCGGTCCTGACGGACGACCCCGGAATGTAGACGCGAAACGACGCCGCTCGGCGGCTGGAAAAGACGAAGGAAGAAGACATGCCCCAGACCATCACGCGCGGGATCAAGGCGCTGCTCGATGAAGCCAATGCCGAGATCGAGACGCTCTCGGCGGCTGAGGCGATCGCGGCGGCGAAGCGCGACGATGTCGTGATCGTCGATATCAGAGATCCCCGAGAGATCGAGCGCGAGGGCAGGATTCCCGGCGCGTTCTCGTGCACCCGCGGCATGTTGGAGTTCTGGATCGACCCGCAGAGCCCCTATGCCAAGCCGGTCTTTCAGCAGGACAAAACGTTCATCTTTCATTGCGCCGGCGGCCTGCGCTCGGCGCTCGCGGCCAAGACCGCACAGGACATGGGTCTGAAGCCGGTCGCCCATATCGGCGGCGGTTTCGCGGCGTGGCGCGACTGCGGCGGGCCGGTCGAGGCCTGGGCGCCGAAGAAGAAGGATTGATCGCTGCCCGTCGCACGCGGGCTTGACCCGCGTGTCCATCGCTTCGACAAGGTGGATCGCCGGATCAAGTCCGGCGATGACGATCGAATGTGAAGCCCGGAGCTTTTGCGCATGACCATCCACGACGACCCTCTCGTCTCCACCGACTGGCTCGCTGCGCATCTGGGCGATCCCAAGGTGAAGGTGCTCGACGCGACCTTCAAGATGCCGGGTGTGCTGCCGCTGCCGAAGGACGATTACCTGAAGGCGCACATCCCCGGCGCCGTGTTTTTCGACGTCGACGAGGTCTCCGACCATTCCAATCCGCTGCCGCACATGTATCCGAGCGCCGCGCAGTTCGGCCGCGACGCCGGCCGGCTCGGCGTCAGCAATGGCGATACGGTGGTGGTCTATGATTCCGGCGGCTGGGTCGCCGCGCCGCGCGCCTGGTGGATGTTCCTGTCGTTCGGCCACACGGATGTGCGCGTGCTCGACGGCGGGCTGAAGAAGTGGATGGCGGAGGGGCGCCGGGTCGAGAGCGGGCAGGTCACGCCGGCGCTTGGCACGTTCAGCGCGACGTTCGATGCCGCGCGCGTGCGCCGGATCGAGCAGATGGTTGCCAATCTCGCCGGCAATGCCGAGCAGGTGATCGATGCGCGGCAGGCGCCGCGCTTCGCGGGCGAGGTCGCCGAGCCGCGGCCCGGTCTCCGATCCGGCCATATCCCCGGCAGCCGCAATCTGCCCTATGCGGAGCTGTTCGACGCGGCGACCGGCGTGATGAAGCCGCTAGACGAGCTACGTAAGGCGTTCGGCGCCGCTGGCGTCGATCTCGCCAGGCCGATCGTGACCTCCTGCGGCTCCGGCGTGTCGGCGGCGGTGCTGACGCTGGCGCTCTATCGTCTCGGCATCCGCGACACCGCGCTCTACGACGGCTCGTGGTCGGAATGGGGCGTCGAGAACGGTCCGCCGGTTGCGACCGGGCCGGCCTGATCGCTAGCTCCGCCTACCGCGTGCGCGGCCCGGCAGCCTGCTGGACGGCCGCCTGCGGTTGACCAAATGGCTGCTGTCCGAATGGATCGGGGAACGCGGTCTGTTGCTGCAGTTGGGCCGCTGCCTGCCGCGCCGCCCTGACGCGCTGGGCGATGCGCCGCTGCTTGGCGCGGCGCGCCGCAACCTGCTTCTCCCGGGCCTGGCGCTTCTTGAGGATGCTCCGGCGCAACTGAACGCTCGCGACCTTCACCGAGGCACGATGCTCGCCGGCCGCGGGCCGCTCCTGGTGCGCCGGCTGCTCGGCCAGCGCGGCGAGCTTGGCCGCGATCGGGTCGAGCACCGCCGGAACGGGCGCGGCGGCGGCTGCGGTCGTCATCATCGGATCGGCGCTGGCGAGAATCTGAGGAGCCGGCGGCGGCGGTGAGACCACGGCGGCCGCAGCTTCGGTCGACGCCGGCGGCGGGGGCGGCGCTGCAGTCGCGGGCGAACTGTCCATGCTCGGCCTGTCGGAGACTTTTTCGACCGGAACGACGATCGAAGCGGACGTGTCCGGAATGGGGCGCTCCGGTTTGGTGCTCTCGATCCGGTCGTTCGTCACGGACGCGGTCTCGACGATGGCGGAGGTGCGGGACGTGTCGACCGTTTCCGCCGGCAGCGAGGGCGTAGGCACATCGGTGGCCACCGCAACGGGCGTCGCCTCGGGCGTCTCGGCGGCCGGCGCCGCCGTCGACGGCGCGCTCGGCGGCTCGGACGCTGCCGGGGGAGCATCGGCCACGACCGGCGGCGGCGTCACCGGCGGTGTCGGAATCGAATCCACCCGCAGCACCGCGAGCACCGGCGTGGGTTCGGCCGGCGGCAGGAACGTGGTGAAGCCGGAGGCCTGAGTCGTGCGCCAGGACGCGTTGCTGACGAACTGCTCGTGGGCCGCGCGCAACAGGGCCGCAGCGCCCATGCCGAAGATGGTGAGAGAGATGGAACAGACGATCGCGGCGACCAGAAAACGAAAGCCGGGAAGCATTGACGGTAACTCTCGCCACGGCAGCGTGACTGCCGAGACCTTAGAGCCAGTAGGGAACGCGGTGATCACAGGGAATGCCGCGTTCGCGACGAGGCCGGCTTCTGCCGTGCATCGCGAATCAGGCTCAGGTCAGAATACCGGAAGTGTTCCCGCCCGCTCGGCAAATCACGGCATCCATGGGGCCTGCGGGGGCTCCGCCGCACTTTTTCAGCGGCGTGAGACTTCCGTGCAACGACGGAGACATGATCACAAATTGCCGAAGTCGGGCCGCTCAGGCCGGAATTGTCTTGAATGCGCCGCTATCTTCGGCCATCTGGCACAGCAAAGGTCCCAATCGGCGGCTTGGGGATACTGCAAGGGCGATGATGATCAGACAAATCCTGACGGTTTGCGCGGTCGCGGCAGCGGGCGTGACGGCAACTTCGTTTGCCGAGGCACAGCAGGTCTATCAGACCGCGCCTGGAGCGTACTCACCGGCGCCGACGCCTTACCCGGCCGATGCGCGCGGGCAGGGGCAGGATTTTGACGCGCTCGACGATGAGAATGCGCCTGGCAATTCCGCGGCGTTGCCGCCGCCCGGCCCGGTGATCTCGCCGGACGATCCGCGGTACGGTCGTCCAGCCAATGCGCCGGTTTATGGTGCTGCGGCTCCGACCGGTCCCATCCTTTCTCCCGACGATCCTCGTTATGGACGTCCGGCCGGTGCGACGGTCTACGGAGCCGCTCCGACCGGCCCGGTGATGTCCCCGGATGATCCGCGCTATGGCCGCCCGGCTGGTCCGCCCCCGGTGATCTACGGTGATCGTCCCGCCTCCAGCCAGCAGGCCTATGGTGGCGCCAGCGCGCCCGGTGGCGACGCAGGCGCGCCGCGGCCGCCCGGCGCCGTCGGTGGTGCTCCGGCCGTCGCGGGCGCGGCACAGGCCCCGGCCGCCGGAGATCGGCCGATGACGGTGGCAGCTCTGCCGCCCGAGGAACAACCCGATGCGGCGCCGGCGCCGCTGCCGCCGAACCTGCGCCGCCAGGAGGTCGACTTCGTCACCAAGGAGCCGCCGGGAACGATCGTCGTCGATACGCCCAACACCTACCTCTATCTGGTGCTCGGCAACGGCCGGGCGATGCGCTACGGCGTCCGTGTCGGCCGCGAAGGCTTCACCTGGACCGGCGTGCAGAAGATCACCAAGAAGACCGAGTGGCCGGACTGGTATCCGCCGAGCGAGATGATCGAGCGGCAGCCCTATCTGCCGCGCTTCATGGCCGGCGGTCCCGGCAATCCGCTCGGTGCCCGCGCGATGTATCTCGGCTCGACCGTGTACCGCATCCACGGCACCAACCAGCCGTCGACGATTGGCAAGTTCGTGTCGTCGGGCTGCATCGGCATGCTGAACGACGACGTCGCCGACCTGTTCGACCGGGTCAAGGTCGGCACCCGTGTGGTCGTGATGCCGGGCGGTGCGCCTCCAGGTTCCAGCAAGAACATGGCTGCTGCCGCGGCCCCGGCCCAGGCGCCCGTCCAGGCCCAGGCGACCGTGCCGGCGGCTGGCCAGCCCGCCAACATGCAGCCGCTGCCGCCGCCGGTGACGATCCGCTGAGGCGGGCGCGTGCGAGCTGATCACGTTGAAAACACCCTCCTCGGAGGGTGTTTTGCTGTGAGGGCCGCTCTCGTCTGCTTTTAAGCCAGCCGGCGCGGCGGCTCGGCCCCTGCGAGCCAGGTGGCGATGCAATCGACCATCTGGCCGTAATGGGCGCGAAAACTCTCATCGGTGACGTAGCCGAGATGTGGTGTGAGCACGACGTTGCCGAGCCCGCGCAGCGGATGGGTGACCGGCAGCGGTTCCACCGAGAACACGTCGAGCCCGGCACCGGCGATGCGCTGATCGCGGAGCGCCTGCAGCAGCGCGGCCTCGTCGACGATCGGCGCGCGCGAGGTGTTGACGAGATAGGCGGTCGGCTTCATGCGCGCGATGTCGGCCGCGCCCACCAGCCCGCGTGAGCGATCGCTGAGCACGACGTGGACGGTGATGACATCGGCGGCGGTGAACAGCTTCTCCTTGGTCGCGTAGCCTACTCCCGCCGCCTCGCAGCGTTCGGGCGTCAAATTGGGACTCCAGGCGATCACGTTCATGCCGAACGCCTTGCCGAGCTCTGCGACCTTGGTGCCGAGCTTGCCCAGCCCGATTACGCCCAGCGTCTTGCCCTCGATCTCCACGCCGCCCAGCGCCTGCCAGGGCTCCCCGGCGTGCATGCGCGCGTTCTCCTGGCCGATCCTGCGCGTCAGCTCCAGGATCAGGCCCATGGTGAGCGGTGCGGTGGGGTCACGGCCATATTGCGTGCCGCAGACGACGACGCTGCGTGCCTTGGCGGCCTCCATGTCGATGGCGGCGTTGCGCATGCCCGAGGTGATCAGGAGCTTCAGCTTCGGCAATCGCTCGATCAGGGAGCGGGGCAATAGCGTCCGCTCGCGCATCGCGCAGATGATGTCGGCATCGGCGAGCGCGCTGGCGGCCGCTTCCTCGTTGCCGAACGGCTGTGTGAAAGCCGTCACATCCACCCTGTCGGCCAGCCGGGGCCAGTCGGCCAATGAGAGGGCTGTATCGTAATAGTCGTCGAGGATCGCACAGCGCAGCCGTGTCATCGGCAGGGTCCATTCATCGGGGGACGGCGGCAATGGTGAATGCCGTCAGGAATGGAGCCATGCTTGCGCGCAACGGGCTGGTTGCGCAAGGCATCGTGACGCTCTTACGCGGACCCAGGCGACGTCAATCGAGGCGGGACTTCAGCCGGAACGCGGCGTCATGGCCGTACTTGGCGCGCCAGGCGGGGCCGGGGCCGCGCATGTAGTGCAATTCTGGCCGGTACGGGTTGAAGGCGCGCGCGACGAATTCGCGCCAGAAGCCGCGGATGTCGTCCGCGATCCCGGATCGGTCTTTGCGGTGTGCCGCCGAAGCGGGCAGGGAGGCTGATGTGAAGGCTGCCATGACGGGCTCTCGCTGTTGTCGGTCGCGGCTTTTGCCGCTTGGGCACGCGGGTCTTGCGGGCCGAGACCGAGTGTCCCGCCGAATTAATTAAAAGATGGTTGCAATTGTCGTGATCGGCCGCACACAAGGTGCCGGACCCGTAATCGTCCGTGGACGGCAGGCCGGGCCGGCGCGAAGTTTGACCGGGATTCTCCCGGCATTTGTTCCGGCCGAGACCGGCTCGCCGGTTGCCCTTTGGGGACCGCGCGGTTACATCAGCGGCAACCATTTTCCGAAAATTCCGGCAGGCTTCAAGGGACACGCGATGGCGCGCCAGTTCGTCTACTTCATGCAGGGTCTGTCCAAGACCTACCCGACCCGCAAGGTGCTCGATAACATTCACCTGTCGTTCTATCCGGACGCCAAGATCGGTGTGCTCGGCGTCAACGGCTCGGGCAAATCGACCCTGCTCAAGATCATGGCCGGCATCGACAAGGACTATACCGGCGAGGCCTGGGTGGCCGAGGGTGCCCGCGTCGGCTATCTCGAGCAGGAGCCGCAGCTCGATCCGAAGCTCACGGTGCGCGAGAACGTCATGCTCGGCGTCGGCAAGCAGAAGGCGATCCTCGATCGGTACAACGAGCTGGCGATGAACTACTCGGAAGAGACCGCCGACGAGATGACCAAGCTGCAGGACGAGATCGAGGCGCAGGGCCTTTGGGATCTCGACAGCAAGGTCGACCAGGCGATGGATGCGCTGCGCTGTCCGCCCGACGATGCCGACGTCACCAAGCTGTCCGGCGGCGAGCGTCGCCGCGTCGCCTTGTGCAAGCTGCTGCTCGACCAGCCCGAGCTGCTGCTGCTGGACGAACCGACCAACCATCTCGACGCTGAATCGGTGTCCTGGCTCGAAGGTCACCTGCGCAATTATCCGGGCGCGATCCTGATCGTGACCCACGATCGCTACTTCCTCGACAACGTCACCAGCTGGATCCTGGAGCTCGATCGCGGCAGGGGCATCCCCTACGAGGGCAACTATTCGTCCTGGCTGCAGCAGAAGCAGAAGCGGCTGGAGCAGGAGGGCCGCGAGGATGCCGCGCATCAGCGCACTTTGGCGCGTGAGCAGGAGTGGATCGCGGCGTCGCCGAAGGCCCGCCAGGCGAAGTCCAAGGCGCGCTACCAGCGCTATGAGGAGCTGCTCAAGAAGGCCAGCGAGAAGCAGACCCAGACCGCGCAGATCATCATTCCCGTCGCCGAGCGGCTCGGACAGAATGTGGTCGATTTCGACGGGCTGTCCAAGAGCTTCGGCGATCGCGTGCTGATCGACAACCTCACCTTCAAACTGCCGCCGGGCGGCATCGTCGGCGTGATCGGTCCGAACGGCGCCGGCAAGACCACGTTGTTCCGCATGATCACGGGACAAGAGAAGCCGGATGCCGGCACCATCACCATCGGTGAGACCGTGCATCTCGGCTATGTCGACCAGTCGCGCGACGCTCTCGACGGCAACAAGACGGTATGGGAGGAGATCTCCGGCGGCAACGAGCTGATCCTGCTCGGCAAGAAGGAAGTCAACTCGCGCGGCTATTGCTCGGCGTTCAACTTCAAGGGCGCCGACCAGCAGAAGAAGGTCGGGGCGCTCTCGGGCGGTGAGCGCAATCGCGTGCATCTCGCCAAGATGCTGAAGTCGGGCGCCAACGTGCTGCTGCTCGACGAGCCGACCAACGATCTCGACGTCGACACCTTGCGCGCCCTCGAAGAGGCCTTGGAGGATTTCGCCGGCTGCGCCGTCATCATCAGCCACGACCGCTGGTTCCTCGACCGTATCGCGACCCACATGCTGGCCTTCGAGGGCGACAGCCACGTCGAATGGTTCGAAGGCAATTTCCAGGACTACGAGAAGGACAAGATGCGCCGTCTCGGCCAGGACAGCGTGATCCCGCACCGGGTCAAGTACAAGAAGCTGACGCGCTGATCTCAGGACATCGCGAGGCGCGACGCTGTCTTCGTTCCGGGACAAAGCGTCGCGCCCAGGCTGCGGCCAGTTGTCGCTTCCATGTGCGACGTGATTGCGTAGATAGTCGTTCCGCAATCCCATCCAGCCGCGAGAAAATCCCATCATGTCTTCCCCCGACGCGACCCTGTCCTCCAAGGGCGGAGCGCTGCGCCCCATACCCATGCTGATCTTCGGCTCGCGCTGGCTGCAGCTGCCGCTCTATGTCGGGCTGATCATCGCGCAGGGCGTCTATGTCGTGCTCTTCCTCAAAGAGCTCTGGCACCTGTTCGCCCACGCCTTCGATTTCTCAGAGCAGCAGATCATGCTCGCGGTGCTCGGCCTGATCGACGTGGTCATGATCTCGAACCTGCTCGTGATGGTGATCGTCGGCGGCTACGAGACCTTCGTGTCGCGGCTCAATCTGCAGGGCCATCCGGACGAGCCGGAATGGCTCAGCCACGTCAATGCCAGCGTGCTGAAGATCAAGCTCGCCATGGCGATCATCGGCATCTCGTCGATCCATCTGCTGCGCACCTTCATCGAAGCCGGCGCGCTGTCGTCAGGCAAGTCGAACTACACCGAGACCGGCGTGATGTGGCAGACCATCATTCACACGGTCTTCATTCTCTCCGCCATCGGAATCGCCGTCGTCGACAAATTGTCGAATGCCGCGATCGAGGAGGCGAAGCAGGCGGCGGGGCATTGAGCGGAAGAGTCGAGTTCCGGCGCATGGCCTGCTGACGTTCACAAGCGCCGCGAGCCATGCTAACCCTATTGCATGGCTCGGCAGTTGCTCTTCGGTTTGCGCAGGCTCGTCCTGATTGGTGTGGCGCTCTGCATCCTCGGCGATGGCCAGGCGAGCGCCGCCGACGGCGACTTCACGCAATTCGTGGCTTCGCTCTGGCCCGAGGCCAAGGAGCAGGGCGTTTCGCGCGCGACGTTCGATGCCGAGACGCGCGAGCTCGAGCCCGACTACAAGCTTCCCGACCTGCTGCTGCCAGGCCGTCCGGCAACAGGCGCTCCGGCGCAGGCCGAGTTCGTGCAGGTGCCGGCCGACTACATCAAGGAAGCCTCGATCGCGCGGCTCGCCGCGTATGGCCAGAAGCTGATCCAGCAATATCGTCCCGCGCTCGCCGAGATCGAGCGCCGCTTCGGCGTTCCGGGACCTGTCGTGCTCGCCATCTGGGGCCGCGAGACCGATTTCGGCCGCTACGCGCTGCCCTACGACGCGCTGCGCGTGCTGGCGACCCAGGCCTATGTCGGTCGCCGCAAGGACCAGTACCGCACCGAATTCATCATGGCGCTGAAGATGCTGAGCGACGGCGTGGTGTCGCGCCGCGATCTCAGGGCGTCATGGGGCGGGGCGGTCGGGCTCACACAGTTCCTGCCGTCGGAGTACTACAAGCACGGTGTCGATCTCGATGGCGACGGCAAGGTCGATCTCTGGCATTCGGTGCCGGACGCGCTGGGCTCGGCGGCGCTGCAGCTTGCGAACAAGGGCTGGCAGCGCGGCGTGCGCTGGGCCTACGAGGTCAAGCCGCCGGCAAATGTGGACTGCGCGATCGGCGTGCCGGAGGTGAAGAAGCCGATCGGCGAATGGCTGCGCGCGGGCTTCGTGCCGGTGCGCGGCCAGCGGTTGAGTGCTGCCGAGCAGCAGCAGCCGGCGTCGCTGCTGCAGCCCGAGGGCATCTATGGTCCGGCGTTCCTGACGACGGCGAACTACTTCGTCATCAAGGAATACAATTTCTCCGATCTCTACGTGCTGTTCGTCGGTCACCTCGCGGATCGCATGACGAGCCCGGCCCCGTTCGCGACACCATGGTCGGCGTCGAAGCAGCTTCGGAGCAAGGACGTCGAGGCGATGCAGAAGGGCCTGATGCGGCTCGGTCTCTACGGCGATAAGCTGGACGGCAAGGCCGGCATGCAGACCCGTGCCGCACTCGGCGTATTTCAGAAGAAGGCGGGCCTGAAGGTCGACTGCTGGCCGAGCGAATCAGTGCTGCAGGCGATCGACGCCGCGCGCTGATCGAGTGAAATCAGCCGAGCAGGCGGGCAGCAAAAAGCCCGGCCGCAGGGCCGGGCTTGTTGCGAGCTATGCGTCGTCGGGATCAGTAGCAGACGCGAACCGGGCGGGACACCCAGCCATAACCGTCCCAATAGCGCTCACGACGCCACACGCACGGCGGCGGGCCCGGCGGAGGGGCTTCGACGTAGACCGGACCGCCATAGGCCGGACGGCTGGACGCGATCGCGCCGCCGAGCAGGGCGCCGCCGATCAGGCCGGCAGCCACGCCGGCACCGACGTCGCCGGCCTTGGCGGCCGGTGCCGTCATGCTCAGCGAACCGGCGATGGTCGCAACCGCAAGCACTGCGGTCAGGATCTTCTTCATGTTCCGAGATCTCCTGGAAGGCGCCCTCGCGAGCGCCGGGTTGGTGATTCACGCACGATCAGGGCCGTCAGCGTCGCGAGAAAACACGACAATCCGTCAACCCTTCGTAAACTCTGTCCGACCTGATGCGACGGAAAAACGGTTTTTTCTGGCCGTGTCAGCCGCCGTTCTCGAAATTCCGGTGCAAGGTCATGGAATTAATGAAGGTGAACGATCACTCGCAAACCCGGACGCGGCGAATCCGCCAGCCGTAGCCGTCCCAGAAGCGCTGGCGCTGCCAATAGCAGGCGTAGCCAGGATCGGCGATGTAGGCAGGCCCGCCGTAATAGGAGTAGCCCGGCCCGTAAGAATATCCGGGCCCATAATAATAGGGATTGCTGCCCGCAGCGATGGCGCCACCGATGAGGGCGCCGCCGAGCAGGCCGGCAGCGACACCAGCGGCGACACGACCATTGCGCGCTTCAGCAGGAGCAGGGGCCAGCGCTGCGGTCGACAGCGTCGCGACGGCGGCCAGAGCCGCAAGAGTCTTCTTCATGACCTTAACCTCTCTCACTCCAGGTCGGCGGATCGCGCATCAGGCGATACGGCAGGTTCACACATCCCGCTTGAATGATCAATGAACGGGCGCGTCCCATTGGACGACCCATCTCCGGGATACGTTCAATGCTGCATTGCACAAAAATCGCCGCCGGTCAGGAGCAGGCATGACCCCCGTGATGACGATCGTCGTGGCCATCGGATTGACCTCGGCCGCCTGCTACGCGCTGCTGGTTCGCGCCGGCCGCCGGCCCCACCACCGCCGCTCGTCCGCGGACAGCACGAGCGTCGATTCCGATGGGGCGTCCAGCTCCAGTCAGGGGAGCGGTGTCGCAAGTTGGTTTTCCAATACCTCGTCGGACGTGATGGGAAACCCGATCGACGGCGGAGGTGACAGTGGCGACGGTGGTGGAGGGGACGGTGGTGGGGGCGACTGAGTTGCAGCGGCTTGATCGCCGCCCGCCCATATTCGGCGGCAACTTTGATCTGCGGCAAGCTCGTATAGTTGGAGGCATTCTAGATTGATCGGGAAATTGGAATAGCTTCAAAAGCGCCGTTTTCCCTTTGCGCGGGTAGCTGCGGATGACTATCGATACCTGACCAAGGACGATTGGCCGGTTTCTCATGATTGTTTGTTCCTGCAACGTCATCAGCGATCACGACATCCGCAACGCGGTAAAGTCCGCGGACGAACTGCCGCGGAACCCGAAGCAGGTCTACGGTTGCCTGGGGTGCAGCGCGGAATGCGGCCGCTGTGCGCGCACGATCAAGACGATCATCGACGAGGCGCTGGGTCCCTGTGCCCGCGCCTGCCAGGCCGGCTGTCAGCACGGCCACCATCATGGGACGACGCCGGCGAAGGCGATCGATGACGACCTTCAGAGCCGTTTCGCGCTTGCTGCCTGCTGACAGGCATTGCACTCGGTCGCGTCGTTCTCCGCCCGAAAAATGCACATGAACGGGGGTCGTCTCCGCACTTCGAACCTGTTATTGAGCGCCTGCGGCCTCTAACTTTTTCGGAGCTTATCCATGCAGGGCGACCCCAAGGTCATCGAATATCTCAACAAGGGATTGCGCAGCGAGCTGACTGCCATCAACCAATATTGGCTGCACTATCGCCTGTTGAACAATTGGGGCCTTCTCGACATGGCGAAGGTCTGGCGCAAGGAATCCATCGAGGAGATGGAGCACGCCGACAAGTTCACCGACCGCATTCTCTTCCTCGACGGCTTCCCCAACATGCAGGTGCTCGATCCGCTGCGCATCGGCCAGAACGTCAAGGAGATCATCGAATGCGATCTCGCCGCCGAGATCGGTGCGCGGACGCTGTATCAGGAGGCCGCCACCTATTGCCACGGCGTCAAGGACTACGTGTCGCGCGACCTTTTCGAGCAACTGATGAAGGACGAGGAGCATCACATCGATTTCCTCGAGACCCAGCTCGACCTCATCAACCGCATCGGGCTCGAGCTCTACACGCAGAAGCACGTCGGCGGCCTTGAGAGCGAGCACTGACGGCGGCGGCGAGGGGGCAGTCCGCTTCGGAACGGGGCGATTCAGGGCTGGTGTTTCAAGCCTTGAATCGACCGCCTTCGACCTCGGGCGTGCCTACTGGATGATGCCGAAGGCGGTGACGGGCACGACCCAATAGACGAGCTGCGTTCCCGCAAACGCGCTCCTGAGCCGCTCCAGTAGCCGCTCGAGATCCTCTTCCGGCAACACGATCCGCACGACGACCTCGTCGGCATGTCCTTTCACCCGCTCTGCGGCGCTCCGCAGCCGGACGCGCGCGCCGTGTCCGGCCGCTTCCGAGGCGGTGAAGCCCGTCACGAGATCGGTCTGCTCGCTCAGATGGTCGAGCACCTCGCTGTGAAGCGCATCCGGCACGATCAGGGTCAGGCAGACGGCTTGGCTGCTCATGTCGCTTCCTTCGCAGCGGCGCCGTAGCGGCGATACAGGATCGGCAACAGGATCAGCGTCAGCAGCGTGGACGACAGCAGGCCGCCGATCACGACGATCGCGAGCGGACGCTGGACCTCCGATCCGGGCCCCGATGCAAACAGCAGCGGGATCAATCCCAGCGCCGTGATGCTCGCCGTCATCAGCACAGGCCGCAGCCTGCGCTTGGCGCCTTCGACCACGATGCGCTGCTCGGGGACCCCGTGAGCGCGCAACTGGTTGAAGTGAGACACCAGCACGACACCGTTGAGCACGGCGATTCCGAGCAGGGCGATGAAGCCGACCGAGGCCGGGACGGACAGGTACTCGCCACTCAAGACCAGCGCGAACACGCCGCCGATCAGCGCAAAGGGAATGTTGACGAGGACGAGCAGGGCCTGGCGCACCGAGCCGAACGTGGTGAAGAGCAGCACGAAGATCAGGCCGATCGCGACCGGCACCACGACGGACAGACGCGCGGCCGCACGCTGCTGGTTCTCGAACTGCCCGCCCCATGTCAGCCGGTAGCCGGACGGCAGCGGCAGCTCGGTTGCGACCCTTTGCTGGGCCGCCTGGACGAAGCCGACCATGTCGCGGCCGCGGACATTGCTGCGAACCACGCTCATGCGGTTGCCGTCCTCCCGGTCGATCTTCACCGGGCCGTCGACGCGCTGGATGCGTGCGACCTGAGAGAGTGCGACATGCTGGCCGGACGCAAGCGTCAGCGGCAATGCCGCCAGCATCGTGGGCGCCTGCCGCGTGGCCTCGCTGCCGCGGACCAGGATCGGCGTCCGGCGTCCCTCCTCGAGCGCGGTGCCGATCGTCCGGCCTTCGATCTGCGTGCGCAGGGAGGCCGAGATCGAGTCCACCGTGAGCCCGAGGCGGCCCGCCTCCATGCGGTTGACGGCGATCGTGTAGTACTGCGCGCCTTCGTTGAGCGTCGTGTAGACGTCCTGGGCGCCGTCGATGTCGGACATGATCGCCGACAGCTTGGCTGCGATCTCGTTGAGCTTGGTGATGTCCGGGCCGAAGATCTTCACCGCGACGTCGCCGCGCACGCCGCTGATCATCTCCTGCACGCGCATGTCGATCGGCTGCGTGAAGCTGAGCGAGACGCCGGGAAAGCCGGTCAGGACCTCGCGAAGCTTCTCGAGCAGGGCATCCCGATCGCTGGTCTGCCTCTGGTCCGCCGGCTTGAGCACCAGGAACGTGTCGGTCTGATTGGGGCCCATCGGATCGAGCCCGAGCTCGTCGGAGCCGGTGCGCGCGATGATGCCGGCGACGTCGGGCGCCTTCATCAGGGCCGCCTGCAGCCGGGCATTGATGGCGAGGGACTCGTCGAGATTGACGGACGGCAGCGTCTCCACGCTGACGATGACGTCGCCTTCGTCCATCGTCGGCATGAAGGTCTTGCCCAGCTGGGTGTAGCCATATCCTGCGGCAACGAGGCCGACCAGCGCCGCTATGATCACCTTGCGCTCGTTCCCGAGCGCCCAGTCGAGCGCGGGTGCATAGACGCGCTGCGCTGCGCGGATCAGCAATGGATCGTCATGCGACGCGGATGTGAGCACGAAGGATGTTGCGACCGGAAGCACCGTCAGCGCCAGCAGCAGCGACGCGGCCAGGGCGAAGATGATCGCCAGCGCGACCGGAATGAAGAGCTTGCCCTCCAGCCCCTGCAAGGTCAGCAGCGGAACGAACACGATGATGATGATCAGGACGCCCGAGGCGACCGGCTGCAGGACCTCGCAGACGGAGCGGTAGACGATGTGGATCAGCGGCGTAGTGCTTGCGTGATCGTGCTTGGCGAGATTGCCGACGATGTTCTCGACCACCACGACCAGCGCGTCGATCAGCATGCCGATTGCGATCGCAAGGCCGCCGAGACTCATCAGGTTGGCGGACATGCCGACAGCCCGCATCACGATCAGCGCCATTACTATCGCGAGCGGCAGGCTGAGCGCAATCACCAGCGAGGCGCGCCAATTGCCGAGGAACAGCAGCAGCAGCACGACGACGAGCACCGTGGCTTCGCCCAGCGCCCGGACCACCGTGCCGACGGCGCGGTTGACCAGCCGGCTGCGGTCGTAGAACACGTTGATGGTGACGCTGCTCGGCAGCGACGGCTTCAGCTCATCCAGCCGGGCCCGAACGTCGCGCACCAATTGTCCGGCGTTGGCGCCGCGCAAGCCGAGCACGAGCCCCTCGACCGTCTCGCCCTTGCCGTCTTTCGTGACGGCGCCATAGCGGGTGAGGGCGCCGATCTTGACCCGCGCGACGTCGCTGACCCGGATCGGGATTCCGTCGCGGGTGTCGACGATGATCGCGCGGATGTCGTCGATGCCGCGGATGCTGCCCTCGATGCGGACCAGCGCGCTGTCCTCGCCCTGGTTGACCCGCCCGGCACCGTCGTTGCGGCTGTTCGCCTCGATGGCCTTGCGAAACAGCTCGGACGAGATGCCGCGCGCCGCCAGCGCATCGTTCCGCGGCACGATTTCGAAGGCGCGAACATAGCCGCCGAGCGCGTTGACGTCGGCAACCCCGGGCACCGTGCGCAGGGCCGGGCGGATGACCCAGTCGAGCAAGGTCCGGCGCTCGGCCAGCGACAGATCCGGACTGTCGATCGTGAACATGAACATCTCGCCCAGCGGACTGGTGATCGGCGCAAGGCCGCCGCTCACGCCCTCGGGGAAGTCGCGCGAAATGTTGGAGAGGCGCTCCGACACCTGATTGCGGGCCCAGTAGATGTCGGTGCCGTCCTCGAAGTCGACGGTGATGTCGGCCAGCGCATATTTGGTCGCCGAGCGCAGGATCTTCTTGTTCGGCAATCCGAGCAGCTCCAGCTCGATCGGAACCGTGATGCGCTGCTCGACCTCTTCCGGCGTCAGGCCGGGGGCCTTCATGATGATCTTCACCTGGACCGGCGAAACGTCCGGAAAGGCATCGATCGGCAGGCTCGGCAGGACGATCGCGCCTGCGCCGATCACCAGCAGCGTGCTCAGAATGACGAAGAGCCGCTGCGACAGCGCGAATGCGACAAGCCGCGGCAGCATCTACTGCCCCAGTCGCGAGAGGATGCCGCGCAGCGCCGAGATGCCGCCGATGGCGATTTCGTCCTTGTCCGTGAGGGGGCCGGCGATGACGACGTGATCCTGATCCTCCGCGAGCAGCGTCACGGGGACGAGCCGGAAACCGCCTTCCGTGGCGACGAACACCGAGGTCTGCTCGCCGCGACGGACGAGGCCGCTATAGGGAATCTCCCATGCGCTTTCGCCTGCCGAGATGAAGCCGATGCGAGCGGCCGCCATCTGTCCGGAATGCAGCTCGCCATTGTTGGGAATCTCGGCGCGGACGAGAATGGTCTGCGTGGCGGCATCCGTGGTCTCGGACACCAGGATGACCTGGCCCGGTGTCGCATAGCCTTCGATGTCGACCTTGGCGCCGGTCTTGATGGCGCCGATGTTGGTCGCGGGAATCGCGATCTCGGCCCAGAGCGGCGACAGCCGCGCGAGCTTCACCAGGGACGCGGCCTGCTCCAGGCGCTGGCCCGGCGATACCGCGATCTCGACCACCGACGCAGCACGCGGCGCGGTGACGGTAAGCGTGGCGCTGATCGCCGCATCGCTGCTAAGCCGGGAGATCGCCTCGTCGGACAGACCGCTGATGTGCAGCATCTGCCGGCGTTCGGCGACGACGATGCTGGCCTGGCGCGCTTCCGCCTGGCTCGACTCCAGCACGCGTTGCGGGATGGCCTTGCCTTCGAACAGGTCGGCGTTGCGCTTCAGCTGCTGAGCCGCGAGGCCCTCCTGGGCCAGCGCATGCAGGTAGTCGCGCTGCAGTGAGACGAAGCTCGGGCTTTCCAACGTAAGCAGCGGCTGTCCGACGGCCACGCGATCGCCGCGGGCGACGGCGAGGTTGGTGATCATCCCCGCGACCGGCGCGCTGACGACCCACAGCTGAGGCGTGGGAATGACGATCTGCGCGGGATAAGGCAGCGTCCTGTCCATCCGGCTGGAGATCGGATGCGTCACGCGCACGCCGAGGTTCTGCGCCTGGCTCGGCGTGAGCTTCAGCTCATCATCGCCTGACGCGGCGCAAGGCCCGACGACGAGAGCCAGCGCGAGAGCTGCGCGGCACAGACGGGCCGCAGACCGGTGAAGGAATCGCTTGGGCATCTCGACTAGGAATCTTCAGGTGCATGCATGACACATTCTGTACACTATTTCGGCCGATTTCCGCGACTGTTGACTTGGGTCAATCGGAGCTGGTCACGAACCCGGGAGGTTACTTCTCGTACCGCCAACGAGTCGCATTGGTGGCATCGCACGCGCCAGCGTCTCACACGGCATCGGCTGGAACGAAACAGCTGATGATGATGTCGCCGCGGTGATGGACGTACCACACCACGGCTTCGCCGATCGGGTTGCCGCGGTCGCGGATGATGGCGCGCTCCGGTACCGCCATCCATCGGCCCTCGATCGGTACCCAATAGGTGCCGTCGCGCACGTCATAGGTCGTGCGGTGGCCGTCGGAGATATCGCAGCACGGCACGCCGTTGGGCGCGATCACGCTCTTGAACCACGCGCGAATGTCGGGCGGGACATTGTCGAACTGCCCGTTGTCGAAAGCGGCCGCCACGGTCGCGCAGGCGAGCGAGCCGATCGTGAGAGCAGCCACCACCATCCTGCGCATGCGCTGCTCCCTTTCGTCGATCTACATGCCGCGCTGCGGCGCCGTCGCCAGCAAGTCGCGCAGCGGCTCGGCGTAGAACTTCGCATTCCCGGTGGTCAGGTGGCCGCGCGTCTCGGCCGAGGTCGGGATGAGGAAGAGCTTGCCGTTGGCGACGCGCTTCATCGCGTCCACGGTCACGCCGGTCTCCGGCGGGTTGCGCTCGTCGTCGGCCGAATTGATCAGCATCACGGTCGCCTTGATCTTGTCGAGATCGGCGGACGGATTGTAGTCGTGCGAGGAATCCCACTGATAGATGAAGTCGTTGGCGTCGGCGGGGATCGGCGTGGCGAGCCGCTCCTCGACGAGCTTGTCGGCCTTGGCGGCGGTCGGCGCCGCGAGCTGATAGGCGACGGTGCCGCCGGCCGAGGCGGTGGCGTAGGCCGTGACGGCGTATTTCATCATGCGCGGCTGTGCGGTGTAGTTGCCGCCGTTGTAGTCGGGATCGTTGCGGATCGTCTCCAGCATCAGCCGGCGCAGCATCCAGTTGCGGGCCGCCATTTCGGTCGGCTGCGAGGCCATCGGCACCGCGACGTCCATGAACTCCGGATAGCGCGTGGCCCACACCCAGCTATGCATGCCGCCCATCGAATTGCCGATCACGAGCCGCAGGTGCTTGATGCCGAGCCCCTCGGTCAGCAGGCGGTGCTGCGCGTCGACCATGTCGGCATAGTCATAGGCGGGAAATTTCGTCTTCAGCCCGTCGGAGGGTTTTGACGATTTGCCGTGGCCGATGCTGTCGGGAATGATGATGTAGTATTTGCTCGCGTCGAGCGGCTGGTCCTTGCCGAACAATACGCCGGCGAAGGTCGGCCCCAGCATGCTTGCACCGGAGCCGCCGGTGCCATGCAGCACCAGCACCGGCTGTCCGGTCGGCTCGCCGACCGTCGTATAGTGCAGCTTCAGCTCCGGCAGCGTTTCGCCGGTGTGAAACTTGAAATCCTTGACGACGAAGTCGCCCTGCTTCGGGGCGGGATAGTCGGCGGCGCGGGCCGGCGCGCAAAAAACGATGACGGCGGCAAAAACGGCGGCAAGCGGTCGAAACATGGACTCCCCCTGATCAAGCGCAGCTCTTCCGGCTGCGTCGGGGGCATGATAGCACGGTCCGCGACCTGGTTCAGTACCGGATTGATGGGACCCATCATGTGCCGCAACATCAAGACGCTGTTCAATTTCGAGCCGCCGGCGACCGAGGCTGAAATCCAGGCCTCGGCCCTGCAGTTCGTGCGCAAGCTGTCCGGCTTCAATGCGCCGTCGCAGGCGAACGAGGCCGCCTTCACCCGCGCCGTCGAGGAGGTGGCCGACGCCGCGCGGCGGCTCCTGACCTCGCTGCACACCCAGGCGCCGCCGCGCGACCGCGAGATCGAGGCGGCCAAGGCGCGGGAGCGCTCGGCGGCCAGGTTCGGCCAGCGCTGAGGCCCGCCGCACCCGGACGCAAGCCGAAGCTCAGAAGCCCTCGTCGTCGTGGTCGTCGCGGCTCTCGGCGTGCTTCTCGTGCTTCTTCTTTTTCTTGCCCTTCTTCTTTTTCTTCTTCTTCGGGAGGTCGATCTCGTGCGGATCGTCGTCCTCGAAGGCCTCGTCCAGCGCATCGTCATGCGTGGTGGCGGCGAAGATGTCACGCACCGCGACCAGCTCGGCCTCGCGCTCATGCGCCTCGCGATCCCGCGCGCGCTTGTAGTCGTCATAGGCGGCGAAGATCTGCTCCAGCCAGGGCATCAGCTGATCGATCGTCGGCAAGGTGCCCGGCGGCCCCGGCTCGCCCTGCGGACCTTGCGGTCCGGCAGGTCCCGGCTTGCCGGGCGGACCGGCCTCGCCGCGCGGCCCCTGCGGACCGGGCCTGCCTTGCGGACCCGCCTTGCCGTCGGGACCCGGCTTGCCGCGCTGACCATCCGGTCCGCGCCGCCCGGGCTGCCCTTGCGGGCCACGTGGACCCACCAGGCCCTGCAGGCCGCGTCCGGCCGGATTCTTTGCCACTACCGCAACTCCGCTACACGTCTTTGATTCGCAGCGAAGCCTAACAGAGCGGCGACGACGGCAGCAATTGCAGCAGGGCTGCGAGGCCGATTGATCAACATCAATCGGCGCCGCATCCTGATGAGTTCCACGCGATGGGATATCGCGTGGCCGCCGTCGGATCAGGCCGAGTAGGCCGGCACCGCGATGCCGTCGGCCGTGTAGCTGCGGATCTTGTTGCGCAAGGTGCGCACGGGCATGCCGAGCAGCCTTGCGGCGTGGGTACGGTTGCCGTTGCAGCGCGCCAGGGTCTGCACGATCAGCTCGCGCTCGATCTCTGACAGGGGCGTGCCGATCAACAGCGGCAGGATTTCCGCCGCGGAGCGCGACGGTGGCATGGCAAGCGGCACGAGTGACGGACTTGCGGCTTCGGATGACAACTCTTGCGACATAACACCTCCCGATCAACGCCCGCGCCGACAGAAACGACGCGCAAACATCGAGACCAACTAAACATCCAGCCCGTAAATCACCGTGGTCGGACAAGGTTAATGGGGCCTTAACGCCGGCGCCCGGCGGCCTTGCACGCGCCAAATACCCCGAAATCGCCTTGGTTCTGCGCGGGTCTCGACCCATTTCGCCAGCGCCCGCGGCACATCCCGGTCGGCTGGCCTTCGTCCCACACCATCCGGGCGGCTGACATTCGCACCGCCAAGTTCCTGCGCTGCTTTCTGCACTGCGAGCGCG
Source organism: Bradyrhizobium sp. HKCCYLRH3061 (assembly GCF_051168015.1). Lineage (NCBI taxonomy): Bacteria > Pseudomonadati > Pseudomonadota > Alphaproteobacteria > Hyphomicrobiales > Nitrobacteraceae > Bradyrhizobium > Bradyrhizobium sp. HKCCYLRH3061. The sequence goes on from NZ_JBNPUE010000013.1 coordinate 73,567, forward strand.
TCATTTCGAACACACCGGCGGCGGCGCATGCGCGGTGCCGCGCAAAGGGCTAAATTCGGCCGGATCGATTCGCTTGATGGGGCGCGATCGTCACACGTGGCCATCGAATTACCTCAAGTTCACTTCGCTGGAGACTTCATCCATGAGAATTGCATCCTTCGTCCGTGGTCTGCTGGTGGCGCTGACGGCCGCAGCCTTCGCCGTCCTGCCGGCCACCGCGCGCGCGGACGGCGGCTTCATCACGCTGACCATCTACAAGGCAGGATGGATCATCGGCGGCTCCGGCGGCAGCGGCGTGTTGCATTTCCATGGCCGCGCCTATCCGCTGTCGACCGGCGGTCTCGACTGGGGCCTGGTGTTCGGCGGCTCGCGCACGGTGCTGCGCGGCCGCGTCAGCAACATCTGGCGTCCGTCCGACGTCGAGGGCGTCTACGGCGCCGCGGGTGCGGGCCTTGCCGTCGGCCGCGGCGTGCGCGGCATCGTTCTGACCAACCAGAAGGGCGCGGTGCTGGAGCTGTCGGGCGAGCAGATCGGGCTGCTGGCGAACGTCGATCTGTCGGGTCTGGCGATCACGATCAGGTAGTTGCGGTGGTGTTCGGCCAGTGCCGCGCGATGAGTTGCCATCGTTCGCCTGCACGGGCGATGACAGTTTTTCCTGAGGTGAGCGACTGCCAACATCGTCCATCTGCAGCGCGTGATTCCACGTTCTCGCCGCACCGCGTGCGCGAGGGATACATCGTGAGAGCCCCGGTCGAAAATCGAGAGGGGCAGGGAAGGCCGGGAGCTCGCCGCTCCCATGGTCCGCGTGCAACAAAAAGCACGCGGCAGAACCACAGGTTCGGCGGAGACATCCCGGCCTTCCCTGCGCGCATGGTCTGACGGCTTATACGTGGTCTCCCTGGCGCGCCGGCTTGTTGGCCGCCATTGCACGCGCCACGCTTCCGCATGAGCACGCGCGTGATACCAGCGTCGGGGTATCAGGACATCACGACTTCGCCGTACGTGACCGCCGGCGCTCGTCCGGCGCAGCGATCACGTCCACCGCGGCCCACCTCCACGTATCGTGACGACGCGTACGTCCCTCTGCATGAGGCGGGTTGAGCGAAAGCATCGTCCTGATTTGCCCGACATGACAAGCGCTGATGCCTGCGGCAAACTAACACGACGGGCAGTTTGCGCATGGCACGGATGCGCGGATTGCCCGTCGGGCAGAATAGCTTTGAGCTGCTTGCGACTGCGCCCTCTCCCCTTGTGGGAGAGGGCGCAGTCACCAAGCATTGCGGTGGGCTCGATTAGTTCGTGGCGCGTCGCCATGATGATGTTGTCATCACCTGTCATCATGTGGATCCGTGAGGATGGCAAAGACGCGCGCATGCTGCTGGTTGCGCGATACGGTGTGCGATGCGCGCCGTGCCCACCGCCTGCTTGCGCCCATGCGGATGGACGGTGGGCACGCGACCGCCCTGCGGGCGGCTGCTTTGCTCACCCTACCGATCCTCATCGAAAGCGGTGACAGGCGCTGCTTCAGACGCGATCCCCGGCGACATGCGCCGCCAGCTCCCGCCACGGTTCGAGCGTCCACGCGCCCGAGGCCGCGCCGGAGGGCGAGGCGAGCACGAACGTGGTCGGGAAATCATCCTGCTCCGGCTGCCGCCCGAGCGCGATCGCACTGGTCGGCCGGACGTAGAACAGGCTTGCGGCCTTCTTGCTGGTGAAGGCGACCGTCGCCGGCCGATGGCGCCGGATCTTCGCGGCAAAGCCGGCGACGTCGACGCCGGCCTTCAGCGCGACATGGTCCATGCCCGCGCCCTGCTTGCACAGATCGGTGAAGCCGATGCCGAGCGACAGCAGCGCCGGAAACTCCTGCGGTTGGTACAGCCGCGGCGTCAGGCCGATTGCCTGCAGCGTGCGCCAGAAGCGGTTGCCGGGATGAGCGTAGTAGTGTCCGGTCGCGGCTGACCGTTCGCTCGCGGCGGTGCCGACGAAGACGAGGCGCAGGCCGGGCTGGAGCTGATCGGGCAGGCGGTCCATGGCGTCGTTGTCGCATTGTTGCGGTCGCCGCAACAGCCTGTTGCCGGCGGGCTGCATTGTTGCCGCGATGCCCCTGGTCTATGTGACGGGAAGCCACGGGAGCACCTGATGTCACAACGTCGTCTGTATCATTTCGCCCTCTCCGGCCACGCGCATCGCGCGCGGCTGATGCTGAGCCTGCTCGGCCTGCCTTGCGAGCTCATCGAGGTCGACCTCAAGGGCGGCGCGCACAAGCGGCCGGACTTTCTTGCGCTCAATCCGTTCGGCCAGGTGCCGGTGCTGGTCGACGGCGATGCCGTGATCCCCGATTCCAACGCGATCCTGGTCTATCTCGCCGGCCGCTACGACGACGCTGGCAAATGGCTGCCGCGCGATCCGCTCGGTCAGGCCCAGGTGCAGCGCTGGCTGTCGGCCGCGGCCGGTCCGCTGGCGTTCGGTCCGGCGGCGGCGCGGGTTGCGACCCTGTTCGGCGCACCGCTGGACATGGCGAAGGCGCACCAGCTCGCCCACGGCCTGTTCACGGTGATGGAAGGCGAGCTCTCTGCGCGGCCATATCTCGCCGGCGCGGCACCGACCATCGCCGACGTCGCGCTGTTCAGCTACACCGCGCACGCGCCGGAAGGCGGCGTGTCGCTGACGCCGTTCCCGAACGTGCAGGCGTGGCTGACGCGGATCAGGGATCTGCCCGGCTTCGTGCCGATGCAGGCCAGCGCGGTCAGCGCAGCCTGACCGGCGCTAGATCATGATGCGATTCAACGGAATCGCATCATGATCTCATCTCCTTGTTTGAGCGTGATCTCCGCGCAAACGCCTTCGGCGTTTGTCGCGAGGGAAAACCGGTTTCCACTTTTCCGGATCATGCTCTCATGCACGACGGCGTGCGAACGCCGCTTACAGGAAGCAGCGGCGCTCGTCGCGCAGCTTGAGCTGGATGTTGGTCGCCTCGACGAAGGTCGGCACCGGCTTGGACACGATCTTGTAGGTCGATGGCCACTCCACAGGCTTCGACTGCAGCTCGGTGTTCCAGATCTGGCAGATGCCGGTGTTGTCCCAGCGGATCACGTAGTAGCCGGACTTGGGCGCAGGCGCGGCGAATGCGGTGGGCACGATGGAGGCGGCAGCAATGGCCGCGGCGGCGGCGAGCGTGGTCAGGCGACGCATCATCAATCTCCTCAAACGAACAGCGACAATCGCCCGCCCGCGCGGGCCACCGGCCGTGCGGCCGGACCAAGGCGAAAGTGGTGCGACAAAAGCGCGCGCAACGCAAGCTTGCGCGTGCCGTCATTCACAGCGATGTCCGGGATGTGAACGACGACATGCCGCCGTCACATGATGCCATCAGGCGGGCGCGGGCTCAGAGCGTGCAGCGGCCCTGCTGACGCAGCCTGATCTGCCGGGTCACGGCGTCGTTGAACGTCGGCACCGGCCGGCTGATGACCTGATAGCTCGACGGCCATGCGACCGGCTTGAATGCGAAGGCCTCGCTCCAGACCTGGCAGATGCCGGTATTGTCCCAGCGGATGATGTAGTAGCCGGCCTGCGCCGGCGCGGCGGCCAGCAGGGTGGCCGCGGCGAGGCCTGCGGCCAAACAGACTGTGGTGAAACGAGGCATCCTGAAAACTCCGGCAACAAACTGGCCCCAGCCCGCGGCCGGCCCTATGTCGGAGCGGTCTCGTTCATTTTGAAGGCAGCCGCGCAGGAATCATGCGGCAAAAGCGCGCGATCACGGCTGACGAGGCGGATGGCAGCGAACGGAGCCTCACCGGATGCGCGGCGCGCCGCATGGATTGCGGCCGCCGCCATCCGACGCCGTCACGTCGGCGACGTCGGCGCGAGCGTCAGGGGCGGACGGTCTCGGTGCCTTGGCGGGAGGAGAACCTGAGGTCCGCCGCGAAGCCCGCTGTCGGGACGAAAGCCGGGACCACGCCGATGGGGGGCGGCTGCGGGGCCACCGGCCGCGCGCGCCGGCGCAGGAAGTGGCGCTCGAGACAGGCGTAGGACAGCGTGGCCGCCAGGACCGACAGCGGCAGCCCGATCGCGAGCCGCAGCGGCCACCACACGCCGTAGCTGTCGAGGAAATTCAGGATCGGCAGGTGCCAGAGATAGATGCCGTAGAAGATCCGGCCGAGGAAGAGCGCGACCGGCCATTCGAAGATGCGGTGGAGAATCGTGCCGTGGCTGCGCGCCAGCATGGTCAGCGCGAGGATGCCGGGAAGCACGCCGCACACCATGCTGCCGAACAGATAGTAGTTCATGCTCGGTCCGTCCGCCGGCCAGAACAGGAAGGTGACCGTACCCCAATAGATCAGCAGCGGCCATGCGAGCTTCGGCCAGAGCCGGTCGAGCGCGGGTGAGGCGCCGTGCGGCACCAGCCTGAGCACGACGGCCATCGCGCAGCCCGCCATCAGGGCGTCGGCGCGGGTGTCGAACGCGGTGTAGAGCCGCCGCCACTCCGCGCCATCGAGCACCAGCGCGACGCGCCAGGCCCAGATCGCGGCTGCGATGGCACAGATGGCGCCGACCAGCCGCCAGGTGACGCCGAAGCGCTTCACCAGGAACACGAAGGTCAGCGGCCACAGCAGATAGAACTGCTCCTCGGTCGACAAGGTCCAGGTGTGGCCGATGTCCTCGATCGTCTTCGGATCGAACACGTACCAGTAGTTGGAAATATAGGAGAGCGCGATCGCGGCGCGCTCCACCGCCGGCAGGAATGGCGGCCGCAGCAGCCAGGTGAACAGCAGGTAGGCGGCGAGCATCAGCAGCAGCGGCGGCACGATCCGGGCGAAGCGCCGCGCATAGAACTGCCGGAACCTGATGTGGCCGTGCTTGTCGATGTCCCGCAGCAGCAGGCCGGTGATGTAATAGGCGCTGGCGACGAAGAACAGGTCGATATAGAGCACCGCGCCCGGCACGAGCGTATGCGAGACATGCGCCGTGACGACGCCCAGGGTCATCAGCCCGCGCATGCCGTCATGCGAGGGAACGTAGCCGAGCGGATAGACCTGGGCCTGGAAGGCCTCCCGGATCGCCTCCCGCAACGGCGCCGTGGCGGCGGCCGCGAGGCGGAACAGGGCATGAAACGGCCATGGATAAAACATTTATCGCTAGATTTTCGGAGATAATGTTTCGGACTATTAAATCCTATTTAAAAATTAAATAATCCGCAAGCAGCGAAATAGCAGGGCGGGTGTCATGACGACGCAGGGTTGCGATGAAATGAGGCAAGTCGCCGGATGCGGCGGCAGGTGACGGCGCCAGTGCAGGTGAAGGCGACGGGAACTCGTGATGCCGATGTGGAGGCGGCGACGGTGTGTGGCGCGATCGGCGTATTCCGCTCGTCTCGTCTTCGCCGCCTGCACGGTCGGCCGTGTCGCCCGATCGGCAGCACCATCGCCGGACGACCATCGTAGCCATTGACTGTCGCCTCATCGACAGAACCGCAGGGTGGGCAAAGCGACGTCTTGCTCACTGCGTCACCACGCGCCGGCGGGAGCGTGCCCAGCATGTCCACCGCGGTGGACACGCCTCCGCCGCCGCTCTGCGAGCGCCGTCGGATGCTTTGCCCACCCGCTGTCGCGACCGCGGCGACGCCCTCGATCAGCATCTTCCGGAGTGCGAGCGCCCACACGGCGAATGCGCGTCAACCACGTCGTTCGTGTGCAGCGCAGATTAACAATCATTGGTTGTGAGTTGCGAATTTGAAGTTTAAGATCGTCGATTGTTTGAGTGCAGCCAATTTTTGAGTGTCATTTCAACGGAGCTTGTCATGGAAGAAGCGCATATCAAGGCATTCGAGGCCCTGCCCCAATCCACCTCGTGCAGGATCATCACGTTCGACAGCGCGACCGTGGTGCCCGGCATCGTTCCGGACACCTACTTCCTGATCGTCACCGGCACCAAGCCCTGGGTGACGATGAAGGTCGAATTGCATCCGCTGATCTATATCCGGCAACCCGAATATTGGGGCATCGAGGTCGTCGGCTGCCAAAGCGGCATCGGCCTGCCGCAGCCGGCGCCGTATCACGTGGTTCTCGACATCACGCATGTGCGCGGCAAGAAGGGGATCGAAGTCATCGGCGCCACCAGCAGAAAGCAGATCAACGTGCCGTAGGAAGGTCGAGGGCCGGGGCCCACTGGTCCGCAGCCGCGCTTGGGCGTCACGCGGCCGAGCACTGTGCTGCCCGATACAGCGCCCTCGCCCCTTGTGGGAGAGGGCATGTACGGCCCATCCATCCATGCGGTCGGGTGAGGGGTGTCTCTCCGCAGGTGAACTCGTGGATGCATGCCCCTCACCCAACCGAGCCTGGCGCACTGTCCTACATGCCCTCTCCCACAAGGGGCGAGGGCGCATTCACGCGCACCGTTCTATTTGCTTGAGGCGCCTGAACAGCGTCCTCCACATCGCTACGCCGTCGCCAACGCCGCGACACCCTCAATCTCGATCAGCATCTTCGGATCGGGGAGCGCCACCACCACGCAGGTGGTGCGCGCCGGATACGGCGCCGGCCCGAACGCCGCGGCATAGAGCCGGTTCATCGCCGCCACGTCGGCCGCGCGGGTCAGCAGCACGTTGACTTTGACGAGATCGCGGATGCTCGCGCCGCCCTCGCTCAGCACGCGCGTGAAGTTGGTTACGACATTGGCGAACTGCGCGTCGAACTCATCGGGCAGGTTGCCGTCAGCGTCGAAACCGGGAATGCCGGAGATGAAGAGGAGATCGCCGACGCGGGTGCCGAAAGACAGCGGCGGGGCTTTGACGTGCGGCGGGGCGGGGATGTGGTGGATGGGCATGAAGATATTCTTCCCTCGTGTGCGGAGAGTAAGGCCAAAATTCTGCGGCTTATCTTTGAGTTCATCTAACAAAAAGCCGGGCTTGCGCCCGGCTTGATGGATGGCCGGGTCGAGCCCGGCCATGACGACGGAGAGAGCTGAGCGGGCGTCAGGACAACGCCTTGTTGCTCTCCTTCACCTTCTCCGCGTCCAGATATACGCTGCCGCCCATTTCCTTGAACTTGGCGCTCATCTGGGCCATGCCGTCCTCGATCGTGCCGCTGATGGTCATGCCGACTGTCGCCGGATCATTCAGCGTGGCGGCGTAGTCGCGGACGTCCTGGGTGATCTTCATCGAGCAGAATTTCGGGCCGCACATCGAGCAGAAATGCGCGACCTTGTGGGCTTCCTTCGGCAGGGTCTCGTCGTGGAAGCTTTTCGCCGTGTCCGGGTCGAGGCCGAGGTTGAACTGGTCGGTCCAGCGGAACTCGAAGCGGGCGCGCGACAGCGCGTCGTCGCGGAGTTGGGCTGCCGGATGACCCTTGGCGAGGTCGGCGGCGTGGGCGGCGATCTTGTAGGTGATGACACCGGTCTTGACGTCGTTGCGATCGGGCAGGCCGAGATGTTCCTTCGGCGTCACGTAGCACAGCATGGCGCAGCCGAACCAGCCGATCATGGCGGCGCCAATCCCTGAGGTGATGTGGTCGTAGCCCGGCGCGATGTCGGTGGTCAGCGGCCCGAGCGTATAGAACGGCGCCTCGCCGCACTCCTTGAGCTGCTTGTCCATGTTGATCTTGATCTTGTGCATCGGCACGTGGCCGGGGCCCTCGATCATGACCTGGCAGCCCTTGTCCCAGGCGATCTTGGTCAGCTCGCCCAAGGTCTCCAGCTCGGCGAACTGCGCGCGGTCGTTGGCGTCGGCGATCGAGCCGGGGCGCAGGCCGTCGCCCAATGAGAATGAAACATCATACTTGCGCATGATGTCGCAGATCTCCTCGAAATGGGTGTAGAGGAAGCTCTCCTTGTGATGCGCGAGGCACCACTTGGCCATGATCGAGCCGCCGCGCGAGACGATGCCGGTGACGCGCGACGCGGTGAGGTGGATGTAGGCGAGGCGCACGCCGGCATGGATGGTGAAGTAGTCGACGCCCTGCTCGCACTGCTCGATCAGGGTGTCCTTGTAGAGCTCCCAGGTCAGCGCCACCGGATCGCCGTTGCACTTCTCCAGCGCCTGGTAGATCGGCACGGTGCCGATCGGCACCGGCGAGTTGCGCAGGATCCATTCCCGCGTGGTGTGGATGTTGCGGCCCGTCGAGAGGTCCATCACGGTGTCCGCCCCCCAGCGGATCGCCCACACCATCTTGTCCACCTCCTCCTCGACCGAGGAGGTCACCGCCGAGTTGCCGATATTGGCGTTGATCTTGGTGAGGAAGTTGCGGCCGATGATCATCGGCTCGAGCTCGGCGTGGTTGATGTTGCAGGGGATGATGGCGCGGCCGCGCGCGATCTCGTCGCGGACGAATTCCGGGGTGATGAAGGCGGGGACGGCGGCGCCAAAGCTCTCGCCGTCGGCGAGCGCGGCCTCGGCGCGCGCGAGCTGGGTCTTGCGGCCGAGATTCTCGCGCTCGGCGACGTAGATCATCTCCTTGGTGACGATGCCGGCGCGGGCGAATTCGAGCTGGGTGATCTTGTGGCCGTCGAGCCCGCGCAGCGGCTTGTGATGCGCGGTGAACGCCTTCGCCGCCTTGTCGGCGCCGACATTGCCATTGTCCTCGGGCTTGATGTCGCGGCCGACATATTCCTCGACGCCGCCGCGCTCGCGCACCCAGGCGGAGCGGGCGCGCGCCAGGCCGGCATTGACGTCGATGGTGACGGAGGGGTCGGTGTAGGGACCGGAGGTGTCGTAGACCGGCAGGTTGGGCTCGGAGGCGGCTTCGGAGAGAATGATCTCGCGCAGCGGCACGCGCAAATCGGGCGCGGAGTCGGGCACGGCGTAGATCTTGCGCGAGGACGGCAGCGGGCCGGTGGTGACGGCGGGCAGGGTGGTGTCGGGATTGGAGCGGATGTTCATGGGGTCCTCCTTCTCAATTGTTGTTGTCGGAGTGAATGGGGGCCGTCATTGCGAGGAGCGGGAGCGACGAAGCAATCCAGGGCGGCACGCGCGGCCCTGGATTGCTTCGCTCCGCTCGCAATGACGGTGGAGAGAGTTGCGGTTCACATTGGCTCGCCGCTTATGCCGAGCGGAGATGATTTGGCGCTGTGAGGGGGGCACGCTGCTCAGGCTCCCTCCCCCCTTGTGGGGGAGGGTTGGGGAGGGGGGTAAGCCGCACCCACCGCCCCCGGGGCTACCCCCCTCCCTAGCCCTCCCCCACAAGGGGGGAGGGAACGACGGAGAGCGGGGCGACGTCAGGGCCCAATCACTGTCAGAGGCATTCGCAAATGCTGCGCGCATCAGGCCGGCTCCCTGGTCGCATCGAGCCAGGCGCGGACGCGGGCGTCGGGGTCGGGGTTCTGGGTGACGTCGCTGACGACGGCGATGGAGTCTGCGCCCGCCGCGAAGATCTCCGCGGCCTGCTCCAGCTTGATGCCGCCGATCGCGACCAGCGGGATGGTGCCGACGCGCTTCTTCCATTCGCCGATCTTCGCGACGCCCTGCGGCGCGAAGCGCATCGCCTTCAGCGTCGTCGGGAAGATCGGGCCCAGCGCGACATAGTCGGGCTCGGCGGCGAGCGCGGTCTCCAGCTCGGCATCGTCATGCGTGGAGAGGCCGAGCGTCAGGCCGGCCTGCTTGATGGCGACGACGTCGGCCTCCGCCAGATCCTCCTGGCCGAGATGGACGTGCTGCGCACCGGCGACAACGGCGGCGCGCCAGTAGTCGTTGACGATCAGCTTCGTCGCGGTGCCCCTGGTGATCACCAGCGCATCGGTGACGATCTGCAGCGCCTCGCCGTCGTTCAGGTCTTTCGCGCGCAACTGCACGGTGCCGACGCCGAGCTTGGTCAGGCGCTCGACCCAGGCGAGGCTGTCGACGACGGGATAGAAGCGATCAGGATACGGCATGCCAGAACGGGGTCCCAACGACAGGAGTGGAGGGCGAGGCGAAATCGCGGGCGTCCATCAGCCCGGCCTCGTAGGCGGTGCGGCCGGCCTCGACCCCGAGCCGGAAGGCGCGGGCCATCGCGACCGGGTCGGCGGCTTTTGCCACCGCGGTGTTGAGCAGCACGGCGTCGTAGCCGAGCTCGAGCGCCTCTGCCGCGTGGCTCGGCGCGCCCAGGCCGGCGTCGACGACCAGGGTGACGTCGGGCAGGCGGTCGCGCAGCAGCTTCAGCGCATCGCGATTGGTGATGCCCTTGGCCGAGCCGATCGGCGCCGCCCAGGGCATCACGACCTTGCAGCCGGCATCGACCAGCCGCATCGCGACCGTGAGATCCTCGGTGCAGTAGGGGAAGACCTCGAAACCGTCCTTGATCAGGATATCAGCGGCTTCGACGAGACCGACCACGTCGGGCTGCAGGGTGTCGTTGTCGCCGATGACTTCGAGCTTGATCCAGCTCGTGCCGAACAATTCGCGCGCGAGCTTCGCCGTCGTCACCGCCTCGCGCACGCTGCGGCAGCCGGCGGTGTTCGGCAGCACGGTGACGTCGAGCGCGTTGATCAGCTTCCAGAACGCGTCGCCGGTCTTGCCGCCCGCGGCCTCGCGCCGCAGCGACACGGTGACGATCTGGGCGCCCGAGGCGCGGATCGCATCCTGCATGATGGCAGGCGAGGGATAGAGCGCGGTGCCGATGAGGAGGCGGGAGGCGAAGGTCTTGTCGTAGAAGGTGGGCATTAGTTGTCTCCGTCGTTGCGGACGGTGGTTGCCGCGGCGCTATCACCGCGGCCGGGGGCTATGGGTCGCTGCTTTCGCAGGGACGACAGCTGCAAGTGGCGGGCGAGCGCGGGTCTCACGGCCATCGCTCACCCTCCCTGCCGGGGGGTGATGATCTCGATCTCGTCGCCGGCCTTGAGCGCGGTCTCCGCCCAGCGGCTCTTCGGCACGACGTCGTAGTTCAGCGCGATGGCGAAATGGGTGCCCTCGTAGTCCAGCTCGGACAACAGCGCAGTCACGCTGGTCGCGTTGATGTCGCGGGCCTCGCCATTGACGGTCACGCGCATCGCATCACCTCGTTGTCGATCTGGCCGTGCGCGAGGTAGTTCAAGGTCGCCTGAGCCAAGGCGGGCGCGATCAGGAAGCCGTGGCGATAGAGGCCGTTGACGCGGATCTCGCGCTCGCCCTTGATGGTGATGCGCGGCAGATTGTCGGGATAGGCCGGCCGCAGCCCCGAGCCGAATTCGAGGATGCGCGCCTCGCCGAACGCCGGATGCACCGAGTAGGCGGCGCCGAGCAATTCCAGCGCCGAGCGCAGGCTGACGCCGGTGTCCTCGGCCTCGAGCGAGGTCGCCCCCAGCATGAACAGGTTGTCCTCGCGCGGGATCAGATAGAGCGGGAAGCGCGGATGCATCAGCCGCACCGGCCGCGCGAGCTGCACCTCGGCGGTCTCGATCAGGATCATCTCGCCCTTGACGCCGCGCAGCTCGGGCTCGGCGTCGCGCGCCTCCAGCCCGCGGCAGTCGATCACGAGGCCGTCGAGATCATCGGCCGTGACGTCGCTGTTGAACAGCACCCGGCCGCCGGCCTCGACGATGCGCTGATGCAGCTTCGGCAGCACGCGGCGCGGCTCGACATGGCCCTCGGTCGGATAGAACAGGCCCTCGCGGAAGCGCCCCTCCAGCGACGGCTCCAGCGCGGCAAGCTGCTGCGCGTCGAGCCGCTGATAGCCGGAGGTGCGGCGGGCGAAGCGGTCGTAATCGGCGCGGTCGCGGGCATGCGCGATCACCAGCGAGCCGTTGAACGGCGTATCCGGCAGCTCGCGCCGCCAGATGTCGAGCGAGGCGAGCCCGAGCCGGCTGATGATGGGCTCGGCGACCTCGCTCTCGCAATAGGGCGCCAGCATGCCGCCGGCCCAATGGCTGGTGGAGAGCATCAGGTCGGAATCGCTGCGCTCGTGCAGGGTGACCTCGCGGCCCGCGCGCGCGAGCAGAAGCGCCTGCCAGGCACCTGCGATGCCTGCACCGATGATGGATACGGGAACATCCCCGCGCGTGGTTGTCTGCTGCATCCCTGTCCCTTCGCCGGCATGACCCGGATCAGGTTCAAAGGGTCACCGCATCACGCTGCGGTATCTCAGCTCCCCCTCGGAGCTCCCCTCGGAACGCGCTTAAAATAGACCGATACGGCCCCGTGTCAACGGAGTGTCACGGAAAGACAGTTTGGGGCGGTAAGGAACCAAGCGCCGTCAGTGCGCCCGCGCGTGGCGGCCGGTCGCGATTTTCGGGGTGATGTCGAGCGGGCCGCTCATCCGCTCGGAGCGGCCGGCGGGCCGCGCGTCGGCGAGGCGCTGCCGCTTGGCCTCCTCGTAGTAGCCCCTGGCGAAGTAGAGCACGGCGCGGTCGTGGTCGCCGTGGGCGGCACGGTAGGCGCCGGCGAGATAGCGCACGCCATAGGTGAGATTGGTGTTCGGATCGTGCAGGCCCTGCGCGTCGCCGGTGTAGCCGAGGCCGCGCGCGGTGCCGAGCTTGATCTGCATCAGGCCGATGCAGCCGCAGCGGCCGACCAGGTCCTTCTGGTATTTGCTCTCGCGCACGATGACGCGGTGGATCAGCGATTCCGGAATGTTGTTGGCGGCGGCGTGCACCGCCACCAGCGCGTCGATGTGCGGATGGCCGGTGTCGATGTGGCGCGGCTTGGTCTCGGCCGCCCTGCGCTCGGCGTCGCGGGGCTCGGCCGCAGCGGCCGGGATGGCGTCGGTGTCGGCGGGCGCTGAGGCATTGGCGTCCATCGGCGGCGAGGTGTCGGCGCTGCTGACGGCCTCGATCGCCTCGACCTCGCGCGCGGCCTTGGTCACCGCGCTGCGTGCGGCCAGCTCCCTGGTGCCGTCGGAGCGGACATGGGCGAGCTTGACCTTGCCGGCCTTCGGCTTGGCTGCACTGTCCGATGCGGTGCTCGCATCGTCGGCAGCCATTGCGAACGGCACGGGACCAGCCATCGCGAAGCCTGCAATGCAGGCCGTCAGCACAAGACGTCTCATGTGTCAGGATCCCCCGGGAACCACACGCATGCCGAGCAGCCCCCCAGCACGCGCTTAACACTTTGCACACCGTAATTGGCGCGAACGCCGGGCGATAATGTGGCAATAATGGGGCGGAGACGCCGGGCGAGTGCGGATGCGCCGGCGGTTTACCGCGAATTATGCCGTGCATGCTTGGCTGGCGGAGCAATTCCGCCAACGGGGCCCTGCCGCGATGACGCTGTCCGTCACCCACACCGAAGCGACCGCCGGGCGCACGCAGGCGCTGCTGCCACTATGGGTCGGCGCCGGCGTCTATGCGCTGCTGCTGATCTCCGGCAACCGGCTGCTCAACGATCCCGACACGCTGTGGCAGATCACGGTGGGGCAGTGGATCATCGACCACCGCGCGGTGCCCGAGGTCGACGTCTATTCCTTCACCATGCGCGGCGCGCCCTGGATCTCCACGCAGTGGCTGGCGCAGGTCGCCTATGCCGCCGCTTACAGGTTCGCCGGCTGGACCGGGCCGGTGGTGCTGGCGGCCTCGGCGACCGCGCTGTCCTTCGCGCTGTTCGCGCGCGCTCTCGGCCGGCATCTGCGCGATGCCACGACATTGGTGTTCGTGGTCGCGGCGTTCCTGCTCTGCCTGCCGCATCTGCTGGCGCGGCCGCATGTGCTGGCGTTTCCGATCCTGGTGGCCTGGATCGCCGGACTTGTCGATGCCGCCGATCGCAAGGCCGCGCCGCCATGGCCGCTGGTGCTGCTGATCGCGCTGTGGGCCAATCTGCATGGCGGATTCGTGTTCGGCCTGTTCTTCATCGCGCCCGCCGCGCTCGACGCGCTGGTCAATGCCGATGCCTCGGCCCGCCGTAGCCTCGCGCTGCGCTGGGCCGGGTTTGCAGCGCTCGCGCTGGTGGCGAGCTGCTGCACGCCCTATGGCTGGAATGCGCTGCTGGCGTCGCAGAAGATCCTCTCGCTGGGTCAGGCGCTGCCGCTGATCGTGGAATGGAAGGCGACCGATTTCCAGGGGCTAGGTCCGTTCGAGATCTGCCTGCTGATCGCCATCGGGTTCGCGCTGTTCCATGGCCTCAGGCTGCCGCCCGTGCGCATCATGATGCTGCTCGGCCTGCTGCACATGGCGCTGGCGCAAGCGCGCGCGGCGGAGATCCTGGCGCTGGTGGGCCCGCTGGTGCTCGCCGCGCCTCTGGCGCGGCAGGCGGGCGCGTCGCCCGTGCTGCCGCAGGCGCGCGTGCCGGGCGCGGCGCTGACGGCGGCAGTGATGCTCGCGCTCGGCGCCGGCACCATCGCGTCGGCCGCGATCCTGAACTACGCGCCGAACATGCGCGGCACCCCCGTAGCGGCCGTGACCGAGCTGAAGAAGCTCAACCTCACGCGGGTGCTCAACGACTATGATTTCGGCGGCTACCTGATCTCGGCCGGTGTCGCGCCGTTCATCGACGGCCGCACCGAGCTCTATGGCGAGAAGTTCTTCGTCGACCACAATGCCGCCTCCGGCCTGATGGAGCCGGACAATCTGTTCCGCCTGCTCAAGGACTACGACATCGAGGCGACCCTGCTGCGCACGCAAAGTGCTGCGACCAAGCTGCTCGATCACGTCGACGGCTGGCAGAAGGTCTATGCCGACGACATCGCCACCATCCATCTGCGCAAGGCGGGCGCCCGCCATGTCGCGGAACCGGCGGTCACCTCCGGCGGCAATTGAATCAAAGACGTCGATCCCATCCGCGTGAGGTCGGATGTCGCGCGGCATCCCGGCGCGTGCAAATCCGCCGCCGCGTGGGTAAGATCGCGGCCGTCAGTTCGACAGCATGCCTGACTCATTCAACCTGACTCATTCAAGAAGACTGAACAGAGAGGGAGCGCGTCATGGCCGTGAAGGCAGCCGACGATCATTCACCCAGCATTGACCGTTCATTCGACATCGACGCGACGCCATCCACGGTTCGCGTCGTGGATCTGCCGCGAAACAATCCCTGCGCCCAATGTGGCGAGGCGATCGCATTGCCGTCCTGGGTCGAAAAGGACGGCCGCCGCACCGCCTATCTCTGGCACTGCCGCCTCTGCGACTATCGCTACGAAACCATCGCCTTCTATGCCGAGTCCGTCGACGAGGACGGTGCGATGGCGGCGTAGTCGGCAGGCGTCCCCAGCCGAGCAATTCAATGGGCCTGGACGGAATGCTGAACAGATGGTCTATCGGTTGATGCCGAAGTGAGCACAGCAATAGCGGCTTGCTCCGCTCGAGCTCGCCGGCTTGCGGGGAGAGGTCGGATTGCATCGAAGATGCAATCCGGGGGGGTACGGTCCAACTATGCCCGACCACCCTCGCGGCTGCCCCTCACCCCAACGCTCTCCCCGTAAGAACGGGGAGAGGGAGCCGACCGTCACCGCGGCGAGCAGCTAACAAGCTCCACGCAGCTGCGTCATACCGTACTAACGACGTCCGCCAGCTCCCCGAACCGTCACAAAGTGACACTGCCGCGGCGCACTGAGACGGCTTGTCGCGCAGCGTGACGAAATCGTGGTTCCCTGGGAACGCCGACTGTCCATTGCCGTTCTCTCGTCACCATTCACTGAGAGGAGACACCACATGGTGATGAAGACTGTTGCGGCCGGCCTCGCCGGTTCCCTGCTGCTCGCGACCGCCGCCTTCGCTGCGGAGAGCACCACCACCACGACCAGCACCACGATCAAGAGCAACACCACCGCTGCGTCCTATCAGGGCGACTGGCGCAGCTCGAAGCTCGTCGGCGTCAAGGTCTACAACAACAACAACGAGAACGTCGGCTCGATCGACGACCTGCTGGTCGACAAGAGCGGCGCGGTCAAGGGCGTCGTGATCGGCGTCGGCGGCTTCCTCGGCATGGGCGAGCACCTCGTCGCGGTCTCTTTCGACCAGGTGAAGTTCTCGGATCAGCCGGTGCAGTCGACCACGGCTTCCAACGCTCCGGCTTCTGGCACGACCTCGTCGACCAACCCGCCGGCTTCGACCACGACGACCGGTGCCGCCACCGGCACGTCGTCCTCGTCGATGAGCTCGAAGAACCGCTGGTATCCCGACCATGCGATGATCAACGCGACCAAGGACCAGCTCAAGGCGATGCCCGAGTTCAAGTACTCGGAGTAACGGCGTCACAGACGATTAGTCGATCGTCTCGATCGCGGCGCGCCCGGATCCGTCCGGGCGCGTTCGCGCGTCATGCTGCGGGGCGCAAGGTGGTCTGGCCGAGCGGCAGCTCGATGCGGGCGATCAGCCCGCGCGGCTTGCGATCGTGCAATGACAGCTCGCCGCCGTGCGCCTGGACGATCGCCTTCGCAATCGAGAGGCCCAAGCCGAACCCGGTGGCCTCGTCCATGTTGCGGGCATCGTCGCCGCGCACGAACGGCTCCAGCATGTCGGGCTTGCGCGCATCGGCGATCCCCGGTCCGTCATCCTCCACGTCGATCGTCAGGCACTTCCCCGACGCCGATAGTCTGATCACGGTTTCCTTGCCGTACTTCACGGCGTTCTCGACCAGGTTGGTGACCGAGCGCATGAGATCGTCGGGCCGCACCGTCGCCATCGCGTGCGCCGGGCCGATGTAAGTGACATTGTGGCCGACATCGGCGAACTGGTCAGCCACGAGCTGCAGGATGCTCGCGATATCGACCAGCGTCATCGGCTCGAGCTTGCGGCCGTTGCGCAGGAATGACAGCACCGAGCCCAGCATCGCATGCATCTGATCGAGATCGGCGAGCATGCGATTGCGCTGCAGCTCGTCCTCGACGAACTCACAGCGCAACCGCATGCGGGTCAGCGGTGTCCGCAGATCGTGGCTGATGGCCGCCAGCATCTTGGTCCGGTCGTTCATCAGCGCCGTGATGCGTTGGCGCATCCGGTTCAGGGCGCGCGCCAGCGACCGGATCTCTTCCGGTCCGCGCTCGGGCAGCGCAGTGGCATCGCCATCGAGGCTGAAGCTTTCGGCAGCCTTGGCGAAGCTCGACAGCGGTGAGGTCAGCGCGCGGGCCGCCCACAAGCCGAGCAGTGTCGTGCTGATCAGCGCGAACATGATCGTCGTCAGCCACGGGGCGCCCCAGAACGGTGGCCGGTGCGGCCGGTCGGCCATTCGGGCGGAGACCATGTTGCCATCAGGAAGGGCGAAGATGACGGTATGCGTCTGGGAGCCGGGCGGCGGCATGAAGATGCGATAGCCTGGGCCAAGGCCACGAAAGCCGCCCGGACCGTGAGGCCGTCCGTCGGTGAGCTCAGGAGGGACCGGGTGGCGCTCGTCGCCACCGGTCCCGGCCTCGACGTCGGGGCCGGCCGGCTCGCGCCGGCGGCCATCCGGCAGAGGTCCCGCGTGAGGCTTGAGCTCGAACTCGGGATAGGCGCGGGCAATGTCGGAGATCAGTCGCGGCCGTTCGGCAGCGGGCGCGCGTCCAAGAATGCGGATGGCGGTCGCGAGCTGAAACGGCCCGACTTCGTTTTCGGGGTCGGGCTGCTCGGCGCGATAGATCAGGAACGTCGCCGTGATGATGGCATGGAGCGCCACGATCGAAATGGCCACCAGCGCCGTGATCTGGCCGCGGATTCCCTTGAGGTTGAGAAAGCCGAACGACATCATGACATCGCCATTCGATCCGGCCGGTCAATGGCTTTGCGGGCCGGTCACCACCTCGACGACGGGCGTGAACATGTAGCCGCCGGAGCGCACGGTCTTGATCATGGTGGCCTCCTGCGGGTCCGGCTCGATCTTGCGGCGGATGCGGCTGACCAGCACATCGATCGAGCGCTCGAACGAGCCGGCGTTGCGGCCCTGCGTCAGGTCGAGCAGGCTGTCGCGCGACAGCACGCGGCCCGGCCGCTCGCAGAAGGTGCGGAGCAGATCGAATTCCGCGCTCGTCATCGCGACGCGCGCGCCTTCGGGATTGCGTAGTTCGCGGAGCCGGAAGTCGATCGTCCAGCCGAGGAAGCTCAGCGCGGTCGCGCCTTCGGTTGCGCTCGCCGTCATCGCGGCCGCCTGTCGGCGCAGCACCGCGTTGATGCGGGCGAGCAGCTCGCGCGGATTGAACGGTTTTGGCAGATAGTCGTCGGCGCCCATCTCCAATCCGAGGATGCGGTCGACGTCCTCGCCGCGCGCGGTGAGCATGATGATCGGCACTTGCGATTCCGCGCGCAGCTTGCGGCACAAGGTCAGGCCGTCCTCGCCGGGCAGCATGACGTCGAGGATCAGGAGATCGACACGGTGGTCGCCCATGATGCGGGTCATCTCGCGGCCGTCGGTCGCGGTGGTCACGTTACAGGCATTGTTGCGCAGATATTTCGCGATCAGCGTCCGCGTCTCGCGGTCGTCCTCGACGACAAGAATGTGTGGTTGTGTCTGGGCCATACCGACAAGTGACCTAGAATCGCGGCGTTTTGCGAAGAATTTTGTTACGGAATGTTTCCTGCGACGGGCGCGCGGACAAGGCCCGACAATCTCTCCCTGCGCCGTGTTGCGGCTTCCGTGAGGGCGCGTCAAGCCTCGCGAAACGTATGGCCTCGGGGCCGCAGCACGCTCGCGCGATGCGGCTGCATCGGGTTACCGGAAACGGTGCGGACATTCGTGAGTGGCCGCAGACCAGGTCAGGCCCGATTGAATCGTTGCCGGTCGTTGCACGATCCGAACGCCCGCAGCGACGGGATGCGACATTCCGAAACGGCCCGTCACAGTCCCGGCAACGTATTGACTCGAACCGACATCGTGCCCTCCGCCGAGGCGATCACGCGCAGCACGGTGGCGTCGAAGGCGATGTCGGTCAAAGCGAGGTTGTTGATGTCGGTATCGACGCGGATGCCGTTCTCGTTCTTCTGCAGCTCGGCGACCGCGGTCGCGATCTTGTCGCGGACGTTGTCGGCGAAAGGCTTGAGATCGACCACCGAACGTTCCAGCAGCGCGCGCTGCAGATGCGGCACCACGGCGCGCGCGGCGGCGCCGAGCAGGCCGAACGCCGCGTCGGATTCGACGGCGAGCTGCAGGTCCGACAGCCGCAGGATCTGCTGCGCCTGATCGACCATGGGGCGTCCCCAGATGTGCACGGTCGCGTCGGCGCCGAGGCCGAAGAAGCTCTCCTTCTCCTTGCCCTTCACCTGCAGCGAGATCAGCAGCCGGTTGCCCGAGGGCACGACGGTCGCGTGCTTCACCGTGACCGCGACCGGGCCGGAGCCGTCCTCGGGGAACGTCCGCCCGGCGAGCTGCGAGTCGACGAGCTTGCTGAGCTCGGTGAACGGGACGTCGATCGGAACCGCGACGTTGATGGCGCCGGCGGTGGGTGGAATGATCGTGATCTTGTCCGGGAACGGACACTCCGGCTTGGTCTCGGCCGCCGTGACCCGGGTCTCCGCTTCGATTCCCATGGTGACGCTGACGGCGTTGGCATCGATCGCGGGCTGCGCGGCCAGCGCCCGTGTCGGCTTGATCTCGAGCCAGACCGCGGGCAGTCCCGGCGTGGTGCCCTGAAGCGGCACCGAGCGGCAGGCGCGGGCCCACTGCGCCTGCGCCACGCGCCGCACGGTCGGGTCCTTGCGCAGCCTGTCGCTGAGCGCGCTGAGCTGGTCGTTGACGGTCTTGTCGATGACCGGCTTCATCTGCGCGGGCACGTTGACGCGGGCGCCGGCGACGGTCAGCGCGGTGTCGCCGAGATTGACCTGGGCGGTGAAGTTCGGCTCGACATACCAGGCGGCGGCCAGCCGCGGCCGCATCGCGATCAGCACGTTGCCCTTGATGTCGGCGGTGGCGTTCAGATTCTTGATGTTGATGCCGCCGATCTGCTTGGCCGCATCCGAGCCGAGCAGGCCGCCGATGGCGTCGCCGAGCGCGCCGGTTGCTTTGGCGGACAGCGATCCGGTGACGTTCAGCCGGCCCGAGAGCGGCGTCGCCAGCGACAGAGTGTCCTGGGTGCCGGTGGCGGCGATGGCGCCGCGGGTGACGGTCCAGCCGATGTCGGCATTCTGCAGGATCTGGTTGACGGGATTGTCGGCCTTGCCGGCGAAATTGCGCGGCGTGGCCTTTTCGGCGGCGTCGCGAATCGCGCCGAGCGAGATCGAGACCGGCGTCATGATGATCGAATTGCGCGTGGCCGGCGGCAGCGGCGGCAGTTGGGTCAGCTGCGGCGCCGGCGTGCTGCCCGAGAACAGAAACACCTCCACGATGATGATGCCGACCAGCACGATGGCGGCAAGGCCGGCGGCGCCGATCAGGATCAGCCGCAGCCGGGGCGGCGAGCGCCGCGGCGGAGGCTGCGTTCTCGGGGCGAGCGGATGCGGCCTGCTTTGCCAATCCGGTCGCGGTGTCGGAAGGTTCATGTCGGATCCACGGACTCCAGCTGCCACGCCGGCCCATGCCGGAAGCGGCGAGATCGCGGTTAATACAAGATTGCCGAGCTTACAGGGCCGGACGGAGGCGCGCCAGGGCAGCCCGTGACGCGGATCATCATCAATCGGCCGTGATGGTGAACGCCGACATGCGCGCAAAGAAATGACCGCCGCGGCTTTTGGGCCTCGGCGGTCCAGTCAGGGAGGATCCGGAAGAAGGAACGAGCGGCGCGGGCTAGCGTGTCATGCGGCCGAGATCGGCGCGGCGCTCCATCGGCAGCACGATCACCTTGGCGCCGACGCTGACGCGGGAATAGAGGTCGATCACGTCCTGGTTGGTCAGGCGGATGCAGCCCGACGACACATGGGTGCCGATCGTCTCCGGCGCGTTGGTGCCGTGGATGCGGTAGACGGTGCCGCCGAGATACATCGCGCGGGCGCCGAGCGGATTGCCGGGACCGCCGGCCATGTGACGCGGCAGATATGGCTGGCGTGCGATCATCTCCGGCGGCGGCGTCCAGTCCGGCCATTCCGCCTTCCTGGTCACCGACTGCACGCCCGACCAGGTGAAGCCGTCGCGGCCGACGCCGATGCCGTAGCGCATTGCCTGGCCGCTGCCGAGCACGTAGTAGAGGTACTTGTTAGGCGTATCGATCACGACCGTGCCCGGCGCCTCGCGAGTCGAATAGCTCACGACCTGGCGGCGCAGCCGCGCCGGCAACTCATAGGCGGTCGCCTCGTCCTCGCGCGGTGTGATCAGTTGCGGCGCCGTCGCCGGCGGCTCATAGGCCGCAATCGGCGGCGGCAGCAGGAACGGGAAGGGGAGTGGCGCGGGAGGTGCCGCCTGCGTCGGCGTCGCCGCCACGATTGCGGATGCGACGAGTACACCAAAGAGAATGCGGGATGACGAATACACTGTGCCGGGCGTGACCATGGACGTCCCCTCGTTTGATCGCTTGTTGCGCGCCGCGCTTGTCTCGGCCGGCGTCGTCAAAATCAGTTGCCTGTCATCATTCTTTGCGGCGCATTGACCAACGCCCGATGCTGCAACTCATAGGGGAGAAAAGTTTCGTTGCGTTTGCGCGCTGCACGCAAAACGGTTTCGTCGGCTTAACCGTTTGTTTCATGACGGTTTCACGACAGCGCCCGCGCGGGACGGCCACGGATCGCGGGGAAAACAGCGGCGGGCGGCCAAAAAGACCCTTCGACAGTTCGATGACGTCACACGCCTGAAATAACAATGTCGGATTTTGCGGCTGTTCAGAATCGCTGCAACTTTCCGGATCGCCTTATGCGGATCTTAATCGCAACCGACGCCTGGCACCCTCAGGTCAACGGCGTCGTGCGCACGCTCACCTCGCTGGCGCGCGCGGCCACAGGCCTCGGCGCCGACATCACATTCCTCACGCCGGAGGGGTTTCCGTCGTTTGGCGTGCCGACCTATCCGGGCCTGCGCCTCGCCGTGACCAACGGCCGCGAGATCGCCCGCCGCATCGAGGCCGCAGCACCCGATGCGATCCATATCGCCACCGAAGGCACGATCGGCTGGGCGGTGCGCCGCTACTGCCTGCGCCACGGCCTGCCGTTCACGACGTCCTACACGACGCGCTTCCCTGAGTATGTCTCGGTGCGCACCGGCATTCCCGATGCCGTCGGCTACTGGGTGATGCGCCGCTTCCACGATGCGGCCGCGATGACCATGGTGGCGACCAATTCGCTGAAGCAGGACCTCGCGTCGCGCGGCTTCAAGAAGCTGGGTTTCTGGACCCGCGGCGTCGATACGAAACTGTTCAATCCGGATGAGCCGGTCACGCTCGATTTGCCGCGCCCGGTGTTCATGACCGTCGGCCGTGTCGCGGTCGAGAAGAACCTCGAGGCGTTCCTGTCGCTAGACCTGCCGGGCTCGAAGGTCGTGATCGGCAACGGTCCGCAGAAGGCGGAGCTCGAGCGTCGCTTCCCCACCGCGCATTTCCTCGGCGAGAAGACCGGCAAGGACCTGACCGCGCACATGGCGGCCGCCGACGTCTTCGTGTTTCCCAGCCTGACCGATACGTTCGGCGTGGTGCAGCTGGAGTCGCTGGCGTGCGGCACGCCGGTCGCGGCCTTCCCCGTGACCGGTCCGCTCGACGTCATCGCCGACCATCCGATCGGGGCGATCGACTGGGATCTGCGCGCGGCGTGCCTGAAGGCGCTGACGATGTCGCGCGAGACCTGCCGGGCGTTCGCGCTCGACCGCTCCTGGGAGAACAGCGCGCGCCAGTTCATCGGCAATCTCGCCGTGCTGCAGCCGTCCCGCGTCGTGCGACCGACCCCGGTGCTGGCCGGCCAGAGCGCGGTGCGCGGCTGACGGCGGATCTTGCGTCACTCGATCAATTCCAAACCAAGTGAGATGTAACGATGGCAGAAACCATGAAGCTCGACGGCGCGCGGGAGCTCGACTTCGATCGCGAGCAGGTCGAGCAGGCCTATGACCGCTGGGCGCCGATCTACGACCTCGTGTTCGGCGGCGTGTTCGAGAAGGGCCGCCAGGCCGCGATATCGGCCACCAACAAGCTCGGCGGCCGCGTGCTCGAGGTCGGTGTCGGCACCGGCATTTCGCTGCCGCTCTATGCGCCGCATGTGCGCGTGTTCGGCACCGACATCTCCGAGGCGATGCTCGGCAAGGCGATGCGCCGCGTCGCCGACCAGCGGCTGAAGAACGTCGAGGGGCTTGCGGTGATGGACGCGGAGCAGCTCGATTTCCCCGACGATTCGTTCGACGTCGTGATGGCGCAATATGTCGTCACCGCGGTGCCGAACCCGGAGGTCGCGCTCGATGAGTTCGCCCGCGTCCTGCGCCCGGGCGGCGAATTGATCATCCTGACCCGCGTCAGCGCCGATGCCGGCATGCGCCGCGTGGTCGAGCAGGCGTTGCAGCCGGTCGTGCGCCGCCTCGGCTTCCGCACCGCCGAATTCGGCTGGTCGCGCTACATGCGCTGGCTCGCCGGAGCGCAGCGCATGGAGCTGGTCGAGCGCCGGCTGATCCCGCCGCTCGGCCATTTCTCGCTGGTCCGTTTCCGCAAGCTGGAGCGTGCTGCCGCGGCTTGAAGCCGCGGCCACCGTCTACCGCCGCTGCGGCGTTCTCCGTAGTCCAAAACGTTTCACTGCGTCCGATCGTGTGACATCTTGATGATGTCACACCATCTACACCGAATCCCTGTACACGACCTGCAACTCATTCTTCGGAGCAACCATGATCAAGCATTTCCTGGAGCAGCTGCGGATCCAGCGCTGGGACGACCATCGCTACTATCATCACAGCCGTATCAATCAGAGCCTGCACTTTGTCAGCGCGCTCAGCTTCATGATCGCCTACGTGATGATGGTGTTCGATCCGCTGGTCTCGGCGCTGATCGGCTGGCTGGTGTCGATGACCTCGCGCCAGGCGGGCCACTTCTTCTTCGAGCCGAAGGGCTACGACCACGTCAACCAGGCGACCCACGAGCACAAGGAAGAGATCAAGGTCGGCTACAATCTGCAGCGCAAGGTCGTGCTGATGTCGATCTGGGCCGCGGCCCCCGTGGTGCTGTATCTGCAGCCGACCCTGTTCGGCCTGCTGCCGCCCTGGACCTCGGCGATGGAGTTCGTCCGCGAGACCGCCAAGCTCTGGCTGGTGATCGGCATCGGCGGACTGCTGTTCCGCACCATCCATTTGTTCTTCATCCGCGACGTCGAGACCGGCCTCGTCTGGATGACCAAGATCATCACCGACCCGTTCAACGACTTCATGCAGTACCGCTCGGCGCCGCTGGCGCTGCTGCGCGGCGAGTTGATCGATCCGGGCCTGCATCTCATGGGCGAGACCCTCGAGGAGCAGCACGCCTGATCGGACCGATGCGTCGGAGTTGCGCGATGCCCGGGCCGGTCCCGGGCATCGGTGTTTGTGGGGGCTGTCGATGTTGAACGCAGGCTGTTGCGGCAAGGGCAGTGCGCCCCCTCTCCCGCTTGCGGGGGAGGGGCGGGGAGGGGGCAGGCTTGCTCCGCTGATCGTGAGAGCGCGTCGTGCCGCGGCCCCCACCCGTCGGGCTCTGCGAGCCCGCCGACCTCCCTCGCAAGCGGGGGAGGCGCTGGCCTCAGCGCCCGAACGCGGCGCCAAGCATTTCCTTCAGGATCTGGCGCTTGATCGCCTTGTTGGTGAGTGTGCCGTCGTTCCACCACCAGCCGTCCTGCTTCATCTTCTCGGTCGCCGAGACGAAGCGCCTGGTCACCTCGGCGAAATCGGCGTCGGTGTAATTCAGGCTGAAGATGAAGCGGCCGGTGCCGACCCAGCTCAGCGCCAGGCCCTCGGCGCGCAGATAGTATTGCAGCATCCAATTGTAGCGCGACGGCACGGTGTACTCGACCAGCCAGATCGACTGCAGATTGGAGACGCGCACCGGCAGCTCCTTGGCGGTGAGCTCCGCGTTGAGCTGCGCGGCACGGCCGTTCCAGGTCTCGTCCAGCCCGTCATAGATGGCGCGGAAGTTCGGGCTGTCGAGCCGGCTCAGGAACTCGTCCATTGCCGCCATCACGTAAGGATGCGAGTTGAAGGTGCCGCGCGCGAAGCAGATGTCGGCCGGGCGGTCGTCGCGGAAGCGGCGCATCAATTCGCGCTTGCCGCAGATGACGCCGATCGGCAGTCCGCCGCCGAGGCTCTTGCCGTAGGTGACCATGTCGGCTGTGATGCCGAAATACTCCTGTGCGCCGCCCGGAGCGAGCCGGAAGCCGAGGAAGACCTCGTCGAACAGCAGCACGATGCCTCGTTCCGTGCAGACATCGCGCAGCTGCTTCAGCCAGGCGGTGTAGGCCTCGCGGTCGTACTTCCCCTTGCGCGAGGAATCGACCAGCGCGGAATCGCCAGGCGCGTTGCCGTTCGGATGCAGCGCCTGCAGCGGATTGACCAGCACGCAGGCGATGTCGCGGCGGGTACGCAGGACATGCAGGGTTCGCTCGGACATTTCGGCGAGCGTGTAGGTCTCGTGCGGCGCAATCGGATTGCCGACGCCGGGCTGCACGTCGCCCCACCAGCCATGATAGGCGCCGGCGAAACGCACCAGATGGCTGCGACCGGTGTGGTAGCGCGCGAGCCGCACCGCCTGCATCACCGCCTCGGTGCCGGACATGTGGAACGAGACCTCGTCCATGCCGGACAGCTCGGTCAGGCGCTTCACATTGTCGGCCACGACCGGGTGATAGAGCCCGAGCACCGGACCGAGCGCGCTCGCGCGTCGCTCGGCGGCTGCGATGCACTCCTTGTAGAAATCGTAGCCGAAGATGTTGACGCCGTAGGAGCCGGTGAGGTCGTAGAACTGATTGCCGTCGAGATCGGTCAGGGTGACGCCCGAGGAGGCCTGCATGAACGAGCCGGCGCCGAGCTGCTCCTTGACCAGACGGCTGTACTGGAAGGGGACCCGGTAGCTCTGGGTGAACTGCAGGTCGGAGATGCGGCTCGCGGCCTCCGCCGTCAGCGCGCGGCTCTTGGCGAACCTCTCCTGGAACAACGCGCCGAGTCGGAAGAAGCCGTCCTGGCGCTTCGTGGCGATCGCCTGCGGCGCGCCGTCGGAGCGGAAGAAGTCGTCGATCTCGAACTCATAGCGCGGGATCAGCCTGGAGATCCGGCGCGACATCTTGGAATGGCCGGCCAGCGAGCGGTGCTTGGCGCGCGACAGCTCGATGCGGGCCTTGACCTTCGGGGCCATGGCGGCCGTCACGGCAGCGCCAACGGCGAGCGATACATAAGGAATCGAGTTTTCCATCATGTCCAAAAGCGCTAACCACTCCTGCTGACAGATTCATGACAGTCAAAAGCCTGATCGCCTCCGTCACCCAACAGGAAGACCTCAACTTCCTGCTCACCAACCGCGTGCCGCGCGCCGCGCTGACCCGCTTCATGGGCTGGTTCTCAAAGATCGAGAACCCGCTGGTCCGCGACGCCTCGATCGCGCTGTGGAAGCTGTTCTCCGACCTCGATCTCTCCGAGGCCAAGGAGAACCGCTTCAAAAGCCTGCACGCCTGCTTCACGCGCGAGCTGAAGCCCGGCCTGCGGCCGTTCGATCCCGATCCTGCCATCGTCACCAGCCCGTCGGACGGCATCATCGGCGCGCACGGTCTGATCCGCGACGGCGAGCTCTATCAGATCAAGGGCGCACCCTATTCATTGCGTGAGCTCGTCGCAGATCCCGCCGTGGTCGACACCCACCGCAACGGCTGCTTCGTCACCTTGCGTCTCACGTCGAGCATGTATCACCGCTTCCATGCGCCGTACGACATGACGCTCGAGCATGTCAGCCTGATCCATGGCGACGTCTGGAACGTCAATCCGATCGCGCTGAAGCGGGTCGAGCGGCTGTTCTGCAAGAACGAGCGCGCCGTGATCCGCACGCATCTCGCCTCGGGCGAGCCGTTCACGATCGTGCCGGTGGCGGCGATCCTGGTCGCGAGCATCCGCCTGCATGCGCTCGACCGCGTATTGAACGCGCAGACCGAGCGGCCGCTCGCCTACCCCTGTCACAACAATGTGCGCAAGGGCGACGAGCTCGGCTGGTTCGAGCACGGCTCGACCATCATCCTGCTCGCGCCGGGCGACTTCACGTTCTGTCCCAATGTCACGGAGGGCGCCCGCATTCGCGCCGGCCAGCCACTGTGGCGCAGGCGCGTCGCCGCCGGATGAATGTCGGGTCCCTGCCTGCGCAATCTCGATTTCGTCGTTGCGCAGTCCTATATCGGAGCGTTCAACTGACGAATCAGACCGCGGGAGTTGCGGTCGTTGCGGCTCGGGAGAGGCGATGGCGAGAGCGCCGATCATGGCGGCAGGTGGCATCGTGCTGCGGCGGGAACAGCCGCCGCGCATCGCGGTCGTGCGCCTGCGCAAGCGTGACGAATGGGTGCTGCCGAAAGGCAAGCTCGACGACGGCGAGACGCCCCGCGACGCCGCCAAGCGCGAGGTGCTGGAGGAGACCGGCCACAAGGTCACCGTGCATGAATTTCTCGGCACCCTGGTCTACGACACGGGCACGCGTTCCAAGGTCGTGCACTACTGGCGCATGGAAGCGGCCGGCGAGCCGTCGCAGCCGCTGATGGACGATGTCCGCGCCGTCGACTGGCTGCCGCTCGATGCGGCAGTGGGGCGGCTGTCGCGCGACCATGAGAAGACCTTCCTGGAGACCGTCGGGCCCTACGCGCTGGCAGGCCTGATCCGCAAGACCAAAGCGAAGTCCGCGCCCGAGGTGGCGGCGAAGACCGCCGCTGACAAGAAGCCGGTCGAGAAGCCCGCGGTGGAGACGGCGGCGCTCGCGGCAAAGCCTGCAACGGCCAGGAAGCGCCGCAGCCGGATCGTAGAGCAGCCCGCCCCGGCGCCGGAGATCGCCGACCTCGCGATCGACGTGCAGGGCGAGCAGCCAGCCGAAGCCGTGCTTGCGGCTGCGGCGCCCGGCCTCGATCAATCCGAACCGATCGTCTTGGAGACGACGGCTATGCCGGTGGAGGCGGACCTAGCCCCGCTGCCGGCCGAACCCGCAGCGATGGAACGCGAGCCCGCCGACCTCGAGCGCATCGAAGCGGTCGCCGCCGCGATCAAGTCGCTGCTGCCCACCCCGGTCGCGCCGGATGCCGATGTGAGCCGCCAAAGTGAGGACGGGCTTGATCCCGGCGCTGAGGCCATGCCGCCTGAGGATGCGGCCGCCGTCGATGACGAGGCGCAGGACGGACCGCGCCGCCGCAGCCTGGCGGAGAAAATGCGGGCGTGGCTCGGCCGCGCCGCTTGAGCCGGACGGCGACGCGACCGACCAGGCGGTTGCACCGTCCGCCCTTTGCACGTGCTGGCCTGGGCAAGTCCCGCTGGCCGCTGCTGAAAAATTGTTGCGAACCATTGGCGCCATCGCGGGTTGATGCGGGTCCGTCAATGGAGATCCCGCATGAGCGCGTCGCGCGAGAATGCCTTACCCCTTTCCAGGCCTGCGCCTCTGTCCGTCACGCTTCAGATCAACGGCGAATTGCGTACCCTGCCGCTGGCGCCCTGGACCACGCTGCTCGATCTCCTGCGCAACCATCTCGATCTCACCGGCACCAAGAAGGGCTGCGATCACGGCCAGTGCGGCGCCTGCACCGTGCTGATCGACGGCCGCCGCGTGCTCTCCTGCCTGACGCTCGCGGTCATGAAGGACGGCGCCGAAATCACGACCATCGAGGGACTCGCCAAGGGTGATGAGCTGCACCCGCTGCAGCAGGCCTTCATCGATCACGACGCCTTCCAATGCGGCTATTGCACGCCGGGCCAGATCTGCTCGGCGGCCGGCCTGATCGCCGAGGGCAGGGCGAAGACGAAGGACGAGATCCGCGAGCTGATGAGCGGCAACATCTGCCGTTGCGGCGCCTATCCGAACATCGTCGGCGCCATCGAACAGGCGATGGGAGGAGGACGATGAACAATTTCGACTATGCCCGCGCGAGCGATGTCGCCGAGGCCGTCAAGCTCAAGGCGGCGGTGCCGGAAGCCAGGTTCATCGCCGGCGGCACCAACCTGATCGACCTGATGAAGTATCACGTCGAGCAGCCGCGTCAGCTGATCGACATCAGCCGCCTGCCGCTGACGAAGGTGGAGGAGACGAGCGCCGGCGGCGTCAGGATCGGCGCGCTGGTGCCGAACAGCACGCTGGCCTATCACCCGGTCATCGAGAGCCGCTATCCGCTGCTGGCGAGCGCGATCCTCGCCGGCGCCTCGGCACAGCTCCGCAACATGGCCTCGACCGGCGGCAACCTGCTGCAGCGGACACGTTGCGCCTATTTCTACGACGTCGCCACGCCCTGCAACAAGCGCACACCCGGCGCCGGCTGCTCGGCCATCGATGGCCTCAACCGAGGCCACGCCATCCTCGGCACCAGCGCCGACTGCATCGCGACCCATCCCTCCGACATGTGCGTCGCGCTGGCCGCGCTCGGCGCCACGGTGCATGTTACCGGGGCCTCGGGTGAGCGCCTCATCGCCTTCGCCGATTTCCACCGGCTGCCTGGCGACCGGCCGGATCTCGACAACACGCTTCGTGCCGACGAGATCATCACCGCGATCGAGCTGCCGCCGCAAGGCTTCGCGTCGCACCACAGCTATCTGAAGATCCGCGACCGGCTGTCCTATGCCTTCGCACTGGTCTCGGTCGCCGCTGCGCTCGATCTCGACGGCAGCCAGATCCGCGAAGCACGATTGGCGCTCGGTGGCGTCGCCCACAAGCCGTGGCGCAACCAGGCTGCCGAGGACACGCTGCGCGGGCAGGCGCCGGATCCCCAGGCGTTCGGCCGTGCCGCGGACATCCTGCTCAAGGAAGCCAAAAGCTCCGGGCACAATGCGTTCAAGATCCCGCTCGCGCGTCGCGCGATCGTCCGCACGCTGACCCAGGCCGCGAACGCAACCCCGCAGATCCAAGCCATCAAGACCATCCGGTGACGTCATGACAGCTCACATCGGCACTGCCACCTCCCGCGTCGACGGCCGCGCCAAGGTCACCGGTGCCGCCAAATATGCCGCCGAGTTCACCGCGCCGGGCCTCGCCTTCGGCGTCGTGGTCAGTTCCACCATTCCGAGAGGGCGGATCATCAGCATCGATCCCAGCCGCGCGCTCGCCGTCGACGGCGTGATCGACGTGCTGACCCACACCAACCGGGTCAGGATGGCAGACAAGGACGACGATTATCGCGACGAAGTCGCGCCGGAGGACGGCTCGCCCTATCGCCCGCTCTACGACGACCAAGTGCATTTCAACTTTCAGCCGGTCGCGCTGGTCGTGGCCGAGGACGAGGACACGGCGCGCTTCGCGGCGACGCTGGTCGTGGTGGAGTATGAGGCCAAGAGCTTTGCGACCGGTCTGCATGCGCGACGTGAGCAGGCCTTCAAGGTCGACAAGCCGATGAAGCCACGCGGCGACGCGACAAGGGCGCTCGCCGGCGCAGCCGTGCGTCACGACGCGGACTATGGCGTGCCGATCGAATATCACAACCCGATGGAGCTCTACGCGTCGACGGTGCTCTGGCGTGAGGGCGGCAAGCTCGTGGTCTACGACAAGACCCAGGGCGTCCAGAACGTGCAGCGCTATGTCTGCAGCGTTTTCCGATTGAAGGAGGACGACGTCCAGGTGATGTCGCCGTTCGTCGGCGGCGCGTTCGGCTCCGGCCTGCGGCCGCAATATCAGGTGGTGCTCGCCGCCATGGCGGCGCTGAAGCTGAAGCGCGCGGTGCGCGTCGTGCTCAGCCGTGCGCAGATGTATGGCTTGTGCTATCGCCCGGCGACGATCGAGCGGCTGGCGCTCGGCGCCCGTGAGGACGGCACGCTGGCGGCGCTGACGCATGAAGCCATCGCAATGACCTCGCAGCACGAGGCGTTCTCGCGCAACGACATCGGCTGGGGTGACGTGCTCTACACCTCCGCCACTTCGCGCGCGACGCATCGGCTCGCCAGGCTCGACGTGCCGACGCCCGGCGACATGCGCGCGCCCGGCGCCGCCAGCGGCGTCTACGGTCTCGAATGCGCGATGGACGAGCTCGCCGTCGCGCTCAAAATGGATCCGCTCGAATTGCGCCTGCGCTGCTATTCCGATCGGGATCAGGACAAGGATCTGCCGTTCTCCAGCAAGCGGCTGAAGGAGTGCTATCAGCAGGGCTCCGGGGCCTTCGGCTGGTCGAAGCGCAATCCGGAGCCGAGGTCGATGCGTGACGGCCGAGAACTCGTCGGCTGGGGGATGGCGAGCGGGGCCTGGGAGGCCTTGCAGATGCCGTTCGCGGCGCGGATTGTGATGACGGCCAACGGACATGTCGAGGTGTCGAGCGCGACCTCCGATATCGGAACCGGCACCTACACGATCATGGCACAGGTCACCGCCGACATGCTCGGCGTGCCGCTCGACAGCATCAATGTGAAGCTCGGCGACTCCACGCTGCCGAAGTCGCCGGTGGAGGGCGGCTCATGGACCGCAGCCTCGATCTCGCATGCGATCGTCAACGCCGCTGATGATATCCGGGCGGAGCTGTTGAAGATCGCGCACACCATCCCGGGCTCGCCTTTGCAGGGGCTTGGGGCCGACGAGGTGACGCTCGCGGGTGGCGCGATCGTTGCCATCGCGGATCGCAATCGTTCGGTGCCCATGGCCGACGTCATGCGCCATGGCGGCATGGACCGGATCGAAAAGGAGCGCGGCTCGGAGTTCGAGGACGACGACAAGCACGCGCATAACACGCATTCGGCCGTTTTCGCCGAGGTGAAGATCGACGAGGAGCTCGGCGTCGTCAGGGTGACGCGCATCGTCAATGCCGTCGCCGCCGGGCGCATCCTCAACACCAAGACGGCTTCGAGCCAGATCATGGGCGGGGTCGTCATGGGCATCGGCATGGCGTTGCACGAGGAAGCCCAGATCGACCAGCGGTTTGGGCGCATCATGAACGCCAACATCGCCGAGTATCACATGCCGGTGAATGCCGACGTTCACGATATCAAGGTGATCTTCGTCGACGAGGAGGATCGCACCATCAACAAGATGGGCATCAAGGGCGTCGGCGAGATCGGCATCGTCGGCGTCGCCGCGGCGATCGCCAACGCGGTCTATCACGCCACCGGCAAGCGTATTCGGGATTTGCCGATCACATTGGACAAGGTCGTGGGGTGAGCCGGTCTCGCCCCCGACAGCCGACGGCTGTGAGGGGTCTCGGGGAAGATCCCAGAACGGCTCCAACTGTGAGACCCATGTTATGTGAATGTGCGTCACGACCATTGTCGTGTCCCGCGCTGGCGGGCATCCGGCTCGGCGGCACTGTCGTGACCAATGCCGTGGGGTACTGGCTTCCCGCGGGACGATGGCGTGTGCCGTCGGCGATGTGATTGCTTGACCGCGGCCGTTGCCAGGGCCAGATTGCTGGACGATCAGAACAGATCGCTCTGCAGTGTGGCCGTTCATCATGCTCTCCGATCTGGCTGCACTGGCGGCTGCTTTCAGCATCGCCGTCAGCAACCTCATTGCGCCGTCGGCCGTTCGCCAACTCGGTCCCGTCAGGTTCAACGCGATCCGTCTCGCAGCGGCGCTCCTCACCATGCTAGCCCTGGTGACGCTGCAAGGCCGCTGGGCCGCGCCGCCGGGGGATCAGCTGCTGATACTGGCTGCATCGAGCCTGCTCGGGGTCGTCGTCGCCGACTCCTGCTTCTATGCTGCACTGGCGCGACTGGGGCCACGCCTGACGGCCGTCGTCTATGCCAGCTGGGCTGCATTTGCGGCCGTGCTCGGCTATTTTTGGCTTGGTGAAGCACTGTCGGCGATCAAGATCATGGGAGTAGGGTGTATCGTCGGCGGCGTGTCCGTCGCAATCATCTTCAGGCAGCCTGGCACCATCGCCCAGGAGACACACGGCTCGCTGCGCGTGGGGCTCGTGTTCGGTCTCGCGGCGGCGCTGTTCGCAGCGGCGGCTGTCCTGATCGCGCGTCCCGTGATGGCTGCCGGCCTCGACCCGGCGTTGGCCACGTCCATTCGTGCCGCGATCGGATTGGCAGCCTTGCTCACTTTGTCCGCCGTTCCGGGTTTCCGCAACTCGGCCGCGGTGGATAGATCAATCGTCATCCGATCGGCGCTCAGCGGTGTGCTCGGGATGGGCATCGGCATGACGCTCGTCTTGTTTGCTCTGACGAGCCGGCCCGTTGGAATCGTTTCTAGCCTGTCGTCGACGACGCCCGTCATGATCCTGCCGCTGCTGTGGTGGAGCACCGGGCGAAGGCCCGCGCCGGCGGCCTGGCTGGGCGCCGTGCTGGCCGTAGCAGGCGTCATCGCCATCACCAGCGGCGTGTGAGGCCGCGGCAGCGGCGTGTGCCACGCACACGCTCGCCGCACTCTCTCCTTGGTTGGTGCCGTTTCGAAACATCTCTCCATGCTTCCGCCCCACGCCGTCCGAAATCTCGGAGAAGGATGCGCCGCCCGCGAGAGGGCGATCATTGTGGGCGTGAGGCGGGAGAAGCATGGTCGAGATCGACGTCGCGGCTTTCGTGAGATCCTGTGCCCCCGCCACCATCTGCCTGACGATGCTGTGCGCGGCGCTCGGCCTGTCGGGTTGCGCCACGGCGCAGATGACGCAGAGCGGCGCGCTCGCATCCTATCAGGCGCTGGCGGAATCGAACGGCCTGCTCGCCAAGTCGCAGCTCAACGTCGACAAGGACAATGTGCTCGCGGCCCAGACCGTGCGTATCATGCCGACGTCCTTTTCGGGGCAGGCCGGCGCGGTGCTGACGGACCAGCAGCGGCAGCTCGTCGCCAATGCGGTCGACCGCGCGCTGTGTCTCAATTTGAGCGAACGCTTCACGGTCGTTGCGCCCAATCAGAGAGCCGATCTGACGACGCGCACCTTCATCACCCAGGCGACGCCGACCGATCCGGTCGCGGCAGGCGCGTCCAAGGTCGTGTCGGCCGTGCCTGGCGCGCTGGGCGTCCCCGTCCCAGTGCCGCGGCTGCCGATCGGGCTCGGCAGTCTTACGATCGAGGCGGAAGCGCTCGACCGCAAGGGCCGGCAGCAGGCCGCGATGGTGTGGGCGCGCGGCGCCAACTCGTTCACCAACTCGCCGGTGCTGTCGCAGGCCGGCGATGCCTACGATCTGGCAAGTTCGTTCAGCGCCGATTTCGGCCAGATGCTCGTGACCGGAGAGACCCCGTTCGGCAAGCCACCGAAGCTGCCGTCGATCGAACGCATCGGCGCGGCGCTCGGCGGCAAGCCGAAGAACGCGGCGTGCGAGGCGTTCGGCAGGGACCCCGGGCTCATCGGCATGGTCGCCAACCGTCTGGGCGCCCCGCCGGAATGGGTCGACAAGGGGGCTGTGCCGAGTGACGCCCAGGCGAGCACGCAGATGGCGAAGCAGTAGCGGTCATCTGCATCCGCATGCCACGGCAAAGCGAGACGCGGCGCGATGCGGCTGCATCGGAAAAAGCGTTGATGCGGCGTGATGCTGGCACGCCTCGGGGCGCGGCCGGCGCGCGCTACTCCGCCGCCTCGCTCTTGCCCTCGATCAACAGCACGTCGAGGCTCTCGATCTCCTGCATCGCGCGGCCGGCGATGCCCTGCAGATCTCCATACAGGCCCGCCGTCGAATCCAGCACGCCGCGCAGTTGCTCCTCGCGCTTGGCCCACAGACGCATCATGGTTTTGCGCTCGCGGTCGAGATCCGACTGCATCTCGGTGAAGCGCTCGACGATGGCGTCGATGCGGTGGCGGAAGCGGGGGCCGGTGAGATAGGCGTAGACCATCTCCATCTTGGTCTGCTGGCCCTCCTGCGCGAGCTTGCTGCAGGCGACGTCGATCAGCGACTGGCGCAGCGCCTGCGACAGCGGCAGCGCGAAGCGCGGCTCGGCGACCCAGACGCCGTCGATCAGGTCGAAGCCGTCGACCCCCTTGGGCAGCGCGCTCGAGACGAT
Organism: Bradyrhizobium sp. HKCCYLRH3061; assembly: GCF_051168015.1. NCBI lineage: Bacteria > Pseudomonadati > Pseudomonadota > Alphaproteobacteria > Hyphomicrobiales > Nitrobacteraceae > Bradyrhizobium > Bradyrhizobium sp. HKCCYLRH3061. The sequence goes on from NZ_JBNPUE010000013.1 coordinate 108,270, forward strand.
CAGCGCGATGTCGGCCTTGGCGGCGCGCAGGTCGTCGCGCAGCTTCACGAGCCAACCATCGCTCCAGTTCTTGGTGCGCTTGGATTCCCACAGGATCGCGCCGCAGGCCTGGCCGCCCGGGCCGACCACGCGATGGATCACGTCGCCGCCGAACTCGCCCTTCGGCACCGGCTCGACCAGGTCGCGGGGAAAGCGCGCGCGCAATTGCGATTCCAGCTCGATCTCCAGCGCCTCGCCCTGAAGCTGCTGCGAGCCTTGCTCGGCCTTGCGGCGAAGCTCCTCGATCTGCCGCTGCATGCCGGCGATCTGGGTCTCCTTCTCGGCGACCTTGGCCTTCAGCGAATCCTCAGCCTCGAGCCGGGCCTTGTCGCGGACGGCGGCGAGATTCTCCTGCACCTTGGTCTCGATGGTGAGATCGAGCTCGCGGCGAGCCTCGTCGAGCTCGCGCTGCTTGCGCAGCATCTCGGCCTGGGCCTTCTGTGCGTCGGCGAGCTTGGCGTCCTTGCTGACGATGGCCTCGTGCAGCTCGGCGAGCTGGCGATCGCGGTTGCCCATCTCATCGGCCACCGCCTGCCGCGCCTTCTCGGCTTCGGCCTGCGCGATCGCGGCGCGTTCGGCCTTCAGCTTGGCGGCGACCTGCTGGTCGATCGCGGCCTTGGCCTGCGCGATCTGCTCCTGCGCCGCCTTGAGCTGCGCCTCGCGGCGGCCGAAATCGGCTTCCTTGGCCTGGAGCTGCCTCTCGAACTGCCGGCGCGTCTCCGCGATCAGGGGCGCTGCGAGCTGCTCGGTCAGCTTGATCTCGGTGCGGCAGGAGGGGCAGACGATCTGGGGATCGGTCATGATTCGCATCCTTCCATGAGGACCGAATCTACCCGGCCGCCGCGCGGGCTTTAACCCACGCGGGCGGCTTATCCCACGCAATTATCCGCGATTCACGCCCCGTGCGGGGCGGTCTCGGCCGCCGCGGTGGCGTCCGGCGTCTTGATCCGGAACCAGGCGACGTAGAGCGCCGGCAGGAACAGCAGGGTCAGCACGGTGCCGACGATGATGCCGCCCATCATCGCATAGGCCATCGGACCCCAGAATACTTCGCGCGCGATCGGGATCAGCGCCAGCGAGGCCGCGGCTGCTGTCAGCATGATCGGCCGCATGCGGTGCTCGGTCGCCTCCATGACGGCCTCCCATGGCGGGCGGCCTTCGTCGCGCAGATGCTCGATCTGCACGATCAGGATCACCGAGTTGCGGATCAGGATGCCGATCAGCGCGAGCACGCCGAGGATGGCGACGAAGCCGAGCGGCGCACCGCTCGGCAGCAGCGCCGCGACGACGCCGATCAAGGCCAGCGGCGCGACCGCGAACACCAGGAACAGGCGCTGGAAGCTCTGCAACTGCAGCATCAGGATCGTGGCCATGGTGAACAGCATGATCGGAACGACCGCGATGATCGGCGCCTGGCTCTTGGCGCTCTCCTCGACGCTGCCGCCGGTGACGACCTGATAGCCGGCCGGAAGCCTGGCGTTGAACGCCGCAAGGGCGGGCTTGAGCTGATCGACCACCGTGTTCGGCTGCACCTGATCGATGACGCTGGCCTTCAGGGTCAGCGTCGGCTGCCGCGAGCGGCGCCAGATCTCGGGCTGCTCGATCTGGTAGCGCAAGGTCGCCAGCGCCGCGAGCGGGATCGACTGGCCGTTCGAGCCCGACAGCTGCAGGTCGCGCAGGGTCTCCAGCGATTGCCGCTCCTTGGCCTGGGCGCGGCCGCGCACGTCGATCAGATAGATGTCGTCGCGCACCTGGGTGATCGAGGTGCCGTCGAGCACGCCGTTCAACGCGTTGGCGATGTCGGAGGACGTGACGCCGAGCTGGCGGGCCTTGTCCTGCAGGACGTCGACCTTCACGACGCGCGCCGGCTCCATCCAGTCGAAGATGACGGCGCCGAGATGGCTGTTGCCGCGCATGACGCCGGCGAATTCCTGCGCTGTCTCGCGCACCTTTGCGACATCAGGCCCGCTGACACGGTACTGCACGGGGCGGCCGACCGGCGGGCCGATGTCGAGCAGGTGCACATAGGCGTCGGTGCCGGGGAACGTCTTGGTGAGATAGGCCTGCAGCTTGGCGCGGGCGCGGTCACGCGCCTCGAGGCTCTTGGTGACGATGATGATCTGGCCGAACGAGACGTCGGCGGGCTGCACGTCGAACGACAGCACGAAGCGCTGCGCGCCGGAGCCGACATAGGTCGACCAGTGGTCGATGTCGGGATCGCCCTTCAGCGCCTCCTGTTCGAACTTCGCCATCTGCGCGTTGGTCTCGGCGATCGAGGAATTCTGCGGCAGGTTGAAGTCGATCACCAGCTCGGTGCGGTCGGAGGAGGGGAAGAACTGCTGCTGCACGAAGCGCATGCCGAACACCGACAGGCCGAAGATCAGGACCGTGGCGACGATCGTGGTCCAGCGGTTGCGCATGCAGGCATTGAGCATGGCGCGAAAGATCCGCGTCAGCCGGCCGCCTTCGGCATGGTGACTCGGCAAGGTCGCGGGCAGGATGGTGACGCCGAGCAGCGGCGCAAACAGCACGGCCACGATCCAGGACACGACGAGCGACACGGCGATCACCACGAACAGCGTGAAGGTGAACTCGCCGGCGGCGCTGCTGTTGAGGCCGATCGGAATGAAGCCGGCGACCGTCACCAGCGTGCCCGTCAGCATCGGGAACGCCGTCGAGGTGTAGACGTAGGTCGCGGCCTTGCGCAAGGAGTCGCCCACCTCGAGCCGCGCCACCATCATCTCGACCGCGATCATGGCGTCGTCGACCAGCAGGCCGAGCGCGATGATCAGCGCGCCCAGCGAGATGCGCTGCAGCGAGATGCCGGTGTAGGCCATGAACAGGAAGGTGATCGCGAGCACCAGCGGAATCGAGATCGCGACCACGAGGCCGGCGCGGACGCCGAGGCTGACGAAGCTGATCGCGAGCACGATGATGACGGCTTCGTACAGCGCCTTGGTGAAGCCGCCGACCGCTTCCTCGACGATCTTGGGCTGGTCCGAGACCAGATGCACGCCGACGCCGACCGGCAGATCGGCCACGACCTTGGTCATCTCCTCTTTCAGCGCCTCGCCGAAATCGAGCAGGTTGGCGCCGGCCTTCATGCCGATGGCAAGCCCGATCGCGGGCTGGCCGTTGAAGCGGAACAGCGAGGTCGGCGGATCCTCGTAGCCGCGGGTGATGGTGGCGACGTCGGTAAGCGGAAAGAAGCGGTCGTTGATGCGCAGGTTGATCGCCTTGAGGCTCTCCTCGGAGGTGAACTGGCCGGAGACGCGTACCGCGACCCGCTCGGGGCCGGCCTGCAGCACGCCGGACGGCGACACCGCATTCTGCGCCTGCAGCGCGTTGAGGATGGTGCGCTGGTCGATGCCCAGCGCGGCGACCTTGCGCGGCGAGAATTCGAGATAGATCACCTCGTTCTGCGCGCCGACGATGTCGACGCGGCCGACATTGGGCACGGTCAGCACCTTGGCGCGGACCTCCTCGACGCGGTCGCGCAACTGGCGCTGGCTGAGGCCATCGCTGGTGAAGGCGTAGATGTTGCCGAACACATCACCGAAGCGGTCATTGAATCCTGGCCCGACGACGCCGGACGGAAAGTCGCCCTTGATGTCGTTGATCAGGTTACGCACCTGCAGCCAGGTCGGGACGACGTCGCGCGCCTTGGTCGTGTCGCGCAGGTTGACGAACACCGTGGTCTGGCCGGGCACGGTCAGGCTCTTGGTGTAGTCGAGCGCCGGCAGCTCCTCGAGCTTCTTCTCGATGCGGTCGGTGACCTGCCGCGTCATCTCCTCGGCGGACGCGCCGGGCCATTTGGCCTGGATCAGCATCGTCTTGATGGTGAAGGACGGATCCTCCTCGCGGCCGAGATGCACGTAGGAGAAGAGGCCCGCAGCCATGAAGGCGATCATGAAATACCAGACGAGCGAGCGGTGCTCGAGCGCCCAGTCGGAGAGGTTGAAGGACTTCACGGCTGAGATTCCTGATCGATGCGGACGGACTGGCCATCCTTGAGACTGTGCACGCCGGCGGTGACGACACGCTGCCCGGGTTCGAGGCCGCCGGTGACGCGGATGCTGCCGTCCTCGTTGCGGGCGACCATGATCTCCTGGCGCTTGACCGAGTTGCTGGCGTCATCCACCAGCCAGACGAAGCTCTTGCCGTCCTGCTCCAGGATCGCCGTCGACGGCAATCGGATGACGGTCCGCTGCTCGGTGTTCACGGTCGCGGTGACGGTGGTGCCGAGCCGCATGGTTTCGGGCGGGTTGTCGAGCGTGATGCGGACGCGACGCGTGCGCGTCGTGGCGTCGGCGCGCGGCGCGATCTCGCGGACCTTCGCGGTCGTGCTGATGGTCGGATCGACCTGCAGCCGCACCGTGAACGGCGTACCGACCTGCAGCGCGCCCGCAATGTCGTCGCCGACGTCGATGACCGCCTCGCGAATGTCGGGCCGCGCCACCGTGACCACGCTTTGGCCGGGCGAGACGACCTGTCCGACTTCCGCGCCGACGGCCGTGACGATGCCGGCGAAATCGGCCTTGAGCTGGGCGTAGCCGAGCTGCTCGCGCGCCTTGGCGAGGTTGGATTGCGCCTTGATCACGGAGGCCTGGGCGGCCGCACGCGACTGCTCGGCGCTCTCCAGCGTCGCCTTGGTGGTGGCGTCGGTTTCCAGCAGGGTGCGCTGCCGGCCCTCGGTGCCGGTCGCGTTGGTGAGCTGCGCCTGGCTGCGCGAGACCTCGGCGGCCGAGGCGCGCACGGCGAGTTCGAGCGCGGCGGGATCAATCGCCGCCACAACCTGGTCCTGTTTGACCATGTCGCCGACATAGACGGGCCGCGCGATCAGGCGTCCGAGCACGCGGAAGCTGAGATCGGCCTTGTAGCGCGGCTCGATCGTGCCGGTGACCGTCGAGACGTTGGCCGTCTGCCGTTCGACCTTCATCGACAGCACCGGCCGGACCGGATCGGGAGCGGCGGCCTTCTCGTTGCAGCCGGCGAGCAGAGCGAGCGCGCCGAGCGGAAGAACACAGCGCATCGGCGACATCACGACCGCTTCTCCTCGTTGAACGTGATCTGTTGGCCGACGCTGAGCAGCTTGCCGCCGTCGGTCACGACGCGGTCTCCCGGTCGCAGCCCGGCCGACACCACGATCGCGCCGGTCTCATAGTCCTCGATCGTGATCGGCTTCAGCGACACCGTCCTGTCGCCGCCATCGACCAGCCACACCGCCGGCGTCTTGCCGGCGGCGGTCAGCGCGCTCCACGGCAGCACGATGCGCTGCTCCGGCTTGATGAAGCCGGTGGCGCTGACGGCGCTGCCGAGGGTCATCTCGGGCGGCGGATTCTCGATCGCGATCTTGACGCGGACGGTGCCCGACTTCGGATCGATGGTCGGCGAGACCTCGCGCACCGTGCCCTTGGCGGTGACCGAGGGATCCGACAGCAGCGCCAGCGCCACCTTGCTGTCGTCGAACTTGAGCGACAGCGCGGCCTCGTAGACGTCGATGACCGCGTCGCGGTCGCCGTCATGCGCGAGCGTGAACACGGACTGGGCCGCCTGGGCGACCTGCCCGACCTCGATGTTGCGCGCGGTGATGGTTCCGTCGGCGTCGGCGCGGAGCTCGGTGTAGGTCAGGGCGTCCTTGGCGGTGTCGCGCTGGGCCTTGGCGGCCTCCAGCGAGCCCTCCGCCGTGCGCAGCGTTTCCTGGGCCTGGTCGAAAGTCGCGCGCGTCGTGAAGCCGCTCGTGATCAGCGTCTGCTGGCGGTTGAAATTGGAGGTTGCGACCTTCACCTGCGACTCCGCGGCCGCCACGGCGGCCTCCGCGGAATCGAGATCGGCCTGCTGCTCGGCCGGATCGATCTTGGCGAGCAACTGGCCGGCCTTGACGTGCGCGCCGACCTCCACGAGCCGCTCGGTGACGCGGCCGCTGACCCTGAACGACAGGTCTGCGAGCACCCGCGCCTGCACGTCACCGGTCAGCGTGATCGATTGCCGGCGCTCCGACAGCTTGACCACCTCGGTCCGCACCATCCGGGACGGCGGCGCGGTTGCGGGCGTCTTCTGCTCGCAGCCGGCCAGCAGCAGGCCGACGGCAGCGCAGCCGGCCGCGGCCAGCAGGCGTGAGCCCGGTGCCCGAAGGAAAGAGGATCCTGTGAATGGAGACATGGTCGTATCTTCGGTCCGGTTGGGTGGTGGCGATCATTCCCGTCCTGCCGCGCAAGCACGCAGGGACCGGAAAGCACCTGTTGGTCGTCAGCAGCCCGCAAAACCCGCCCGCCATTGCAGGCAAGCAGGTTCACGCGAAAGTTGAACACCATCCTCTTGACAGTGCGTGAATTAGACAATCAAATCTAGAATAATTCGTCTAGTAACATTCTCGTGGCGGTTTCGAATTCCCCCTGTGCGGGTTGCCCGGGCGCTCCCGTTGGGACATCGGCCAGCGCTGCCGCCGCGGCGAGCCAAGGCATGACGCGAACGTGCGACGCAAAGCTGCGACCGACCTGAATGCCCCCGTGCGCACGACATCACGTGCGCCGCGGCAGGCGCGTGGCCGTGAGCGCCGCGAGCAGTTGCTCGACGCGGCAGCCGCCATCATCGCCGAGTCCGGGATCGGTGCCGTCAGCATGCATGCAGCGGCCCAGCGCGCCGGCGCCTCGATCGGCTCGGTCTATCACTTCTTCCGTGACAAGGATCAGATGCTGGATGCGCTCGCCGAGCGTCACGATGCCGAGCTGCAGCCGGCGTTCGACCGCGTGGTGCAGCGAAGCGATGCGGAATGGGCGGCGATGTCGCCGCCGCAGGTCATCGAGCAGTTGATTGGCTGGGCGATCCGCTACTTCGTTCGCCACCCCGATGCGCTGGCGACGCTCGATCTGCACGACCAGACCATGCACGCCGAGTTCAGGGTCGTCATCGACCGCGTCATGCGCGCCAGGCTCGGCGACGAACTCGGCAGGCAGGCGGCCACGACGCTCGATGCCGTCGTGCTCGGGACACTGCTGTTCACGCGCGAGCAGGATCCGCGCAGCCGCGATGTCGTCGTCGCAGCGCTGCCCGAGATGATGGCTACCTATCTGAGCGCTCTCGAGGCGAAGCGGAAGCGGACGAAGGGATGAGGTACAGCCGGCGTATCGAGGCGATCAGCGCGGCGATTTGAACGGCCACGTGCTGCTCTTCCGATGTGTCGCCACCGAGCACGGCGTCGTCGCGTCCGCAATCGGCTGGTTCGGAAGGATGATCTGGTCGTCGCCGTTCCAGCGGTCGAACTCGTAGCACCATTGCCATTCTCCGATGTGCGGTATCCCTGTTCGTCAGCGCGCGATCGCCAGACGGAGAATCCCCTCATCGCGCGGGTTCGGCCGGCGATGGCGTGTCGACATGATCCATCGTCGTCATCGACAGCGGCTGCGTTTCGTCGACGCGAGCGGAGCGATCGCTGCGATGTGCCAGCCGTCGCTCGCTGCTCCGGTCGCGCCTGATGACGATCCCTTCGACCAGCCGGGCCACGACGCCGACCACGGCAAAGCTCAAAAGCAGCGAGATGCACAGCAGCCCCAGATAGAGCTTCAGTACCGAGCTTGCGAAGCAGGCAAGCGCGATGAGCGCGACAATGGCCAGCCGGCCTTTGACGGAGATCGACATGATGGGGCGTTTCGCTGAGAGCTGATTGTGGGCGCCACTCTAGCGCCATGTTTTCTGCAGCCAAGCCGCGTCCCAACGGGTGGTAAATTTTGCCGCAAGCTCATGACGACAATCGGATGTGCTCCAGCTCAATCGTCGTCGCATGCATCGCAGTTCAACTCCGCGTTGCGAAAATCCGGTTGTCCTTGTGCCGGCTTCACGCAATCGTCGTGGGGAACCGAGCGAGCATCCATTGCCGCGCGCGCGATGAGCGGAGCTGTCAGCCGCACAGCGAAGCGCTTGCGGGCCGCAGCGCAACTAACTGCGCTACCATCGAGACATGGTGGCGCATTGCGCGGACCGCGCTGGCGCGCCTTTGCCCGCCCCACAGACTGCCTCGGGGAGGCAAAGCAGCGGTCGTCATGCCGGCGGCAACTGCGACCGCTATTGCGCACCGGCCCACGCCGCGAGCACGGCGCGCTCCTCGCCGGTGATCTCGGTGATGTTGCCGGGCGGCATGGCGCTCGACCACGCGGCGTTGCGTGCGATCAGCCGCGCGTTGCGCTGGATGTCGTCGGCAGTGTCGAGCCGCACGCCCCTGGGCGCCGTGACGATGCCGTCCCATACGGGCTCGGCGGCGTGGCACATGCTGCAGCGGGAGGTCACGATCTCCTCGACCTGCGCGAAGCGTGGCGGCGCGCTCGTGGCCGCCTTGGCGTCGCGAGGGCCCGCTGCGGACAGCAGCAGGATGCCGATCATGCCCGCGGCTGCGACGCCCCACACCCACCATGGCGACGGATGGCCCTTGTGACGCTCGTTGAAGAAATGGCGGATCACCGGGCCGAGCGCGAGCACGATGGCGACGATCGCCCAGTTGTAGCGGGTGCCGAACAGGAGCGGATAGTGGTTGCTGATCATCAGCACCACCACCGGCAGGGTCAGATAGTTGTTGTGGACCGAACGCTCCTTGCCGGCCTTGCCGAGCCTGGGGTCCGGCGCTTGGCCTGCGAGCAGCGCGGCGACGATCTTCTTCTGGTTGGGGATGATCACGGCAAACACGTTGGCGACCATGATGGTGCCGATGATCGCGCCGATCTGGTTGAAGGCGCCGCGGCCGCTCAGCACATGGGTGAAGGCGTAGGTGAGCGCGACGAGAAAGACGTAGCCGCCGATTGCGAACGGCAGCTCGTGCCGGGCGAGGCCGCTGCGGCAGGCGGCCTCGTAGAGCAGCCACGCCAGCGCCAGCGAGCCGAAGCTGAACAGGCCGGCCTGGAAGGGCGTGAGGTCGAGGATCGACTTGTCGACCAGGAACAGGTCGGCGTTGAGATAGTACACCACGATCATCAGCACGAAGCCGGACAGCCAGGTGGTGTAGGCCTCCCATTTGAACCAGGTCAGTTCGCTCGGCATCTGCGCCGGCGCCACCAGATATTTGACGATGTGGTAGAAGCCGCCGCCATGCACCTGCCAGGCCTCGCCCATCACGCCCTTGGGCAGGTCTTCACGCGGCTTCAGGCTCAGGTCCAGCGCGATGAAGTAGAACGAGCTGCCGATCCAGGCGACCGCGGCGATCACGTGCAGCCAGCGGAAGATCAGGCTCAGCCATTCCGATATGATCGAGGCCCACATCGCGCGCTCATCTCCTTCGACAGGGCAAGTCCCGAGCCGAGTGCCTGCGTCTCATCTGTGGCATCGATCGCATCTGATTTCCAGCACGTCGCTGTGGCAGTCGGTGCACAACAGATCAGCTGCCATGCGCGCGTGACGCAGTGGACTCCGGCGGTGCGATTGCGTTCAATGTGGCGGTCTGACAAGCGGGACGGGGCGGGATGACGAGGCTGGTTGTGATCATGCTGGTGCTGGGACAGTTCGCTGGTATGCCTCTGGCGATGGCGCAGACCGCCCCCAAGCAGAGCACGGCCAAGCGCGCCGATGCCTGCGCGCCGATCGGACGCACCGAGGACGGCAAGCTGGTCTATGCGATGAAATGCGAGAGCATCCCGAAGCCGGTCGCTCCCGCCGCCCCGCCACAGGCGGCCGCCCAGCCGTCGGAGCCGGCTGCGGAACCAGAGCCCGAGACCCAGCGGAGCGGCCTGTTCGGCTGGTCGTACGACCGCCGACCCAAGCCATAGCGCAGCCGTTTCGCCCGACCACCTCATTCGCCGAACTTCTCCTGCAGCTGCGGAAACAGCCGGTCCGGCTTGAACGGCGCGGCCGTGAAGCGAATGCCGGTTGCGGCGCGGATCGCGTTGCCGAGCGCGGCGGCGACCGGATTGTACGGACTTTCGCTCATCGACTTCGCCCCGAGCGGGCCGATCGAGTCGTGGGTGTCGGCGAACAGCACCTCGGTGCGCGGCACGTCGGCATAGGACGGCAGATGATAGTCGCGGAAGCGCGGATTGATCACGCGGCCCGTGTCGTCGATCACGATCTCCTCGTACAGCGCGGCGCCAAGGGCTTGGGCCACGCCGCCCTCGATCTGGCCGCGGCACTGCATCGGGTTGGCGACCTGGCCCGCATCGGCGGCCTGTACGCTCTTGAGGATCCTGACCTCGCCGGTCCCCTTGTTCACGGCGACGCGAAAACCCTGAACATTGAACGCGATCGAGCGCGGCGTGCCCTGCGAATTGCCGCTCGCAGTGAGCGGCGATCCGCTGGCCTTGGCGAGTTCGGCGAAAGCGAGACGATGTGCGCCACAGGTGATTGCATCATCGGCGATCACGCAGGCGCCGGGAGCGACGTTCCACCTGTCGGAGGCGAACCGCTTGATCGTCTCGGCCAACGCCTCCGCCGCCGCCTGGGTTGCGCGTCCCGCGACGAAGGTGCCGGTCGAGCCATAGGCGCCGGTGTCGTGGCCGCCATGGGCGGTGTCGGACTGTCTGAGGCTGATGCGATCGACGGTGGTACCGAGCACGGTCGCGGCGATCTGGCGATGCACCGTGCTGGTGCCGTTGCCGAACTCGGCGGTGCCGACGGTGAGCATGAAGCCGCCGTCGTCGCGCAGGCTGATGACGGCGTCGGCGAAGTGGCCGTCGGGCGGCACGGTGTCGATCATCGTCAGCGCGATGCCTTCGCCCTTCAGCCACTCGGCCGACAGCTCCGGCACCGGCGTGGCCTCGGCCATGGCGCGCTCGACCAGATCGAGGCACTGGTCGAGTCCGTAGGAGCCGTACAGCACGTCGCTGTGCCCGGGTGCCGGCGGCGACAGCATGGGATCGCCGGGCCTGATGATGTTGCGGCGTCGCATCTCGAACGCGTCGATGCCGAGCTGCCGCGCGAGCTCGTCGATCGCGGCTTCGACCGCGAAGGTGGTTTGCGGCAGGCCGTAGCCACGATAGGCGCCGGCCGGCACCGTGTTGGTGTAGACCGCGATCCCGTCGACCTTCTTGTTCGGACAATTGTAGACCGAGATCGACTCGGCGCAGGCATGGAACAGCACGGGCCCGGCGTGATTGCCGTAGGCGCCGGTGTTGGAGACTACATCGAGTTGCAGCGCGGTCAGCCTGCCATCCTTGTCGGCGCCGGCCTTGACGGTGACACGCATCGGATGCCGCGTCGAGGTGGCGATGAACTGCTCCTCGCGGGTGAATTCGAGCTTGACGGGGCGTTTCATCTTCAGTGCGGCGAGCGCGAGGATATCCTCGACGAACATCTCCTGCTTGCCGCCGAAGCCGCCGCCGACGCGCTCGCTGAACACGCGGACCTGATCGGGCGCGAGGTCGAAGATCTCGCACAACGCCCGTCGCGTCAGGAACGGCACTTGCGTGCTGGAGCGGACGGTGAGCACGCCGTCGTCATCGAACCAGGCAAGCCCGCCATGGGTTTCCAGCGCGGCATGTTGGACCCGCTGCGTGGTGAAGGTGCCTTCATAGGTCGCGGTGGCAGACGCGAGCGCGGCGGCGACGTTGCCAAACTCGCCGTGGCTCTCGGCGACGATGTTGCGGCTGACGTCGGCGATGCGATGTGCCGCCGTGCGGCCGGCGTGGATGACGGGCGCACCGGGCGCGATCGCCGCGGCGGGATCGATCACTGCGGGCAGGATTTCGTAGTCGACAATGAGGCGTCGGCAACCTTCCTCAGCGGCGGCTTCGCTATCGGCGACGACGGCCGCGACCTTCTGGCCGATGAAGCGGACGACATCGTCCAGCACGCGGGTGTCGGCCGGATCCATCCAGGCCTGTTCATGGCGCGCGGTCGAGAACAGCGCCGCCGGCGCATCCTCATGAGTCAGCACCGCATGCACGCCGGGCACCGCCAGCGCGGACCTCTTGTCGAAGCCGACGATGCGCGCATGCGCGTGCGGCGATCGCGCGAGCTTGACATGCAGCAAGTCCTTGATCGCGGTGTCGAAGGTGTAGCGCGCCCGGCCGCGCACCACGTCGGGGCCGGCGGGGGCGGGCAGGCTGCGCCCGAAGGCTTCGCCCGCTGCGACCTGCTCGACATCAACGCGGCCGAGCAGCGCGTCCTCGATGGCGCGATAGCCGGTGCAGCGGCAAAGATTGCCCTTCAGCGCGGCGCCGAGATCCTTCTTCTGGGCCTGGTTCAGCGAGGCGCAGGTGACGATCATGCCGGCGGTGCAGAAGCCGCATTGGAACGCCTGCGCATCGAGGAAGGCCTGCTGCATTGGATGCAGGCCGTCTCCGGTTGCGAGCCCTTCGACAGTCGTGACCGCCTTGCCCTCGGCGCGAAAGGCGGGGATCAGGCAGCTATGCACCGGTTCGCCGTCGAGCAGCACGGTGCAGGCACCGCAGTCGCCTGCGTCGCAGCCCTTCTTGACGCCGAAATGGCCGGTGTCGCGCAGAAGGGTCCGCAGGCATTGTCCGGCGCGCGGCGCGGTGTCGACTTCCCTGCCATTGACGATCACGCTCATGGCCTGAAGTCCGCGAGCTCGGCGCGAATCTCCTCAGCGAGGCGCAGGGTCATCGCCTTGCGCCAGGCAGGCTTGCCATGAACATCGTCGTGGTACGACGCATCTGGAATTTCGACGAGCAGGCCGGCGCGCAACGTGGTCGCGTCGGGCATGCTGGCAAAGCGCAGTTGCTGCGGCTTGATGGTCGATCCGGTCACGGTGAGCAGCAGGTCGCCGTCGCGGCCCGACGTGCCGATCAGCAGTGCGCCGGAGCGCCCGACCGGCGTCAGCGCGATCTGGCGGAAAGCGCCGCGGCGCTTCAGCGCAGCCAGCGGAATGTCGATCTGCCGCAGCAGATCTCCGGGCGCGAGCACGTTGCTGTTGTTGCCGGTGACGAAATCGGCGACGGGGACGCGCTGCTCGCCTCCGTCATTCTTCCATATCAAGCAAATGCCCTCGAGCGCGGCGAGCAGCGAGATCATCGGCCCGGCCGGCAGCGACATGCAGAGATTGCCGCCGACGGTCGCCGTCTTCCAGATCTTGAACGAAGCCAGGAACGCGCGGCAGCATTGATCGATCAACGGCGCCGCGACCCACTCGGCCGGGCAGGACAGCCCGTCCAGCGCGGCGACGCTGCAGGTCGCGGCGATGCACAGGCCCTGATCGCTGATGCCGAGAGGCGTCCAGGCGAGATCGCTGAGATCGATCAGCCGCGATAGGCGCGCCTGCGGTTCCGAGAACAGCCACGTGCCGCCGGCCAGCCAGGCGTCGCCTGCCTGCCAGGCGGGCAGTTCGGCCCGCGTTCTCGGGCGCACGACCTCCGTGATGGTGTTCAGGTCCATGGTGATGCCAGCTCGTGGGCGCAGCCTGTCGCGGGTGGAATCCTTGCAAGACCAGCGCCAACTGGCAATAGGATGACGCTGGCCTTCCGCTTGCAAGCTACCGGCACATGCAAGCGCCCAATCACCGAGACGAGGCAGCCATGAGCACGACGCCGATCTGGATCAAGGACCCGCTCGCCATTCTCGCCGAGGGCGCCACGCGCGGTGTCGTCGTCAAGGACGGTCGCATCGTCGAGCTGGTGCCTGCCGGTGCCGAGCCGGCGACTGCGGGCGCGGTGGCCTATGATGCGAGCGCGCATGTCGTCATCCCTGGTCTGATCAACACGCACCATCACTTCTACCAGACGCTGACGCGCGCGCTGCCGGCTGCGATGGACCGCGAGCTGTTCCCCTGGCTCAAGGCGCTCTATCCGATCTGGGCGAAGCTGACGCCGGAGGCGTTGGATGCGGCGGTCACGGTCGCGATGGCCGAACTGATGCTGTCGGGCTGCACGACCACGACCGATCATCACTACGTTTTCCCCGCCGGGCTCGAAGATGCCGTCGGCATCGAGGTCGCGGTGGCGAAGCGGCTCGGCATCCGTGTGCTGCTGACCCGCGGCTCGATGAACCTGTCGGAGCGCGACGGCGGACTGCCACCGGACAGCGTGGTGCAGGACGAGGACACGATCCTCGCCGACAGCGCGCGCGTGGTCACGACCTATCACGAGCGCGGACCCGATGCGATGGTGCAGATCGCGCTGGCGCCGTGCTCGCCGTTCTCGGTGACGGGATCGCTGATGCAGAAGACCGCTGCGCTTGCCGATAAGCTCGACGTGCGGCTGCACACGCATCTCGCCGAGACGGAGGATGAGAACCGCTTCTGCGAGCAGATGTTCGGCTGCCGTCCGCTGGACTATCTCGAGAAGAACGGCTGGCTCGGCCCGCGCACCTGGCTGGCGCACGGCATCTTCTTCAATGCCGAGGAGATGAAGCGGCTCGGCAAGGCCAGGACCACGATCAGCCATTGCGCCTGCTCGAACCAGTTGCTTGCCTCCGGCTGCTGTCCGGTGTGCGAGATGGAGGAGGCGGGCGTCGGGATCGGCCTCGGCGTCGACGGCTCGGCGTCGAACGACGGCTCCAACCTGATGCAGGAGGTTCGTGCCGCATTCCTGCTGCAGCGGGCGCGCTATGGCGTTGGCCGGATCAGCCACAAGGATGCGCTGCGCTGGGCGACCAAGGGCTCGGCCGCCTGCGTCGGCCGGCCAGAGCTCGGCGAGATCGCGCTGGGCAAGGCCGCCGACCTCGCGCTGTTCAAGCTCGACGAGCTGCGCTTCTCGGGTGCAGGCGATCCGATCGCGGCGCTGGTGCTATGCGGCGCGCACCGCGCCGATCGCGTCATGGTCGGCGGCCGTTGGACCGTGGTCGACGGCGCAATTCCGGGACTGGACGTCGGCGGGCTGATCGATCGGCACAGCGCGGCAGCCAGGGCCATGCGGGGAGGGTGAAGCGCGCAGCGTTGGAAAATATTCGCTCGAGAACTCTCCCCGACTTGTGGGGGAGAGTTCTAGCGGTGTACTGCGTCTACTTGCCCGGCACCTTGTCGTCGACGCCCTTGACGTAGAAGTTCATGCCGAGAATCTGTCCATCGGCGAGATGGTCGCCGCCCTTGCACTCGATCTCCTTGCCATCCTGGCCGAGCACGGGGCACTTGAACGGGTGCAGCTTGCCGGCGGTGATCGCGGCCTGCGTCTCCTCGGCCAGCTTCTTCACGTCGTCAGGCATGTTGGTATAGGGCGCCATCTCGAACATCTTGGAATCGAGGCCGCCCCAGGTGTCCTCCGATTTCCAGGTGCCGTCGAGCTCGGCCTTGACGCGCGCGATGTAGTAGGGGCCCCAGGTGTCGAGGATCGAGGTGAGCTGCGCCTTGGGGCCGAACTTGATCATCTCGGAGTCCTGGCCGAAGGCGAGCTTGCCGCGCTCGGCCGCGATCTGCATGGCAGCCGGGCTGTCGGTGTGCTGCATGATGATGTCGGCGCCCTGGTCGATCAGCGCCTTGGCGGCGTCGGCTTCCTTACCCGGGTCGAACCAGGTGTTGGCCCAGATGATCTTGACCTTGATGTTCGGGTTCACGGTCTGCGCGCCGATGATGGTGGCGTTGATGCCGGAGATGACCTCGGGGATCGGGAACGAGCCGATATAGCCGAGCACGCCTGCCTTCGACATCTTGCCGGCGATGATGCCCTGGATGTAGCGGCCCTGATACCAGCGCGCCGAATAGGTCGACATGTTCTTGTCGCGCTTGTAGCCCGTGGCATGCTCGAAATGCACGTTGGGATACTTCTTGGCGACCTTCAGGGTCGGATCCATGTAGCCGAACGAGGTCGTGAAGATCAGCTTGTTGCCGGCGCGGACCAACTGCTCGATGGCGCGCTCGGCGTCCGGGCCTTCCGGTACGTTCTCCAGATAGGTCGTCTCGATCTTGTCGCCGAGCTCCTTCACCAGCGCCTGGCGCGCGAGCTCATGCTGATAGGTCCAGCCGAGGTCGCCGATCGGTCCGAGATAGATGAAGCCGACCTTCAGCTTGTCGGCGGCGTGCGCCACGCCGGCGATGCTTCCCGCCAGCACCAGCGCGGCGGCAGCCCCCAGAAGCCTTTTCATCATCGTCCATGCCTCCAAATAATCGGGGGAAACCTCGTGAGCCAGAGCGCCGCGCCCCATCGCTGGCGCTCCGGATGATTGCTTCAGCGATCCGGCACGAACACCGTCCCCAGCGCCGCCGGCGCAGTGGAGCCGCCGGTGCGGGCGCGCGACAGCAGCACCAGCACGATCACCGTGGCGAGATAGGGCAGCGCCGACATGAACTGCGAGGGGATGCCCACGCCCGCACCCTGCGCATGGAGCTGCAGGATCGTCACCGCGCCGAACAGATAGGCGCCGACGACAAGGCGGCCCGGTCGCCAGGATGCAAACACGACCAGCGCCAGCGCGATCCAGCCGCGTCCCGCGGTCATGCCGGGAATGAAGAAAGGCGTATAGGCCAGCGGCAGATAGGCGCCGGCGAGCCCGGCGCAGCCGCCGCCGAACAGCACCGCGAGCAAACGGATGCGCAGCACGGGATAGCCGAGCGCGTGGGCGGAGACATGGTTGTCGCCGCAGGCGCGCAGCACCAGGCCGGCACGGGTGCGGTACAGGAACCACCAGACGGCGATGATCAGCGCGAGCGACAGATAGACGAACGCGTCCTCGCCGAACAGGATGCGGCCGACCAGCGGAATGTCGCTGAGGCCGGGAATGGAGAGGTGCGGCGCGGTGCCGATGCGCTCGCCGACGAAGCGCGCGCCGATCAGGCCGGAGAGACCGATGCCGAGGATGGTCAGCGCGAGGCCCGTGGCCACCTGATTGACGGCGAGGCCAAGGGTCATGAACGCGAAGATCAGCGACATCAGCATGCCGGCGACGATGCCGCACAATGCGCCGACGACGATCGAGCCGGACAGCCAGGCCCCGCCGAAGCCGCAGGCCGCGCCGACGATCATCATGCCCTCGACGCCGAGGTTGAGCACGCCCGAGCGCTCGGTGACCAGCTCACCGGTGGCCGCCAGCAGCAGCGGCGTCGATGCGGCGAGCACCGACAGGATGATTGCTTCAACCAGCACCACGTTGCACCTGCCGCGCGGCGAAGACGAGCTTGAAACGGTAGAGGATGAGGGAATCGCAGGCGAGCACGTAGAACAGCAGGATGCCCTGGAACACCTTGGTCACATCGAGTGGAATCTTCATCGTGATCTGGGCCTGCTCGCCGCCAATGAACGTCAATGCGAGGAAGAGCCCTGCAATGAATATTCCAACTGGATTGAGCCGCCCCAGGAAGGCCACGATGATCGCGGTGAAGCCATAGCCCGGCGAGATGCCCGGTTGCAGATGTCCGATGGGGCCCGCCACCTCGATGATCCCTGCGAGACCGGCCAATGCGCCGGACACCGCGAATGTCAGGAGGATGAGCTGGTTGGCGTTGAAGCCGCCGAAGCGTGCCGCGCGGGGGGCCGCGCCGACGACGCGGATCTCGAACCCCTTGATGGTGCGCTCGAGCAGCACGAAGGCGCCTGCAACGACGAGCAGCGCGATGACGCTGCCGAGATGCAGGCGTCCGCCCTCGATCAGCACCGGCACGGTGGCGACCGGGTCGAACTCCGCCGTGGTGGGGAAGTTGAAGCCGGCGGGATCGCGCCAGGGGCCGCGGACGAGATAGTCGAGCAGGAGATCGGCGACATAGACCAGCATCAGGCTGGTGAGGATCTCGCTGGCGCCGAACTTGACGCGGCACAGCGCCGGGATCAGCGCGTAGAGGGCGCCGGCTGCGGCGCCTGCGACCAGCATCGCCGGCAGCACCCAATGTCCGGCCTCGGTGCCTTGCGTCTTGACCGCGATCCAGCTGCCGGCAACGGCGCCGATCAGGAACTGGCCTTCGGCGCCGATGTTCCAGGCGTTGGCGAGGTAGCACAGCGACAGACCGATCGCGATCATCACCAATGGCGTCGCTTTCACCGCGATCTCCTGCAGCGAATAGCCGTCGGTGAGCGGCGCGACGAAGTAGACGCCGAGCGCGGTGATCGGGTTCTTGCCGAGCACGGCGAACAGCACGCTCATCGTGACGAGTGTCAGTCCGATCGCGATCAGCGGCGAAACCAGCGCGATGGTGCGCGAACGCTCGGCGCGCTTCTCAAGCACGAGCTGCATGCGCCGCCTCCTTCTCGAGACTGGCGCCGCCCATCAACAGGCCGAGCCTCTCCCGCGTGGCCTCGGCGCGCGGCAGCGCCTCCGACAAGTGTCCATGAAACATCACCGCGATGCGGTCGGCGATCTCGATCAGTTCGTCGAGGTCCTGGCTGGTGACGAGGACGGCAGCGCCGGCGCTGGCGAGATCGATCAGCGCCTGGCGGATGATCGCGGCGGCGCCGGCGTCGACGCCCCAGGTCGGCTGGTTGACGACCAGCACCGCCGGCGTGCGCAGGATCTCGCGGCCGACGACGAACTTCTGCAGGTTGCCGCCGGACAGGCTCGCCGCTTCCGGATCCCGCTTGGCCTTGCGGACGTCGAATGTCTCGGTCGTCAGATCGACCGTCCGCAACGTCGCGGCCGCGTTGATGAAGCCGTGCCGGACCATGTCGCTCGCGGCGTGTCCGGTCAGCAGCGCGTTCTCGGACAGCCGCATCCGCGGCGCGGTGCCGTGCCCCAGCCGCTCCTCCGGCACGAACGCCGCGCCCATCTTGCGCCGTTGGGTGATCGAGAGATTCCCGCAGGCGAGGCCGTCGATGATGATCGTGCCGGGCTCCTTGACGAGGCGTTCGCCGGACAGCGCAGCGAACAGCTCGTCCTGGCCGTTGCCGGCGACACCGGCGATGCCGAGGATCTCTCCGCCCTTCAGCTCGAAGGAAATGTTCTTGAGAGCCACGCCATGAAGCTCGCCCGGGGCGAGGGTGAGATCATTGACGACCAGACGCGGCACGGTGGTGTGCCGCTCGGCCGGCGGCTTCACCTCCTTGATCTCGGTGCCCACCATCATGCGGGCCAGCGAGGCAGCCGTCTCCAGCTTCGGATTGCAGGTCGCGACCTTCCTGCCGCCGCGAAGGATGGTGGCGGTGTCGCACAGCCGCTTCACCTCTTCCAGCTTGTGGCTGATGTAGAGAACAGCGCGGCCTTCCGCTTTCAGGCGCTCCAGGACGACGAACAGTTGGTCGGCCTCCTGCGGCGTCAGCACGGCGGTGGGCTCGTCCAGGATCAGGAATTTCGGATTCTGCATCAGCGCGCGCACGATCTCGATGCGCTGCCGCTCGCCGACCGACAATTGCCATACCTCGCGCTTCGGATCCAGCGGCAGGCCATAATCGCGCGCGACATCCGCGAGCCGCGCCGACATGGCCTTGAACGGCTCCTTGCCGTCGAGCCCGAGCGCCACGTTCTCGGCCACGGTGAGGTTGTCGAACAGAGAGAAATGCTGAAACACCATGCCGATGCCGAGGGATCGCGCTTCGGCCGGGCCGGACAGCTGGACCGGCTCACCCTGCCAGCGCAACTCGCCGGCGCTCGGCTGCACCAGTCCATAGATCGTCTTCACCAGGGTCGATTTCCCCGCACCGTTCTCGCCGAGCAGGGCGTGAATCTCGCGTGGCCGGATCTCGATGTCGATCTTGTCGTTGGCAACGAAGTCGCCATAGCGCTTGGTCAATCCGACCGTCTGCAGGAGCGGAGGCGTAGATTTCGGATCGACCGGCGCTGGGTCAGGCATTTGCTGCGTCATGGGGCAGGGGGAATGAAGCTGCCTCAATTGTGATCTAATTTGCCGCGGCGCGTAAGAGGCGAAAAGCGCCATCCTTTGCCCAACTCTTGTCCAACGGTTCATCCGCGGAGACCGGCGAATGCAGCGCGCCGTCGGTTGCAGGCATCGCAGGCCGCAATCGAGTCGAGCGCAGCGCCCCATGAAGTTCTGTGGCACTTCTGCGACACTGGCCGGGAAATCGATCCGGTCGCAGCAGGCTGCACGTTGGATGAGCAGCGTCATGCAATGCGCGTCCAATGGCGCGCTTGCGCTCACGGGTGATCGCGAAATCGTGCGAGAGGCCAGGCGACGCTTTTCGGAAAAACTTCAGCAATGTGAAGCAGCAAGATCGTGATCCGGGAGCGTCGCGGCCGCGGCCAATCGTCCCATGGTCGCGCCCGCGACCGCCACCGTCGACGCCGTAATACGGCATAACCTTGATCAAACTGCGGGCAAGTCCTGGAGAAAGTTGAGGCTTCTCCGGCCGGTGGAACGGCGCAACTGTGCATGCAAGTCGGGAATCTGCGCTTGTCAACTGGGGGTGTTCGGAATGTCGTTTCGTCAAATAATTGCGGCGGCCGTCGCGCTGGGCGCGGTCGCACTGACGTCAGTCGGTGTCGCTGGGGCCGCTGATCTGCCCGCCAAGGCGGTCGCGAAAAAGGCTCCGGCCGAGGTGCCGTTCTTCCTCGTCGTCGACAATCGCGTCAGCTACTCCTACATCTTCGATGCCAGCCAGCCTGGTGCATGGAGCGTGAACGGCAACGGCACATTCAACGCCAAGACCGCCAAGCAGGTCTACTCGTTCACCCATTTCGACGTCTGGGGCTACGGCACCAACTTCTTCACGATCTCGCTGTTCAAGTCGGACCACAACGATCCCGCCGGGCCGTGCACCCAGACCGGCGGCATCGTCTCGCCCAACGCCGGCTTCGCGTTCACGCCGGCGAGCTGCGCCGGCGCGACCGAGATCTACGGCCTGTTCCGCTCGACCTTCGGCTGGAATCAGATCTTCAACACCAAGGCCTTCACCATGGGCCCGCTGCAGAACATCTCGTTCGAGGTGGGCATGGATGCCAACACGGAGAACCGCTATTTCGGCGCCGCCAAGCGCGACGTGGTGGCCGGCCTGCAGTTCGCGTTCAACCTGCCCTACAAGGGCTATTTCAACGTCGCTCCCCTGATGTATTGGGAGTTCGCCAACCACAACTCGTTCTCACAGTGCGGCGCCGGCTGGTCGAACCCCTGCATTACTGACGGCAATACCTCGTTCAAGCCGACCTGGGCGGTCGAGACCAACTACTACATGGATCTCGGTTTCCTGCCCGAGAGCATGCAGTTCTTCTCGATCTCGGGCCGCGCCGGCTGGTACGGCAAGAAGGGCACCGATACCGAGCCGCTCCCGGCGAGCGTCGCGAACGGCGTCTATCCGACGAAGGTCGAGTTCAACTCCGAGCCGATCCGCCTGACCTTCGACGCGTCGAAGGCGATGTGGGGCGAGAAGCAGAGCCACATGATCGACGTCTGGGTGGCCTATCGCTACTGGCAGAACAAGTTCGGCCTCGACCACAACAACGCGGTCGGCTGTTCCGTCGCCGGCGTCGGCGGCACCCGCGTCGCCACGGGCGCCTGCACCGAGTCGTCGCTGTATTCAGGCGTGACCGTGAAGTTCTGATATCGACCGAGCCACGCAAGCAGGCGCCGCGCCTCCGGTCGCGGCGCCTGCTTCATTTGTCCCAGGCTCCCTCATGCAGCGTCGCGGCTTCGTCCTCCAGCAGGGGGCCGACGACTTCGGTCGCACGCTGGCCGCTCGCGAACACGTCGCGGCAGGGCAGGTCGAGGGTCGGGTTCTCCGGATGATTGCCGGTGAGGTCGCGCAGCCGCCGTTCGCTCAGCCCATAGACCACGCGTCCGATGCCCGCCCAGTAGATCGCGCCCGCGCACATCGCGCATGGCTCTGCCGACGAATACAGCGTGGCAGCCGCTCTGATTTCGGGCGCAATCGAAATGCAGGCCTGGGTCGCGGCCAGCCGCTCGGCATGCGCCGTGGCGTCATGTGCCGGCATATAGCCGTTCTCGGCCTCGATCAGAACGCGGCCGTCGGCCGCGATGAGCACGGCTCCGAACGGATGATTGCCGTTGGACGTCGCACGGCGCGCGATGGCGAAGCTGTGGCGCAGGAAATGTGCGTCCCGGTCTTGTGCGTCGGCCTGCCTCTGTCCGTCTCTTGCCTGATCTGCCGGTCCCATCGCCACTCTGCTCCGTTGCGGGTCGGGGGATCCTGCGCCGGCGCGGAGACGTCCGCAACCGCGGGAACTGATGGCCCGCGGCTCGCGTTTCCCGGCGCACGAGTGCGGAGAGCGGGCAGGCGACATGGCGGCAAACGCGGATTCCAGGGTGGCCGTCTATGCGGCGCTTGCCGGCAATCTGCTCGTGGCCTGCACCAAGATCGCCGCGGCGATCTGGACCGGCAGCTCGGCCATGATGAGCGAGGCGATCCACTCCGTCGTCGACACCTCGAACGAGCTCCTGCTGCTCTACGGCTTTCATCGCGCGAGCCGTCCGCCCGACCGACGGCATCCGCTCGGGCATGGTCGTGAGCTCTACTTCTGGAGCTTCATCGTTGCGCTGCTCTTGTTCGCGCTCGGCGCCGGCGTCTCGCTGTACGAAGGCGTCGCGCATCTGATGCATCCGCTGCCGATCGAAGACCCGACGGTGAACTACATCGTGCTCGCGCTCTCATTCGTCTTCGAGGCTGGGTCCTGGTGGGTGGCGGTGCGACGCTTTCGTGCGGCTGCCCCGGGTCTCTCCTACCTCGAGGCATTCAGGCGCAGCAAGGACCCGCCGGCCTTCATGGTCGTGTTCGAAGACACCGCGGCCCTGATCGGCATCGTCATCGCTGCTGCTGCCATGGCCGCGGCCGTCGCCTTCGATCAGCCGGCATGGGACGGCATCGGGTCCATCCTGATCGGCGTGCTGCTTGCGGTGACCTCGATGGTGCTCGCGCGGGAGAGCAAGAGCCTCCTGATCGGCGAGCCCGCGGATCCCGAGCTGGCGCGTTCGATCCTCGACATCGCGCGCAGGAGGCAAAGCGTCAAGTCGGCCAACGGGCTGCTCACGGTGCAGCTGTCGCCGCAGCAGGTCGTCGTCGCGCTGAGCATCGAGTTTGCGGACGATCAGCGCGCCGACGACATCGAGCGGGCCGTCGTGGCGATCGAAAGCGAGCTGAGGGCGCGGCATCCGATCGTCGCGGCGCTGTTCGTCAAGCCGCAGACCGGCGCCCGCTATCAGGAAATGCGTGAGAGCCTGCTGCAAGATGGTTCGGCTTCGGCGTGAGATTGGCGGCTCAGCGGTCAGACGTCGCCGTTTCGTGCAGGCGAATGGTCGAGCCATGAGATGCTGGAGCCTGAGCCGCGCACAGCGCTCCTAGGGCGGTGTCCGCGCGGCCAACGGCGCGCTCGCGAGCACGATCACAAGCAGCGCGGCCAACATCCAGAACGCGGCCGGGAGGCTCGTGGCCGCGGCGACGAAGCCGATGCCGGCCGGTCCGAGCAGCACGCCGGAGTAGCCTGCGGTGGTGACGGCAGCGACGGCCAGCCCGACCGGCATCGCGGTCTGCGCCCCGGCCCGGCGGAACAACACCGGGACCAGGTTCGACGCGCCGAGGCCGATCAGCGCAAAGCCGGCCATGGCGGCAGCAACCAAGGGAGCCGTGAGCAGCAGGACGAAGCCGGCGATCGCGATCACGCTGCCCCCCAGCAGCGTTGCGCGATCACCGATCCGGGCAACCACGGCATCCCCGACGAGGCGTCCGGCGGTCATTGCGATCGAGAACATGATGTAGCCCAGTCCGGCCTGTGCGGCCGGCAGGCGCCCGGAACCGGCGAGCAGCAGCGCGCTCCAGTCGAGCATCGCGCCTTCGACCAGGAACATGATCGCCGCGAGCGCCGCCAGCAGCAGCACCGCGCCATGGGGAAGCACGAGCAGAGGCCCCGTTTGCGCGGGCTTGCTCGCCATCAGTCGTGGGGCAGCGACGATCATCGCGGCCAAGGCGAGTGCGCAGCAGGCCAGCGTGCCGAGCAGCGGCGCGACGTCGAACGCAAGCAGCGCGGTCATGACGCCGGAGCCCGCGAAGCCGCCGATGCTGAACTGGGCATGGAAACCCGACATCAGCGGACGCTCGCTCAGCCGCTCGACGTCGATCGCCTGGATGTTCACGGCGACGTCGAGCGAGCCCAGCGCCGCTCCGAAGGCGAACAATGCGAGCGCAAGCGTCGCTGGCGTTGCGGCGATCGCCAGCAGCGGCAGGAACAGCGCGAGAGCGATGCCGCTGACGACGACGACCGGCTTGCTGCCATAGCGGGCGCTCAGCAGTCCGGCGGCCAGCATCGATGCGACCGAGCCCACGCCGAGCGAGAGCAGCAGCAGGCCGAGCGTCGCATCGTCGACGCCGAGCCGCTGCTTGGCAAACGGCACCAGCGGTGCCCAGCAGGCGATGCCGAAGCCGGCGACGAAAAAGGCCAGGCGGGTCGCGAGCCGCGCCGCGCTGTGATCAGAACTCATTTGGAAGATTCCTGACTTTCTGAAAGGCGCTGTCACACCGGCGGAGCGGCCGTCACGATGGTCGCTCCCGCCCGTTTGAGCAGGGCAAGTCGAGCCGCCGGCGCATCATGCTCGACGGTGAGCTGGCTGATCGTCTTGGCGCCGGCGACACGGTGAGGCGCTCGGGTCTCGAGCTTCTCGTTGGTGACCATTGCGACGCTGACGCGGCTCAGCGACAGCAGCGTCCGCTTGAACGCTGCGTCGGTCGGATCAATCGCGCTGATGCCGCCTTGCGCCGACACGGCGCAGGCGCCGATGAAGCAGCGGTCGATGTTCAAGCGCTGCATCTGCATGAGGGCGTCGGCGTCGACACAGCCGCCGACTGCGGGGTGAACGGAGCCGCCGATCATGATCAGTTGCAGGTCCTGCCGATGCAGCACGGTTGCGGCAATGTCGATGGCGTTGGTTGCGACGGTGAGATCGAAATCATCGGGCAGGACCTCAGCGAGCGCGAGGTTGGTGCTGCCACTATCGAGGAAAAGAAATTCGCCACGCGCGATGCCGCGGGCGGCCGTCCGGGCGAGCGCCAGCTTGCGGTCGCGGTCCTGGCCGATCCGGGCAGCCATCGGGGTCATGCCGCCGGCGATCGGCAAGGCGCCGCCATACACCCGGCGGCAGCGTCCTTCGGCGGCAAGCGCGCGAAGATCGCGCCGGATGGCATCCTCGGAGACGCCGAATTCATGGGCCAGGGCGGCCGCGATGACCGCGTGCCCTGTAGCGAGGCGGCCGGCGATCTGGTCGCGACGCGCCAGTGGAAGGTCTGACATGCCTCCTCATATCAGGCATGAACAAGAATAACAACGTGCATAATCGTGCACAATGCAATTTGTTGTTTGCGCGGCCAGCCGGGCATGTCATTGCCAGATGTCGAACTGTTCGGGAGCAGGACGTGACCGCCGTCGATTCGTTAGCAACGCCGGCCTTTGTCGCCGTCGACTGGGGCACCTCCAGTTTCCGTGCCTGGCTGATGGCAGGAGACGGCACGGAGCAGGCGGAGAGCCGTGGTGGCGAGGGCATGCTGCATTGCGCGACATCGGGCTTTGCGCCGGTGCTGCGCGATCATCTGGCGCAACTCGGCGCGCCGGCCGATGTTCCGGTGCTGATCTGCGGCATGGCCGGCGCCCGGCAAGGCTGGGTCGAGGCGCCGTATCTGCACACGCCGACCCGGCTGGAGGCGTTGCACGCCGGCGCGATCGGCGTCGACACCGAGGGCGACGTCAGGATTCTGCCGGGGCTGGCGCAGGCCCGTGCAGATCAGCCGGACGTGATGCGCGGCGAGGAAACCCAGCTGCTCGGCGTCACCGAGCCTGACTTCACCGGGATCGTCTGTATTCCGGGCACGCACAGCAAATGGATCCGGATCGATGCCGGCGCTGTGATCGATTTTGCCACCTACATGACTGGCGAGCTGTTCGCTGTCGTCTCTCAGCATAGCATTTTGATGCACGCCGTCGAACCGGAAGCCTCGGCCGTCGCGCGCGACGCGGCATTCCGCGAGAGCCTTGCGGCGGCGCTTGCCGCGCCGACGTCACTGACCAATGCGCTGTTCCGGCTCCGCGCAGCCCAGCTCCTCAATTTCGAGCAGCGGTCCGACGGGGCTGCGAGGCTCTCCGGGCTTCTGATCGGCAGCGAGATCGCCGACGCGCGGGTGCGGTTCGGCGCCGAGCTTCCGCTGCGGTTGATCGGAGCGGGCCGGCTCGGCCGTCTCTACTGCGCGGCGCTGGCGGCTGCTGATTTCGACGTGAACGAATGTGATGCCGAGCAGGCGTCCCGGCGCGGCCTGGTCAAGGCCGCGCGGCAGATCTGGGGAGCGCGTTTCCGACCATGACAAAGTCCGTTGCCTGGCCGCACGTCAAGCGGTCGCTCGTCGCGATCCTGCGCGGCATCAAACCCGACGAGTCCGAGGCCGTCGTCGATGTCCTGATCGAAGCCGGTTTCGAGCTGATCGAGGTTCCCCTCAACTCGCCGGAACCGTTCGCCTCGATCGAGCGTCTCGCCGCCCGGTTCGGCAAGCAATGCCTGATCGGTGCAGGGACGGTCGTCAATGCCGCAGATTGCGTGCGGGTCGCGGAGGCCGGCGGGCGTCTGATGGTCAGCCCCAACGTCGACGTCGAAGTGCTGGCGACCGCGCAGGCCTATGACATGGTGACCATGCCCGGCGTGTTCACGCCGAGCGAAGCGTTTCTCGCGCTGCGCTGCGGCGCCTCGGCCCTGAAATTTTTTCCTGCCTCAGTGCTCGGTCCGTCGGGAATTGCCGCGCAGCTTGCCGTCCTGCCGAAGGGCGTCGTGGTCGGCGCCGTCGGCGGCGTGTCGGACAGCAATCTCGCCTCCTATGCTGCAGTCGGCGTGCGGGCCTTCGGACTGGGCTCGAGCCTGTACAAGCCGGGCATGAGCGCGAGTGATGTACGGCAGACCGCGGCCGCTTCGGTTCGTGCCTATGACGAGGCCATCGCAGCGGCGAGCTGAGTGCGTCCACGCTCGATGACGGTCTCGTGATGTTGTCGGACGAGCGTCGCGACCGCCTTCGTCACCGCAACGACCGGCTGGCTCGTTGTCTCGGTGACGGCGTGGACGATCCGGCGCAAGCTGCGCGTCACGGCAACGGCCCGCAAAGCTGCGGGTCGTTGCGACAAGGCTCGGCGGCGGCCTCCGCTGGTCAGCTCGCGGCGGCGTTGATCTCGGGCGATTCGCCTTCCTCCGCAGACTGCGTGAACGCCTGCAGCGCCTCTGCCATCTGCATGCGGCCGCCGACGCCGGTGATGACGACGTCGACCATCGTGAACGACGAGTGGAAGTGGCCGTGGGCCTTGAGCTGCCCGACCGGCACGCCGGCGGCGGCGAGCGCTTCCGCATAGGCGACACCCTCGTCGCGCAGCGGATCGAACTCGCAGGTGACGATGTAGGCCGGCGGCAGGCCCTGCAGCTTGCCCCGCAACGGCGACGCGCGCGGATCGGTGCGATCCGCCGGCGAGCAATAGATGTCCCAGAACCAGTACATCAGGCCCCGCGTCAGGAAGTAGCCGGCCGCATTGTCGGTGTAGGACGGCCGATCGAAGCTGCAGTCGGTGACCGGGCACACCAGCAGCTGACCGCCGATCGCAGGCCCGCCGCGATCCCGAGCGAGCTGGCAGGTGACGGCTGCGATGTTGCCGCCGGCGCTCCAGCCGGCCACCAGCACCGGTCCGTCGCGTCCGCCGAGCTCGGCGGCGTGCTCGGCGACCCAGCGCGCCGCTGCATAGCCGTCCTCGGCCGCCGCCGGGAAGCGGTGCTCGGGCGCGTGGCGGTAGTTCACGCTGACGAAGATCATGTTGGAGCGGCGGCACATGTCGCGGCAGAACGGATCGTCCGACTGCTCGTCGCCGATCACCCAGCCGCCGCCATGGAAATACACGACGATCGGATGCGGCCCGGGCGTGGCCGGACGGTAGAGGCGGTAGGCAAGAGGGCCCTCGGCGCCTTGCAGAGTGCCGTCCTTGACCTCGCCCACGGGGCGGCCCGGCGGTCGGGCCTTGTTGAATTCGGCGACGAAGTCGCGTGCGCCTTGCGCGCCCATCGATTCGATCGGCGGCAGGTTCATCTCGGTGAGCATGTTCAGCACCAGCCGCACATCCGGCTGCAGCTTCACGATCTCGCCGTCGTTGCACTGGCTCGCACCGTTCGGGCCCGTGAGCTTGAAGCCGAGCATGCCGCGGCTGACGACCTCGTTGCAGATGCCGCGATAGGGCCCGACGCCGCCGGTGTATGGCATCAGCGTCTGCGGCTTGCCCGGCACGTTGGCGCCTGTGTACCAGGTGTTGGCGAGCCGGTGCAGCGTGACCGTCGAGCAGTCCGCCATGTGGCGCATCCAGCCGGCCTGCGCGGTCTCGGTCGGCTCGATGGTGGTGAAGCCGGCGTCGCGCATCGCGGCGAGACGATCGACCACGAAGTCGACGTGCTGCTCGATCGACACCGCCATGTTCGACAGCACCGATGGACTACCGGGACCGGTGATCAGGAACAGGTTGGGGAAGCCGGCGACCGTCAATCCAAGATAGCTCTCCGGGCCATCAGCCCAGCTGTCGTCGAGCGACTTGCCGCCACGGCCCTTGATCGGATGCACCGCGCGGATCGCGCCGGTCATGGCATCGAAGCCGGTCGCGAACACGATGACGTCGATGTCGAAGCTGCGCTTGTCGGTCTTGATGCCATTGGATGTGATGGATGCGATCGGCTCCTTGCGCAGGTTCACCAGCGTCACGTTCGGACGGTTGAACGTCGCGTAGTAGTTCGTGTCCAGGCACGGCCGCTTGGCGCCGAACGGGTGATCGTGCGGCGTGAGCGCCTCGGCCGTCTCGGGATCCTTGACGATCTCGCGGATCTTCTCGCGGATGAGATCGGCGAGCAGCGCGTTGCCGTCGGCATCGACGCCCTGGTCGGCCCAGAGCTGCGTCAGCATGCCGACGAGATCGCCGGAGGCCCACATCTTCTCGAAGCGCTCGCGGCGCTCGGCCTCGCTCAGCGCCCAGCTGAACTCGGTGGCCGGCGGGATCGGCACGCCGGTCATCGACCAGCGTGCCTGCTCGCGCAGCCCCTTGCGATCCTCCGCGAGCTGCGCGGCGCGATCGGCCGGGAGCGGACCGTTATGCGCCGGCAGCGCGAAATTCGGCGTGCGCTGGAACACCGTGAGCTGCGCGGCCTGCTCGGCGATGATCGGGATCGACTGGATGCCCGACGAGCCGGTGCCGATCACGGCCACGCGCTTGCCGCGGAGGTCCACGCCATCATGCGGCCAGCGGCTGGTGAAGTAGATCTCGCCCTTGAAGTCGTGCACGCCGTCGATCTCCGGCGGCTTCGGCTGCGACAGGCAGCCGGTCGCCATGATGTAGTGGCGACAGGACACGGCAGGGCCGTGGTCGGTCGTCAGCAGCCAGCGCTCCCTGGCCTCATCCCAGGCGGCGCCGAGCACGCGGGTGCCGAAGCGGATGTCGCGGCGCAGATCGTAGCGATCGGCGACGAAGCCGAGATAGCGCAGGATCTCCGGCTGGGTGGCGTATTTCTCCGACCACTGCCAGGCCTTTTCGAGCTCGGGATCGAAGGTGTAGCTGTAGTCGACGGTCTGGATGTCGCAGCGCGCGCCGGGATAGCGGTTCCAGTACCAGGTGCCGCCGACGTCGTTGGCCGTATCCAGAGCCACGGTCGAGAAGCCCGCCTTGCGCAGGCGGTGCAGCAGATAAAGCCCCGCAAATCCGGCCCCCACGACGGCGACATCGACCGTCTGCGTTTCACCGCCCGACACCTCCGACGCGCGTGTCTCGACAATCCCGTCTGACATGCTGACCTCCCGATGATTTTGTGATTGGCGGAAAGGCTAGCTCTGCTCGCATGGTTTGTCAGCAGCCAAAACAACGATCTGCGGTTGTTGCAGTGCAGACCGTGCAGCGCGGCAGGTATGCCAGGCGCTGATTTTGCATCGCCGGTCAAAAGGCCGCGACGGAGTGGACAAGACCCTGAGAAAGCGACAGAAAGCCACGCTGCCGCGTCGCATTCACCAAGTTTCAACGCATCGCGACTGTAACAACCGCTACACTACGCCACCTCCACGACTGAATCAGGCCAGGCCCATGCCGCTATCGCTGCCCAAGCAAAAGATCCGCGTTCTGCTCCTCGAGGGCGTGAACGACTCGGCCGTCCGCATGTTCGAGGCCAACGGCTATACGGAAATCGAACGGCTGCCGAAGGCGCTCGGTTCGGCGGAGTTGAAACGTATGCTGTCGGGCGTGCACATGCTTGGCATTCGCTCGCGCACGCATCTGACCGAGGAAGTGCTGCAGGCCGCCGATCGGCTGATGGTGGTCGGCTGTTTCTCCGTCGGCACCAACCAGGTTGATCTCGATGCCGCGAAGCGGCTCGGCATCCCCGTGTTCAATGCGCCCTATTCGAACACCCGCAGCGTCGCCGAGCTGACGATCGCCGAGGTCGTGATGCTGATGCGCCGCATCTTCCCGCGCTCGGTGTCGGCGCATGCGGGCGGCTGGGACAAGTCCGCCAATGGCAGCCGAGAGGTGCGCGGAAAGACGCTCGGCATTGTCGGCTACGGCAACATCGGCTCGCAGCTGTCGAACCTCGCCGAGGCCATGGGCATGCGGGTGATCTTCTTCGATCTCACCGACAAGCTCCGCCACGGCAACACCGAGCCGGTCGAGAGCCTCGACGAGCTCCTGGCGATCAGCGACGTCGTGTCGCTGCATGTCCCGGAGACGCCGGCGACCGCCAACATGATCGGCGAGCGCCAGATCCGTCACATGAAGGACGGCGCCTATCTGATCAACAATTCGCGCGGCACGGTGGTCGACATCGAGGCGCTGGCCAGCGCGTTGCGCGAGGGCAAGCTCTCAGGCGCCGCCGTCGACGTGTTTCCGGTCGAGCCGGCCTCGAACGCCGATCCGTTCGTCTCGCCGCTGCAGGGCCTGCCCAACGTGATCCTGACCCCGCATGTCGGCGGCTCCACCGAGGAGGCGCAGGACCGCATCGGCGGCGAGGTTGCGCGCAAGCTGATCGACTATTCCGATGTCGGCTCGACCTTCGGCGCCGTGAACTTCCCGCAGGTGCAGTTGCCGGCGCGCCCGACCGGCACGCGCTTCATCCATGTCCACCGGAACGTGCCGGGCGTGCTGCGCCAGGTCAACGATGCGGTGTCGCGGCACAACATCAACATCCTTGCGCAATATCTGCAGACCGATCCCGAGGTCGGCTATGTCGTGCTCGAGACCGACGTGGTCGGCGGTGAGGGCGAGGCGCTGCTGTCGGAGCTGCGCGCGGTGGAGGGCACGATCCGCGTGCGCGTCCTGTACGATCACGACCGGCCCTGAGGCTGTGGAGGCTGCCGCGCGATGACCGGCTCGTCTGCATCGTCTTCAGCCTCGTCCGTCGTTCTCAGCACGACGGTGCCGGCGCGCGTGCTGCGCCATGATCCGCAATACGGCATGTCGACATTGTTCTTCGCCGACGGCGAGCTGCGCGTGCCGATGGTCGATGCGGCTGTTGACGCCGGCGTCTCCGTGACCATCGAGGCCCGCGACGTCTCGATCGCGCTGTCGCGGCCGATGGATGTGTCGATCACCAACCGGCTGCCGGGCCGGATCGAGGAGATCCTGCCGCTCGATCCGCCCTATGTGCGCGTGACGTTCGATCTCGGTGCGACCAGGCTCCACGCGCTCGTGACCTTGGAATCGGTCGAGCGGCTGGCGTTGGAGCCGGATCTGTCGGCCTGGGCGATGATCAAGAGCGTCGCGATCGGACCCGGCGCGGTTCGGCCTTCGGAGCTGCCTCGGCCGCGCCGCTGGCCCGCTTCTGATAGCGCGGATCGGTAGCCTTCTGCAGCTCGACGAGCGCCGCAGCGGTGGCCGTGCGGGTGCGCCGCTCCATCGAGCGATACAGCGCGATCAGCCGCTCGCCGAACGGCGTGATCTCGGCGCCGCCGCCGCGGCGGCCGGGATGGGTCTCGAACACCGGCGTCTCGAAGGTGCGGTTGAGCGCATCGACCATCAGCCAGCATTTGCGGTAGGAGATGCCGCTCGCGCGCGCGGCGCCCAGGATCGAGCGCTCCCGGCGGATGAAGTCGATCAGCAGCAGATCCTCGGGCGACAGACTTCCGCCGTTGCCGAAAGTGATGGTCAATGCGATCTGAGCTTCGCGCTTCATCCTATTCCGATCCGCTCGCGTTGTGAGCCGATCATGTCACGCGGGCTCTGCGCTGTCACCATGCGGCCGGACCACGCTTCGATCCAGCCGGCACGGCGCGCGACTTCGACCGGGACGCATTCGGCGAACACGCCGGCGAAGCGCGTCCACGCCTCCATCATCGCAGGCGATACCGCCGTGATGATCGGAAGCCCGGCTGACATCGCCGAGCCGAAGGCGTCGGCGAGGCCACCTCCCGCCGCCTCCTGCTTGCCGAACTTGCTGAGGATCACGACATCCGTGCCACGCGCGATCGACTGCTGCACGGCGGCGCAGGCCAGCACCAATCCTTCGGGATCGAGGTTGCAGGCCTGCGATCCCGGGCCGAGATCCTGCGAGATCGAGAACATGCGGTTGTCGTCGAGGCTGCGCAGCATCATGGCCTTGCACGGCCTGGTCTTGTCGACGCTGCTCTCGATCACGCCGGAGACGCGCAGCCCCATGCCTGCGAGCCGCGTGGCGAACTCATCGAGTAACTCCTGGATGACGGTGGACGCAGCGCCCTGCAGCGCCACGATCTGACACGTCCCGACCTCGGCGACACCCATGGCAGTCCTCCTCACGCATTGGCGGAGACGCGGCCCGCCTTCCGACCGGTTCGCATGATCTCTTGGACAGCCGAGACGACGCTCGCGGCGATCGATCGCCCGCGGTCGTCCATGCCGGTCCATGCGGCGTGGCGGCCGCGCGGATCAATCTCCAGCAGCTTGACGTTGGCCGGCACGCGCAGACCGTCGCGCGCGATGCCGCGCAGTGCGCCATCGAGCGGCGCCAGCACCGGCGTGCCGCCGAGCGATCCGAGCTGCAGTCCTTTGTAGACGCGGGTGCCGATGTCGAGCGGCGTATGCCAGACGGCATCCTGATCGGAATAGACGAAGCGCTCGCGGCCTGCGCCGCCGAGATCGCGTGCCTTGCCGTCCGCATCGCGCGTCGTGCCGTGCGCCACGATCGCGCCGGTCTCGCAAGGATGTGTCTCGACCGCGATGTCGCAATTGTGCCCGACCGCAAAGCGCGGCCCAATGCCGACGGCGATGCCGGCGACGCCGCGCAGATCCGGCGTGGCAAGATGCTTCTGCATCCGTGCGTCGACGATGACCGCGGGATAGCGGAACGCGATGATGTCGGTGAGATGCATCCCGGTGACGGCGACCCGGCCTGGCTCGTGATGAATGCGCACGACGTCCGCGATGCCCTCGGCCCGGCAGCCGATCACGCCGTCGATGTCGCACGTCTCACCATACAGGACGTCGTGAAAGGCCATGCCACGTCGGATCACCGGCGGAAAGGCGTCGTGACAAAGGACGAGCGCGAAGCACGCCTGGTTGAGCTTGGCCGCGATCGCGGAGGCGATCTCGTTGGTGCCCAGCACCAGCGCGAGCGGCTTGGGCGCGTTCGGATGCCAGGTGACGGCGGCGGCTTTCATGCTGATGACCTCGTGTTGCGAGATCGAATGAGCAAGCAGCGGGCCAGATCGTTAGGCGCCGACCAACTTGTTCATTGCATTGAGGAAAAGCAGGCAGGCTTCGGTTTTGCGATCCAAAGCTATATTGTCTAGGATATAACATCGGACGCTATATTGTCGCTTATACAACATGTGTTGCGATGGTGGGAGGAGGGCCGGCGCGTGCCGATCAGACGATGGGCTCTTCGCGCCGAACCAGCGCGACGCCCTTGACCTGGGCGTAGACGGCAAGTCCCGCCCGCAGGCCGAGCTCGTTCCACGAGCGTTGGGTGACCCGCGACAGCAATCGCGCGCCCTCACCGTCCTCGCCGAGGCCGAGCAGGGCAGTGACGCGGTGGTCCGATTGGCTGCGGATTTCCAGGATCTTCGCGCGCAGCACGTTGACGATGGTGCTGCGGCTCGGCGTTTCCACGGCGAGGCTGACGTCATCGGCCAGCACGCGCAGGCGGCGGCGTGTTCCGGACGCAAGGGGCTCGGCCGGCAGCACGAAATGCCCGCCGGGCACCGCAAGCGTCACCATGCCGTCGATGGCGTCGTGCTTCAGAACGGTGGCGTCGAGACTCACCGCAGCATCGCGGGAGAGCGCGAGCGGCAGTGTCAGGTCGGCTTGGAGCACGGACAGCGGGCCTGAAGCCAGGACGCTGCCATTGCGCATCAGCACCAGCTGATCGGCAAGCCGCTCGACCTCCGCGATATCGTGGCTGATGTAGAGGATCGGCAGGTCGAGCGCGGCATGCAGGCGCTCCAGATAGGGCAGGATCTCGTCCTTGGTCATCTGGTCGAGCGCCGACAGCGGCTCGTCCATCAGCAGCAACTTCGGCTGGCTGAGCAGAGCGCGGCCGATCGCCACGCGCTGCCGCTCGCCGCCGGACAGATGGCGCGGCGAGCGCTCCAGCAGCTTGGCGATGCCGAGCAGCGACACGACCTCATCGAAGCCGATGGCGGTGGGGCCGGACGGGCCGGGATGGCCGTACATCAGGTTGCGGCGGACGGAGAGATGCGGAAACAGATTGGCTTCCTGGAACACGTAGCCGATCGGGCGCCGGTGCACCGGGCGGAAGGTCTTCTCGTCCTGCCAGACGTCGCCGGCGACGGAGCATCGTCCGTCCAGGCGGTTGAGGCCGGCGATGCTGCGCATGACGGCGGTCTTGCCACAGCCGGACGGGCCGAAGATCGCGGTGACGCCGCGCGCCGGCACCTCGAACCGTGCGTTCAGCTCGAAGCGCCCGAGCGTACCGCGGAAATCGACCTTGACGGTGCTCATGACGCGCGTCGCGTCATCTTCTTCTCGATCAGCATCATCGTCAGAATGACGCCGAACGAGAACACGACCATGCCGAGCGCCAGCACCGAGGCTTCGGTCCATTGCGAGGTCTCGACGTAGTCGTAGATCGCGACCGACAGCACCTTCGTCCTGCCGGGAATGTTGCCGCCGATCATCAGCACGACGCCGAACTCGCCGACGGTGTGGGCAAAGCCGAGGATCGCGCCGGTGAGGAAGCCGGGGCTCGCCAGCGGCACGGCGATCGTCCAGAACGCGCGCCAGGGCGAGGCGCGCAGCGTGGCGGCTGCTTCCAGGGGCTTCTCGCCCATGGCCTCGAAGGCGTTGCGGATCGGCTGCACCACGAACGGCATCGAGAACAGCACCGAGCCGATCACGAGGCCCGGGAAAGTGAAGGCGAGGGTGCGTGCGCCCCACAAGGAAGCCAGTGCCCCGCCCGGACCGCTCGGGCCGAGCGCGACCAGCAGATAGAAGCCGAGCACGGTCGGCGGCAGCACCAGTGGAATCGCCACCAGGGCTGCGACCGCCTCTTTCCACCACGCCTGCGACCGCGCCAGCCACCATGCGATCGGTGTTCCCACGATCATCAGAATGACGGTCGTGATCGCTGCCAATTCGAGGGTCAGGCTGACCGGTTGCCAGATATCGGCCGAGACGTGCAAGTTCATCCCTGGAAGTTCATCGACGTGGGCGCTCAGCTGCCGGACTTCGGGTCCAGAGCATAGCCGAACTTCTCGATGACCGCACGGGCTTCCGGAGTCTTGAGGAAGGTCAGGAACGCAGTCGCCGCCTCGTTGCCGGCGGATGCCTTCAGCAGCACGGCATCCTGGCGGATCTCGGTGTAGAGGGTCTGCGGCACCAGCCAGCGCGACCCGCCGGCATTCGGCATCAGCTGCGACAGCGCGACGAAGCCCACCTCGGCATTGCCGGTATCGACGAACTGGAACGCCTGCGAGATCGTGTTGCCCTGCACGATCTTGGGCTGGATCGCTTCATAGAGCTTGAGCGCCTTCAGCGTCTCCACTGCGGCCGCGCCATAGGGCGCGGCGGTGGGATTGGCGATCGACAGCTTGTTGAACGCGTTCGCCTTCAGCGTGTCCTCGCCCTTCACCGCGTTCGGGTCCTTGCTCCACAGCACGAGCTTGCCGATGGCGTAGGTGAAGCGGCTCTCGGCGACGCCGAGGCCCTCGTCGACCAGCTTCTTAGGCCGTTCGTCGTCGGCGGAGAGCAGGATCGCGAACGGCGCGTTCTCCTTGATCTGGGTGTAGAACTGTCCGGACGCGCCGAAGCTCAGCACCAATTCGTGTCCCGTCTTGGCCTTGAACAGGCCGGCGATCTCCTTCGCCGGCTCGGTGAAGTTGGCGGCCACGGCGATGTTGGCGCTGCCGGCGAACGCGTTTGCGCCAGTCAGGAGAGCGGCAGCCGCGCACAGAGCAGCGGCAACGAAGCGCATCGATCTCATCACAATTGTCCTCGTTCATATCGACAGAGACGGGTTCGCTTCGGTGAATTGCAAGTCCCGTTCCGGCGCAGCGGCCCATACCGATGTCGTGCTATATTCATTCGTATACATCAAAATAGACAGGTCGGCGACGTCCCGTCAACCCGAGGGGGCCCTCGGGCTAGCGCGATGGGCGTCAGTGTTCGACTTTCGACAATCGGGGCTGAAGCGATGTCGGAAACGTGACGGTCCGAGAACCAGGGGTCATCGGACCGTCGCGAGACTAAGCCATCCGCTCCCAGAGCTGCCGCACCAGCATGCCCGCGCGCTTCTCGATCGCCGCGGCGGCATCGAGCGCGAGGTCCTCGCGATAGCGGCCGGCGATCAGCTGCACGCCGATCGGCTGGCCATTGTGAACCGTCACCGGCACCACCGCGCCGGGCAGCCCGAGCACGTTGATGGCCGAGATGAAGCGGATCTCGTTGAAGAAGATCTCGCGCACGCGCTCCGGGCTTACCGTGTCCTCGCGCGGGCCCGGGGTCGGCTTGACCGTCGTTGGCGCCAGCACCACCGGATACTCCTCGAAGAACATCTGCCAGGCGCGGATATGGGTGGAGCGCTGCGCCGTCGCGTTCATCCAGCCTGCGAGGTCGAGGATCTCGGCCTTGGCCCGCATCCCGCCCCACGCCTTGTGGAAGTCTTCGGAGGTGACGGCGAGCATCTTGGCTTCCTGCATCACGACCACCTCGGTGGTGATGACGTCGCACCAGGTCTGCCAGACGCCGGAGATGTCGGGGACATCGACCTCGCTGACCCGGTAGCCGGAGCGCTCCAGATGATCCGCGGCCTGCCGGAGCGCGGCCTGCACCGAGGGATCGACGTCCATGTCATCAGGAATCTTGGCGAGCGCGACCTTGATCGGCCGCTTGGGCGTCTCGCCCTCGAGCGGGGCCGGCACCCACCAGGGATCGCGCGGATCGCGCCGGCTCATCACCTCCAGCGCCAGCCTGACGTCGGCGACGCTGCGCGCCAGCGGCCCCTGCGACGACATCAGATGCGCCAGCATCGGCCGCTCGGCCGCGGCGCTTTCATTGTAGGCCGGGATGCGCCCCTGCGTCGGCTTGATCGTGACAACGCCGTTGCAATGCGCCGGCCAGCGCAGCGAGCCGCCGATGTCGTTGCCATGCGCGATGGTGCCGATGCCGGCGGCGACCGCAGCCCCGGCGCCGCCCGACGAGCCGCCACAGGTGATCTCGGGATCCCACGGGTTCAAGGTCAGCCCGTGCAGCGGGTTGTCCGTGAAGCCGCGGAATGAGAATTCCGGCGTGTTGGTGAGGCCGAGCACGATCGCGCCCGCCTTCTTGAGGTTGCGCACGACCGGCGCGTCCGACGGCGCGATGATCCCCATCTGCGCCGGAACGCCGTTGGGGTTTGGCCGTCCCTCGTAGTCGACGTTCTCCTTGATCGTGACGGGCACGCCATGCAGCAGGCCGTCCTTGTTGCGCGCCTTGTCCGCGGCGCGCGCAGCTTTCAAGGCTTCTTCGGACAGATCGACGACGACCGCGTTCAGCTTCGGATTGACCTCATGCATGCGCGCGAGATGGGCCTCGGTCACCTCGACCGAGGAGACCGCGCCGGAGCGGATCGCAGCGGCGGTGTCGAGCGCCGACCACTGCCAGACTGGTCCTTTCGGCAGCCGCGGCTTTGGCGCGGCTGCCTTCGCCTGTGGTCTGGCCTGCGGCTTCGCCTTTGCGGGCTTCCTGTTGGCCGTGGCGCGCACGGCCGCGCGTTTCGGAGCCGGCTTGGCGGTCTTCGCCGCCGGCTTCTTCTTTGTCGCTGTCTTTGCCATCGTGTTCCCCCCAGTTTATCTCTCAAACGACCGACATGGTCAGTGGCGGCTCGACCTCGGCGGGCAGCGGGCTGACATAGGGCGTGCGCAGCGTCCGCTTCTTCAGGTCGGCCTTGGCGGCTGCGATCAGCGCCGGCTCATTGAGCGCCTTGATGCCGAGACCGGCCATGGCCTTCGCGGCCTGCACCATCGCCTTGTGCGCGGCCGGCGTCTTGCCTTGCGCAACGACCTGCCAGGTGTGGAACGGCGTGCCGATCGCCACCGTCGGCGCGTGCACCTGCACCGTTGGCACCACCCAGCTGACGTCGCCGACATCGGTCGAGCCGATCTGCGGATTGCGCTTGGCGTTCAGCGGCACCAGGAAGTCGGCCAGCGGCTTGTCGGTCGGGTCCATGCCGATGCTGTAGTAGACGGATTCGATGTCCTTGTCGGTCAGGGTCGCCTGGATCTGCCCGGCGAAATCCTTGTCGGTCGTGTCGAAATGCGGCGGCCCGAGCTCTTCCATGATCCCGTGCAGCGCCTCTTCGAGCGGCGTGTTGGGCAGGATGTTGGAGACCGCCGAGATGATCTTCATCTCGACCTTGGTCTCGGTCATCATCGCGGCACCTAGCGCGATCTTGTGCACGCGCCCGACCAGCTCGTTCATGCCGGGCAGGTCGCGCGCGCGGATGGAGTAGCGCACGCGCGCATGCGCCTGCACGACGTTGGGTGCGATGCCGCCGGTGTCGAGCAGTGCGTAATGCACGCGGGCGTCGCTCGGCATGTGCTCGCGCATGTAGTTGACGCCGACATTCATCAATTCCACCGCGTCGAGCGCGCTGCGGCCGAGATGCGGCGAGGCGGCCGCATGCGAGGTGCGTCCGGTGAAGATGAAGTCCGCGCGCGTGTTGGCGAGCGAGGGCGTCATCACCACTTCCCAGAAGCTCGACGGATGCCAGGTGATCGCGATGTCGGCATCCTCGAACGCGCCTGAGCGCACCATGAAGGCCTTTGCGGCGCCGCCTTCCTCGGCAGGGCAGCCGTAGTAGCGCACGCGTCCCGGGACCTTGTTGGCGGCGAGCCAGTCCTTCACGGCGGTGGCCGCGAGCAGCGCCGCCGAGCCCAGGAGATTGTGGCCGCAGCCATGGCCGTGGCCGCCGGTCTCGATCGGACGATGCTCGGCAACTCCTGCTTCCTGGCTGAGGCCG
The DNA here is from genome assembly GCF_051168015.1 of Bradyrhizobium sp. HKCCYLRH3061. Classification (NCBI taxonomy): domain Bacteria; kingdom Pseudomonadati; phylum Pseudomonadota; class Alphaproteobacteria; order Hyphomicrobiales; family Nitrobacteraceae; genus Bradyrhizobium; species Bradyrhizobium sp. HKCCYLRH3061. The sequence continues at coordinate 147,454 of NZ_JBNPUE010000013.1, forward strand.
GGCAGGGCGTCGTATTCGCCCATGAAGGCGATGACCGGACCGCCTTCTCCCCATTCGCCCATCAGCGCCGTCGGGATGCCCGCGACCTTTTCGGTGATGCGAAAACCCTGGTGCTTGAGCTCGTCGAGGTGTTCGGCAGATGAGCGGGCCTCGGTGTAGCAGACCTCGGGCATGCTCCACACCCGGTCGCTGAGCTCGATGAAACGGGTCTTGATCGCGTCGACGCCGCGCCAGATCTCGCTGCGGTTGTCCATCTCCGGTCTTGTCCTCTTTAGCCGATAGGAAGCCGGTATGGTTATCAGCTAAGTTCCCCGACGCCTAGCGATCCGCCGCGAGAGCAGCCATGCGGCCCGCGGCAAGGCGCGGAGGAGCGCGCGTCATCCTTTGAGCAGATGATGCTGCGATGGGATGCAGCGCGATGCTTTCGGCGGCGCAGCGAGAAGGGTGGGGAGGCCGTCCTCGAATTTCGGAACTGCCGCCGTGCGCCTCTACCGCACCCGTGCAGGAACGATCATGGTCCCGTCCTGTTCTCGTGTCAGGAGTGCGACCGCCATGCGGGCAGGACCGATCACCATCATCGTTGCATTGCTGCTGATTCTCGCAGCCGCCGTCATCTTCGCCTATCAGGGCATGACCCTGCCTGGCGATCCGATGCCGGCCGAGGGCTGGATTGCGCTCACGCTCGGCGTGGTGTTTTCGCTCATCGTGGGGATCGGGCTGATGGTGCTGTTGTTCTACAGCAGCCGCAAGGGCTACGACGAACCATCACAGTTCGGGGCTGATGATCATCGCGACTGAGGCCGCTCACGCCGGGCGCGGCGGATGCTGTGTCCGCGGATGCCGGTCGTGAAGCAGCTTGGCGAGTTCGTGCCTCAGATCGTCGTGACCGCGCATCGCCGTCTCGAACAGCGCCTCCTGGATGTCGCGCGGCATGTCGCCCCAGACGCCGATGGCGGCGCTTCCGAGCAGCTCTGCGAACCGGTTGTCGTCCATGCGGCACCTCCGGACGATCTGACGCCCGAGAGCGGCAAAGGTTCCAGGCCCGGTTACTGCGTGGTGAACAGGACAACCGCAATCGCAACGGAGAGCGCGATCGCGGACACCGTCCCCGTGGTCGACAGCACGCCCATGCGCCGCAGCGCCGCTGCAAACACGATGATGATCGGGGTGGCGGTGACGAGGCCGAGCTGCGCTTCGGTCATGGACATGCTCCTGATGCCGATCCCGTAGCGCATCCAGGCGCCGTGCTGTTTGTGCGCCGACAAAGAGCATGTCTGCCGCCCCGACTAGCTTTGCCGACATCTGATCGGAGGTGGCGGTGTCGGCACTCACATACGAACCGGAACCAACGGAGCGCTGGGGCGTGCTCGACGGGTTGCCGGGCGACCCCATGATGTGGGTCCTGATCCTCAGCGAGCTCGTCGCTTTCGGCCTGCTGCTCGGCGCCTTCGTCGTGGCGCGCGCAGTCAATCCAGTCGTGTTCGCGGCCGGGCAGGCCATGCTGGACGGACCTCTCGCCGCATTGAACACAATCGTGCTTGTGACGAGCGGGTGGGCCGCGGCGCGCGCGGCGGCCGCGGCGAGAGGCGCATCGCCGCCCACCGCACGGCGTTGGATCATGCTGGCGATCCTGCTCGGCGCGGCCTTCATTGCCGTCAAGCTGACCGAGTATGGCAGGGAGATTGCCGCCGGCGCAGGCTTCGAGACGTCGCCGTTCTTCACGCTCTATTTTCTGCTCACGGGCTTCCATCTGCTCCACGTCGTGCTCGGGATGGTCATCCTCGGAGTCGTCGGTCGTCATGCCGCGCCCGACAGCGTCGAGACCGGGACGGCGTTCTGGCACATGGTCGACCTGGTCTGGATCGTGATGTTCCCGATCCTCTATCTGGTGGGATGAGTCATGGTCCGCGATCGCCTCACGCTCGCCTGGCTTCAATTGCTGAGCCTCGCCACCGCCACGCTCGCGGCCTCGCTGCTGCTGCCGAATCGCTGGCTCGCCGATGCTCTCGTGCTCGTGCTCGCATTGGCCAAGGGCAGGGTGATCGTGCTGGATTTTCTCGGCCTGCGCCATGCGCCCGCGCTGTGGCGGGGCCTGCTCACATCGTGGCTCCTAGGCCTGGTCGCGCTCGCCGGGCTCGCGGTGGCGATCCTCGCACTGGTCTGACGCGCCATCGCCATGCTGCTTGCGCCGCGACAAAGAGACTCCCGGCAGTGCCGGTAGATTGCCTTCACCATCGACCTTCACCAAACGGAAAGGACGTGTCATGGCGGAACGCCTGACCAAGTCTGCCGCACGGAACGTCTTCTACGGCGGTTCGGCCTTCTTCTTTGCGATCTTCCTCGGGCTCACAGCGCACAGCCACTACTACATGGTCACGACCTCGACCAGTGCGTCGACGCTGTCCGACGGCGTCGCTCGCGGCAAGCACGTCTGGGAGAAAAACTCCTGCATCAACTGCCACACGCTGCTGGGCGAGGGCGCCTATTTCGCGCCAGAGGTCGGCAATGTCTGGGACCGCTGGGGCGGCAGGCAGGACCCGGCCGCCGCGCGCGAGATGCTGAAGTCCTGGATGCAGTCGCAACCCTCCGGCGCGCCCGGCCGCCGGCAGATGCCGCAGTTCAACCTGTCCGACCAGGAGCTCAACGATCTCGCGGACTTCCTGCAATGGACCGACACGATCAAGCGCCAGGACTGGCCGCCGAACAAGGCCGGCTGAGCCGGCATCCCGCCCCCCGTCATGAGAGAGATCCGCGATGAGATATGAGACCCAGAAGGTCGCGATGCTGTATTTCTACGGCGCGCTGACGCTCTTCCTCGCTCAGGTCATCTTCGGCCTGCTCGCCGGCACGATCTACGTGCTGCCGAACACGCTGTCGGTCCTGCTGCCCTTCAACATCGTCCGCATGATCCACACCAACGCGCTGATCGTGTGGTCGCTGATCGGCTTCATGGGCGCCACCTACTTCCTGCTGCCCGAGGAGACCGAGACCGAGCTCTACAGCCCGCTGCTCGCCAAGATCCAGTTCTGGATGTTCTTCGGCGCCGCGGGGGCTGCCGTCGTCGGTTATCTCTTCCACTACCATGAGGGCCGAGAGTTTCTCGAGCAGCCCTTCATCATCAAGGTCGGCATCGTCGTCGTCTGCCTGATGTTCCTGTTCAACGTCACGATGACGGCGCTCAAGGGTCGCAAGACCACGGTGACCAACATCCTGCTGTTCGGGCTGTGGGGCGTGGCGATCTTCTTCCTGTTCGCCTTCTACAATCCGGCCAATCTCGCCGTCGACAAGATGTACTGGTGGTACATCGTCCATCTCTGGGTCGAAGGCGTCTGGGAGCTGATCATGGCCTCGATCCTGGCCTTCCTGATGATAAAGCTCAACGGCATCGATCGCGAGGTGGTCGAGAAGTGGCTCTACGTCATCATTGGCCTTGCGCTGTTCTCCGGCATCCTCGGCACCGGCCATCATTTCTACTGGATCGGCGCCCCCGGCTACTGGCAGTGGATCGGCTCGCTGTTCTCGACCCTCGAGGTCGCGCCGTTCTTCACCATGGTGATCTTCACGGTGCAGATGACGCTCAAGGCCGGCCGCAAGCATCCGAACCGCGCCGCGCTGCTGTGGTCGGTCGGCTGCTCCGTGATGGCGTTCCTCGGCGCCGGCGTGTGGGGCTTCCTGCACACGCTGTCCAGCGTGAACTACTACACCCACGGCACCCAGGTCACGGCGGCACACGGCCATCTCGCCTTCTTCGGCGCCTATGTGATGCTCAACCTCGCCGTCATGGCCTATGCGGTGCCGCAGCTGCGCCAGCGTGCGCCGTATAACCAGTGGCTCTCGATGGCGAGCTTCTGGATCATGTGCACGGCGATGATGACGATGACCTTTGCACTGACCTTCGCCGGTATCATCCAGGTGCATCTGCAGCGCGTGCTCGGCCAGAGCTACATGGACGTGCAGGACCAGCTCGCGATGTTCTACTGGGTGCGGCTCGGCTCCGGCGTGTTCGTGGCGATCGCGGCGCTGATGTTCGTCTGGGCCGTGCTGATGCCCGGCCGCACCAAGGAGGCTGCGCTGCCCGGCGCGCTGCAGCCGGCGGAGTGAAATCCCGCAGGCGGCGGCCTCGATGCCGCCGCCTGCATCCCCCTGATACGGAGAGTTGTCATGAAGCCCGCGCTGCACGCGATCCATACCGCCCCGTCGTTCCCCTCGTACACGCCGACCGGCCATGAATGCGCGCTGTTCGAGCATGCGTTCCGACATCGCCTGCCGGTGCTGCTGAAGGGGCCGACCGGCTGCGGCAAGACCCGCTTCGTCGCGCACATGGCGGCGCGACTGGGCCTGCCGCTGCACACGGTCGCCTGTCACGACGACCTCACCGCCGCCGACCTCACCGGGCGCTATCTGCTCAAGGGCGGCGACACCGTGTGGACCGACGGCCCGCTGACCCGCGCGGTGCGCGAGGGCGGAATCTGCTATCTGGACGAGGTCGTCGAGGCCCGCAAGGACGTCACCGTCGTGCTGCATCCCCTCACCGACGACCGCCGGATCCTGCCCTTGGAGCGCACCGGCGAGGAGCTGATCGCGCCCGACGGCTTCATGCTCGTGGTCTCCTACAATCCCGGCTACCAGTCGCTGCACAAGGCGCTCAAGCCGTCGACACGGCAGCGCTTCATCGCCATCGAATTCGGCTTCCTGCCGGCCGAGCAGGAGATCGTGGTGGTTGCCGCCGAGAGCGGGCTGGCGCCGGAGCGCGTTCGGCCGCTGGTGGCGCTCGCGCATCGGCTGCGCGCGCTGCAGGGCCATGACCTGGAGGAGGGCGTCTCGACGCGCTTGCTGGTCTATTGTGCGACGCTCGTCGCCGCCGGAGCATCCATCGCGGACGCCGTGCTCGCTGCGATGATCGAGCCGCTCACCGACGACGCCGACGTCAAGGCCGCGCTGCGCGAGGTCGCGCATGCCGTGATCGGGTGAGCCATGCTCGACTTCCTCGAACTGGAGGAGACCGTCGGCCGTGCCTGGCATCGCATGGTCGGCACGACCTCGAGCTATCCGGTCCATCCGGACCAGGCCGTCGCCCTGAACGAGATCAGCGGCCGCATCGCCGTCATGTTCCGCGCGCTGGGCGGCGAGAGCGGCGTGCAGGTCGCCGGAGCCAAGGCGCGCAAATCGGGCCATCGGCTCGGCTGGCGCCAGCGCATTGGCCTCGGCGACGAATGCCTCGACCAGGCCGGGCGCGACGGCGCCACTGTGTTCCTGCCGGAGACCATCGCGCTGCTGCCGGATCGCGCGCTCAATGCGCAGCTCTATCACTGGCTCGCGGCGTGGTTCGCGACCATGGCAGTCGAGCCGATCGCGGAGCGCGATCCGCTGCGGCGTGATCTGCTGGCGCTGCGCCGGGCCTGTGAGACGACCTCGCTGGTGCTGGCGCGCTTCCCGGGGCTGGCGCGTCCGCATGCGCAACTCGCTGAAGCGCTGGCTGCGGCGCGGCCGCGGCGGCCGCTGCCTCGGCTCGAGCAGCAGGTCGAGCACATCGTCATTGCGCTGCTCGGCGCGGGCGCGCCGCCCAAAGGCGCGCTGTGGAATGCGGTCATCGCCGGCGGCCCGTTGCCGCAGGCCGCCCCGCCCGGCTATCGGCCGATGCTGCCGTGTCCGCTGTGGGGCGATTGCTGGGGTCGCGATGCCGTTGCCGCGGCGCGCGACGACGACGAGACGCAGACGCCCGCAGAGCAGGAGGGGGCACCCGACACCCGCAAGCGATTCGCGCGGCGCGAGCGCGACGACACGGCCAAGCGCGATCCATTCATTCTCAACCGCTTCGAGAAGATCCTCGCGATGGCGGAGATGGTCAATGTCGATCGTCCGTCCGACGATACCGACGATGACGACGCCCGCAAGGCCGCCGACGATCTCGACGAGCTTGCGATCGCCAGGCGCAAGGGGCGGCCGGCGAGCAAGCTGAAGTTCGACCTCGATCTGCCGCCCGAGGCGGTCGACACCGCGAGGCTCGACAGCGGCCGGCTGTATCCCGAATGGAATTATCGCAGCGGCGCCTATCTGCCGGATCATTGCCGCGTCGTGACCGGCGACGCCGCCGAAGCGGGCGAGGCGTGGGCTCCGGACGATGCGATGCGCCGGCGGATCCGCAGCGTCCGGCGCAGGTTCGAGACCTTGCGGCCGCGCCACGAGATCATGCGCGCGCAGGCCGACGGCCACGACCTCGACATCGACGCGCTGGTGCGCGCGCGCAGCGATCTCAATGCCGGCCATGGCGGCATCGACCGCGTGCACCTCGCGATGCGCCCGCTGGCGCATGATCTCGCGGTGACTCTCCTGGTCGACGTGTCCCTGTCGACCGATGCATGGATCGATGGCGTGCGCGTCCTCGACGTCGAGAAGGAGGCGCTGCTGGTGCTGGCGCATGGGCTGTCGGCCTGCGGCGACAGCCACAGCATTCTCACCTTCACCTCGCGGCGCAACTCGTGGGTCCGCCTGGAGACCGTGAAGGCATTCGGCGAGCCGATGAGCGGGCGGGTCGAGCGCCGCATCGGCGCGCTCAGGCCCGGCTACTATACGCGCATCGGCACGGCGGTGCGTCACGCCGCCGGCGAGCTCGCCGAGCGATCCGAGCGCAAGCGCCTGCTGCTGGTGCTGACCGACGGCAAGCCGAACGACGTCGATCACTATGAGGGACGGTTCGCGATCGAGGACACGCGCAAGGCGGTGCAGGAAGCGCGACGCGGCGGCGTCGCGGTGTTCGGCGTGACCATCGATGCGTCGGCGCAGTCGTATTTTCCAACCCTGTTCGGTCGCGGCGGCTACGCCATCGTCGGCAACATCCGGCGACTACCGGCCGCACTGCCGGCGCTGTACCGGCAGTTGGCGCACTGACGCTTACGTCGCCGGCTCGCGCAGATTGCGCAGCGACACGGGCAGGTGGGCCATCAGCTTGTCGAACTCGCCGGGATCGAGCTTCTCCCAGAGAATCTCGAAGATGCCGCGCGCCGCCGTGAGCGGATCGACCGGGAATTGCGGCGGCAGTTGGCGGAAGATGTCATCGACGAAATATTCGAGATGGCGGTCCTTGGTCGGGGTTGCCGCGTGGTGCCAGCCCTCGTAGTAGATCCCGCGAATGAGCATCGGCAACTGGACGCCGAAATTCACGGCGACGGCCAGGGGCATGCGGTCGCGCAGCACATGGAGCACGGCACGCAGTGCATTGTAGGCCTGCTGCCGGCTCGCCAGCGCGAGGCGCTGCTCGATGGCCTTCAGCCAGATGTTGGTTTCCTGGACGGTGTGATCCAGGGCGGTCACGCCGGTCTCGCTCATGTGGTTCTCCATGATGACAAGTGCACAGGACCGTTCGAGGGACGCCGAACGAGGTAACGGCAAGGCCTGATTCGCTTGAACGCCTTGTCAGTAGGTGGTGCGTCCGGGCCGGGCATGTTGACCTGCATCAAATCACGATGTCGTGGTCGGACCGTGAGGTAAATGGCGGGTCAACGGTCTGCCCAGCCGTTTACGATCCCTGGCTGCCGGAGCGGCACCGGCGGTCGGCAAGCCCATCCGTCATCTTACGGAGATCGTCGTGCCCCCGTGCACGGCACGCAACATTGGTCAGCAGTTCACTCTGACAAACAGCCATCGACAAACAGCCATCGACAAACAGAACGTCTACAAATCAGCACGTCGCGATCTCGCGGCGCGGATCGCGCCCGAGTCTTGCTTGACGGAACCCTCTTCAAGGGAGAGGGCGCAGGGAAGGCCGGGAGCTCGCCGCCCCCATGGCCCCCGTGCGGAAAGAATGCACGGGGCAGGAACCACAGGTTCGGCCGAGACATCCCGGCCTTCCCTGCGCGACGGTGTTACGGCTTATACGCACTCTCCCCGGTGAACGGGCTGTCTTGCCACCGTCACCCGCGCGAGGCTGAAACCTCGTCGCGAGCTTGACGCCAGCGTCGCGGCGCCAGGACCATGCGATTTCGCCGTCCGCACCGTGCCGTTCGTCCGCAGGCATGACACCCGCTGCGACACGTCGCGTCCATCGCATCCCGCACTCCACGTCTCGTGACGTTCGCGACACGCCCCTCTTCATGAGGCGGGATGCGCGGAAATGTGCAGGTGATTTGCCCGACGGCGCAAGCGCCAAACGTGCGACGAACTAACACGACGGGCAATTCGCGCATGGCGGCCATGCTGATTCGTTCGTTCGATGGTGGCGGGATTTTGCGTCTACCCGTGCTCAGTCGGAGAGCGCATCTCAAGTTGGCATCGGGCTGCTGCCTTGGGGGTGGTGCGAGGTGGGCGCTGCGGGCGCTGAGAGACGCGCGACCACAGCGCTCCTCGTTCGCGGTGGCGAGCATGATGCCGAGCCACCGGAACGTTCGCGTCGCAAGTCTGGAACTTGCGCGACTCGTTCGCGCTGAACATCCCGAGATCATCGCGGGCCGGCGCTGCGCCGTCAGGTTGAACCGTAGTTGTCCTGCTTGTGAAGAACACGTCTTCGCTTGCTCGTCGCGACAGACTCACCTTACATCGGAGTCGTCTGAGGCGGAGAGATCGCGCGCTCGGCACCCCTTCAACTCACGAATCGACGTCGGCTCGCAATGCTCAAGTCTGCCCAAGAGAAGTCTGTTCACAACAAGCCTGCTCAAGACAAATCCGGCAAAGACCTTCCGCTGACCGGCTATGCCGTCGTGGTCGATGGTCAGATCAAGACCGAATTCAAGACCAAGGATGGCGCACACAACGGCGCGCATGACCTCAAGCGCCGGTTTCCGATGTTGCAGATCAGGGTGTACGACGCGGAGACGAAGCAGACCCACGACATCGAATTGACGCGGGCGTGAGACTGGCCCGCCGCGCGAGCCGTGGTGTTGTGAGGACGCAGGGCCGTTGCACCTTGTCGAGGTCGAAATCGCTGTCGATGTTTGAGCGTATGGAGAGCATGCTCCTGATGTAGCCGAGGGTGCGGTCCGGGTTGCCGCGCCGTCACCCTTGTGGGAGAGGCCGCTGTATCGCGCAGCGGCGTGCAGGCCTGGCTGCACGCAGGCCACTGTCGGCCTGCGCGCAAGAGACGCCGAGATGGGCTGTTGCGGTCGCTGCGTGATCTGAGCCAATCTACCTCATCTCCGACCACGCGAGCAGCCATCATGACCGAAACCGCCTGGAATAGACTTTCCGCCGCAGCGCTTCGCGCGCTCGCGGCCCGTGACGCGCTCGTGCTGTTGCCGGTGGCCTCGACCGAGCAGCACGGCCCGCATCTGCCGACGGGAGTCGACGACTTCCTGTGCAGCGAGGTCTGCCGCCGCACCGCGCTGGAGCTGGCTCCAGACCATCCCATCGTGGTCGCGCCGACTGTCTGGTGCGGGCTCGCCGACCATCACGTTCCATTCGGCGGCACCTTTACCCTCAGTCTCTCCACCTACCACGCTGTGCTCAGGGACCTTTGCCGCTCGATCCTGAATGCCGGCTTCCGCCGCATCGTGATCGTCAACGGCCATGGCGGCAACATCCAGGCGCTGGCCGCCCTCACCGGCGAACTGACGCGCGAGTTCAATGCCCCGATCGCGACCACGACCTATTTCATGGAAGGGCGGGAGACGATGGCCGAGGTCCTCGAGGATCAGGACGGTGTGATGCACGCCTGCGAAGCCGAGACGTCGATGATGATGGCGGCTCATCCGAGCCTCGTCGATGCGGCGAGGCTCGACGCGGCCTTCGGGCCGAGCTTCGACATCGTGGGCTCGATGGTGCCGTCGCTGAAAATGTTCAGATCGTTCGCCGACATCACCACCTCCGGCGTCGCAGGCGATGCGCGCAAGGCATCTGCTGCAAAGGGCGAGAAGCTGCTCGTCGGCTGCGCGGCTGCGCTGGCGGCGCGATTGCGGGCGGGCGAGCCATGGTCCACAATGTCTCCTGCAACCATTCCGCCGCCAGCCGCAAGATGACGGAGGCGCAGAGCATCATCGCGAGAAGCCCGCCGCAGGCAGGCATTTCGGATGATGGACCGCAAACGATACGTCCACGGGTCTATTGGACGCGTCGTGCCGATCGGCAATCAGCCGCGTTCCGCGGAAGCGGCGAGACTCGGAGCCGCCGCGTCGAGGCCATCCGCGAGACTGCGGCTCGCGTTTCGCACCTCGCCGCGAAACGTCTTCGCCAGGTTCGACAGCGGCCGCGCCTCCGACCACAACACATAGGCCGAGACTTTGGTGCTCGGCGTGAACGGCCGTACCACGAGATCATGCCCGCCCTGGCGCGGCGAGAATGGATCGACCACGGCGACGCCGACGCCGGTCGAAGCCAGCACGCAGGCCGTGTTGCAGTAACGCACTTCGACCGTCGGCTGGAAGTCGGCGTCGGCTTGCCGGAAGCTCTCGCGCACGGCTTCGCCGAGGCGTGTGCCGCGTTCGAGGCCGATCAGCGGGAACCCGGCAAGGTCCCGCGCTGAAATCATGTCGCGTTCCGCAAGCGGATGCCGGGCCGGCATCACGCACACCATCTCGCCGGTGTGCACGACCTCGTGCGCGATACCGGGATGGTCAGACAGTCCGAGCGCGAAACCGAGCTCGGCGACGTTTCCGAGCACGCCCTCGATGATGCCCTCGTAGCGGCGCACGTCGAAGAACATCCGCGTCTGCGGCCGGCGCCGCAGGAAGCCTGACAAGGTCGGCGGGATGATGCTGTAGGCGAGCGGCGGCGTGGCGACGATCGACAGATGACCCGTCTTCTGCTCGCGCAGGTCACGCACGCGGCTTTCCAGCCGGGCATGCAAGGTGAAGATCGCCTCGCTCTCCTCATAGAGCGTCATCGCCTCGGGCGTCGGGAACAGCCGGTTGTTGACGCGCTCGAACAGCGTGAAGCCGGCCTGCGCCTCCATCGCCTTCAGCGCATTGCTGATCGCGGGCTGCGACAGCGCCAGCTCCTCGGCGGCGGCGACCGTGGTGTGGTGGCGGATGACCGCCCGCAGGATCTCCAGCTGGCGCAGGTTCATGTGAACGCCCTATAAGCCCAGGTTATGGTCTCGGCCAAAATATCATAGCGCGCGGCCGTGTGGGCAGATTGCAAATCCCGCGCCGCTTTCGCCAAATGATCCCTTCTTTCAGTGCGCGCATTCAGGCGGCGTTCCGCCTGATCGTTCGGCATGACGCACAGATTGGAGGCACTATTGAGCCGTATCTTCCGCGCCGCCGCGGCCCAGATGGGACCGACCCAGCGCGCCGACAGCCGGACGCACACGCTGTCCCGCATGATCGCGCTGCTGGATCAGGCCGCCAGCGAGGGCGCGAAGCTGGTGGTCTTCCCCGAACTCGCATTCACGACCTTCTTCCCGCGCTGGATCCTCGAAGGCGAGGCGCTCGACGGCCACTTCGAGCGTTCGATGCCGAATCCGTCCGTTGCCGCGCTGTTCGACCGGGCGCGGGCGCTTCGCGTCGGCTTCTATGTCGGCTATGCCGAGCTGACACCGGACGGACGCCGCTTCAACAGCTCCATCCTGGTCGATCCCGACGGTGAGATCATCAGCAAATATCGCAAGGTGCATCTGCCCGGCTCCGTCGAGCCGCGCCCGGGTGCCAAGTATCAGCAGCTGGAGAAGCGCTATTTCGGCTATGGCGATCTCGGCTTTCCGGCCGTGCGCGCCGGCCGCGAGTGGGGCGGCGCCATCATGGGCATGATGATCTGCAACGACCGGCGCTGGCCGGAATCGTGGCGCGTGCTCGGACTGCAGGGCGTCGAGCTGGTCTGCGTCGGTTACAATTCCGCGGCCTACGATCCGAACGGCGGCAACACCGAGGATGCCGCGCTGCGCACCTTCCATTCCACGCTGGTGGCGCAGGCCAACGCCTACATGAATGCGACGTGGGCGATCGCGGTCGCAAAGGCGGGCGACGAGGATGGCAGCGGGCTGATCGGCGGCTCCTGCATCGTCGATCCCAATGGCTGCATCGTGGCGCAGGCGAGGACGCTCGCTGACGAGGTCGTCGTCGCCGACATCGACCTCGATCTGTGCCGCCAGGGCAAGGAGAAGATGTTCAACTTCGCGGCCCATCGCCGGCCGGATCAGTACAGGCTCATCACCGAGCGCGCCGGCGTCGTCGAGCCGGTCGTGGTCGATTAGCCGTTCACATTGGGGAGTGTTGCAGGATGCGCCGTTCGTTGTTTGCAGGTCTCGTCATCCTCGCCTCGTTTGCTGCGGCGGGGGCGGCGGAGCTGCCCGCTGAGATCAAGCAGGCTGGCGTGCTCAAGCTCACGGTCAACTCGACCTACGCGCCGATGGAATATCACGACCCCGCCACCAACGAGCTGAAGGGTCTCGACATCGACCTCGCCAACGCGCTGGCGAGGCGCCTCGGCGTCAAGATCGTCTGGAGCGAGACGCCGTTCGCCGAGCTCATTCCGTCGCTGCAGACGAAGCGCGCCGACTTCATCATCTCCGGCATCTCGGATCGTGCGTCGCGGCGCGAGACCGCCGATTTCGTCGACTATCTCGTCACCGGTCCGCAGTTCTTCGTGCTGGCGGACAGCGATGCCAAGGCCGCGACCGATCTGTGCGGCCGGAAGATCGGCACCACGCGCTCGACCAGCTTCCCGCAGGAGATCGAGAAATGGAGCAAGGCCAGTTGCGAGGCCGCAGGGAAGCCCGCCGCGCAATATGTGCCGGGGGAGAACTCGATCGATGTCCGCAATCAGCTCAAGCAGGGCCGCATCGATGCTGCCGTGCAGGGCAGCGAGACTTTGCCCTATGCGCAGTCGCAGGAGGCCGGCAAGTATCGCATCGTCGGCGAGCCCATCGCCTTCGGCTACCAGGGCATCATGTTCCGCAAGGATGATGCCGCGCTGCGTGAAGTGGTGACCGAGCAGCTCAAGGCGATGATCGCCGACGGCAGCTACAAGGCCATCCTGGACACATGGGGGCTCGGGGCCAATGCGGTCCGCGAGCCCATGCTCAACGCGGCGCCGCAATGAGCCGCAGCGAGGCCCTGGCCGACGGATTCCCGGATCTGTCCGGACACGGGATTGCGCGGCAGGCGCATTGGGGCCGCTGGCTCGCGGCCGCGGTCATCGTCGTCGTCCTCGTCGCGATCGGGCGGGCCTTCGCCAAGGGGCAGATCGAGTGGGTGTTCGTCGAACGCTTCCTGACGGCGCCGGTGATCCTGCGCGGCATCGTCAACACGATGGTCATGGCGGTCCTGGCGATGATGCTCGGAATCGCGCTCGGCGTCGTCGTTGCGATCATGCGGCTGTCGCCCAATCCGGTGCTGCGGTCGGTCGCCGCCGGCTACACCTGGCTGTTCCGCGGCACGCCGCTGATCCTCCAGTTGTTGTTGTGGTTCAATCTGGCGCTGGTGTTTCCAACCATCGGCATTCCCGGCCTGTGGAGCGCGCGCGCGGTCGATGTGATGACGCCGCTCCTGGCCGCGCTGCTCGGGCTCGGCATCAACCAGGGCGCCTACACGTCCGAGGTGATGCGCGCGGGCCTGCTGTCGGTCGATATCGGGCAATACGAGGCGGCGCAGGCGATCGGCATGGGACGATTGCAGGCGCTGCGCCGGATCATTCTGCCGCAGGCGATGCGCGTGGTGATCCCGCCGCTCGGCAACGAGTTCATCGGCCTGGTCAAGGCGACCTCGCTCGCCAGCGTGATCCAGTATCCGGAGGTGCTGCACTCGGCCGAGAACATCTACTACGCCAATTCGCGCGTCATCGAGCTCCTGATCGTCGCCGGCCTGTGGTATCTGCTCGTGGTCTCGATCCTCACGCCGCTGCAGATGCTGCTCGAACGCCGCTTTGCCCGCGGCATCGCGCGAGGCGGCCGCTGATGAGGCCGCTGGTCGCCATCCGCCAACTGAGCAAGCGCTTCGGTGAATTTCAGGCGCTGAAGCAGGTCTCGCTCGACGTCTTCGAGGGCGAGGTGGTTTGCCTGATCGGGCAATCCGGTTCCGGCAAGACCACCTTGCTCCGCTGCGTCAACCAGTTGACCACGGCCGACAGCGGCGGCATCTGGCTCGATGGCGAATTGCTCGGCTTTCACGAGAGGGACGACCGGCTGCACCGGCTGTCGGAGCGCGAGATCGCGCGGCAACGCCTCGCCTGTGGCATGGTGTTCCAGCGCTTCAACCTGTTCCCGCACCTGACGGCGCTGGAGAACGTGATCGAGGGGCCGGTGCAGGTGCAGAGGCGCAGGCTTGCCGAGGCGAGGGACGAGGCATTGGCGCTGCTGCGCCGGGTCGGCCTCGCCGACAAGGCGGGCTCCTATCCATCGCAATTGTCCGGCGGCCAGCAGCAGCGCGTCGCGATCGCACGCGCGCTCGCCATGAAGCCGCGGCTGGTGCTGTTCGACGAGCCGACCTCGGCGCTCGACCCGGAGCTGGTCGGCGAGGTGCTCGCCGTGATGAAAGAGCTCGCGAGGTCGGGCATGACCATGCTGGTCGTGACGCATGAGCTCGGCTTCGCGCGCGAGGTCGCCGACCGGGTCGTCTACATGGACCAGGGCGTGATCGTGGAGAGTGGTCCGGCCGGCGAGGTGCTGCGCGCGCCGCGCGAGGCGAGAACAAGAGCGTTTCTGGCAGCGGAAGTGGGGTGAGGTGATGGATTTGAAGTGGATCGTGTTGGCTGGACTCATGAGCGCCGCCGTGGCGGGCACGGCTCTCGCCGCCGAACTGCCGGCCGAGATCAAGCAGAACGGCCTGCGCATCGCGGTGGTGCCGAACTATCCGCCGATGGAGTTCAAGGATCCGGCCACATCGACCCTGACCGGCTTCGATGTCGAGCTCGGCGAGGCGCTGGCCAAGAAGCTCGGCGTCAAGGCTGTCTGGCAGGAGACGAGCTTCGACCAGTTGATGCCGGGCCTCGCCACGCAGCGTTTCGACATCATCCTGACCGGCATGACCGACTACAAGAGCCGGCAGGACACCGCGACCTTCATCGATTATCTGCGCAGCGGCCCGCGCTTCTTCGTGCAGGCGTCGCGCGCGGCCGAGCTCAAGGAGCCGACCGCGCTGTGCGGCAGGAAGGTCGGCGCCTCCAGGCGCACCAAGTTTCCGGACCAGATCGCGGCCTGGAGCGAGAAGAACTGCGGATCAAGCCCGATCCAGTTCGTCGGCACTGAAGGCTCGGCCGACGCGCGGACGCAATTGAAGCAGGGCCGCATCGATGCCGCCGTGCAGGGCAACGAGACCTTGCCCTACATCATGGACCTCGAGCCGAACGCCTACGCGCCGGTCGGCGAGATGATCGCGCTGCAATATACCGGACTCGCGACGCCGGTGAAGGCGGACGAGCTCCGTGGCGCGCTGCACGCTGCGCTGGAGGGCCTGATCGCCGACGGCAGCTACAAGGCGCTTCTGGCGAAGTGGAAGCTCAGCGACAACGGAATCGAGAAGGTGCTGATCAATGCTGGACAGTAAGGCGCTCGCGGGGATCCCGGTCGTTCCCGCCAACACTGCGCCGCCGGCGCCGGACTATCCATGGCCTGCGCCGTACAGAGCGGCGATGTTCCTGTCGTTCGACATCGACGCCGAGAGCGCCTGGACGTCGAAGGATCCGGCGCACGCCGCGCGCCTGGTCACGATGAGCTTCGGCGGCTACGAGGCGCGCGTCGGCACGCCGAAGCTGCTCGAGCTGCTCGCCGAGCTCGATCTCAAGGCGACGTTCTTCATCACGGGATGGGCGGTCGATGCGCATCCGGCGATGGCGGAGGCCGTGCTGAAGGCGGGCCACGAGATCGGCCATCACGGCTATCACCATCTGCTGCCCGATCCGGGCGATCCCTTCATCGTCGAGGAGATCGAGCGCGGCTTCGAGGCGATCCAGCGCCGGCTCGGCATCCGGCCGATCGGCTACCGCGCGCCGTTCGGCGAGTTCTGCGAGGAGCTGCGGATAGCGCTGGTGCGCCAGGGAATCGTCTACACCTCGTCGTTCCGCGACGACGTCAGGCCCTATCGCCATTGCCTCGCCGACGGCAGGCCGGGCACGATCGAGATCCCGGTGACCGCGAGCTATGACGACTGGATGCACGGCCTGTCGGCGCGGTTCTCGCCGCGCTCGATCTTTCCGAAGGAGCACGTGCTGTCGATGTGGAAGGATGAGCTGGACGAAGTCCGCGACTGGGGCGCGATGGTGACGACCGTGCTGCATCCGCAGGTCTCGGGCCGGCCGATGCGCTTCCGCCTGCTGCGCGAGTTCCTGACCTACGCCAAATCGTGCCAGGACGTCTGGATCACGACCGGCGCCGAGATCGCCGCGAACTACCAGCGTCACGAGGCGGCGGAAGCGAAGAGCGCATGAGCACGACCGCGATCTTCGGCAGCTATGTGCTGACGCGCAGGGACGGCGCGCAGGACGTGCTGCGCGATCACTGGGTGCTGGTCGAGGGCAGGCGCATCGCGGCCGTGACGCGCGACAGGCCGGCGGCGGACGAGGTGTTCGATCGTCCGGGCCGATTCGTGCTGCCGGGCCTGTTGAACCTGCACAACCACGTCTTCAGCGAGGCGATCGCACGCACGCTGACCGAGGACGGCAACGGCCGCCGCAACAACAAGAGCATCGTCTACACGGTGCTGCTGCCGCTGTCCAAGCGCGGCGCCGACATCCTCTCGGCGGAGGAGCGGCTTGCGATCGGCCGCATGGGCGTGCTGCAGCTCCTGAAGGGCGGCGCCACCACGGTGATGGAGCCGTTCCGCAACACGATCCCGGAGATGTTCGATGCGGCGCTCGAGATGGGGCTGCGCTTCTACGGCGCGCCCTATCTGTTCTCGACCTCGGACGCCAAGGCGGATGCCTCGGGCACCGTGCACTATGCCGGTGACGACGGCGAAGCCGACATGGCGACCTGGAACGCGCTGCATCAGCGCTGGCACGGGCAGGGCGACGGCCGCATCCGGCTCGCGATGAGCCCGCACGCGACGGATACCTGCGGGCCGGATCTCTTGCGCGCGGCCGCGAGCCGGGCGCGCGAGCTCGACGTTCCCATCACGACGCACATGGCGCAGAGCCCAGGCGAAGTCGCGACGATTGCGCAGCGCCATGGCGGCCGCACGCCGGCCGAATATCTCGACTGGCTCGGCCTGCTCGGTCCCGATCTGCTGGCCGCGCACTGCCATGCCTCGACCGATGCCGACCTCGCGCTGATGGCGGCGCGCGGCGCCGGCGTGCTGAACTGCCCGCGCGTGTTCGCGCGCGCCGGCGTCACCGCCGCCTTCGGCCGCTTCGCCGCGCACGGCATACGCACCGCGGTCGGCACCGACGGCTACAACATGGATCTGCTCGGCGAGCTCAACGCGGCGTCGATGATCTCGAAGATCGCGCTGGGAAGCGCCGAGACGGCGAGCGCGCCGGAATTGATCGACGCCGTCACCACGACGGCCGCCGCCATGATCAAGCGCGACGATCTCGGCGTCCTCGCGGCGGGGGCGACCGCCGACCTCACCGTCGTCGACATGACGCATCCACATCTTCGGCCGCTACATGACCCGCGCCGCGGCCTGATCGCGCTCGCCAACCGCGCCAACATCGACCAGGTGATGATCGATGGCCGGCTGCTGATCCACGACGGCCGCTATCTCCACGGCGACGAGGCGGCCATCACCGCCGCGGGTACTGCTGCGATCGAGAGGATCTGGGCGCTGCCGGAGGCAGAGGCGGCATTCGCCGGCTGAATGCTGCTACCGCGTGCCGTAGGCGCGGTCGCCGGCGTCGCCGAGGCCGGGGACGATGAAGGCGTCGTCGTCGAGGCCTTCATCGATCGCGGCGGTCCACAGGGCGACATCCGGATGCAGGCCGCGGACGCGCTCGACGCCCTCCGGAGCTGCGATCATGCAAACCATGCGGATATCCTTGGCGCCGCGCTCCTTGAGCCGGTCGACCGCGGCGACGGCGCTGTTGCCGGTCGCGAGCACCGGGGTGACGACGACGGCCAGGCGCTCCTGCAGGTCGGACGGCGCCTTGAAGAAGTACTCGACTGCGGTGAACGTCTGCGGCTCGCGGTACAGGCCGATATGGGCGACGCGAGCGGTCGGCACCAGATCGAGCATGCCGTCGACGAAGGTGACGCCGGCGCGCAGCACGGGCACGAACACCAGCTTCTTGCCGGCGATCTTGGCCGACTGCATCCGCGCCAGCGGCGTCTCGACCTCGACCTCGGTCAGCGGCAGGTCGCGCGTGACCTCGTAGCAGAGCAGCATGCCGATCTCCTTCAAGAGCTCGCGGAACGACTTGGTCGAGATCGACTTGTCGCGGATCAGGGTCAGCTTGTGCTGCACCAGCGGATGATCGACGACCGTGACGCCTTCCATGGCTTTCATCTCCGAAGCGTAGGGTGGGCAAAGGCGCGACGCGCCGTGCCCACCGCGATCTTAGCTCAGCTTGAAATGGTGGGCACGCTGCGCTTTGCCCACCGTACGCGCAACTGATCAGTTTCGTCATGGCGAGGAGCGAAGCGACGAAGCAATCCAGACGTCCTTCCCGCTTTGCTCGCAATGACGGAACCGCGAGGTCGGCGACCTCAGGCCCAAACCCCTTAAAACACCGTGCCGTCGGTGAGGATGGTCAGCGGCGGCGAACCGTCCGGGCGGCGGGCGAAGGCGAGCTTGCGGCCCGCGGCCCAGCTGCCGCCTTCGAGGATGCGCGCCAGCGGTAGCTGCTCCGCGGTCTGGCCGGTGCGCCGGCGGATCAGTTCGGCCAGCCGGTCGAGCAGGGCGACGGTCAACGCGCGCCATTCTACCACCAGCGGAGAATCGACCTCATGCACGCGCGCGGCATCGGCGGGATCGCGCAAGCTCAGCACGCCGCCGTCGACGAACAGGCCGCCGTTGCGGTATTCGGCGAGGCCGGTGAGGCCGTCGATGTTGTCCACCACAAGGCCGGCGCGCTGCAGCGGTTCGATCAGCGAATAGCTCAGCCATTGCGACAGCTTGTGCAGCGGGACGAGACCGGTGGTCGCGTCATCGGTGATCAATGATGGATGCCGCCAGCAATCGCCGAGCGCCGTGCCGTGCAGCGTCAGGCGTGACGGCCAGATCGGGCCGAGCTGACGCAGCACCTGCTGCAAAATCGAAGGGGCCTCGATGCGGCCGCCAGCAGCCAACCGATCGAACAGGCCACCCGGCCGCGGACCGTCCTTCGCACCGAAGACCTCGGGACTTGCCGCCACGACGGCGCCTAGCCGCCGCAGCAACTCCACGCGCCCCTCGAGCCCGACCAGCGGATTGTCGGCACCGACCTGAAAACCGCGTTCGAGATCCGCGACCGTGAGCTGCCTGAGCCTCGCCGCATCGGCCCGCAGCGGATCGCTCGCATTGGACGAGAACGCGCCGCTTGCGAACATCTCGAGGCTGGCCAGCGCCAGCCCCTCGGAGCGGCCGACGCTGAAGCCGCTGGCTTCGTCATGATAGCGCCACGCCGCGCCGGCGCCGGCGTCGAGCAGCACGCTCGCGATGGCGAGATCGAACTCGGCGCGCGCCCGCGACGCCGCATTCGGCCAATTCACTTTGTCGGCGATCGCGGCCCAGCGATCGACACCACCGACCACGAAATGCCGCCAGCGCGAGTGGAACGGCACCTCGCCGTCGGGATAGGCCTTGCGGGTCACATCGAGCACGACGTCGGCGATCGCGTCGAGCCGGGCGATGTCGATGCGGAAATGCGGCAGCTTGTCGGCGAGACCGAGCGCAAGCAGCTGATGCGACCGCTCGCGCACGGCGCGGGCCGACAGGAGATATGAGACGTCGTCCATGATCTGCTGCTGCGCTCAGTACTTCTCGAGCGGGCGGCCGACGGTGTCGCCGAGCGCCTCGGGTTTCTGCGGCTCCAGCGAGAAATAGCCGGCCGCCTTCTTGGCCGCGATCTCGACATGGGCGTCGGCGGGAATCAGCTCGTCCGGGATCGGCACGCGCTCGACGATGTCGACGCCTTGGCCCACCAGCGCGTCGTGCTTCATGTCGCTCATCGAGATGAAGCGGTCGATGCGTTTGATGCCGAGCCAGTGGATGACGTCGGGCATCAACTGCTGGAACCGGGCGTCCTGCACGCCGGCGACGCATTCGGTGCGCTCGAAATAGGCCGCTGCGGCGTCGCCGTCCTCCTGGCGCTTGCGCGCATTGTAGACCAGGAATTTCGTCACCTCGCCGAGCGCGCGGCCTTCCTTGCGGTTGTAGACGATGATGCCGAGCCCGCCGTTCTGCCCGGCCGCAACGCATTCCTCGATACCGTGGATCAGATAGGGGCGGCAGGTGCAGATGTCGGAGCCGAACACGTCGGAGCCGTTGCACTCGTCATGCACGCGGCAGGTGATCTTGGTGCGGGGCTCGTTCAGCTTGGTGACGTCGCCGAACAGATAGACCGTGGTGCCGCCGATCGGCGGCAGGAACACCTGCAGGTCGGGCCGCGTCACCAGCTCCGGATACATGCCGCCGGTCTGCTCGAACAGGCCGCGGCGCAGATTGGTCTCGCTGGTGCCGAAGCGCGCGGCGACGCCGGGCAGATACCACACCGGGTCGATCGCGACCTTCACCACCGAGACGCTGCCATTGGCATGCACGACGTCGCCGTCATGGACGAGGCGCTTGGCCGCGAGCGCTGCATGCAGCTCGGGGAGCTCGATGCGCGCCTTGGTCACGGCGATGGTCGGCCGGATATCGATTCCTTCCGCGATCTCGCCGCCGAAATTCTCGGCCACCAGATGGCCCCAGGGATCGAGCGCGACGATCTTCGCCGGATCGCGCCACTGCGCGAACGGGCCGATCGTGGCGGCGGGATGGGTGTTGGTGAGATCGGGGCGGCGGATCGGATCGAGCGCACCGGATGATACCGCGAGCGCGCGGTAGACCGTGTAGGAGCCACCATGGCTGCCGATCACGTTGCGGTCCTGCGGCCGCGACACGGTGCCGATGATCGGCCCGCGCTCGCGCGCGGTCTCGGCGCCCCAGTGGAGCGGGAAATTATGCTTGGCGCCTGGCACCGGGTGCGAGGTCAGGCGGATATGATCCGTGCGGTTGGAGCGAGTCATCGGACAGCCACCCCCAAAACGGCAACGGCCCGCCTTGACGACGGGCCTGAGCAGAACGCGTTTACGTTTTCCATGCATCAATATAGCAGTTTTTCTGCAGCAAACAAGGGTATCCCGGGCGGCATCTATTTGTAAACGAATGGTGACGACGGCCGGCTTGCAATGCAGCGCGGCCTCGCCCGCTGGCATGGCGCTTGCCTTTTGGACGCGACGCCGCCAGCTTGGCGCGCGTAGGGAGTCTTCGGCGGCAAAGGCGGCATGGACCTGATCATTCGCAACGCGGTGCTGGCGCAGCAGGGCGAGCTGCGCCGCGCCGATATCGGAATTTCCAAAGGCCGCATCGCCGCCATCGAGTCCGCGCTGCCGGCCGAGGTGGAGGAGCGCGACGCCGAACATTGTCTCGTCGTGCCCGGCTTCATCGAGACCCATATCCACCTCGACAAGACCTGCATCCTCGACCGCTGCAGCATCCGGGAGGGGACAGTCGCCGAGGCGGTGCGGGAGACCGCGGCGGCCAAGCGCAACTTCACGCCGGAGGATGTCTATGCCAGGGCGAAGCAGACCGTTGAGCGCTGCGTCAGCCATGGCACGATGCGGATGCGCACCCATGTCGAGCTCGATCCCGGCATCGGCTTCATCGCGTTCGAAGCCATCCAACAGCTCGCGCGCGACTACGCCTGGGCGCTCGATCTCGAGATCTGCGTGTTCCCGCAGGAAGGCCTGACGAACTATCCGGGCACCGAGGAGCTGCTGATCGAAGGACTGCGTCGTGGCGCGCGCACCATCGGCGCCGCCCCGTATTTCGACACCAACCCGCCGGCGCAGATCGACCGCATCTTCGCGATCGCGCGCGAACACGACGTCGACATCGACATGCATCTCGATCTCGCCGAGACGCTCGACCACATGCAGATCGAATATGTCTGCCGCAAGACCGAGGAGTACAAGTGGGGCGGGCGCGTCGCTGTCGGCCATGTCACGCAGCTGTCGCTGCTGCCGCCGGAACGCTTCAACGCGATCGCCGCGCAGCTCGCCAATGCCGGTGTCGCCGTGACCGTGCTGCCCTCGACCGACCTGCATCTGATGGGACGGCGGCAGGATCATGCGATCCCGCGCGGCGTGGTCCCGCTGGAGCCGTTGCGCGAGAGGGGCGTGACCTGCTCGCTCTCGACCAACAACGTGCTCAACCCGTTCACGCCCTATGGCGACGGCTCGCTGATCCGGATGGCCAACCTCTACGCCAATGTCTGCCACGTCTCGCGCCCTGACCATCTCGCCGGCTGCCTCGACATGGTGACCCATGATGCGGCGAAGCTGATGCGGCTCGGCAACTACGGCATCACCGTCGGCGCGCCGGCCGATCTCGTCTGCATCGATGCCGCCGATCCGACCGAGGCGGTCGCAACGCTGGCGCAACCGCTGTGGGGCCTGAAGCGGGGGCGGCCGTCGTTCTCGCGCACGCGCCCGGTGCTGCATCGGCCGGGATGATGGCGGCACCAGGTACTTTGGGCATAGTGGCACACGCCGCTCTCTCGATATCGGTTCGGTGCCGCCGGTCATCTCAGCGCTGTCCGATGCAGCGCCCTCTCCCCTTGTGGGAGAGGGCATGTACGGCCATCCGCGTACGCGGTCGGGTGAGGGGTCTCGTTCGACGAGTGCCGCTCGTGGAGAAAGACCCCTCACCCAACCGAGCTTGCCGAGACGTCATACATGCCCTCTCCCACAAGGGGAGAGGGCGCATATACGAACTGATTGTGGAGTTCCATCATGCGCATCGTCAACGTTGCCGCGGCCCAGATGGGGCCGATCCAGCGCGCTGACAGCCGCGAGGCCGTCGTCACGCGCATGATCGCGCTGCTGGACGAGGCCAAGCGCAGGGGCGCTGATCTCATCGTCTATCCGGAGCTGGCGCTCACCACGTTCTTTCCGCGCTGGTACATGGAGGATCAGGCCGATGTCGATGCCTGGTTCGAGCGCGAGATGCCCAACGCCGCGGTGCAGCCGCTGTTCGACCGCGCAGCGCAGCACGGCATCGCGATGTATCTCGGCTATGCCGAGCTGACGCCGGATGGGCATCACTACAACACGGCAGTTCTCACCGACCGCGCCGGCAACATCGTCGGCAAGTATCGCAAGGTACATCTGCCAGGCCACGAGGAGTTCGAACCGGAGCGCAGCCACCAGCATCTGGAGAAGCGCTATTTCGAGCCGGGCGATCTCGGCTTTCCCGTCTGGCGCAATCTCGGCGGCATCATCGGTATGGCGATCTGCAACGACCGCCGCTGGCCGGAGACTTATCGGGTCATGGGCCTGCAGGACGTCGAACTGGTGCTGATCGGCTACAACACGCCGTCGGTGAATTCGCTGAAGTCAGCGGAGGGACTGAAGCAGCGCCTGTTCCACAACCGGCTGTCCGCGCAGGCCGGCGCCTATCAGAACTCGTGCTGGGTCGTGGCGGTCGCGAAGGCTGGCGTCGAGGACGGTCATCACCTGATCGGCGGCAGCCTGATCGTCAATCCCGACGGCGAGATCGTCGCGGAAGCGCTGACGGAGGGCGACGAGGTGCTGGTCGTACCTTGCGATCTCGATGCGACACGGTTCGGCAAGGAGACGATCTTCGACTTCGGGCGGCATCGCCGGGTCGAGCATTACGGGCTCATCACCAGCCGCACCGGCGCAGTGCCGCCGGAGTGACCCAATGTTGTAGTTTGTAGGCGAAATCCTCGCGCGGATCTCGGTGCGCTCCCTCTCCCCGTTCTTACGAGGAGAGGGTTGGGGTGAGGGGCAGCCACGCGCACCGACCGTGCGGAGAGTCCCCCTCACCCGGATTGCATCTGACGATGCAATCCGACCTCTCCCCGCAAGCGGGGCGAGGTGCGCCGAGGTCGCCGCGCGAGTGTTGCCACCAAACAATGCGCTCAGCTGGCAAACGCCACCGCGCCCAGAGCCATGGTCACCGCAGCCTGGGTCGGATCGATCACCGGGATGCCCAGCGCGTCCTCCAGGTTCTTGCGATGCCGCGCCATGCCGGCGCAGCCCATCACGATGGCGCCGGCGCCGTCCTCCTCCTTCAGCGCGCGGCCGACCGCGATCATCTTCGCCAAGGTGCCTTCACCAGATGCCGTCTCGGCCACCGTCATGTCGAGCGGACGCTCGGCGGCGAGGCGGTCCATCAGCCCCATCTGGCGGAGATAGCGGATGTGGCGGCGGATCGAGCGCTGCGCGATGGCGAGCACGCCGAACGTATCGGCGCGGGTCAGCGCGGTGAGCACGCCGCATTCGGCGATGCCGAGCACCGGCCGTGCCGTGGCCTCGCGGCAGACATGCAGCCCAGGGTCGCTGTAGCAGGCGATCACGAAGGCGCTGGAGGCGTTGTCGCCCTCGACGAAGCGTCGCAGCGGCAGAGTGACGCTGTCCGCGTCCTTCTGGCTCTCGATGCCGTAGGGGCCTTCCTTCAGTGTCTCGCAGACGATCTCGGGCCCCTCCGCGAACATCAGCGGCTTGAGCGCCGCCGCGAGACCGTCGGTGACCACCTGGTTGGAGTTCGGGTTGATCACGGTGATGCGCGGGCGGGACATGGGAGCTACCTGCTTCTTCAGTGTTGACGGCGCGTGACAGGCAATCACTATGCCACGGCTGACGCAATGGGGCCGATGCGGCCATCTCGCGTCGACGGCGTTCCATTTGACAGAACTAGGAGATCGCGATGACCGAGCCGGCCTATGACCTGATCATCCGGGGCGGGCGCGTCGCCACCACCACGGATACGTTCGAGGCCGATGTCGCCGTATCAGGCGAGACGATCGCGGCGATCGGCCGCGGGCTCGGGCCCGCCAGGCGCGAGATCGATGCGCGCGGCAAATATGTGCTGCCCGGCGGCGTCGACAGCCATTGCCACATCGAGCAGCTCTCGGCTGCCGGCATCGTCAATGCCGACACGTTCGAGAGCGCGACGACCTCCGCCGCGTTCGGCGGCACCACCAGCGTGATCTCGTTCGCCGCGCAGCATGTCGGTATGCAGCTGCCGCAGGTGCTCGAGGACTATCACGCGCTGGCACGCAAGGGCGCGGTGATCGACTACGCGTTCCACATGATCATTGCCGATCCGACCAAGGAGACCTTGGAGCGCGACCTGCCGGCGCTGATCCGGCAGGGGCACGGTTCGATCAAGATCTTCATGACCTATGACCGGCTCAAGATCGACGACGAGCCGCTGCTCGACATTCTCGTCGCCGCGCGCGAGGGCGGCGCGATGCTGTGCGCGCATGCCGAGAACCACGGCATCATCTCATGGATGGTGAAGCGGCTGCTGGCGCGCGGCTACACCGCGCCGAAATACCACGCCATCAGCCATGCGCGCTTCTCCGAGGCCGAGGCGTTCAACCGCCTGATCGGCATGGCGGCGCTGGTCGATCAGCCGATCATGATCTTCCACGTCTCGACCGCGGAAGGCGCCAAGGTGATCCGCGACGCGCGCGGGCAGGGGCTGAAGGTGTTCGCGGAAACCTGCCCGCAATATCTGTTCATGACGGCTGATGATCTCGACAAGCCTGGCATCGATGGCGCGAAGTGGATGTGCAGCCCGCCGCCGCGCCGCGCGCCCGACCAGGAGGCGCTGTGGCAGGCGCTGGCGCTCGGCGATTTGCAGACGATCTCGTCGGACCACGCGCCGTATCGCTTCGACGAAACCGGCAAGCTGCGCGCCGGTCCGAGCCCGAACTTCAAGCAGATCGCCAACGGGCTGCCGGGCCTCGAGCTGCGGCTGCCGCTGCTGTTCGACGCGATGGTGTCGAAGGGCCGGCTCGGCCTCAACAAGTTCGTCGAGCTGACGGCGACGGCGCCGGCGAAGATTTACAATCTGCATCCGCGCAAGGGGGCGATCGCGATCGGGGCCGATGCCGATATCGCGCTGTGGGATCCGGACAAGCGCGTCACGATCACGGATGCCGCGATGCACGACCTCGCCGGCTACACGCCGTTCGCCGGACGCAGCGTGCAGGGCTGGCCGGTGACCGTGCTGTCGCGTGGCCGGGTGATCGTCGATGGCGGCAAGGTCTCGGTGCAGCCCGGCTCGGGCCAGTTCCTCGCTCGCAGCGGCGGCGAGGCGGCGAAGCCGACGGGACGACTGGTGGCGGACATGGACCCGGAGCAGAATTTCGGGGCGACGCTGCTGTGAGGGCGCGAGCACACGTCGGCCGGTGGCCTCGTGCTTCGAGACGGGCGCTACGCGCCCTCCTCAGCATGAGGAGCGAGGGCGAGGTTCGCGGCGCGCGAGCCGTGTCCCCTCATGGTGAGGAGGCTGCGTCAGCAGCCGTCTCGAACCATGAGGCCCTCGGGGAGGCGTCTTTCGCATGCATGTCCTGATCTTCGGCGGGGCCGGCTTCGTCGGCCTCAACATCGCGCAAGGCCTGCTGGAGCGCGGCCATGCCGTGACGATCTTCGACGCAACAGGTCTGCCCGCGGCGGCGCAGCGTGCGTTTGAACCCTATCGCGAGCGTCTGCACCTGGTGCAGGGCGACGTCACCGATGCGAGCGCTGTGGCGGCCGCGATCGGCAATGGCTGCGATGCCGTCGTGATGGGCGCCGCGATCACCGCGGGCGCCGAGCGCGATGCAGCCGACCCCGAGCGCATCCTCGCGGTCAATCTGCTGGCGCAGGTGCCGATCCTGCGGGCGGCGCGCGGCAGCGGCATCCGCCGGGTCATCAACCTGTCCTCGGCGGCGTCCTATGGCGCGAGCGGTCAGCGCTTTGCCGTGCTGGAGGAGACGACGCCGTGCGAGCCGGTGTCGCTCTATGCGATCAGCAAGTTCGCCTCCGAGCGCGTCGCCGCGCGGCTGAGCGATCTGTGGAAGACGGATGTCATCAGCGTGCGCCTGTCCGCCGTGTTCGGCCCGTTCGAGCGCGGCGGCGGCGTGCGCGACACGCCCTCGCCGCAGGCGCTCATCGCCGCCTGCTGCGCGCGCAACGAGCCTGCGCTGCTGAGCGAGCCGGGCGACAAGGACTGGGTTTACGCGGTCGACGTCGCGGATGCTGTCTGTCTGCTGTTGGAGGCTGAGAAGCCGCAGCACGCGCTCTACAACATCTCCAACGCGGCGACGTTCACAGCCGAAACCTGGGGCCGCGCCTTCGCGACCGGTCGAGCTGGATTCACCTGCCGGCTCAAGGAGCAGGGGGAAACGCCGACGGTGCCGGTGTTCGCGCCCAATCGCGGCCGGCTGTCGACGACGCGGCTGGCCGAGGAGTTCGGCTGGCGCGCGCGCTTCGACTGCGCGGCTTCCGCCGAGCATTTCGGCCGCTGGTTCGATCAGTACGGGAGAGACTGAGATGAGGCTCAAGGCCAAGGTCGCCGTCATCACCGGCGGCGGCTCCGGCATCGGCCGCGCCAGTGCCGTGATGTTCGCGCGCGAAGGTGCGTTCCTCGCGTTGGTCGATCGCGATGCTGCAGGCGCCGAGGAGACACTGGCGCTGGTGCGCAATGCGGGCGGCGACGGCAGCGTCCATGTCGGCGATGTCGGCGACGCCGACTTTGCCAAGGCAACCATCGAGAGCGTGGCCGCCGCGCGCCGCCGGCTGGACGTGCTGATGACCGCGGCCGGTTTTTCCTGTGGCGGCACCGTCGTCACGACCGATCCGGCGGATTGGGATGCGGTGTTCCGAGCCAACGTCGGCGGCACCTGGCTGTGGGCCAAGGTCGCGGTGCCGATCATGCAGAAGCAGAAGGCCGGCTCGATCATCACCGTCGCATCGCAGCTCGCGGTCGCCGGCGGCAAGGGCAATAGCGCCTATATCGCCGCCAAGGGCGCGATCATCAGCCTGACCCGCACCATGGCGGTGGACTTCGCCACCGATGGCATCCGCGTCAACGCACTGGCCCCCGGCGCGATCGACACGCCGCTGCTGCGTCGGAGCTTCGCGCGCCACGCCGATCCCGAGCCGGTGCGCGAGGCCTCGCGCCAGCGCCATGCCATGAAGCGGTTCGGCGCGGCCGACGAGGTCGCCGCCGCCGCGTTATTCTTGGCGAGCGACGAGGCGTCGTTCACCACAGGCATCGTGCTGCCGGTGGATGGCGGCTGGCTCGCGGCGTAACTCAACGCTTCGTAGCCACAGGCTTGCGATCCCGCCCTCGCAAAATATCCGCGAGCGCGGCTGCGTTGCGCGACAGCGGCTCGAACCGAGGCGTCAGCAGATAGGCCCGCATCGGCGTCTTGGGCGCCAGCGGCCGCGCGATCAGGTCGGGCCAGGCGCGGCCGCGCAGCACGAACTCGTCGACGACGGCGAGGCCGGCGCCGGCGCGCACCATGGCGCAGGCGTCGGGCGTGTAGCGCACGATCGTGGCTGGCTCCGGGCCGCCGGCCAGGGCCGACGTGACGATGTGACCATAAGGCGTCTGCGGGCCGAAGCCGACCAGCGGATAGGGCAGCATGTCCTTCGGCCTGATGCTGCGCAGCCTCGTCAGGGCATGGTCGGCCGGCATGATCACGTGTAGCGCGCCCTCCGCGATCGTCTCTACCGCGACTGTCGGCTCGTCGACCGGCAGCACAGTGATGCCGAGATCGGCGCGGGCTGTGCCGACGCGGCCGACGATCTCCAGCAGGGTCAACGATTCGAACTCGACGCGCAGATCTGGAAAGCGGCCGCGCAGCCGCGACAGTGCCTCCGGCAGCATGCCGTGGCCCGCGCTCGGGCTCGCCACCACGCGGATGGTGCCGGTGCCGCCGGCGCGCAGTTCGTCGGCGAGGTCGTTGATGCGCGCGACGCCGCGATGGACGTGCTCGACCTCGGCGAATAACCGCTTGGCCTCCGGCGTCGGCTGCACCCGGCCGCTGATGCGCTCGAACAGCTTGAGCTTGAGGCCATCCTCGGTATAGGCCAGCAGCCGGCTGATCGCGGGCTGCGATACCGAGAGCAGCCGCGCAGCGCCGCTGATCGAGCCTGTCATCATGATCGCGCGGAACACCTCGATCTGGCGCAGATTGAGCGGCATGCGACCTCTTGTCTCGCTGTGGATGGCTGTCGACTCTAGCCGCGGCTGCCGCCCCATAACAAGCTGTTATGGGCGGCGGACAAATCGGTATGGTCGGTCCCAGACCTGCTTTGCTAAGCTTCGCGTGCCGGGTGACATGACTGATGGAGAGAGCGTGAGCGACAGCGAGCGTTCCGATCGCGATTGCGCGTGTTTCATCCGGTGGCCGGCATGAGCGACGGTCTTGCCGCGCTGACGGCCCAGGTTCGCAGCGATCTTGCCAGGATCGCGCATCCCAGCATGCCATGGCTGACGCCTGTCACCGGTCCCGATGGCGGACCTGCGTTCGATGTGCTGATCGTCGGGGGCGGGCAATCGGGTCTCGCGACCGCCTTCGCGCTGCTGCGCTCCCGCGTCGGCAACATTCTCGTGCTCGACAAGGCTGAGGCAGGCCGCGAAGGACCGTGGCTCAGCTATGCGCGCATGCCGACCCTGCGCAGCCCGAAAGACTTCACCGGACCCGATCTCGACATACCTTGTCTGACCTATCAGGCGTGGCACGAGGCGAAGTTCGGCGGCGAGAGCTGGCGCAATCTTGATCTGATTCCGCGCGAATATTGGGCAGACTATCTCGCCTGGTATCGCGAGGTGCTCGACCTTCCCGTGCGCAACGGCTGCGACGTCGTCGATATCGCACCCGCCGCTGACGGACTGCTGCAGGCGACCGTGCGCAGCAAGGATGGTGAGACGACGATCCATGCCCGCAAGATCGTGCTGGCGACCGGGCAGGAGGGGATGGGCGACTGGAGCATTCCGGAGCCGCTGCGCCATCTGCCCGCCACGCGCGGCGCCCATTCCGGCGCCGAGATCGATTTCGACAGCCTGCGCGGCCGCCGCGTCGCCGTGATCGGCGCCGGTGCCTCGGCGTTCGACAATGCGGCGGCTGCACTCGAAGCCGGTGCGGCGCGCGTCGATCTGCTATGCCGCCGCGCGGAAATCCAGCTGATCCAGCCCTATCGCTGGCTGACGTTCCGCGGCTTTCTCAGGCACTTCTCCGAGCTCGACGATGCCTGGCGCTGGCGCTTCATGCGCGCAGTCCTGGAACTGCGCGAAGGTTTTCCGCAGCACACTTATGATCGCTGCGCCCGCCACGCGGCGTTCCGCCTGCAAGAAGGCGCGCCGGTCACGGGCGCGCGCGAGACGGCCGACGGCGTCGTGCTGCAGACAGCGAAGGGCGAGATCACGGCGGACTTCGTGATCAGCGCAACCGGCATCTCGATGGACTTCGCAAAGCGGCCGGAGCTGCGGCGCTTCGCGGCCAACATCGCGCGCTGGTCTGACCGCTACACGCCCGATGCGAGCGAACGCAACGATCGGCTCGGCGCCTTCCCTTATCTTGCAGACGACTATGCGCTGTGCGAGCGCAACGCGGGAGAGACGCCGTGGATCGGCAACATTCACGTGTTCGCCATCGCCTCGACGATGAGCTTCGGCGCGTCGGGATCGTCGATCAACGCAATGACGACCGCAGTGCCGAAGCTCGTGCATGGTTTGACGCGTGGGCTGTTCACGGCTGATATCGACAAGCATTGGGCGAACTTCCGGGCCTATGATGTGAAGCAGGCGACGGTGCGCCGTGGCACGTGATTTGCTGTTGAGCGTCGATGCTGAGAGTCGATCTTGTGCGTCGATCTCATGGTAGCGCGTCGCGGATCTCCGCCGACGCGCGATTTCAGTGCCGGATTTTGAGACCAATGAGGGAACAGGGGCGATGAGTTTCGAGATGTCCAAACGTTCGTTGTTCGCGGCGACCGCGTTGCTCGCGGTGATGCTGGCTGCGCCGTCGGTGCATGCGCAGAGCCGCGCCGAGACTCTGCGCTACGTCACCGGCGCCACCGTCAACACGCTCGATCCGAACATTCCGGGCTCGACGCGCGAGGCCTTCGCGCTGTCGATGTCGAGCTACGACCGGCTGGTGTCGTTCGGCCGCAAGCAGCTCAATGGTAAGTGGGTGTTCGATCTCGACACGATCACCGGCGAGCTCGCCGAATCCTATTCTGTCAGCGCCGACGGTCTGAAGATCACCTTCAAGCTGCGCCCTGATGCGAAGTTCCAGGACGGCTCGCCGGTCACCGCCGAGGACGTCAAATGGTCGCTCGACCGCTGCGTCACCGCGCCGATCCTCGGCAAGGCGCAATTGCTGACGGGGTCGCTGACGTCGGCCGATCAGTTCAAGGTCATCGATCCCCTGACGTTCGAGGTGACCTTGCCGAAGCCGGACAAGCTGGCACTGCCGAATCTCGCGACCGTCTACCCGATCATCATCAACTCCAAGCTCGCAAAGGCGCATGCGACGGCCGAAGATCCGTGGGCGCTGAACTGGACCAAGGAGAATGCGGCCGGCAGCGGCGCCTACATCGTCGAGACCTTCAAGCCCGGCGAGCAGGTGATCGCCAAGCGCAACGAGGCCTGGAATCGCGGCACGCCGGACAAGCCGGCAGCATTCAAGCGCCTGATCATCCAGTCGGTGCCGGAGCCGGCGACGCGCGCCAACCTCGTCGAGCGCGGAGACGCCGATCTCGTGATCGACCTGCAGGCCAGCGACGTGCAGTCGTTGGAGGGCAAGGGCAAGCTGAAGGTGATCTCGACGCCGCAGTATAATGCGGTGACCTTCATCTCGATGAACAACACCATTCCGCCGTTCGACAACGTCAATGTGCGCCGCGCGATCGCCTATGCGCTGCCTTATGACGACATGTTCAAGGCCGCGCTGTTCAGCCGCGGCGCGCCGCTCTATGGCGCGACCTGGGCCGACGGCAAGCCGCCGAGCGGCGGCTATCCGATCCCGCAGCCGATCAAGCTCGACCTGGAGAAGGCCAAGGCCTATCTGAAGGACGCCGGCATGCCCGACGGCTTCTCGACCACCTTCAGTTTCAATGTCGGCCAGGCCGCGACCGCCGAGCCGATGGCGGCGCTGGTGAAGGAGCAGCTCGCCAAGATCGGCATCAAGGTCGACATCCAGAAGCTGCCGGACGCGCAGATGTCGACCGCGATCAACGAGAAGAAGCTGCCGTTCTTCACCGAGGGCATCGTCGCCTGGCTGCCCTCGACGGACTATTTCTACCGCAACTTCTACACCGGCAAGCAGCGCTGGAACTATTCCTCGACCGACAATGCCGAATTGGAGAAGATCGCGCAGGAGGCGCGCTTCGAGGCCGACAAGGCGAAATACGAGGAGCAGGGCAAGGCGCTCAACGCGATCCATTTCGACCAGATGTTCCAGATCCCGATCTGGCAGGCGGCGCAGGATGCGGTGATGCAGCCGACGGTGGACGGCTACGTCTACCAGTTCACGCGACAGGTCGATTATCGTAACCTGAGCCGCAAGTAACCGGGACGGCTGAGGACCATGGGCACGATCGGCGCAACATTGCTGCGGGCGGGACGGCGTTTCGTCTCGTCGCTGCCGGCACTGTTCGGTGTCCTGGTCTTCACCTTCCTCTTGATGCGCGTGCTGCCGGGGGATCCGGCCGTGTTCTTTGCCTCCGGCCCCAATGCCGGCCAGGAGGAGATCGAGGTCATCCGCCGGCAGCTCGGGCTCGACAAGCCGCTGCCGAATCAGCTCGCGATCTACCTCTATGATGTCGGTCGCGGCAACCTCGGCCGCTCGATGATGACCGGGCAGCCGGTCGCCAAGGATCTCAAGGAGCGACTGCCGGCCTCGCTGGAGCTGACCTTGACGGCGCTGCTGATCGCGCTGGTCTCGGCGGTGCCGCTCGGCGTGCTGGCTGCGCTGCGGCCGGGCTCGCTGGTCGATCACGGCGTCCGGCTATTTTGTTCGTTCGGCGTCTGCGTGCCGACCTTCGTCTCCGGGCTCCTGCTGATCTACGTGTTCTATTATCTGCTCGGTTTCGCGCCGGATCCGACAGGGCGGATCGATATCTTCACCACGATGCCGCCATCGCGCACCGGCTTCCTGATCATCGACTTCCTGCTCGCAGGCGATGTCGAGGGCTGGTGGGCGGCGGCGCGGCAGCTGATGCTGCCGGCGCTGACCATGGCGTTGTTCGTGATCGCGCCGCTGGCGCGCATCACGCGGGCCTCGATGCTGGTCTCGCTCGGCAGCGATTTCGTCCGCACCGCGCGCTCGGTCGGGCTGTCGTGGTGGCGCATCGTCGTCACCTATGCCTTGAGGAACGCGATCCTTCCCGTCATCACCATCGCCGGCATCGTGTTCTCGACCATGCTGGGCGCGAACGTGCTGGTGGAGAAGGTGTTCTCCTGGCCCGGCGTCGCTTCCTACGCGCTCGATGCGCTGCTGGTCTCCGACTACGCGCCGGTACAGGGCTTCGTGCTGCTGATGGCGACGATCTTCGTGATCGTCAATCTCCTGGTCGATGTGCTCTATGGCATCGCCGATCCCAGGGCGACGGTGGCGTGAGCATGAGCACGATAGAGACCTCCTCGACCCTGCGCCACACGGCCTTCGTGCTGCGCGGCAATCCGGTCACCGCCGTCGCGGCTAGCGGCGCGCTGCTGCTGGCGCTGATCGCGGTCTTTGCGCCGTGGCTGGCGCCTTACGATCCCGTTGCGTCCGAGGTCTCTGCCGCGTTACAGCCGCCGAGCTCCGCGCACTGGTTCGGCACCGACCAGCTCGGCCGCGACGTGCTCAGCCGCCTGATCGTCGCGAGCCGGCTCGACCTCATGATCGCTGTGACGGCGGTCGCGGTGTCCTTTGCGCTCGGCTCCGTCATCGGTGCGCTGTGCGGCTATGCCGGCGGCCGGCTCGACAAGGCGGTCGGCCGCTTCGTCGACGTGCTGATGGCGTTTCCGCTGTTCGTGCTGGCGATGGCGATGGTCGCGGCGCTCGGCAACCGGGTCGAGAACATCGTGATCGCGACCGCGATCATCAACCTGCCGTTCTACATCCGCTTCGCCCGCGCCGAGGTGAACATCCGCCGCAATCTCGGCTGGGTCGAGGCCGCGCGTGCCTGTGGCGAGAGCCATGTTGCTGTCGTGCTGCGCTTCCTGTTGCCGAACGTGCTGCCGGCGATGGCGGTGCAGATGTCGCTCAATCTCGGCTGGGCGATCCTCAATGCCGCGGGCCTCTCCTTCATCGGCCTCGGCGTCAAGCCGCCGACGCCGGAATGGGGCATCATGGTCGCCGAGGGCGCCCGCTTCATCTCCACCGGGCGCTGGTGGCTGGTGGCGTTTCCCGGCTTCGCGCTGATGACAGCGGTGCTGTGCTTCAATCTGCTCGGCGACGGCCTGCGCGACATCCTGGATCCCCGGATGCGCACATGATGTCTCGTCAGAACACAAATAGCTGGGGCGCATCCGAGGATGCGGACGTGACGGCGCCTGATATTTCCAAGCCGCTGCTCGAGGTCGAGAATCTCAAAGTGACCTTCTCGACCCGTCGTGGGCTCGTCGAGGCGGTGCGCGGCGTGTCGCTGTCGCTCCAGCCGGGCGAGATGCTGGGTCTCGTCGGCGAGAGCGGCTCCGGCAAATCGGTGACCGGCTTTGCCATCACCCATCTGCTCGACAAGGCCGGCCGCATCACCGATGGCTGCATCCGCTTCAAGGGCCAGGACGTCACCCGCGCCGGCGGTGCCGATCTGCGCAGCCTGCACGGCGCGGCCATGGCGATGATCTTCCAGAATCCGCGTGCCGCGCTCAACCCGATCCGCACCGTCGGCCAGCAGATCGCGGATGCGATCCTCGCCCATCGACGGCTGTCGCGGCAGGAGGCGCATGCGGAGGCCTTGTCGCTGCTGAAGGCCGTGCAGATCCGCGATCCTGAGCGCCGCATGGGCGCCTATCCGCACGAACTCTCCGGCGGCATGTGCCAGCGGGTGATGATCGCAATCGCGATCTCCTGCAGCCCGCAGCTGCTGATCGCGGACGAGCCGACCACTGGCCTCGACGTCACCACGCAGAAGGTGGTCATGGATCTTCTTGCGAAGATCGCCGGCGATCGCGGCATGGCGACGATCCTGATCACGCATGATCTCGGGCTTGCCGCGCGCTATTGCGCGCGCGTGGTCGTGATGGAGCAGGGCAGGCTGGTCGAGGAGGCCGCGCCGCTGACACTGTTCCGCCGGCCGCAGCATCCCTACACCAAGCGCCTCGTCGCGGCGTCGCCGACGGCAACCTCGCGTATCGAGGATCTGGTGCCGGACGGCGAAAAAATTCCGCTGGTCGCTGTGACGGAGCTGCCGCCGCTGCCTCACGGCACGCCGCTCCTGCTCGACGTCAAGGGCGTCAGCAAGCGATTCGACGACGGTACGGTCGGCGTCGCCGACTTCTCGATGACCATGCGCGGCGGCGAGAGCGTCGGTCTCGTCGGCGAGAGCGGTTCCGGCAAGAGCACGACCTCACGCATGATCTGCCGTCTGATCGACCCCAGCGCCGGCGAGATCCTGTTCGACGGCCAGGCGATCGGCCAGATTCCGGCTCGCGACTTTCACGCGAGCGAGCTGCGCAAGGACATCCAGATCGTCTTCCAGGATCCGAACGACAGCCTCAATCCGCGCTACACGGCGTTCGACTGCATCGCCCATCCGCTGCTGCGGCTGATGAACATGCGCTCGGGCGACAGACTGCGTCAGCGCGTCGAGGAATGCGCCGATCGCGTCGGCCTGCCGCGCGAGCTGTTGTCGCGCTTTCCGCATCAGCTCTCCGGTGGGCAGAAGGCGCGCGTCGGCATCGCCCGCGCCATTGCCTGCAAGCCGCGGCTGCTGGTGCTGGACGAGCCGACCGCGGCGCTCGACGTCTCCGTGCAGGCCGTGGTGCTGCAGCTCCTGAACCGGCTGCGGCGCGAGGACAACCTCGCCTTCCTGTTCGTGAGCCACGATCTCAACGTCGTGCGCATGATGTGCGACCGCACCATCGTGCTGCGCACAGGTCTCATCATCGAGCAGGGCGAGAGCCGGGCGCTGTTCGCCAATCCGCAGACCGACTACACGCGCGAGCTGGTCGACGCCGTCCCGCATATCGCCCCGCCGGCGGCTTTCGCGTCCGTCTGAGCCGCCCATAACATTCGATTATGGGTGGCGGACAACTCGGTATTGGGGACGAGAGGCACTGTCCTGTTAGTTTGTGCGCATCGCAAGTGCAGCTTCCGGAGTCATCGAAGCGCGCGTCATGACCGAACTGATCGAACGCCTGCAACGCCTCGTCGGTGTCGCGCATGTTCTCGTCGCAGCCGAGGATCAGGCGCCTTATCTGCACGACTGGCTCGGCAAGTATCACGGGGCCACGCTGGCGGTGGTTCGGCCGGGATCGACGGACGAGGTCGCGGCGGTGATGGAGGCCTGCGCCGCCGCCCGCGTGGCCGTCGTGCCGCAGGGCGGACACACCAGCCTGTCGGGCGGCGCGACTCCGGATGCGGGCGGCCGGGCGATCGTGCTGTCCCTGTCGCGGATGAACCGCATCCGCGCGGTGGATCCCGTCGGTCAGACCATCGTCGTCGACGCCGGCATCGTGCTGGCGAGGGTGCAGGACGCGGCGCGCGAGGCCGGCCTGTTCTTTCCGCTCAGCCTCGGCTCGGAGGGCAGTTGCACCGTCGGCGGCAATCTCGCCGCGAATGCCGGCGGCGTCGCCGTGCTGCGCTATGGCGTGATGCGCGAGCTGACGCTGGGGCTCGAAGTGGTGCTGCCGGATGGCCGCATCTGGGACGGCCTGCGCGCCTTGCGCAAGGACAACACCGGCTATGCGCTGCGCGATCTCTTCATCGGCTCCGAAGGCACGCTGGGGGTCATCACCGGCGCCGTGTTGAAGCTGTTTCCGCGGCCGACCGCACGGGCCACCGCGTTCGTCGCGGTCGCCGATGCGGCCGCCGCGCTGAACCTGCTGCGGCTATCGCGCGCGCGTTGTGGCGATCGCCTCACCGCATTCGAGTTCCTGACCTCGGCAACGCTCGAGATGATCCTGCGCCAGATGCCGGATATACGGCTGCCGTTCGCTGCACTTCCCGAGGCTGCTGTCCTGATCGAGCTGAGCGATATCGGCGAGGAAGCCGCGCTGACCGCACGGCTCGAAACCACGCTGGCCGCCGCGATGACGGAAGGGCTCGCCTCCGACGCCGTCGTCGCCCAGGACGGCACCCAGGCCAAGGCGTTCTGGCGGGTGCGCGAGAGCGTCTCCGAGGCTCTGGTCCGCGAAGGCAGGGCGCTCAAGCACGACATCTCGGTGCCCGTCGCCGAGATCGCCGATTTCGTCACGGTCATGGACGCTGCGGTCGGCGCGGCGCTGACCGGCATCCGTCCGATGGTGTTCGGCCATCTCGGCGACGGCAATCTGCACTACAATCTGATGCGCCCGCTCGACATGAGCGAAGACGAGTTCTATCGGCACGGTCCGCGCATCACCCGCCTGGTCCATGACGAAATCACCCGCCGCCGCGGCTCGATCAGCGCCGAGCACGGCATCGGCCAGCTCCGCACGGCAGAGATGCCGCTGTGCAAGCCGCCGCTCGAGCTGGAGCTGATGCGGCAACTGAAGCGCACGCTCGATCCGCACGGCCTGATGAATCCCGGCAA
Source organism: Bradyrhizobium sp. HKCCYLRH3061 (assembly GCF_051168015.1). NCBI lineage: Bacteria > Pseudomonadati > Pseudomonadota > Alphaproteobacteria > Hyphomicrobiales > Nitrobacteraceae > Bradyrhizobium > Bradyrhizobium sp. HKCCYLRH3061. The sequence continues at coordinate 184,964 of NZ_JBNPUE010000013.1, forward strand.
GCTGCTGCCAGGCGGCTGATGTCGGCGGTCGCCGGAGCCGGAGCTGCGTCCAAGCCGATGTTCAGCGGGCGGCCCGTCGCGTCTCCGCCACCGTGGCACGGGTACCCTTCTGGAACAGATCGTCCAGGGCCGTTTCGATTGCGAGCTCGAAGCGCGGGTCTCGTGGCAGCTCGCTGCCGAACACCGAGGTGAGCGACAGCAGCGCCGGCGTGAGCCGGCTGGCGACCGGGCCGGCCTCGTCGGCGAGCGCGCGCAACTGCGCCGCCAGCGGATCGCGCAGCGCGATCGGCTGGCCGTGCTCGTCCGTGCCGCTGACGTAGCGGATCCACCCGGCGACGGCGAGCGCAAGCCGGGTGATGGGAAGGCCGCGGGCGAGGCGGTCGCCGATGGTGCCGAGCAGACGCTGCGGCAGCTTCTGCGAACCATCCATCGCGATCTGCGCGGTCTTGTGCTTGAGCGCGGGATTGCGGAAGCGCTGCAGCAGCGCGGCGCGATAGGCTGCGACGTCGAAGCCTCCGAGCGCGGGCAGCGTCGGCGTCACCTCCTCGCGCATCATGTCCTCGACGAGGCCGGCCAGCTCGGGCTCGGCCATGGCCGCGGCGACGGTCTCGCAGCCCATGAGATAGCCGAGATAGGCGATTGTCGAGTGCGCGCCGTTGAGCAGCCGCAGCTTCATCAGCTCGAATGGGGCGACGTCGCGCACGAACTGTGCGCCGCTGACGTCCCAGGCGGGGCGCGCGCCGGCGAAATCATCCTCGATCACCCATTGGCTGAACGGCTCGGTGACGATGGGCCATGCATCATCGAGGCCGAGCGCGGCGCCGACGTCGGCGCGGTCGGCATCGGTGGTGGCAGGCACGATGCGATCGACCATCGTCGAGGGAAAGCGGATGTTGTCCGTGATCCACGCGGCGAGATCGCGATCGACCAGCCCGGCGAAGGCGATCACCAGACCGCGCAAGGTGTGGCCATTGGCCGGAAGGTTGTCGCAGGCGAGCACCGTGTAGGGCTGCAGGCCGCGCTGTCGCCGCAGTTGCAGGCCGCCGACGATGAAGGCGAGCGTGCTGCGGGGATGGCCGAGGTTGAGACTGTCGTGCAAGATGTCGGGATCGTCGACGCGCAACGCGCCGGTCGCCGGATCGTGGCTGTAGCCCTTCTCGGTGACGGTGGTCGAGAGGATGCGTATGGCGGGATCGGCGAGGCGTGCCAGAAGGGCCGCCGGATCCTCGGGCGCAACCGCAAGGCCGGTGAGTGCGCCAATGATGCGGCGCTGCCGGCCGGCGCCGTCGCTCGCCGTCACGCTGTAGAGCCCGCCTTGCGGTGCCAGCGCATCGCGGGTGTCCGGCGAGCGCAGGGAGACGCCGAGGATGCCCCAGCGCGGATCGTGCTTGAGCAGCGCATCGGTGTAGACCGCCTGATGCCCGCGATGGAACGCGCCGAGGCCGAGATGGACGATACCGGTTGTGATTGCTGCGCGGTCGTAATCCGGCTTGATGATGCCGGCGGGCAGGCGGGGAAGCGTTGCGGGGCTGAGACGATCCATGCCGGGACTTCAGAAGATCAGCTGCACTTTGCAGCATTCGGTCTGGTTGTGCTCGAAGGTGTCGAAGGCGGTCGCGTAGGCGCCGAGCCCGAAGCGGTGGGTGATCAGCCGCTCCGGCTGCAGCGCGCCACTGGCGAACCAGTCGATGACCTTGGCGAACTTGCCGCTGTTGAGCCTGGAAGCGTGGATCGCGAGCTCCTTCGCGGTGACCTTCTGCTGCACGATCGTCGACGGCTCGGCCGAGAAGCCGAGCAGGCCGATGCGTGCGGCAGGCGAGGCGATCTCGATGGCCTCGGCGAGAATGGCGGGATGGCAGGCGGCATCGATAATCAAGGTCGGCGTCACATCGGCCGCGGCGAGGGCCTCGGGCAGGGCGGTCCTGGCGGTGTTGATGACGCGGTCGGCGCCGTTGTGCCGCGCCGCTTCGAGCCGGGCATCGATGCGGTCGGTGACGATCAGCTGCTTCACGCCGTAGACGTGCTTGAGCACCTGGATCACGGTCAGCCCGATCGGCCCGGCGCCGTAGACCAGCGCGACGTCTGAGGCGAACACGCGGGTGTGGTCGGTAATGTTGGCGGCGATCGAGAACGGTTCGACCAGCGGCGCCTTGTCGTCGTCGACGCTGTCCGGCAGCAGATGCGCGTTGGCCGCCGGCACGCAGGCATATTCGGAAAAGCCGCCGTCGCGGTGGACGCCGAGCACGGCGAGATGGGCGCAGACATTGGGGCGGCCGACCGAGCAGGGGTAGCAGTGGCCGCAGGCAACGACGGGATCGACCACCACGCGGGCGCCGAGCCGTGCGCTGACACCGTCGCCGAGCTTGTCGATGCTGCCGAAGAATTCATGGCCGATCACGCGCGGATAGCGCGCGAACGGGTTGCTGCCGTGGAGGATGTGGATGTCGGAGCCGCAGATGCCGGCGCGCTCGACCTTGATGCGGACCTCGCCCGTCGAAGGCTCGGGAACGGGGCGCGTTTCGATCGACAGGCGGCCGGGCCGCTCCACCACGAGGCTCTTCACGCGTTCCTCCATCCTTCTCGCCAATCTCGACCGCAGGCTGCCATCGTATAGCAACCCAAGAACTTGGATACAAGTTTCCTATTGAAAGCCTATTTGGTATCCCTTATAGGCTTGAGATACAGGAATGACATACAAAGGCCCCCGCAGCGGGCCGGCAGGGGAGGTTTGCCAGTGTCTTTGCCCACATCCATGTCTCGTCGCAGCTTCGTCGGCACCGCGCTCGCGGGAGCCTCGGCCTTGGCGTTCGCACCCGCCCGGGCGCAATCGGCGAAGTATCGCCTGCGTTACGGCACGGCGTTCCCCGCCACCCATCCCGGCGTCGTCCGCATCATCGAGGCGTCGGAGGTCATCAAGAAGCAGAGCAATGGTCTGGTCGACCTGCAGGTCTATCCGAACAGCCAGCTCGGCAGCGAGCCCGACATGTTCTCGCAGGTGCGCAGCGGCGCGCTCGACTTCATGTCGACGTCAGGCGTGAACCAGACGGTGGTGCCGATCGGCGGCATCAATGCGGTGGCCTTCGCGTTCGAGAGCTACGACCAGGTGTGGTCGGCGATGGACGGCGATCTCGGCAACCATGTGCGCCGCGAGTTCGCCAAGGTCGGCCTGCACGTGCTGCCGAAATGCCTCGACAACGGCTATCGCAACATCACGTCCGGTGCGAAGCCGATCGCCTCGCCCGACGACCTCAAGGGCTTCAAGATCCGCGTGCCCGGCAATCCGTTGTGGGTGACGCTGTTCAAGACGCTCGGCGCGGCGCCGACGCCGATCAATTTCGGCGAGCTCTATGCGGCCCTGCAGACCCGCATCGTCGACGGCCAGGAGAATCCGCTGGCGCTGATCCAGAGCGCCAAGCTCTACGAGGTGCAGAAGTACATCGCGCTATCAGGCCATATCTGGGACGGCCACTACATCTTCGCCAATGCAGCGCGCTGGAATGTCATGCCTGCCGACGTCCGCGACGCCGTCACCGCGGCGCTGTCGGAGGCCGCCGTCAAGGAGCGCCAGGACATCCAGAGCTTCAACGACAAGGCGCAGGCGGAAATGCAGGCCGCTGGCGTGACCTTCAACAAGGTCGACACCAAGCCGTTCCGCGATGCGCTGCGCACCGCCGGCTTCTACACCGAATGGAAGACCAAGTTCGGCACCGAGGCGTGGGGGCTGCTGGAGAAATCCGTCGGTCAGCTGTGAGACTTGCGTGAGAGACCGCGTAGTCGACAGCGTGCCTGCCACCGTCCTTCGAGACGCCTGCCTCCGGCAGGCTCCTCAGGACGAGGGCTGATTTCGCGGCGAGATCCTGCCCCTCATGGTGAGGAGCGTCGGCCTTGCGACGCGTTCAGGCGATGCAATTGCATCGCCTTGAGAACCATGAGGCCCGAGTAGTTTCGACTTCAGCTGCGATCGGTGGAAAAAACGGTCGGCCTGTGTGAGCCGGGGAGGATGCAATGGCCGTTGATATGACAGCGACGACCTCGGTGCCGTCGCATGGCGCGTTCGCGCGCTTCGATCATCTGCTTGGCCGCGCCGTCGAGGCGCTGGCTGCGGCGATCGTCATCGCCGAACTCGTTCTGCTCGGCGCGGCGACCGCCGCGCGCTACGTCTTCAATGCGCCGCTGATCTGGTCGGACGAGCTCGCCACCGTGCTGTTCGTGTGGCTGGCGATGCTCGGCGCCGTCGTCGCATTGCGACGCGCCGAGCACATGCGGCTCACCGCCTTCGTCCGCAATCTGTCGCCGGCGTGGCGGGCGCGCACCGATGCGCTCGGCCTGATGCTGGTCTGCACCGTCCTGGTGGCGCTGGTGATGCCGTCCTGGCACCACCTCGAAAGCCACCTGATCAGCCAGATGCCCGTGCTCGAGATCAGCGAAGGCTATCGCGAGGCCGCGATGCTGGTCGGCGTGCTGCTGATGCTGCTGACCGCGGTCGACCGGCTGATCCAGCAGGCGAGCCTCATGCAGATCGTCGGCGCTCTGGCGCTCGTGCTCGCCGGTGCAGGGGCGCTCTATGCCGCCGCGCCTGTGCTGGAGGAGCTCGGCAACTACAATCTGTTCATCTTCTTCTTTGTGCTCGTCGCCAGCGCCATGGTGATCGGCACGCCGATCGCCTTCACCTTCCTGCTCGCCACCGTGGCCTATCTGCATTTCAGCACCACCGTGCCGGTCCTGATCGTTCCCGGCCGGGTCAGCGAGGGCATGTCGCACATGGTGCTGCTGGCGGTGCCGATGTTCGTGCTGCTCGGCGCGCTGATCGAGATCGCCGGACTGGCGCGGGCGATGATCCTGTTCCTGGTTTCGCTCATCGGCCATCTGCGCGGCGGCCTGCAATATGTGCTGCTCGGCGCGATGTACCTCGTCTCGGGCATCTCCGGTGCGAAGGCGGCCGACATGGCGGCGGTGGCGCCGGCGCTGTTTCCGGAGATGAAGCAGCGTGGCAGCTCGGAAGGCGACCTGGTGTCGCTGCTGTCCGCCTCCGCTGTGATGTCGGAGACGATCCCGCCCTCGATCGTGCTGATCACGGTGGGCTCGGTGACGGGCGTGTCGATCGCGGCGCTGTTCACCGGCGGGCTGCTGCCGGCGGTGGTCGGCCTGATCGCGCTCTCCGTCGTCGTCTTCCTGCAGACGCGCAAGGAGGACATGAGCGGCGCGCAGCGTTTCGATGCCAGGACGCGATTGCGGCTGTTTGCGATCTCCATTCCCGGTCTCGGTCTGCCGATCGTGATCCGCTCGGCTGTGGTCGAGGGCGTCGCCACCGCGACCGAGGTCGCGGCGATCGGCGTCATCTACACGGTGCTGGTCGGCATCTTCGTCTATCGCCAGTTCGACTGGAAGCGGGTGTATCCCATCCTGGTCGATACGGCCTCGCTGTCCGGCGCGATTCTGCTGGTGGTGGGGGCTGCGACCGGCATGGCCTGGGCGCTGACCCAGTCCGGCTTCTCGCAGCAGCTCGTGGACCTCATGGTGGCTGTGCCCGGCGGCCGCTGGGGCTTCCTCTTGATCTCGGCGCTCGCCTTCGTCGTGCTCGGCAGCGTGCTCGAAGGCGTGCCGGCGGTGGTGCTGTTCGGGCCGCTGCTGTTCCCAATCGCGCGCATGATGGGCGTGCACGAGGTGCACTACGCCATCATCGCAGTGTTCGCGATGGGCCTCGGCCTGTTCACGCCGCCCTTCGGTGTCGGCTTCTATCTCGCCTGCGCCATCGGCCGCGCCTCGCCGGATGAGGTCATCCGCCACGTCTGGCCGCATCTCGCCGCACTCGTCGTTGCGCTGCTCTTAATCGTGTTCCTGCCGTGGATCTCGATCGGCTTCCTGTGAATCGGGTAGACTGCCGTCATGGATGACGATCTGACACCATTGACGCGACTGGACGGCAAGGCCGGCCGGCGGCTCGCCGACCAGGTCTATGAGCGGCTGCTCGAGGACATCGTGTCCGGCGCGCTGCCACCGGGCACGCCGATGGCCGAGCTCGACCTGTGCGAGCGGCTCGGCGTCAGCCGCACGCCGGTGCGCGAGGCGCTGATCAAGCTCGCCGATGTCGACCTCGTGCGCATCTATCCGCAGAGCGGCAGCGTGGTGGCGCCGGTGTCGCGCGAGGCGTTCGGCGAGGCGCAGTTCATCCGCGAGCATCTCGAATGCGCGCTGGTTGCCGAGGCCGTCCGCTACATCGATGCGACGGCGCTGCGCGAGCTGACCGAGCTGATCGACAAGCAGAAGGCGGCGGCGACGCCGGCGGAGTTCTACGCCCATGACGAGGCGTTCCATCAGACCATCGCCCGCACCAGCCGGCATCCGCATGTCTGGCAGGTGGTCCGCCAGACCAAGATCCATTTCGACCGCGTCCGGCATCTCACCCTGATCGAGGACGCCGGCCATATTCCGCTCCTGATCGCGCAGCATCAGGAGATCCTGGACGGGCTGGCCGCCTGCAACGAGGCCCAGGCGGTCGCGGCGATGCGCCGGCATCTGCGCGAGGTGTTTCGCCGCGCCGACGGCATCTTTGCCCGGCAGGAGGAGATGGCGCAGGCCGAGCCGCGCACGCGGGCACGGCGGCGGCGCTGATCGCGCGCGTGATTCATTTTGGAAGGTGACGACATGGAACAGACGTGGCGCTGGTTCGGACCCGATGATCCCATCACTTTGCCGCAGGTTCGCCAGACCGGCGCGACCGGCATCGTGACGGCGCTGCATCACATCCCCTACGGCGTGGTGTGGAGCACCGATGAGATCATCAAGCGCATCGGCGTGATTGAAGGCGATTCATCGCTGCGGCTGCGCTGGAGCGTGGTCGAGAGCCTGCCGGTCTCCGAGGCCATCAAGCTGGGCGAGGGCGATCTGACGTCCCTGTTCGACAACTACCGCCAGTCGCTGCGCAACCTCGCCGCCTGCGGCGTCACCACCGTCTGCTACAATTTCATGGCGGTGCTGGACTGGACCCGCACCGAGCTCGCCTTCCGTCTGCCGGGCGGCGCCACGGCGCTGCGCTTCGATATGGATCGCCTTGCTGCGTTCGACTGCTACATCCTGCAGCGGCCCGGTGCCGAGGCGGAGTTCTCCGCCGACGTGCTCGACCGCGCCAAGGCCTGGGTGGCACAGGCGTCCGAATCCGACAAGGACCGGCTGCTCGCGACCATCATGGCCGGCCTGCCCGGCGCCTATGACCGCTATGACGTGCCCGGTCTGCGCCGCATGCTGGAGAAATATCGCGGCATCGGCCATACCGAGCTGCGCGCCAACTACGCGCGCTTCCTGCGCGAGGTGGTGCCTACGGCCGAGGAATGCGGCGTCAGCCTCTGTGTCCATCCCGATGATCCGCCGCGTGACCTGTTCGGTCTGCCGCGCGTGGTGTCCTCAGCCGAGGATCTGCAGTTCATCGTCGATGCCGCCCCGTCGAAGGCCAACGGCCTCACCTTCTGCACCGGCGCGCTCGGCGCCGGCGGCCACAACAACATCCCGGCGCTCGCCGAGCGGTTCGCGCCGCACATCCGCTTCGTGCACCTGCGCAACGTCACCAAGATGCTCGACGGCTCGTTCATGGAGGCGGAGCATCTGCGCGGCGACGTCGACATGGTCGCGGTCGTGACGACCTTGCTGAAGGAGCAGGCCCGGCGCAAGGCGGAAGGCGAGCCGGACTGGCGGATCCCGTTCCGGCCCGACCACGGCCATGAGCTCGCCGACGACATCGGCCGCGGCACCCATCCGGGCTATCCGCTGGTCGGCCGCCTCAAGGGCCTCGCCGAGATCCGCGGGATCATGACCGCGGTGGCGGCCATTAACCGCTTGCCGGTCTGATCCCGCCGGTGCCGGACAACCCGCTTGTCAGCGCGCGTCCCGTGGCCGAGGATGCCGGCCCGCATTTGCCCATTCGAGTTGAACAAATGTCGACCTCGCTCTTCGATCTCTCCGGCAAGACCGCGCTGGTGACCGGCTCCTCGCGCGGCCTGGGCCGCGCCATCGCGGAGGGTTTTGCCAAGGCGGGGGCGCGGCTCGTCATCAACGGAACCGACCCCGCGCGTACCCTGGCTGCCGTGGAAGAATTCCGCGCCGCGGGCCATCAGGCAGAGGCCTGTCCGTTCGACGTGACCGATGAGGACGCCGTCGTCGGCGCCTTCACGCGCTTCGACGCCGAGGGGATCGCGATCGACATCCTCGTCAACAATGCCGGCATCCAGCACCGCAAGCCGCTGGTCGAGTTCACCACGGATGAGTGGCGCCGCGTCATCGAGACCAACCTCACCAGCGCCTTCGTGATCGGGCGCGAGGCGGCCAAACGCATGATCCCGCGCAAGAGCGGCAAGATCATCAATATCGGCTCGCTCGGCAGCGAGCTGGCACGGCCGACCATCGGGCCCTACACCACGGCGAAGGGCGGCATCCGCAACCTGACCCGCGCGATGGCGGTCGAATGGGCGGCGCACGGCATCCAGGCCAATGCAATCGGACCGGGCTACATGCTCACCGACATGAACCAGGCGCTGATGAGCAACCCCGACTTCAACAACTGGCTGATGTCGCGCGTCCCGTCGAAGCGCTGGGGCCGGCCGGACGAGCTGGTCGGCACCGCGATCTTCCTGGCCTCGGAGGCGTCGACCTATGTCAACGGCCAGACCATCTATGTCGACGGCGGCATGCTGGCGGCGATGTAGGATCGCGGAAGACAAGAGACAGGGAGGCCGGCCATGCGTGCGGTCGTCATTCACGCGCCGAAAGATCTGCGCATCGACAGCTTTCCCGATCCGGCGCCGGGACCCGGCGAGGTGCGGGTCAAGATTGAGGCCGGCGGGATCTGCGGCTCGGACCTGCATTACTATCATCACGGCGGCTTCGGCACCGTGCGCATCAGGCAGCCGATGGCGCTGGGCCATGAGATCGCAGGCCACGTTGCCGCGGTCGGTGCCGGCGTGACCGGCCTCGCCGAGGGCACGCGCGTCGCCGTCAATCCGAGCCTGCCCTGCGGCCGCTGCAGCTATTGCCGCGAGGGGCTGCGCAACCAATGCCTCGACATGCGCTTCATGGGCAGCGCGATGCGTGATCCCCACGTGCAGGGCGGCTTCCGCGAGTTCGTCACCATCGATGCCTCGCAGGCAGTGCCGATCGCGCCGTCGCTGTCGCTCGGTGAGGCCGCGATGGCCGAGCCGCTGTCGGTCTGCCTGCATGCGGCGCATCAGGCCGGCTCGCTGCTCGGCAAGCGCGTGCTGGTGACCGGCTGCGGCCCGATCGGCGCGCTGTCGATCCTGGTGGCGCGCTACGGCGGTGCGGCCGAGATCGTGGTCACCGACATTGCCGATGCGCCGCTGGCGGTGGCGCGCACGCTCGGTGCCAGCCATGCGTTCAATGTCGGGGCGGAGCCGTCGGCGCTCGATCCGTGGCGGAGCGGGAAGGGCACGTTCGACGTGCTGTTCGAGGCCTCCGGCAACCAGGCCGCCTTGCGGGCCGCGCTCGACGTCATGAGGCCCGGCGGCGTCATCGTCCAGCTCGGGCTCGGCGGCGAGATGACCTTGCCGCTCAACACGCTGGTCACGAAGGAGCTGCAATTGCGCGGCACGTTCCGGTTCGACCGCGAATTCGAGCTGGCGCTGCGGCTGATGGGCGAGGGTCTGCTGGACGTCAAGCCGCTGATCTCGGCTGCGCTGCCATTCGAGCAGGCGGTCGCCGCCTTCGAGCTCGCCAGCGATCGCAGCCGGTCGATGAAGGTTCATTTGACGTTTTGATGGATGGATTGACGCCGATGAAAGTCGCCTGCATCGGAGAGTGCATGGTGGAGTTTGCGCAGGAGGACGGCTCGCTGTTCCGGCGCGGGTTCGGCGGCGACACGCTCAACACCGCGCTCTATCTGGCCCGGCTCGGCGTGCCCACCTCCTACGTGACGGCGCTCGGCGATGATCCCCTGAGTGCGATGATGCTGGCGGCCTGGCAGGCCGAGGGCATCGACACCTCGGAGGTGCTGCAGGTCGAGGGCCGCGTGCCCGGCCTGTACATGATCGAGCGCGATGCCAAGGGCGAGCGCAGCTTCCTGTATTGGCGCGACCGCGCGCCGGCGCGCGAGCTGTTCGATCGCGCCGATCGCGATATGCTCGACAGGCTCTCGCGCTTCGACTGGATCTATCTCTCCGGCATCAGCCTCTCGCTCTATGGCGAGACCGGCAAGGCCAAGCTGCGCGAGCTCCTGACGGTGGCGCGCAAGCGCGGCGCGCGGGTGGTGTTCGACGGCAACTACCGGCCGCGCGGCTGGGCCAGCCGCGAGGTCGCCCAGCGCGCGTTCCGTGCGATCCTGCCGCTGGTCGACGTTGCGCTGCCGACCTTGGAGGACGAGCAGATGCTGTTCGGCGATGCCGACGCCTCCGTCAGCCTGCGCCGCTTCAAGGACGCCGGGGTCAACGAGGTCGTGGTCAAGCGCGGTGCGCGCGGCTGCCTGATCCATGCCGATGGCGTGCTGGTCGACATCGCGCCACCTGCGGTGCTCAAGCCGATCGACACCACGGCGGCCGGCGATTCCTTCAATGCGGGGTATCTCGCCGCGCGCATCAAGGGCGCGCCGCCCCGCAAGGCGGCGTTGGCCGGCCACCGGCTCGCCGGTGCCGTGATCATGGCGCCGGGGGCGGTGATCCCGGCCACCGCGATGCCGCGGGACATTCTGACGATGAGCGAGGCGTGATGAACAATTTGGACAAGCGCGCGAAGCTCGATGCGGTCTTCGCGCTGGCGCCGGTGATCCCGGTGATCACGATCGAGGACGCGGCGCATGCCGTGCCGCTTGCGCGTGCGCTCGTCGCCGGCGGCCTCCGCGTCATCGAAATCACTTTGCGGACGCAGGCGGGGCTCGATGCCGCGCGCGCGATCATCGATGAGGTGCCGGACGCCGTCGTCGGCATCGGCACGGTGCTGACGCCGGCGGACTACGAGCGCGCCGCCAGGCTCGGCGCCGCCTTCGCGATCAGTCCGGGCCTCTCGCTCGGCCTGCTCGACGCCGCGAATGCCGGCGAGATGCCGTTCGCGCCGGGCATTCAGACCGCCTCTGATCTCATTGCCTGCGTGACGCGCGGCTACGAGCTGGTGAAGTTCTTTCCCGCGGTGCCGGCCGGCGGGCTCGCCGCGCTGGATGCGCTGGCGGGGCCGTTCCCCAACGTCCGCTTCTGCCCGACCGGCGGCATCAATGCCGGCAATGCTGCGCAATGGCTGGCGCACAAGAAGGTCGTTGCCATCGGCGGCTCCTGGGTGGCACCCGCGGCCGACATCAAGGCCGGTGCGTGGGCCGCGATCGAGCAGCGCGCCCGCGAAGCGACGAAGCTGCGCTGATCCAGCCTATTTACAACTTAAAATTTTGTTTGTGTCCGACGCTTATCTTCGGCGGCAGTGGGGCTGCGCCGGCGCCTGTCATTCTCAAAAAGTATTACAGTCAAATAATATGACTAGTCATCCCCTGGGTTCCGTGAAATAACGGACGTCACCGGCCGTCGAGGCGGGTGAATAGGTGCGTCAACACCGCTGTCGCGGCGGCGCATCAAAAAACAGTACCTTTGTGGGAGAGAACGTCTGATGACCCTGAAAGCCCTCTTTGCGGCCTCGGCCACGGCCGCCTTGTTGCTTGCCACGTCCGCTGGCGCCGCGGAGCTGACCGTCGGCTTCTCGCAGATCGGATCGGAGTCCGGCTGGCGCGCCGCCGAGACCTCGGTCTCGAAGTCGGAAGCCGCCAAGCGCAAGATCAACCTGAAGATCGCCGACGCTCAGCAGAAGCAGGAGAACCAGATCAAGGCGATCCGCTCCTTCATCGCCCAGGGCGTGGACGCGATCTTCCTCGCACCGGTCGTGGCCTCCGGCTGGGACGCCGTGCTGAAGGAAGCCAAGGAAGCCAAGATCCCGGTCGTGCTGCTCGACCGCGACATCGATCCCTCCGGCAAGGACCTCTATCTGACCGCCGTCACCTCCGACAGCGTGCACGAGGGCGAGGTCGCCGGCGAGTGGCTCGCCAAGACGGTCGGCGGCAAGGCCTGCAACGTCGTCGAGCTGCAGGGCACGGTCGGCGCCAGCGTCGCCACCAACCGCAAGAAGGGCTTTGACGCCGTCGTCGCCAAGAACGCCAACCTGAAGGTCGTGCGCAGCCAGACCGGCGACTTCACCCGTGCCAAGGGCAAGGAGGTGATGGAAAGCTTCATCAAGGCCGAGAACGGCGGCAAGTCGATCTGCGCGGTCTATGCCCACAACGACGACATGATGGTCGGCGCGATCCAGGCGATGAAGGAAGCCGGCCTCAAGCCGGGCAAGGACATCCTGACCGTCTCGATCGACGCGGTGCCGGACATCTTCAAGGCGATCGCCGCGGGCGAAGCCAATGCCACCGTCGAGCTGACGCCGAACATGGCGGGCCCGGCGTTCGACGCGATCGTAGCCTTCAAGGAGAAGGGCACCGTTCCGCCGAAGTGGATCCAGACGGAATCGAAGCTCTACACCGCGACGGACGATCCGCAGAAGGTCTACGACAGCAAGAAGGGCTTGGGCTACTGAGCTGAAGCCTATGTTGTTGCCGTCGTCCTGGCGAACGCCAGGACCCATAGCCACCGATCTTTGTGAGGTCTGCGGTATTGGCCCAGTGCCTCAATCGACTATTCCGCGGTATGGGTCCCGGCGTTCGCCGGGACGACGAAATCAGGTGCTGGCGTCCGCTCATTCGGCGGGCGTCAGCTTCCTGGCTGATGTCCAATCGTCGCGCCAAGTAGCTCGTCATGTCTGATCCTTCAGCTCCGCCGGCGACGCGTCCAGCCCTGCTGGAGATCCGCGGCCTGACCAAGAGCTTCGGAGCGCTGAAGGCGCTTGACGACGTCGACTTCACCCTGGGTGAGGGCGAGATCCATGCGCTGCTCGGCGAGAACGGCGCCGGCAAGTCGACCCTGATCAAGGTGGTCACCGGCGTGTTCGCGCGGGACGCCGGCACCGTGCGGCTGGCCGATCGGGAGATCGCGCCGCGCTCGGCCAAGGACGCGGTCGATGCCGGCATCGCCACCGTCTATCAGGAAGTCAATCTGCTGCCGAACCTCTCGGTGGCGCAAAATCTCTATCTCGGCCGGCAGCCAACGCGGTTCGGCGTCGTGCGCGAGGCCGAGATGCGGCGGCGCGCGCACGCGCTGCTGCTGGACTATGGGCTGGACATCGACGTCGGTGCGCCGCTTTCGAGCTACTCGGTCGCGGTCCAGCACATCACGGCGATCGCGCGTGCGGTCGATCTGTCGGCGCGCGTCCTCATTCTCGACGAGCCCACGGCGAGCCTCGACCGCCACGAGGTCGAGATCCTGTTCAAGGTGATGCGAAAGCTCGCGGCTGATGGCATCGGCATCGTGTTCGTCAGCCACTTCCTCGATCAGGTCTACGAGATCTGCGATCGCGTCACCGTGCTGCGCAACGGCCGGCTGATCGGCTCGCGCGACGTCGCCGACCTGCCGCGGCTCGACCTTATCAGAATGATGCTGGGGCGCGAGCTGGCCGAGACCACGCACGAACGCGCGGCGAGCCAGCCCGACACGGCGCGCGAGGTCTGCATCAGTTTCAAGGGCTATGGCAAGCAGGGCTATCTTGCGCCGTTCGATCTCGAACTGCGCCGCGGCGAGGTGGTCGGGCTCGCGGGCCTGCTCGGCTCCGGCCGCACTGAGACGGCGCGGCTGGTGTTCGGGGCCGAACGCGCCGACAGCGGCGAGGCCACCGTCAACGGCGAGACCGTCCGGCTGAATTCGCCGCGCGATGCCGCCGGGCTCGGCTTCGGCTACTGCCCCGAGGAGCGCAAGACCGAGGGCATCGTCGCCGATCTCACCGTGCGCGAGAACATCGTGCTGGCGCTGCAGGCGCGGCGCGGCCTGCACCGGCCGTTGTCGCGGTGCGAGCAGGACGAGATCGCGCTGCGTTACATCCGCATGCTCGACATCCGGCCGCCGGATCCGGAACGTCCCATTGGGCTGCTGTCGGGCGGCAACCAGCAGAAGGCGCTACTGGCGCGCTGGCTCGCGACGTCGCCGAAGCTCCTCGTCCTCGACGAGCCGACGCGCGGCATCGATGTTGGCGCCCATGCCGAGATCATCCGTCTGGTGCGTGAGCTGTGCGAGCAGGGGCTGGCGCTGCTCGTGATCTCCTCGGAGCTCGACGAGATCGTGACCTATTCCAACCGCGTCGTCGTGCTGCGCGACCGCGCCCATGTCGAGGAGCTGAAGGGCGACGCCGTCGAGGTTTCCAGCATTCTTGCGGCGATCGCGGCCGATGGTGAGCCTGTGCGCGAGGCCGTGTCATGATGCTTCGCATTCCGCGCCGTGGTCTCGCGCAGGCGTTCGCGCTGATCGTGATCCTGATCATCGATCGCGCGGTGTCGCCGCAGTTCTTCAATCTCCATCTGCAGGATGGCCGGCTGTTCGGCAGCGTGATCGATGTGCTCAACCGCGGCACGCCGGTGGCGCTGTTGTCGCTCGGCATGGTGCTGGTGATCGCGACCGGAGGCATCGACCTTTCGGTCGGCGCCGTCATGGCGATCGCGGGCGCCACCGCGGCGAGCCTCGCCGATACGCATTCGCTGCCGGTGGTCATCGGCTCCGCGCTCGCTGTCGGTTTGGTGTGCGGGCTGTGGAACGGCGTTCTCGTCGCTGTCCTGCGCATCCAGCCGATCGTCGCCACGTTGATCCTGATGGTGGCGGGCCGCGGCATCGCGCAGTTGATCACCGAAGGGCGCATCGTCACCTTCACCTCGCCCGATCTGGTGCGGATGGGCAACGGCGCCGTGTTGGGCCTGCCGACCCCGGTCGTGATCGCGATCGGCATGCTGCTGCTGACGGGGGCGGTCGTGCGCGGCACCGCGCTCGGGCTCTTGATCGAGGCGACCGGCGGCAACGCGCGCGCCAGCGAGCTGTCGGGCGTCGGCACGCGCGCCATGATCCTGGCGGTCTATGTCTGGTGCGGCCTGTGCGCGTCGCTCGCCGGCGTGATCGCCGCGGCCGACATCATGGGTGCGGACGCCAACAATGCCGGGCTGTGGCTGGAGCTCGACGCGATCCTCGCGGTCGTGATCGGCGGAACCTCGCTGTTCGGCGGCCGCTTCAGCCTGGTGCTGGCGGTGGCCGGCGCACTGATCATCCAGGCCATGAACACCGGCATCCTGTTGTCGGGCTATCCGCCGGAGCTCAATCTGCTGGTCAAGGCCGTGGTCGTTCTCGCCGTCCTGCTGGCGCAGTCGCCGCGGCTCGGCGATCTCTCGCGCTTCACCGCGCGCTGGCGGAGGACCAAGCCATGAAGGCCTCGACCTCGGCTGCGATCACCGCCTTCGTGCTGGTCGCCGGCTTTGCGCTGTGCGCGCTGCAATTCCCGAACATCGCTTCGACCCGCGTCGTCGCCAATCTGCTCACCGACAATGCCTTCCTCGGCATCGTCGCCGCCGGCATGACCTTCGTCATCATCTCCGGCGGCATCGATCTCTCGGTCGGCTCGGTGATCGGCTTCACCACGGTGTTCACGGCGCTGGCGATCGAGCGCTGGGGCATTCCGCCCTTCGCCGCCTTCGCGCTGGTGCTGGTGCTGTGCGCGCTGTTCGGTGCCGCGATGGGCGCGGTCATTCACGTCTTCGATCTGCCGCCCTTCATCGTGACCCTCGCCGGCATGTTCCTGGCGCGCGGCGTCAGCTTCCTGCTGTCGACCGAATCGATTCCGATCACCGCCCCGATCTACAGTGCCGTCTCCGACTTCGCGATCAGGCTGCCAGGCGGCGGACGGCTCACCGCGATTGCGATTGCGATGCTGGTGATCCTGGTGCTCTGCGCGCTGCTGCTGCATTTGACCCGGTTCGGCGCCAACGTCTACGCGCTCGGCGGCAGCCGTGCGGCGACGGCCCTGATGGGCATTCCGGTCGGGCCGATGACGATCCGCATCTATATGCTGTCGAGCGTGCTTGCGGGCCTCGCTGGCATCGTCTTCTCGTTCTACACCGCGGCCGGCTATTCGCTGTCGGCTGTCGGCGTCGAGCTCGATACCATCGCTGCCGTGGTGATCGGCGGAACCTTGTTGACGGGCGGACAGGGCTCGGTCATCGGCACCTTCCTTGGCGTCCTGATCCAGGGCATGATCCAGACCTACATCAATTTCGACGGCACGCTGTCGAGCTGGTGGACCAAGATCGCCACGGGGGTTCTGTTGTTCGTCTTCATTGCGCTGCAGCAAGGTCTGATGGCGCTCGCGCGCCGCTCATCCGTCAAGCCCGCAGGGGCCAAGCCGATGGGGGCGCCGACATGACGGCGTCGCACATCGTCTCGATTCCGACCCGGCGCGCGCATTCCAACCATGCCGAGGTCGCCCGCAGCATCGGCATCGACATCATCTCCGGCCGGTTGGGCGAGGGGGCGCGGCTTCCGGGTGATGCCGAGCTGACCGCGACCTTCGGCGTCTCACGGCCGGTGCTGCGCGAGAGCGTGAAGACCCTCGTTGCAAAAGGTCTGCTGTCGACCAAGGCCCGCGTCGGCACCGTGGTGCGCGGACGCTCGGACTGGAACATGTTCGATCCCGACGTGCTCGCCTGGCACCTCGACGCCGGCATCGACAAGCGCTTCCTCGCCGACCTCGCCGAAATCCGGCTGGCGATCGAGCCGCGCGCCGCGGCGCTCGCGGCCGAACGCCGCACGGAGGACGACGTCGCGGCGATGCGCAAGGCGATGGCGCAGATGGAGCGCGAGCCATCGACATCGGTGGCTTTCGCCGAGGCCGACCTGGCGCTGCACATCGCGATCGCCAACGCCTCGGGCAATCCCTTCATGCGCTCGATCGGCGCCGTCATCGAGGCGGCGTTGCGTGCATCGTTCGTCCTGAGCGCGCCAATCGAGACCGCCGATCGCGACACCGTGCTGGTCTGGCACCAGCGCATCATCGACGCGATCGCGGATGGAAACGCCGAAGGCGCCTCCGAGGCCATGATCGAAGTCATCTACAACGGCCGGCGGCGCCATGCGCAGTCGGCTGCACGAACGGACCAGGAATGAGCAACGACAACGAGAAGAAGACGCTGCGGAGCCAGGCGTGGTTCGGCCGCCAGGACAAGATGGGCTTCTACTATCGCTCGTTCCTGAAGAACAGCGGCACGCCGCAGGATCGCTTCGAGGGCCGTCCGGTCATCGGCATCTGCAACACCTGGTCGGAGCTGACACCCTGCAACGCGCATTTCCGCGTCATCGCCGAGCATGTCCGCCAGGGCGTGCTCGATGCCGGCGGCTATCCGCTGGAGTTTCCGGTCTCCTCGCTCGGCGAGGTGACGATGCGTCCGACCGCGATGCTGTTCCGCAACCTCGCCTCGATGGATGTGGAGGAGGCGATCCGTGCGCATCCGCTCGACGGTGTCGTGCTCTTGATGGGCTGCGACAAGACCACGCCGGCGCTCTTGATGGGCGCGGCCTCCGCCGACCTGCCTGCGATCGGTGTTTCAGGCGGCCCGCAACTGCGCGGCGTCTATCGTGGCCAGATCATCGGCTCCGGCACCAACATCATCTCGATGAGCGAGCAGCTGCGTGCCGGCGAGATCACCTTGAAGGAATTCCACGAGGCCGAGGCCGGCATGAACCGCTCCGCCGGCAGCTGCATGACCATGGGCACGGCCTCGACGATGGCCTCGATGGTCGAGGCACTCGGCATCGGCCTGCCCGAGAATGCCGCGATCCCCGCCGCCGATGCGCGCCGCAACCTGCTGGCCCGCATGGCCGGACGGCGCATCGTCGAGATGGTCGGCGAAGACCTCAAGCCATCGGACATTCTCACCCGGCAGGCGTTCGAGAATGCGATCCGCACGCTCGCGGCGATCGGCGGCTCGACCAACGCTGTGGTGCATCTGCTTGCGATCGCCGGACGTGTCGGCGTTGAGCTCACGCTCGACGACTTCGACCGTCTGTGTCGCGACGTGCACTGCCTGGTCGACCTGATGCCGTCGGGCCGCTTCCTGATGGAGGACTTCTACTACGCCGGCGGCCTGCCGGCGGTGCTGCGTGCGCTCGGCGAGCGCGGCCTGTTGCACAAGGACGCCCGGACCGTCAACGGCAGGACGCTGTGGGACAATGTCGCCGAGGCGCCGAACTACAATGCCGAGGTCATCACGCCGTTCGAGACGCCGTTCAAGACCGAAGCCGGCATCGCGATCCTGACCGGCAACCTCGCCCCCAACGGCGCCGTCATCAAGCCGTCGGCGGCCTCGCCGGAGCTGATGAACCACACCGGACGCGCCGTCGTGTTCGAAAGCGTCGAGGAAATGCACGACGCGGTCGACGACGACAATCTCGACATCGATGCGTCCTGCATCATGGTGCTGAAGAATTGCGGGCCGAAGGGCTATCCGGGCATGGCCGAGGTCGGCAACATGCCACTGCCCGCGAAAGTGCTGCGCCAGGGCGTGCGCGACATGATCCGCATCTCGGACGCACGCATGTCCGGCACGGCGTACGGCACCGTGGTGCTGCATGTCGCCCCGGAAGCCACCGTCGGCGGGCCGCTGGCGCTGGTCAAGAATGGCGACATGATCACGCTGGACGTCGCTGGCCGCCGGCTGCACCTGCATGTCAGCGACGAGGAGCTCGCCGCGCGCCGCGCCGCCTGGACGCCGCCGAAGCCGCATGCGGCCCGCGGCTATCAGAAGCTCTACATCGATCACGTGCTGCAGGCCGATCGCGGCGTCGATTTCGACTTCCTGGTCGGCCGCACCGGCTCGCCCGTGCCGCGCGACAATCACTAAAGAGGTGCCCATGACCGCTTCCGCCAAAAAGCTCTACAAGGGCGTCTTCCCGGTGGCGCCGACCGTGTTCGACGCCGACGGCCGTCTCGACCTCGAGGGCCAGAAGCGCGCGATCGACTTCATGATCGATGCCGGCTCGCACGGCATTTGCATCCTCGCCAACTTCTCCGAGCAGTTCGTGCTGACCGACGACGAGCGCGATCTGGTCATGACGACCGTGCTGGAGCATGTCGCCGGCCGCGTGCCGATCATCGTCACGACGACGCATTTCTCGACCTTTGTCTGCGCCGAGCGCTCGCGCCGGGCGCAGGAGAGGGGCGCCGCCATGGTCATGGTGATGCCGCCCTACCACGGCGCGACCTTCCGCGTGCCGGATAGCTCGATCTACGAGTTCTATCGCGGCGTGTCGGACGCGATCTCGATCCCGATCATGGTGCAGGATGCGCCGGTCGCCGGCACGCCGCTGTCGGTGCCGTTCTTGGCGCGCATGGCCAAGGAGATCGAGAACCTCGCTTATTTCAAGATCGAGGTGCCGCGCGCGGCGGACAAGCTGCGGGCGCTGATCGAGGCCGGCGGCGTGGCGATTGAAGGCCCGTGGGATGGCGAGGAGGCGATCACCCTGATGGCCGACCTCGATGCCGGCGCCACCGGCGCGATGACCGGCGGCGGCTATCCCGACGGCATCCGCAAGATCATCGATCCGTATTTCGCGGGCGACCGCGAGGCCGCGGCCGCAGCCTATGAGCGCTGGTTGCCGCTGATCAACTACGAGAACCGGCAGTGCGGCCTTGCGACCTGCAAGATCCTGATGAAGGCGGGCGGCGTGATCAAGCACGACACGCTGCGCGCGCCGCAGCCGCCGATCCATCCGGCGACACAGAAGGGTCTGATCGAGATCGCGCGCCGGCTCGACCCGGTCGTGCTGCGCTGGGGACGCTAGAGATGAGCGAGCTTCGTGTCGCCATCGTCGGCTTCGGCAAGATCGCCAGGGATCAGCACGTGCCGGCCATCGCCGCCACCGAGGGCGTGACCTTGACGGCCGTCGCAAGCCGTAACGCCTCGCTGCCCGGCCTGCCGCATTTCGGCACCATCGAGGAACTGCTGCGCGATGGTCCCGAGATCGACGCGGTTGCGTTGTGCACGCCGCCGCAGGTGCGCCGTGCGCAGGCGCTGGCGGCGCTCGAGGCCGGCAAGCATGTGATGCTGGAAAAGCCGCCCGGTGCTGCCGTCAGCGAGCTCGATCCGCTGATTGCACTCGCCGCCGCAAAGGGGCGCACGCTGTTCGCGACCTGGCATTCGCGCTACGCGCCCGCAGTCGAGCCGGCGCGGCAATGGCTGTCACAGCGTCGGATCCGCAGCGTGCGGATCGACTGGAAGGAGGACGTGCGTGTCTGGCATCCCGGCCAGGCCTGGATCTGGGAGCCGGGCGGTCTCGGCGTGTTCGATCCCGGCATCAACGCACTGTCGATCCTGACCCGCATCCTGCCCGAGCCGGTGTTCCTGACCGAGGCCGAGCTGTCGTTTCCGTCCAACCGCCAGGCGCCGATCGCGGCCAACCTGTCGTTGTCGACAGCCAGCGAGCTGCCGATCGCGGCCGAGTTCGACTTCCGCCAGACCGGGCCGCAGAGCTGGGACATCCGGATCGAGACCGACGCCGGGCAACTCAAGCTGTCGCTAGGCGGCGCGCGGATGACCGCGGATGACCAAGTGATGATCGACGAGAAGGAGCGCGAATATCCCGGCCTCTATCGCCGCTTCGTCGAGCTGACGAAGACCGGCGCTGGTGACGTCGATCTCGCGCCGCTGCGGCTGGTGGCCGACGCGTTCCTGCTCGGCCGCCGCCACTTCGTCGAGCCGTTCGAGGACTAGAGCGATGGCAGAGGCTGATATCACCAGGGATGTGTTTGGCAGCCTGCCGGACGGCCGCGAGGTCGAGCGCGTCACCTTGCGTGGCGCCGACGGCTTCGAGGCGCGGATCATCACCTACGGAGCGGTACTGCAGGCGCTGCTGGTGCCGGATGCGCAGGGCGTCGTCGACGACGTGGTGCTCGGTCATGACGACCTGCTGAGCTACTTGCTGCTCCGGAAATTTTTCGGCGCGACGGTCGGACGCTACGCCAACCGCATCGCCAAGGCACGTTTCGTGCTCGATGGTCAGGACATCCGTTTGGAAGCGAATAATGGCGCGCACGCCTTGCATGGCGGCCCTGACGGCTTCGACCGCAAGCTCTGGCAGATCGTCGCCACCGAAGACGGCGACCAGCCCTCGGTCACGATGCTCTATGTCAGCCCCGACGGCGAGGCTAACTATCCGGGGCGGCTCGACGTCCGTGTCACCTATCAGTTGACCGGGCCGATGGAGCTGGCTGTCAGCTTCAGCGCCCGGACCACCCGGACGACGGTGGTCAACCTGACCAATCACAGCTTCTTCAATCTCGACGGCCTGGCCGCCGGCACCGATATTCTCGATCACCGTCTGACGCTCGCTGCGGACCACTACCTGGCGATCGACGAAACGGCGATCCCGCTGGAGGGGCCGCCGCACAGCGTTGTTGGTACGCCGTTCGATTTCCGCGACGCGCATGCGATCGGCGCGCGCATTCGTGCCGACGATGCGCAGATCAGATGCGGCCGCGGCTATGACCACAATTTCTGTCTGCGCGCCGGCGACGGCGTGCGCTTCGCGGCACGGATCGAGTCGCGGCGGTCGGGACGGATCATGGAGTTGCTCACCGATCAGCCGGGCCTGCAGGTCTATTCCGGCAACTATATTGACGCGACCGTGAGCGGCAAGGGCCGCGTCTATCGCCAATCCGACGCGCTCTGCCTGGAGCCGCAGGTCTGGCCGGACAGTCCGAACCGTCCGGATTTTCCGAGCGCACGTCTCGCGCCCGACGACGTCTACAAGCACGAGACGGTGTATCGCTTCTCGATCGCGGGAGCGTCGACATGATGGAGCAGGTGCCGACCACGATCCTTTGCGACGAGCGCTGCCATCTCGGCGAGGGGCCGACCTACGATCCTCACACCGACACCGCCTGGTGGTTCGACATCCGCGAAGGCCTGCTGTTCGAGGCCAATATCGGTAGCGGCGACGTCCGACGCCACGGGCTCGGCAGGATGGCGAGCGCGCTCGGCCGCATCGATGCCGTGAGGCAGTTGATCGTCGCCGAGGACGGACTCTATGTCCGCACCGTCGCCGACGGCGCGCTGTCGCTGTTCCTGCCGCTCGAGGCCGACAATCCTGCGACGCGGTCGAACGACTCGCGGGTCCATCCCTCCGGGACGTTCTGGATCGGCACCATGGGGCGCAACGCCGAGTGCGGCCTGGGCTCGATCTATGCGCTGCATCGCGGTGAGATCATCCGCCTGTTCCCCAACGTCACCATTCCCAACGCAATCTGCTTCTCGCCGGATGGCGCGATCGGCTATTTCGCCGATACGGACGAGAACGTGCTCTACCGCGTCGCGCTCGACCCGACGACCGGCCTGCCGCGCGGCGAGCCGGAGGTGCTGCTGCGCCATGCCGGCGTCGGCGGGCTCGACGGTGCCGTCGTCGACGCCGAGGGGCGGATCTGGAACGCGCGCTGGGGCGGCGGTTGTGTCGATGTCTACAGCCCGCAGGGCGAGCATCTGCGCTGCATCGCGGTTCCGGCCAGCCAGGCGAGCTGCCCGGCCTTCGTCGGTCCCGGTCTGTCGCGCCTGCTGGTCACGTCGGCCTGGCAGGACATGGACGCGGCGGCCAAGGCGGCCGACCCCGGCCACGGCCAGACTTTCCTGCTTGAGGTCGGCGCCCGCGGTCGCGCCGAGCCTGACGTGAAGCTGTCGATCTGAGAGGAGGAACAATCGAGTCGAGCGTCGTTCAGCCTAACAGCTATCTGGTATCAAGATACGCAATCGCGTATTCCTAGTTCAAATCTGAAAATCTTAGAGGGAGTGAAGCATGCTGAATTTCAAGACCATCATGGCCGCCGCGCTGGCCGGCCTCGGCGCCGTGGCGCTGTCCAGCGCCGCAATGGCGCAGGGCAAGGCAACCGTCGGCATCGCGATGCCGACCAAGTCCTCGGCGCGCTGGATCGACGACGGCAACAACATCGTGAAGGTGCTGAAGGAGCGCGGCTACAACACCGACCTGCAATATGCCGAGGACGACATCCCGAACCAGCTCTCGCAGGTCGAGAACATGGTCACCAAGGGCGCCAAGGTGCTGGTCATCGCCGCGATCGACGGCACCACGCTGTCCGACGCGCTGAAGCAGGCCAAGGAGAAGGGCGTCACCGTCATCGCTTATGACCGCCTGATCCGCGACACGCCGAATGTCGACTACTACGCGACCTTCGACAATTTCCAGGTCGGCGTGCTGCAGGCGCAGTCGATCGTCGACAAGCTCGGCCTGAAGGACGGCAAGGGCCCGTTCAACATCGAGCTGTTCGGCGGCTCGCCGGACGACAACAACGCCTACTTCTTCTACAACGGCTCGATGTCGGTGCTGCAGCCGTACATCGACTCGGGCAAGCTCAAGGTTGCGTCCGGCCAGATGGGCATGGACAAGGTCGCGACCCTGCGCTGGGACGGCGCCACCGCCCAGGCCCGCATGGACAACCTGCTCAGTGCCTATTACGGCAACAAGCGTGTCGACGCGGTGCTGTCGCCCTATGACGGCCTCTCGATCGGCATCATCTCGTCGCTGAAGGGCGTCGGCTATGGCAGCGGCAACCAGCCGATGCCGGTCATCTCAGGCCAGGACGCCGAGGTGCCGTCGGTCAAGGCGATCCTGCGCGGCGACCAGTACTCGACGATCTTCAAGGACACCCGCGACCTCGCCAAGGTGACCGCCGATATGGTCGATGCCGTGCTCAACGGCAAGCAGGTGCAGGTCAACGACACCAAGACCTACAACAACGGCGTCAAGGTCGTTCCCGCTTATCTGCTCAAGCCGGTCGTGGTCGACAAGAGCAATTGGGAGAAGGTCCTGATCGAGGGCGGCTACTACAAGAAGTCGCAAGTCGAGTGATCACCGGTGGCCGGCGAGCGCGGTCATGCGCTCGCCGGCCACCTCCAAGACGGCTCAAGTTGCGGGATACAGAGCGATGACGGCAATCCTCGAAATGCGCGGCGTCAGCAAGAGCTTCGTGGGCGTGCAGGCGCTGCGCGACGTCAGCTTCACGGTCGAGGCGGGCGAGATCCACGCTTTGGTCGGCGAGAACGGCGCCGGCAAGTCGACCCTGATGAAGGTGCTGAGCGGCGTCTATCCGTACGGTCGCTATGAGGGCCAGATCATCTTCGAGGGCGAGGAGCGGCGATTCCGCGACATCAACGATTCCGAGGCGCTCGGCATCATCATCATCCACCAGGAGCTTGCGCTGATCCCGCTGATGTCCATCGCCGAGAACATCTTCCTGTCGCATGCGCCGCAGCGCTTCGGCGTCATCGACCGCGACGAGGTCTACCGGCGCACCCAGCAATTGCTGGCCCAGGTCGGCCTGAAGGAATCGCCGGATACACTGATCACTGATCTCGGTGTCGGCAAGCAGCAGCTCGTGGAGATCGCCAAGGCGCTGTCCAAGCGCGTCAAGCTCTTGATCCTGGACGAGCCGACGGCGAGCCTGAACGAGGCCGACAGCCAGGCGCTGCTCGACCGCCTCGTCGCCTTCCGCGAGCAGGGCATCTCCTCGATCCTGATCACGCACAAGCTCAACGAGGTCGCCCGCGTCGCCGACCGCATCACGGTGCTGCGCGACGGGCGCAGCGTCGACAGCATCGACTGCCGCGCCGAGCCGGTCCTGGAGGACCGCATCATCAAGAGCATGGTCAATCGCGACATGGCGCACCGCTTCCCGGAGCGGCAACCCAAGATCGGCGAGCCCGTGTTCACGGTCGAGAACTGGTCGGTCTACCACCCGCAGCATACCGATCGGCAGGTGATCAAGAACGTCGACTTCCAGGTCCGCCGCGGCGAGATCGTCGGCATCGCCGGCCTGATGGGGGCGGGGCGCACCGAATTCGCCATGAGCCTGTTCGGCCGCTCCTGGGGCATCAACATCACCGGCCGCGCCCGGCTCGAAGGCCACGACGTCCATCTCACCAGCGTCCCGGCGGCGATCGATGCCGGCCTCGCCTATGTCACCGAAGACCGCAAGCAGCTCGGCCTGATCCTGGCCGACGACGTCCGCAAGAACATCACCCTGGCGTCTCTCTCCCAGGTCGCGCCGAAGGGCGTGATCGACGACATCGCCGAGCTCAAGGCGGCGTCCGGTTACCGCGGCCGGATGCGGATTCGCTGCTCGGACGTCTACCAGGAGGCCGGCCAGCTCTCCGGCGGCAACCAGCAGAAGGTCGTGCTGTCGAAATGGCTGATGACAGATCCCAAGGTCTTGATCCTGGACGAGCCGACGCGCGGCATCGACGTTGGCGCAAAGTACGAGATTTACTGTATCATCCAGGAGCTCGCTGATGCCGGCCGGGGTGTGGTGGTGATCTCCTCGGAGATGCCGGAGCTGCTCGGGATCTGCGACCGCATCTGCGTGATGAATGACGGCGCCTTCGTCGGCGAGTTCGCCGGGCCGGAGGCGACGCAGGAAAAGATCATGCGCGCCATCATGCGCAACGAAACCATCAAGAACCAGGAGACGGCCGCGTAAGCGGCCGGGAGGACGCCAGCAATGACCGACAAGACGGTTTCGCTCCCGGAGGAGAAGTCGCACAGCGGCTTCCTGAAGAACAATCTGCGCAGCTACGGCATGCTGCTGTCGCTGTTCGTGATCATGCTGTTCTTCCAGTTCATGACGGACGGCACCCTGCTGCAGCCGCTCAACCTCACCAACCTGGTGCTGCAGAACAGCTACATCGTCATCATGGCGCTGGGCATGCTGCTGGTGATCGTCACCGGGCACATCGACCTGTCGGTCGGCTCGGTCGCGGGCTTCGTCGGCGCGGTCGCCGCCGTGCTGATGGTGCGCTATCACGTCGACTTCCCGCTCGCGATCATTGCCTGCCTGATCGTCGGCGCCGCGATCGGCGCCGCGCAGGGCTATTGGGTGGCCTATTTCGGCATTCCCTCCTTCATCGTGACCCTGGCGGGCATGCTGGTGTTCAAGGGGCTGGCGCTGGCGCTGCTGCAGGGGCAGTCGGTCGGGCCGTTCCCGGGCACGTTCCAGAAGCTGTCGTCCGGCTTCATCCCTGAGTTCATGCCGAGCGCGGCGCACCTCTATCCGACGTCGCTCGCGATCGGCGCGGTGCTGACGCTCATCCTGGTCTATGCCAGCGTCAAGGGCCGCGCGCGCGAGGTGGAGCACGGCATCGCGGTCGAGCCGTTCGGCTTCTTCGCCGCCAAGAACGTCGTGCTGGCCGGCGCCCTGATGTATTTCACCTATCTGATCGCCTCGCATCGCGGCCTGCCCAACGTGCTGGTCATCATGACCGCGCTGATCGCGCTCTACGGCTTCATGACCCGCCGCACCGTGGTCGGCCGGCAGATCTATGCGGTCGGCGGCAACGCCAAGGCCGCCAAGCTGTCGGGCATCAAGACCGAGCGGCTGGTGTTCATGACCTTCGTCAACATGGGTGTGCTGGCGGCACTGGCCGGCCTGATCTTTGCCGCGCGTCTCAACACGGCGACGCCGAAGGCCGGTCTCGGGTTTGAGCTCGACGTCATCGCGGCGTGCTTCATCGGTGGCGCCTCGGCCTATGGCGGCGTGGGGCGGGTCGGCGGCGCTGTCATCGGCGCCATGATCATGGGCGTGATGAACAACGGCATGTCCATCCTCGGCATCGGCATCGACTATCAGCAGGTCATCAAGGGCCTGGTGCTGCTCGGCGCCGTCTGCATCGACGTCTACAACCAGCGCCGCTGAGTTCGGCGCGCAGCGTCCGGCGACGCTGCGAGGTAGGGTGGGCAAAGCGCCGCCGCAAGGCGGCGCGTGCCCACCATGTTTCGGCACCCTCGTAGCAAAATGGTGGGCAAAGGCGCATTCGCTTTGCGAATGCGCCTTTGCCCACCATACGGTTCGATCGACCTACACCACGTGGAAATTCGACACGCTATCGTTGGCGAGCTGGGCGACGAGCTGCAGCTCCCAGTCGATATAGGCCTGCATCGCTTCGGCCGCGTTGTCGGTGCCCTCATAGGGCCGCTTGTAGACGTCGTCGGCAGGCGAGATCCGGGACTGCCGCTCCGTCTCCAATGCGTGACCCGCGGCCGTCCATGCGCGCGTGCCACCTGAAAGCACGCGGACCTCGCGCGGCGTCGCAGCCCGTGCGTCGGCCAGCGCGAAAGCCGCCTCGGCGCCGTCATCGCTGGTCAGCACGATTGCGCTACTGCCGGGCAGCTTGGCCAGATCGTTGGCAAAGCGCGACGCCAGCACGAAATGTGCGCCGGGAATGTGCCCGGCCTTGTAGCTCGGACTGCGTGTGAGATCGACGATGGTCCACGCCGCCGCATCGGCCGCGAGTTGCTCGGCGCTGATGGTCGCTTCGCCAAGTTGCGGCAGCGGCGGCCGGCGTGCGGCGCGGATTTCGGTTTCGGTGGCTGCAACGACATCCGGTCCCACGACCGACACCTCCCAGCCCATCTGCTTGAGCCACGACGCCGTCATGCGCGCGCGCACGCCGTCATCATCGAACAGCACCAGGCGGGCGCCGCGCACGCCGACCCATTCGTCGATCGCCTGCACGAGCTGGCCGCCCGGCGCCGACGCGAAGCCGGCGGGATGCGAGCTGGCATATTCCTCGGGCGTGCGAACGTCGAGGCAATACAGCGTGCGCGTCCCGGCCTCGGCCTGATGGCGCGCGAAGGTCGCGGCATCCAGCACGCCGACGCCGACGCGCTCGGCCCAGGCCTTGGCATCAGCCAGCGCGGTCGCGTAGCTCGCCGCTGGCCGCTCCAGCATGCGCGCGGTCCTGCCGCGTTCGACCTGATGGCCGGCCAGCGTCCAGCCGATCGTGCCGTTGCGCAGCGCATAGATCCTGTTCGGCAGCCCGGCATTGATCAGCGACTGCGTGCCGATGATCGAGCGCGTGCGTCCGGCGCAGTTGACGATGATCGTGGTGTCGGGCGACGGCGCGATCTCGCGCGCCCGGAACGCCAGCTCGCCGCCGGGGACGCTGACCCCGCGCGGAATGCTCATGGTGCGGTATTCCTCGAAGCGGCGGGCATCGAGCACGACCAGGTTCGACTCGCGCTCGATCAGGGCCTTGGCTTCGTCGGCCGACAGCGACGGCGTGTGCCTGATCGCCTCGACCAGTTCGCCGAACGCCTTGCTCGGCACGTTGACGTCGCGGAACACCTCGCCATGGCGCGCATAGCCGGACAGTCCGCCATCGAGGACCGACACGTCAGTGTAGCCCAGCGCCCGGATGCGCGGCACCGCGCGCGCGGCATAGCCTTCGTCATCGTCATAGACGACGACAGGCACGTTTAGCCGCGGCACGAGATCGAGGATGCGCAGCTCGATCTGCGACAGCGGCAGCGACACCGCGAAGAACGGGTGCGACAGCGAATAGGGGCCTTCCTCGCGGACGTCGAGCAGCGCCACCTCCTCGCCGGCGCGCCAGCGCCGCCGCAACTCGGTCGGAGCCATCAGGCGCGGCTGATCAGATGCATTCGGGAACAGGCGAGAAGGCGTCGGCGATGTCATTCGGGAGTCCGCAGGTGAGCTCCGCCGCGGCTTCCGGAACCGTTCATGCGTCCGTGGAGCAAACCTGCGGCATGGAGCGGCAATCACGGTGCGCAGCCCGGGCCGGGGCGCATGGGATGTCGCACCTGTGTGGCGGCATGGCGGCCGTTTGTCCAGCCCGCCGCCCCTGATTGCGCTCGGCAGCAGCGCCGGTCAGACGTGCGGTCCCAGCATGGCGATGTAGAACAGGTCCTCGCTCGAGAGCCCGGCGGACCGCCGCGGAAGAACGGCGGCGTTTCGTCCGGTCGTTCTCTGCTCCGACATGCGCTCGGAACGGAAGCTGCCGAGCCAGCCTTCAAACCACGAGACGTAGCGCACGAGATCCTCCGCAACTGCTGTGGCCACTCGACTATCACGCGGCAGGACTGCCTGGACAAGGGCCGTTGATGCCGTCGCCCCGACTTTGACAAATCATGCTCGCTGTAACGCCTCGCCGGCAAATTCCTTTCCCGCTGCGCGTTCGTCGCAGAGCTCTGCTTCTCCACCGGAGGCGTGAACGTCGCCATTCCGTCCCATCAGGTCGTCATGCCAATGGGTACGGAACGCCATCCAAGAGGCGTGATCCTGGAACGCGACCTCGGCGAACCACTCGACCGTGACTGCGCCGCTCGGCCAGTAGCGTTCCTGGTCATGCCAGCACACCACCGGCCAGCGCGGATTGCGATAGGAGCGGCCGGTCTCATCATGCAGCGAGGGACGGCCGAGGTGATCGATCAGCCACGCCATCACCTCGGGCAGGAACGTCGCGGCAAACGACACGCCGTGGCGTCCGAGCCGTTGCGGCATCCGCATGACGCGCTGATCGATGATGGCGAACGCCGGCGGCACGGCACCGACGTTGAACTGCCTGATCATCAGCAAGCGGAAGCCGCAGTCGCAGAGCTCGGCGGGAACGGCGTGGATCGCGGTCGGCTGTAGCGGAGCCGTGATGTTCATCCCAGTGCTCCCCGCGCCTGGCCGAACGTGAGGTCGATGGCGTGCTGCAACGCTGTGCGCGTCGGCACATCGCTGCGCTTCAGATAGGCGGTCAGAACGCGTGCCATCCCGTGTCTCCCGTCGGCATCTGCACACTGCTGGTCGCAGCCTTCGCAGATCGCCTTGCGTGGAGACGGACATCCGGTCCGAATCCGACGCGACGAAAATCAACAATCTCCGACATTGCTGCCGGTCAGGGAGGACACATCAAGTTTCGTGCCAGATGCGACGATCAGTGGAGGCGATGGCCGTCGGCGTCGTCTTCCGGTGTCGCGAGCTGCGCGATCGGGCTGGATTGGTGGTGGATCATCCGCCAGGCGCCGTCGATGCGCGCAAAGTGATTGGCCGCGGCGAGCGCCGCGCCATCCACCAGCTCGATGCAGAGCACGTGACCATGATCGCCGCTGACGATCGCGTGCGGATCCGCACAGACGATGTTCGGCCGGCCCGGGTTGGCGAGGATATCGCGCCAGCTGCCGATCACGGCGGCGCGGCCGACGATCGCCGGCCAGCCGGGATGAATGCAGGAGATACCGTCGCGATCGGCCCAGAGGGCGACGAGCGCCGCGAAATCACCGTCCGTGAAGGCAGCATAGAAGGCCGCATTGGCGGCCAGGATCTCGCGCTCGTCGCTCATTGTGATGAGGTGAGCCAAGCCGTTGCGAAAATCAAGCAATGTTTGGAAACGCACACGCGCGCGCCTGCAAAAACTTGCAAGCTTTTTGCAGGACCCGGTCGAGACGCGATCGCAACGCATCAGCCGAGGTCCTGCCATGCTCGAAACGGCCATTGTCGGAGGTGGATTGTGCGGAATGGCACTCGCGCGCAGCCTGCAGCAGCGCGGCAGCACGTTCGCTTTGTTCGAAGCCCGACATCGCCTGGGCGGGCGGGTGCTGTCGGCCAGGAGCAAGGGCGGGCTTGCGCTGGACCTCGGCCCGACCTGGTTCTGGCCGGACACCCAGCCGCTGCTCGCCGGCCTGGTCGCGGAGCTCGGCCTGTCTGACTTTGCCCAGCACGATGATGGCACGCATCTTCATCTGAGAGAGGCGGACAAGCCGGCCGAGCAGATCGGCGGGCCGCCGGTCCACCAGGGCGCGCGCCGGCTCTCCGGCGGCATGGCGAAATTGATCGAGGCGCTGGCACGCGATCTGCCGCAGCCCTTTATCCATCTCGGCCATGAGCTGATGCGCATCGTCGACTGCGGCACGCATGTGCGGCTGATCTTCGCCACAGCAACGGAATCGGCCGCGATCGAGGCCAGGCGCGCCGTGCTCGCGCTGCCGCCGCGGCTGCTGATCGACCACGTCGGCTTCTTTCCCGAGCTGGACGACGCGACCTTCGAGGCGATGCGTGGCGCCGAGACCTGGATGGCGGCGCAGGCCAAGGTCGTGATCGCCTACGACCAGGCGCATTGGCGCGACCAGGGCCGGTCCGGCAATGCGTTCGTCAGCCACGAGCAGGCCGTGATCGGCGAGATCTTCGATGCCTGCGATGCGGGCGGCGACCGCGCTGCGCTCGGCGGCTTCCTCGCATTCTCGCCCGATCTGCGCGCGGCCTTCAGCGTCGGGCTGCCGTTGCTGATGGACAGCCAGATGGTGCAGTTGTTCGGCTCCGCGCTGGAAGGCGGCGAGCAGCACTACCAGGACTGGGCGGCCGAGCGCTTCACCTGCAGCGCACTGGATCGCACCACGCCACGCGGCGAGCACAGCGAGATCGCCAATCCGATGCTGCGGCGGGCGCTGTGGGACGGGCGGCTGTATCTTGGCGGCGCTGAAACCGCAAGCCACGCGGCCGGCTATCTCGAAGGCGCGCTGAACGCCGCCAGGCGCATCGAGCGCGCGATCGCCCGGGGCATCGGCGAGACCGCCGCGCCGCGCGCGGTCGCCGCGACCGGCGACGGGCTGTCGGGCAACGCCGCGAGCCTCGCCTGGTTCGGCGCCTGGGTCGCCGCGCAGCGTGACACCGCGTTCGACGACTATCGGCAGCGGCTCAATCGCGGCCTCGCCGCGCAGCAGCGCGAGCAACTGACCCAGCTCGCTCTTCTCGGAGCCACCGAGCAGGTGTTCGCTGCGGCGCTGCAGGTGCTGGACGCAC
The DNA here is from genome assembly GCF_051168015.1 of Bradyrhizobium sp. HKCCYLRH3061. Classification (NCBI taxonomy): domain Bacteria; kingdom Pseudomonadati; phylum Pseudomonadota; class Alphaproteobacteria; order Hyphomicrobiales; family Nitrobacteraceae; genus Bradyrhizobium; species Bradyrhizobium sp. HKCCYLRH3061. Next base: position 216,482 of record NZ_JBNPUE010000013.1, read on the forward strand.
TGACCTTCGACATGCGCGACGTTGCCGTCGAGCGCGGCCGCTCCGCCCTGATGCCGGAGATCCAGAAGCCGTTTCGCGATGTCATGCAGTCGCTGCTCGACGATGCCATAGCCTTCAACCGCACGTCCTGCGCGCTGTCGAACTTTCCGTTCGAGCACAAGCCGTCGAAGGATTATGTGCAGACGATCCTGCGCGACATCGCCGCCGCCTGGCAGGAATTCTCGCTCGCCGCGAACCGCCTGCTGCTGGCGAAGGCGGACGCGGCGATGCGCCCGCCGACGAGAGTGCCGTCGTGAGTGGGACGGCATCGAGGTACGCAACATGAAGCTGCAGATCGAACGTCCCACCATCGAGGAGATGGCGGCGGCCTTTCCGCACCTCGCCTCGCTGAAGGAGCAGTTGCGCTTCGGCGACAGGGTCGAGGTCGACGTGGCGCAGCTCGCGACCGCCGAGCTCGACTTCCTGCGCGACAGCTACCAGAAGGCCGGTCCCGAATGGCACGCCCGTGCGGCGCAGATCGCGACCCTGCAGCGCGCCTTTGCCGATTCCGGCGCCCGCTTCGCCGAGCACGAGCTGGAATCGGTACTGCCGGCGATTGCGCGCTACCTGATCTCGGGCGCCATCCGCGGCTGGATGTTCACCGCCAACGTCGCCAGCCGTCCGTTGCCCTATGTCGTGACGCGGCTCGACTACACGGCGCCGTCGAACGACGAGGCCGGCCGTGTCTTCATCGAGCTCAAGGCCAATGCCAAGGGCGCGATCACAACGTCCACCTTGCGCATCTCCGCCGGCGACATCGTCGGCAGGACGGTCGCCGAGATCTTCGCCGCCAAGGGCTTCCTCAAGGAGACGCCCGAGCTGATATCCGCCTACGATGAGACGGCCGAGCGGTACTTCGCCTGGCGCGGCCGCTATGGCGCGCAGTTCTCCGGCCGCGGCATCGGCTTCTTCGCCGATGATCCGAACTCCTCGCATCGCGACATGGACTGGTCGCGCAAGGACGTGATCGTGCTGTCGTCGGGCGGCGGCAGCGCGCGCCTCGTCAACGACGAGGGCGTTCTCACCGAGCGGGCGCTGACGCTCGAGGTCACCGGCGACATTCTCGGGCAGTACCTGCGCAAGGCCGCCAAGAGCAATCTCTATGATGCCGAGCAGGAGGTCGCGGACTCCAGGGCGGCGATCCCGAAGGGCCTCTTCTGCAAGATCCCCGTCCATCCCTACATGCTGATGTTCCATCTCGACCTGCACCATTATCTCTGGGTGCACGCCGACGACATGGTGCCTTACGCCTATCAGCCCGAGCTCAAGCAGAAGCTGGTGCTGCCGGAGGAGCAGACCGACCTGATCGACATTCTCACGGCCGAGATGGACCTGCTGATGGACGACATCGTCGCCGGCAAGTCGGGCGGCACTACGGTGCTGTGCGCAGGCCCGCCCGGGGTCGGCAAGACGCTGACGGCGGAGGTCTACGCCGAGATCATCGGGCGGCCGCTCTATCGCGTGCATTCCGGCCAGCTCGGGCTGAACGTCGCGGCAATGGAGGGCGCGCTGAAGGATGCGCTGACCCGGGCGCAGCGCTGGGGCGCGGTCATGCTGATCGACGAGGCCGACGTCTACATCAAGCGGCGCGAGGACGACATGACGATGAATGCCGTCGTCGGCGTGTTCCTGCGCGTGCTGGAATATTTCAATGGGCTGTTGTTCCTCACGACGAACCGCATCGACGACATCGACGAAGCCATCGTGTCGCGCTGCATTGCGTTGATCAAGTTCCAGGCGCCGGACGCCGCAGCGCGCGGCCGGATCTGGCGGGTGATGTGCGAGCAGTTCGGCTTGAAGATCGACGCCGGCCTGGTGGAGCTGCTGGTGGAGACGTTCCCGGGTGCCTCGGGCCGCGACATCAAGGGGCTGGCCAAGCTGGTCGCCAAATACTGCCACCACAAGGGCGTCGGTCCGACCATCGAGGTCTTCCGCCGCTGCGCCATCTTCCGCGGCATCGATCTCGGAGACCACGCGCTGCTGCCGGAAGCCGCGGAGTAGTCACGGCGTCGTCGTCTTCCCCAGCGTCGCCGGATTGTAGCCTTCCTCGCGCAGCACCCGCTGCACGACCGGCCGCGCCAGCATCCGCCGGTAGTGCGCGAGCAGGTTGGCCGGCAGCGCAATGCCGGTCTTGTCGGCCCAGAACGCGACGTAGAACAGGATCGGATCCGCCACGGAGAATTCGCCGCCGAGATAGGGCCGCGTGCCGAGCATCTTGTCGAGCACTGCGAAGCCTTTCACGACGATGTTGCGGCCGAGCGCGCGCACGGACTCCTGGTCGGCCTCGTTGCGGCTGAAGGTCGGCGTCGCAAAAATGCGCGCGAAGCCGTGGCCATGCACGGTACCGGCAATGTAGCTCATGGCTTCGAGCAGCCGCGTTTCGGTCTCGATATCCGAAGGCCATAATCCGGCGCGTGGCCGCGAGCGGCCGAGCCAATAGGCGATCGCCGGCACTTCCGTCAGCACACTGCCGTCGCTGCGCACCAGCGCCGGAATCGTCGATTTCGGGTTGATGGCCACATAATCGGGTTTGAAATTGTCTCCGGCCGGGAGATTGACGATATGGGCCTCGAACACCTCCTCGAGCTCTTCGAGGATGATGTGGATGCCGGTCGAGCACGATCCCGGCGTCATATACAACTTCATCGTGGCCATCATTGTCTCCAAGCCGACATCGCGCGCGCAGGCGGCATGCTTCATGCAAGGATCGGGACAGATCGAGAGTGACGCGCCGAGGCCCGCCAGTTCGGGCCGCTGCCGTCAGGTTTGCGACAGGAGACTCTTCACGGTCCCGCAGCTCCGTCGCCTCGTTGAGGGAGCGTCGCGCATGACGGAACGTGAGCCGGAAGTCTTCGTCATCTGTCCGACGACGAGCATCGCGCCGGCTGAAGCCAGGGCGTTCAGCCTGTCGCGGATCGGCGACAATGGCGAGGCGCGGCCGTTTCCGATCGTGATCATCCATACCGTGTCCGGCGGCTTCGTCGGCTATGTCAACAGCTGCCCGCACGAAGGCAAATGGCTGAACATCGGCAGCGGCCAATTCTTCAACGCGGAGCGCACGATGCTGCGCTGTGGCCGCCATGGCGCGATCTTCGAGATCGACACCGGATTGTGTACCAGCGGTGATTGCGAGGGCCAGAGCCTGGAGCCGATCGCGCTCGCGGTCATCGACGGCGAGGTCTGCCTGTGCGGCGTCGCGCTGGTGGAGGATACGAGCTTTCCCGATCCGTTCGATGATCTCGACGAGACCATGGAGATCATGATCCATCCCGAGTGAGGCATTCTTCCATCCGCCCGTCATTGCGTGGAGCGGGGGTGACGAAGCAATCCAGGGCCGCGCGCGTGGTCGTGGATTGCTTCGCTGCGCTCGCAACGACGTCGTCACGGTGATGGGGGCTCAGAACCCATCCGCCTTCGCGCCCCACGGATGACTTCCGGGCACCAGCGGCGCCTTGATGCCGGCTTTCTCGACATCGGCCTTGGTCTTGAAGAACGTCGCCTCGTGCACCAGCGTGCCGTTCTTCGTCGTCACCGCGACATAGCGCGCGACCGTGTCGATGTCGCACAGATAGCCGCCGCCGGGATCGGCGGCGCTGCGCAGATTGCCGTCCCAGTCCACGAAGAAGCCGTCACTCGACATCTCGAACTCCATCTCGTCGTTGATTCAGGTTTCGGGTTGATCGGCGACCAGTTGCGCATAGGCGCGCTCCACGATCGCCCGGCATTGCAGCAGGCGCTGATGCTCGGCCTTGCCGATGCTTATCGTCTCATCGCCGGAGTCGGCTGCGGTCGTCGCCGCCTGCAGCGCATCGAACAGGGCCTTCTCGAGCTGATAGATGCGCTCGCTGGCGCGCTCCAGATAGGGAATGGGATTGGCGCGGACATTGGCCTCGTGCAGCGCATCGAGGCTGAGCAGCGTGCGAAACCGGCGTTCGACCTGGCGCTGCTGCATGCCGAAATCGTGCTCGATGACGCTCATGGCCGGGCCTCGGGCGCGGCCGCCTTCGACGCCGCCGCTTTGGCGGCGCGGCGCAGCAAGGTGAGGCATTCGAGCGAGGCGGCCATGTCGAGCGCGGAAAAGCCGTCCAGCGTCTCGGTGCTGATGTCCGCGCCCTTGGCCAGCAGATGCGCGACCATTTCGGCCTTGCCGGAGGACGACGCATACATCAGCGCGGTGGCACCATTGTCGTTGCTGTTGTCGAGATCGATGCCGGCCTCGACCAGCGCGTCGATGGCGGCGAGATGCCGGCCGACGCAGGCGAGCCACACTGCGTTGTTGCCGTCGGCGTTCCTGGCGGTGACGTCGGCGCCGGCAGCGAGCAGCTCGCGGATGACGGCGACGTTGCCGAGATGTGCCGCCTTCATCAGCGGCGTGGTGCGATTGGCGATGATGGCGTCGACGTCGTCGGCGGGAAAGCCCTCGGCGGCGAGCCACGCCGCCAGGGCCGGACCGACGTTCGCCGCGTCGCTCCGCGCGGGATAACGCTGGCGCCACGCCTCATAGCCGCCGTCGAGGCTATAGACCTCCGCGAAGCCGAAATCGGAGAAGGTCTGCGCATACTCCTGGCTGGCATTGCCGTGATAGCAGTAGATCAGGATCGGCGTGCGCTTGGTCGTGCCGGCGATGATTTCGGAGAGATTGCGCTGGGTGAGATGCCGCGCGCCGGGCAAATGCGCAGTGTCGAACGAGGCGGGGTCGCGGACGTCGAAGCGCAGCACGTCGTCGCGCTGCAGCAGCTCGGCCGCGTGGTCGACGTCGATGCGCTGGAACGGAATGCGCGGTCTCATCGCAGGTCTCCCGCTTCGTTGCGTGTGCGGCCCGGATAGGCGGCCAGTGTCGTGATGCGGTCATCGGTCAGGGCACGGCCGACGGTGAAGTGGTAGAGCGTCTGGAAATCGGCTGCGACGACGCCGAGCATCTCGTGCACGGAGTCGTCGAAGAAGCAGCCGATGCCGGTGCCGCGCAGGCCCGCCGCTTCGGCTTCAAGGTAGAGTACGTGGCCGATCAGGCCGGCCTCCCAATGCAGTTGCCGATAGCGCCACGGATGGTCGCTCACGGCAGGCGTGAACTCGGCGAGCATCGCCATCGCAAAGCAGCTATCGCCCGCGATCGCCTGGTGACAGCTCGCGGTGCGGATCACGCCGCGGCTGTCGGTCGGCAGCAGCCGGAACAACGGCAGATGGTCGGCTGCGCGCTCGACGTGCTGCCAGTCGAAGTCGGGACGCAGCGCGCGCCGCAGGCTGCTCTCCGCCTCGCCGTTGCGCGGTAGCGCATAGAGCCCGGGCGTGAGGCCGTCGACGCGGTGGACGAACAGCAGCGGATGCAGCCGTGGCGCGAATGGCCAGGCGGTCCATGGCGGCGCGGCGCGCGGCAGCAGCGCGTCGAGAAGGTGAAGGAACGCTGCGAGGTCCATCGTGAATCTGGCGTCGAAGCGCTGCGCGCTGCGCCGGCTGAGAATGAGCTCGGCCGCGCGCGCGCCTGACCGCCGCGGCAGCGGCGGGCACTGCGACGGAACGGAGACCGCATCCTGCGCCGCACCGGCCGTGGCCGTGCTCACCTCGGGAATGACGGGCCAGCGATAGAGCGGATGGCGATCGAGCCGGTTCGCCTGGCCCTTCCAACTGTCGTCGATCTTGGCCGGCGATGGCATCGGCGGCCGCGAGCGCGCATCGCGCGGCACGATCGCGAGCAGCACATCGGCGTCCTCGGTCTCGACGCCGGCGAAATCATCCGCGCGATCGAGTCCCATCAGTGCCGCGAGTTGCGCGCTGTCGATGCCGTCGATCACGTGCGCGCTCCAGCCTAGCCCAGCGGCGGCGTAGCTGACGGCGCCGATCGCATGTCCGAGGTCGAGCTGGCAGTAGCGGAACGCGCGCTCGCCATATTTCCACGCCTCGCGCCAATGGATCGAGGACAGCGCGAGCCGCAGTCGCGGCTCGCCGGGCGATGTCCTGCCGCGACGGCAACGTTGCTCAAGCGCGTGATCGCGGCTGACATAGTGGTGAAGACCGTCGCTGAGCCCCGGCACGTTCTCCGCGATGACATAGGCCTCGGTCGGATGCAGATTGCCGCTGGAGGGATTGCAGCGCAGCGCCCAGCGGTCCGGGCCAAGCTCCTTCCATGCGGCCAGTCCGAACGACAGCTCCAGCAGGAGCGCGATGCCGTCGATCGTGAACGGATGGATCGGCGCCGTCCCGCTGCAGGCGTCGGCGAAGCTCGCGGCGAGACGATCGGAGGTCAGCGGCAGATTGATGCGCGGGCTGCCGGCGAATTCGCGGAACGGATTGGGCTGCGCATCCCAGTCCAACGTCTCCGGCCCCGCGGCATAGCGCTTGAGACTATGCTTGGTGCGGGCGTGATAGGCCAACGCGATGTCGGCGGCGGCAGGGACCTCAGCCGCGCTGGACGGTGACAAGGACATGGCTCCTCACAAGGCGCGACAGGTGAGTTGCCGCGCATGTTGGGTGGTCGCTCGCGACCGGATGCAGCTGAGCAAATTCCGTTCCGGATAGCTGCGACGGCCTTCCCGTCGTCATTCCGGGATGTGCCCATTTGGGCGCAGGCCCGGAATCCATAACCACGGCCAGAGGGTCGGGATTCCGGGCTTGCCGCTGTGCGTCGCCTCCGGAATGACAGTGGGAAATAGCGGGCGCGCCAAATTGAATGCTGCGTGAAGGCATCGCTGCGCGCTGATCGCGTGCGATTCCAGACAACGCTTTCAGCGCTGTCCGATTCTCGACATCAATGCCGGTGCGCGCCGGCCGATGCGCTGGCGTCGATCAGCACGGTGACCTTGGCCGCGATCGACAGCCACGCCCGATGCGCGGCGAGCTTGTGGCCGAGCTTGAAGCTGTCGGCCATGCGGGCCGCGAACGCCGGCCCCTCGGTCCCGTGCTGTTGGGCGATGATCCACGCGGTCTGCCACAGATCGGTCTCGCTGGTCACGGCGGATGCCTGCTAGAGATCGAGCACCAGCCGGTCGCCCTTGGCGCGCGACACGCACGGCAGGAAATAGCCCTCGGCGCGCTGGGCCGCGGAGAGGCGCTTGTCGCGATGATCGATCTCGCCGTCGATCACCCGTGTCTTGCAGGTGCCGCACATCCCTTGCTCGCAGGAGGTCGCGATCTTGACGCCGTTCTCCTCGAGAAAGGCGGTGACGGTCTTGTCGCCGGGGATCTTGAAGGTCGCGCCGGTGCTCTTGATGGTGACGTCGAACACCTTGTCGAGCAGCGCGGCCGCCGCCTTGGCGGTGAACCGCTCGACATGGATGCGCTCCTCGGCAAAGCCCTTCTGCCTGGCGAGCGCGATGATCGGATCCATCCACCAGTCGACGCCGCAGATGAACAGTTGCGTGTCGTCGGGCCGGTCGGCCAGCAGCTCGGCGGCCTTCAGCAACTGATTGTCCTCGCTGGATTCCTTGTAGTATCTGGTGTCTTCGGCGAAACGCGACGCCTCGATGGTGCCGCGGAACGAGTCCGGCGACATCAGCGCGAACACGTAGTGCAGCTCGAACGGGATGGTCTTGGCCTTCAGCGTGTCGGCGATCGACAGGATCGGCGTCACGCCGATGCCGCGCGCCACGAGCAAGGCGCGCTTGGTGTCCTTGGGGATCTTGAAGCGGTTGCGCGGGCGGCTGACCTGCAGCCGGTCGCCCTCGTTGATGTCGAGATGCAGCGCCTTGGAGCCGCCGCGGCTGTTGCCGTCCTTCCACACGCCGATGCAGTAGCGGTTGCGCTCTGAGGCGCTGTTCAGCAGTGAATATTGCCGCGTCAGTCCATTCGGCAATGTGACGTCGATATGGCTGCCGGGGGTGAAGCCCGGCAGCGGCTGATCGTCCGCCGGAACGAGCTCGAACGAGGCCATGTTGTGCGCCTCGATGGCCTTCTTGGCCACGACGACCGTGTGCAGGCTGTCGGACATCTGACAACTCCATCTTGCGAGCCGGCTCATGAGAAACCGATGCAAGGGCGAGGCCAAACCGCGTTCGCCGCGGAGCGCGGCGGCTTTTCCGCTTGTGCTCGCTGCAGATTGGATGTATCAGCGTCGCCCGTTTCAACCCCGACGGTGTTCAACGCGAGAGGCCATCAGCCATGTCGAATCCACTGTGCGCGACACGATCCGTGCCGACGCCCGCAGTGCGTCCGGCTGATAGTTTCTCGATCATGTTGAACGACAATGGCAAAGTCATCGATTGCACGACGGCAGGAGGCCGAGCGCGCGCGGGTTGAAGCCTATGAGCTGACGCTGCGCCGCGCGGCACGGCCGACGCGGCCGCCGCCGGATCTGCACAACGCGATCCGCGAGGCGGGGCGTGGCTTCGAAGCCGACATCATCCGGGATCCCGAGAGCTGGAAGCCGCAGCTCAAGACGCGCGATGCCGCGCGCCTGCGGCTGGCGGCGGCGCGGCATCTGTTCGCGCGCTATCCCGTGCCTTCGCATCTGGAGCAGATCTGGATCGAGGCGTCGGGGCTCGGCCACGACGAGATCGTCCGTCGCAAGCGCTGGTACATCGCGGCAGCCGGTGGCGGCTCGCTGTACAAGGCTGGCGCGTCGGCGTTCCTGTCGCGAAAGGAGGTTCACGGCTTCCTCCATCCTTTCGGGCAGGTCGGCTTCGACGAGGCGATCTGGCAGGCGATCGCGCGGTCCTACACGGGCGATCCGGCGATCGTGTCGCGGATCACCCGGTCCCGGATCGCGCGGACGCCGCGCGGCGAGCACGCGTTCTGGCGCGAGGCGGCGCAGTTCTTCTGCGCGCAGCCGACCACCGTCGAGGAGATCGACGATCTCTGCGACTACATCGCCGATCGTCGCCGGCGCGAGCGGGCGTTCAGCCTCAAGGGCCGCTCGCTCGCGGCGCTGCGCCGGCTGGCGCGGGAATGGCACCGCGATCTCGCGGTGATCGCCCGCATCGAGGCGGCGCGCCGGCGTGCCGAGATGGCGCGTCACCGTTCGGCAGCGCAGGCGGCGGAGCTTGCGGCGCATTGGCCGGGCGCGCAACTCGCGGACTGGTCGTGGAGTCCGTCGGCCAAGGCCTTCGCCAAGCGTGACGAATATGTGATCACGCAGCTGCGGACCGCGGAGGACCTCGTCGCTGAGTCCAGGGCCATGCGTCACTGCGTGTCGAGCTACGCGACGAGGTGCATCGCCGGCCATTCCTCGATCTGGTCGCTGCGGCATCGCCATGGCGGCGCGGCGCAGCGGCTGCTGACGATCGAGCTCGATCGGCAGCGTCGCGCGGTGCAGGTGCGTGGCTTCGCCAACCGCGTGGCTCACGCCGGTGAGCGCAAGGTGCTGGAGCGCTGGGCCAAGGCGCGCGGCATCGACCTGCCGGAGACATGATCTGCGTCGCCCGTTCCGGGCGGCGCAGGTCGTGCGCGCCAGTCAATGCGCGTCGATCTCATCCGCCTTGGCGCCGCCGGCGACGGAATAGCGCATCGGCACCTTGCGGGTCTTGAGGAACGCCTCCAGGGTCTCGCCGCGGAAGGCTGCGTAGACCTCCGGGTTGGAGACGCCGATCACCGCGGCCATCTTCTCCAGCACGAAGAAGCTGACGCCCCGCCTGATCATCTCGATCCAGCGGCGGTTCTTGATGAGCTCGCGCTCCTCGCCCGTGAGCTCGTACTCGTCCGCGAGCGCGTCGAATTCCTCAACAAATCTCTTGCGATGCGCGGGGATCACGAGCCGGTGCAGGAAGTCGTTGATGCGGAAATTGGCCTGGCTGCGGCGATGCGTGAACGGATAGGTGCCAGCCAGCGTCTCGGCGCCCGCGAGCTCGTGTCCGATATGCGCGCGATAGGTCGCGACCTCCCGCGGATCCGGCGCGCCGCCGAGATCCTCGAACACCAGGGTCGCGATGTTGGTCACCGACGGCGCGTAGGTCTGCCTGTGCACGAGCCTCACCTCGTCCGACAGCGCACCACGCATGATCAGCCACATGATCACCTCGGCGCCTTCCATGCCCCCCTTGACCGCATAATCGGCGATCCGCATCGCCGTGAGCCGCTCCGGGTCCTTTTCCAGCAGATCGAGGAATTCGTTGTCCCAGTCCTCGTTGAGAAAGCCGGCACGCTCGCCATGCACCTGGTGCGACAGCCCGCCGGTGGCGAAGATGGCGACTTTCAGATCCTCCGGATAGCTCTCGATCGCCTTGCGCAGCGTCTTGCCCAGCTTCCACATCCGCTTCGCATTGGGGATCGGCAGCTGCAGCACGCCGACCTGAAGCGGCACCACGCGGCCCGGCCACGGGCCGCTGGCATCGCCCATCATCGACAGCGGCGACAGCAGGCCGTGATCGACCGGCTTGCCCTGGAAGAACGACATGTCGAACTCGTCGGCGACCATCGCCATCGCAATGTGCTGCGACAGGCCGAGATGCCCCTTCGCCGGCGGCACGTCGCGCGGTCCGCCGCCCTCGTCGGCCGCGACATAGCGGTCGTCTATGCCGAGCGCGAACGCCGAGTAGTGATCGAAGAAGAACGAGGTGATGTGATCATTGTAGATCATGAACAGGACGTCGATGTCCTTGCGCTTCACCCAGTCGCGCACCGCCGCGAAGCCGTCGAAGATCGGCTTCCAGGCCGGGTCGCTCTGCTTGTTGGTGTCGAGTGCGAAGCCGATGGTGGGCGAGTGCGATGCGCCGATGCCGCCGATGATCCGGGCCATGTGTCCCTCCGCGAAATGGGCCGCGGCTGACTGTTACCCGCGGCCGCGCCGGGGCCGACCTTACGAAGTTTCCCCTGCTAGACAATCATGCTAATGTGCACAGATCGTTTCTCTCGACGAACGAGAGCCCTAGGATGAAATGGCGGATCGAGGACATTCCGGTGTTCCATGCGGTGGTGGCGACCGGCGGCATGACCGGTGCCGCGCGGTCGCTGGGCATGCCGAAATCCTCGGTCAGCAAATCGGTCGCCCGGCTCGAGCAGGACCTCGGCATCCGGCTGTTCGACCGCAACTCGCGGCGCGTCCGGGTGACCCGCGAGGGCGAGCTGTTCTTCCAGCAATGTCAGAAGATCCTGGACCAGGTCTCGGAGGCCGACGCGGTCATGACCGGGCTCTCCGGCGTCCCCAGCGGCCGGCTCTCGGTGGCGCTGCCGCCGGCGTTCTGCGAGGAGATCCTGGCGCCGCAGCTCGCCGAATTCCACCGCCGCTATCCCCGGATCGAGCTCGACGTCGAGGCGACGACGCGCGCGATCGACATGCTGGCCGACCGCTTCGACATCGCGGTCGTGGTCGGCGTGCAGGAGAATTCCGAGCTGGCGCAGAAGGTGCTGATCGGCGGCCGCCTGATCTGGGTGACCAGCCCCGCTTATCTCGCCGCGCACGACATCGGCGAGGACGTCCGCGCGCTTGAGCGCCATCTCATGATCTGCGAGCGCCGCTACGGCGACCGCACCCTGGTGATCAAGCAGCATGGTCATCTCGTCCGCTTCGACGTCGGGGCGCATGTCGCCCGCATCAACAATCCGCTGGCGGTGCGCCGCGCCGTCGCCCACGGCGCCGGCATTTCCTTTCTGCCGGAGCACTATTGCGTCGAGCTGCTCGGCGAGGGCCGGCTCGTCGAGATCGGCAGGGGGGTCGTGTTCGACACCCGCGCCGCGCAGCTCACCGCGATCTTTCCGAGCCGCAAGCTGATCTCCTCGCGCGCCCGCGCCTTCCTCGATTTTCTCGAGGAGATCTGCAGCCCGTCCGCGCGCGGTTGAGCGGGCTGCTGCCAAAACGTCACATGACAGGCCCCGGAAAGAGGTCTAAGACGCGCGGCTCTTGAGTTGACCCCTTACGAGAGCCGCCATGAATCTGCGCCAGCAATGGGAAGATCAGGCCGCCCAGTGGCTCGCCTGGGCGAGGGCGCCGGGCCATGACAGCTTCTGGCGCCATCATCGCGAGCAGTTCACCAGCCTGCTGCCGGGGCCGGGTGCGCTGACGCTCGACATCGGCTGCGGCGAGGGCCGGTTGTCGCGTCATCTCAACGCCTCGGGGCACAGGGTGATCGGCATCGACGCTTCGCCCTCGCTGATCGCGGCGGCGCGCGCCGCCGATCCCGCCATCTCCGTCGTGCGCGCCGATGCGGCATCGCTGCCGCTGGCCGATGCCTGCGCCGATCTCGCGATCGCCTTCATGTCGCTGCAGGACGTCGATGCGATGCCGGCCGCAGTGCGCGAGGCGGCGCGAGTGCTGAGGCCCGGCGGCCGGCTGTGCATGGCGATCGTCCATCCGCTCAATTCGGCCGGCCGCTTCGCCAGCCTGGCGCCGGACGCGCCGTTCGTGATCCAGGGGAGCTACCTGGACTCCTTCAACTACAGCGATCCGATGGAGCGCGACGGCTTCAGCATCATCTTTCACAGCGCGCATCGTCCTCTGCAGCGCTATTTTGCGGCGTTGGAGGAGGCGGGCTTCCTGATCGAGGCGCTGCGCGAGCCGTCGATCCCCGAAGCGGCGATCACCCGCGACAGCAGCCGGCGCTGGCTGCGCGTGCCGCTGTTCCTCCATCTGCGCTGCCTGCGCCCGTAGGGCCGGAACGCCGCGACGCGCTCCGGCTTCGCGCGGGCGTCACCCGCGCCGGGCCGCCTCGATTGCTGCAACGTCGATCTTCTTCATCGTCATCATCGCGCCGAAGACGCGCTTGGCGGCGGCGCCGCCTTCGGTCATCGCATCGGTGAGCGCGCGCGGCGTGATCTGCCAGGAGATGCCCCATTTGTCCTTGCACCAGCCGCACTGGCTTTCCTGGCCGCCATTGCCGACGATGGCAGTCCAATAGCGGTCCGTCTCCGCCTGATCATCGGTGGCGATCTGGAACGAGAAGGATTCGTTGTGGGTGAACGCAGGTCCGCCATTGAGGCCGAGACAGGGGATGCCGCAGACGGTGAATTCCACCGTGAGCACGTCGCCAGCCTTGCCGGAAGGGTAGTCACCCGGCGCGCGATGGACTGCCGTCACTTTGCTGTCCGGAAACAGCTCGGCGTAGAAGCGCGCGGCGGCCTCTGCGTCCTTGTCGAACCACAGACAGATCGTGTTCTTGGGCTTTGCCATGGCAGGGCTTCCTTCCATTTCAGTGCAGGCCGCGCGCTGGTTCACGACGCGGCGCTCGGGGTTGTGATCGCGCCGGCTCGTCGCGATCCGGCTTGATCCAAGGACGCAGCCGCCGGCCGCGATCCGACATCATGATCTGCCTTGGACGAACTTTTTGTGGCCGGCCTGCGCGGCGGATTCTTCATCACGCAGCAGTAGCCGGGGTGCGGCCCTGTCGTGTAGGCTCGCGGGGGGATCGACCGGTGAGTGGGGGTGGTGAGATGAGCGTCACGCGTGCCGCGCGCCGGGGTGTGTTCACCCTGCTGGCATTGGTGGTCCTCAGCGGCCACCGCGCCGAAGCCGCGTTCGACTACGCCCGCTACAAGGAGGCCGGTCTCGACGACCTTCTGGCGCTGCCGCGCCCGGCCAAGGGTGTCGACATCAAGACGGGTGCGCCGTTCAAGCTCGAGGTCATCCTCGCGAGTGCCGGGGGTCCATGTCAGACGGGGTTCTTGAAGAAGTCGATGGCGATGTCGGGCTTCGACCAGGTCGAGAAGCTCGGCGTCTCGAATTGCATCACGGTGCGTTCATCCAAGGGGCGGGAGCTCAAGGTTTTCGTGCAGGACATCGTTTATGGCTTCCTGCCGCGCGAGGTGAAGGTCGGCGGCAAGCTGACGCTCTATGCCGTCCACATCTACACCTCCGCCGAGGGACCCGGACTGCTGGTCAACGAATTCCAGACGGTGCAGCCAGCCGCGCCGGCTCAGCAGCAGCCGTCCGAAGCCGGAATGGCCTCGTGCGGCTGCTGGTCGCTGCGCGATCATCCCGGTATCGATGTCGACGCCGGGACGGAGGGGGCACCGATCGGGGTGATGGAGGATGGCGTCGTGGTCAAGGTGGAGGCGGCCGATCAGGCGCCCGCTGACCTGCCGCTTGTCGGCGGCTGCGGGCGCTACGTCGTGCTCAAGCACAGCTATCCGAACGGCGCCGTCCTCTTCACCCGTTATGCCCATCTCGGTCGTCTGGTCGATGGCAAAGGCGAGATGCCGGCCGTCGGCGCGCGCTTCAAGCGCGGCGAGAAGATCGCCGAGGCCGGCCCCGGCAAGATCATGCATTTCGAGTTGCGGCCCGTTGCGCAAGGCAACGCGACGGTGGATTCCGGGTGGACTAAGCAATACGACGGGATTGCCGACATGGAGTGGTCACGCTACGAGCCGGTGGATCCGAGGAAGTTCGATCCCGACGCCTTTGGCGGTCTGGGCAAGCGTGGGAAGTAGGCGTCGACATGGTGAAGACTGGGGGCCGCATTCAAGCGGTGCTTGTGGGGATCGCCGCGGCGATGCTGACCGGGTGGCTCTCTCCATCGGCGCATGCACAATCGGCGCCGCGACCGGCGTCGCCGCCGCCGGCACGTCCGGCGCCCTCACCACCGGCGCCAGCCGTTCCTGCCGATCTGAAGGACCTGCGCGGCGAATGGAAGCGCGCCGGCGCCGGCTTCGGCTGCGTCGTGACCCCGCCGCGCGAGCTGTCACAGGAGCTGTTGCTCGCAGTCATGGCGCGCGCCTGCATGCGGCTGGGCCCGCTGGTGGTCGGCGACGGTGCTGACACGGCGACCGCTGCGCTCGGGCAGCCCCACCGCACCTTGAAGCAGGCGCAGGACAAGGTCGCCTGGATCTATTTCGTCGGCCAGCGCGAGCACTATCCTTATTTCGTGGTCACCGTGGCCGCCGATAAGATCGTCGCGCTGCAGGTCACCGGCGACGGCACCACGACGGCTCCGGGCTACGAGCTCAGCAGCGTCGGTCTCGGCGCCCCCACCGACGATCTGGTGAAGGTGTTCGGCCAGCCCAACCATTTCGAGCCGAGCGAATTGAAGGGCGTCGAGCTCTGGACCTATCCGCCGCATGCGTTCTCCTTCGAGCTCAAGGGCGGACGGGTGATGTCGATCCGTGTTGGGAAGTCGTGATCCGGCTCCACTGATTGCGCAGCGAAGCCGGATTTGCGCATCGCGGTGCGCTAGCCGCCGGGCGACTTTGGCGGTTCCGCGCCGCCGTGAGCGGCCTGCTCGGCGCCATGGGATGACGGCGGAACAGCCTCTGACGCTGCCGGCGCCTGATCCGTCTTGGCGCCTGAGGTCTCGGCCTTCTTAACGTTGTCATCAGGGTTCTTGGCGTCTGCGCCCTTGTTGTCCGAACTCTTATTGTTCGAGCTGTTGTCGTTCGAGCTCTTGGCGTCCGGCGCCTTGTCCGGTTTCGGCGGCTCGATCAATGCCGCGCGCGTGGCCTGCACGACCGGCGCGGCGGCGTCGGCGTTGACATGGAAAAGATAGTCCTCCGCCGATCGCGTGAACAGATAGCCCCCACCGGCGTCCTTCTTGTAGCGATAGGTCAGCTCGCTTCCGTCGGTGCGCTTCAGCGTGACGGTGACGTCGGGCGCATCCGTCTGCGCCAGCGCCTCCTTGCCCTTGCCGCGCACGTTGTCGAAGGGGGGATGCGCCATCGCGCTGACCAGGGCATCAATCTTGTCGGGCCGCGGCTTCTCGTCCTTGCCGAGCCCCGCCAGCGTGAACTTGCCGTCCTTGCCCTCGATGGTGACGTCGCCGACATTGACGCTGGCGATCTTGTCGCGCGGCGTATCCAGCATGTCGTGCTGCATCCAGGCGCTGGGCTCCGCGCCGATGTCGTAGGTCGCCAGCTCGACGGCAAAGACCGGAGAGGCATCGCCAGCGCGCACATGCACCTGGCGATACGCCGGCGAGGTCCCGACCAGGAGCTCACCGACCCGGCTGCCGCCGCTCGTCAGCACCACGCGGCGCTCATGAACCTTTTCGGTGACCTTGAAGCGCTCGGCTGCGGCCTCGGTCTTCGCGATCGGCCAGCCCTTCTTCAGGCCGGCGATGCGGTCGAGCAGGCCATTGATCTTGGTCGCGTCGGCGGGAAAGTCGGACAAGGCGGGGATCACCCATTTGCCGTCCTTGCGCGCGAGGGTGACGGTGTGGCCGGCATCGTCGTCGATCGCGACCTGATCGACCTTGGCCGGCGCGAACGCGACCAGCGGCTCCTTGGCGTCGAACGCGGCATGATCGGAACGGTTGACCGCGAAGGTGAGAGCCAGCGCGAGCTGGCCACCCAGCAGCGCCGTGAGCAGGATGGGAAGCCCTTTCATGTCCGCGCCTCCGCGATGCCGAGCATGTTGAGATATCTCCGTTGGGCGCCGAGCCGCAGCGCGCGGCGCACGATGTAGACGAGGGCGAGCCCTGCGAGCGCGAGCGCATAGTTCAGGTATTCCCAGAACATCTGGCCGCCGCTCTGCATCGGGGCGAGCGTGCGCGAGAACTGGCCGCCGCGGCTGCGCAGCGCCAGCAGCCCGCGGTCCTCCAGCGACCAGTCGACCAGGTTCTGTGCGAAGTCGAGCGGCGCCAGATACTGCGTGCGGTCGACGCTGGAGGCGAGCTGCAGCACGTCGTCCGACAGGAACGTGCCCGAGCCGATCACGATCAGCCGCGCGCTTTCGGGCGAGCGGGAGATCACGCCGGTGATGCTGGGCTTGGCGTCGGCAGCCGCCGTCTTCGCCGCGTCATCGGGCTTTGCATCAGCCTTTGCGTCGGGTTTGGGCTCAGCAGCGTCCTTGGCGAGAGGCGATGGCTTGCCGGCGAAGAACGACGTGAACTCGCCCTCCATCATGGCCCCGAGCAGCTGGCGCCCCTGCTTGTCGGCAGGAGGGAAGCCGGTGTCGGGATGCGCCTTGAAGTCCGGCACGACGTTGGTCGTCTTGGCGGTCCATGAATGCGGCGAGCTCTGGATCAGATCGACGATCTTCCGCTTCTTGCCGACCTTGTCGGTGTCAATCGTCAGCGGCGAGGCCCAGGACAGCGTCAGCTGCTGGGTGCCGGCCGAGGGCGCCGCGCCCTGCGCCAGCCCGTCGCTGCGGATGTCGGCGAAGAACGGGTAGTCCATCAGCCGGATCTGCCGCACCTTGATGCCGCCGCCGACGTCGCGCTCGCTCGGGATCGGGAACGAGGCGTTCTGGCGGTCGAGCACCATGCTGTCGCCGACCTTCACGCCCTGGAACGCCAGCCAGTCCTCCAGGCCGGACGGCGTCTTGGTCACGTCGAGATTGCCGCGCAGCGACGGCTGATAGGGCGAGGTGGCGACGATCACCGTGCCCCCCTTCATCAGGAACTGATCGACGGCGAACAGCTGCTTCTGATCGAGCTGCTGCGGCGAGGCGACGAACAGGATGTCGGCGCGTTCGGGAACGCGTCCATCCTTCAGCTGGGTGGCGTCGACGAGCGTGTTCTCCTGCAGCTTCTGCTGCAGCAGATCGAACGACGGCCCACTGCTGCCGGGGATGCCGAGCTGCGGCATCGGCTGCTGCGCCGGCGGGGTGTACAGCGCGACGGTGCGCAGCGCGCCGGGCGTGAAGCGCTTCAGCTCGGCGTCGATGTTGCGCTTCAAGCCGTCCTTGTCGAGCTGCTCCGGCAGCTGGATCTGCTCGGTCTTGTCGCCGCTCTTCAGGATCAAATGGAACCAGAAGCGTTTCGGGTTGAGCAGGCCGACCGAGAGCAGCTCCAGGCCGTATTCGTCCTGCAGGGTCTTGGCGATCTGTCCGCCATCGGCGTCGGGATCGACGATCTTCGCGTCGAGCTTGCCCGGCGTCTTGCTCTGGTAGTCCTTGATCAGCTCCTGCAGCGCGGTCTTCAGCTTGGCGAGCGGCTCGGGCAGGTTCTTGGCCGAGATATAGGCCTCGAGCGTCACCGGCTGCGGCAGGCCGGCCAGCACGTCGCCGGAGCCGCGATAGCCGTTCAACACCTTCTTGATCGCGCGCGTGATCGTATACTCGGGATTGCGCAGATTCACGTCGAGCTCGCTGTCGCCGTCACCGCGTTCCTTGACCTCGATGAGATCGCGGAAACCGAGCGTCGTGTATTCATCGCCATATTTGACGAGGATGTTGAAGTAGGAGTTGGTCACCGACGCCTGATACTTGCTCGAGGTCTGGAACGGCACCGGCTGGATGCCGTACTGCTTGTTGGCTTCCGCCTCGAGCGCGGCGTTCTGCATCGGGTCGACGAACTCGACCCGGACCTTGCCTTGTCCTGCGATCTCGTACTCCTTCAGGAGATCGCGCAGCCGCGGCACCAGCGGCGCCAGCAGCGGGTGGGTCTGAGCGCTGAAATAGCCGCGGATCAGCAGCGGCTCCTGCAGCTGGCCGAGATAGCTCTTTGTCTCGTCCGAGATCGAGTAGATGTGTCCCGCGGTGAGATCGGCCCGTGCGGCCGGGAGCTGGCCGAGCCACAGGTTGACGGCGACGAGATTGGCCACCGTGAGCGCGGCCACCATGCGCCAGCGCCGGTGCTGCGGCGCGCGGCCCTGCGACGACCAGCGTAGGCTCTCCAGCACATAGAGATTGAGCACCAGGAAGACGCCGAAAATGCTGAGATAGTAATAGAGGTCGCGCAGGTCGATGACGCCGCGGGCGATCGACTCGAAGCGCGACCCGGCCCCGAGCTGGCGCAGCAGCTCGCCGCCTTCGTTGCCGGTCAGCGAGGTCAGCGTGTTGGAGCCGAGCAGATAGAACGCGCCGCAGATCAGGGTGGAGACGATCAGGCTGATGACCTGGTTGTCTGAGCGGGCGCTGACGAACAGGCCAATCGAGATGTAGGCGGAGGCGAGGGCCAGCGCGGCGAGATAGCCGCCGGCCACCGGTCCCCAGTCGAGCCGGCCGATCATGGAGACCGTGATCGGGAGCGGCAGCGTCAGCGCCAGCGCGATCGCGACCAGGGCCAGGCAGGCGAGGAACTTGCCAAGGACCAGCTGCAGCGGCGCGACCGGCGATGTCAGCAGGAACTCCAGCGTGCCGGCGCGCCGCTCCTCGCTCCACATCCGCATCGTGATGGCCGACACGATGAAGATCATCAGCACCGGCATCCATTCGAACAGCGGCCGGACGTCGGCGATGTTGCGGGCGAAGAAGCGGTCGACCCAGAAGAACAGGAACAGGGTGACGGCGAGGAACGCGGCCATGAAGATGAAGGCCGCGGGCGAGGCGAAGAAGACGGCCAGCTCCTTGCGAGCGATACGAAGAACGTTATGCATGCAGGGCCTCCGGGGTCGGCGCGCCGGCGCCGGTGATGTCGGCAAACAGGGTTTCGAGATCGCGCTGTTCGGGATGCAGGGCGAACAGATCGAGCTTGTTGTCGGTGATGACGCGGGCGACGGCCGGCGCCACGGCGCTGGCCGCGTGGCCATTGAGGTTGAGGGCATAGGCATGGCCGGGCTCGGCCGCCGTCAGCCGCTCGACGCTCTTGACGAGGCCAAGCCCTGTGACCAGCCGCTCGACCAGGTCGGGCGGCCCGCTGGTGACGAGACGCAGCCGGCCAGGCCCGCCGAGATCGCTCATCCTTGTGTCGAGCGCCAGCCGGCCGCGGTTGATCACCAGCACGCGCTCGCACACGGCGCGCACCTCCTGGAGGATGTGGGTCGACAGGATCACCGTCGCGGTCTTCGCGAGATCCCGGATCAGTCCGCGCATCTGCGCGATCTGCGATGGATCGAGGCCGTTGGTCGGCTCGTCGAGGATCACGATCTTCGGCTTGTGCAGGATCGCCTGTGCGACGCCGGTGCGCTGCCGGTAGCCGCGCGACAGGCTCGCGATCGGCGCGGTGGCCTTTTCCGCAAGGCCGGTCGCGGCGATGGCATCGCGCAGCGCCTGCGCCCGGGCGCCCGGCGGGATTCCTCTCAGCTCCGCCGCGTAGTCGAGGAATTCGACCACTGTCATCTCGGGATACAGCGGACAATTCTCGGGCAGGTAGCCGATCAGTGCCTGCGCCTGCCGGCGCTGCCTGCCGATGTCGTGGCCATGAATGGTCGCCGTGCCGGCGGTCGGCTCGAGATAGCCCGTCAGCATTTTCATGATGGTGGTCTTGCCGGCGCCATTGTGCCCGAGCAGGCCGACGATCTCGCCGTCGCCGACCTCAAAGGAGACGTCGTCGACGGCGGTGAAT
Organism: Bradyrhizobium sp. HKCCYLRH3061; assembly: GCF_051168015.1. NCBI lineage: Bacteria > Pseudomonadati > Pseudomonadota > Alphaproteobacteria > Hyphomicrobiales > Nitrobacteraceae > Bradyrhizobium > Bradyrhizobium sp. HKCCYLRH3061. The sequence goes on from NZ_JBNPUE010000013.1 coordinate 236,536, forward strand.
GACCCGTATTGGCGGGTCAGGTGTTCGGCGGAGATCATGTGACGTGTCGCTCCTGAGTTGGCCGTCGCGGCGCCGGATCCTGATCGACATGCAGGATCGATCACCGGCGGCACGCGCGTCGGATGCAGCTGAGAGGATCGGGCCGACCGAACCGGTGGTCGTCGGCATGGAAGCTGAGAGATCGGCGCGCCGAGCGCAGCGGTTCAGAGCGGCCCGGCCTATGCGATGGGGGGAGTCATCATCCGGAAGAGCACATCGTGCGACGAAGCCTTGTGCAACACCTTGGGAGGTCGTGAAGCGTTTGTTTCCCGCCGTTCTGTTGGTTGCGGCTAACTAATCGAACGCGAGCAGATGAATCAAGCGGGGGCAGCCGCCCTGGATCGATCACGACCGGTCAATTGGATGTGAGCGGGCAAGTCGAACGCACGTGCTGCGCCGACCGCGATCCGCGCCGGTGCGCATGACTTCGACGGCTGCGCGTGGCCTGGCACTTGGCCGTCGTGGTAATGAGGGCGTCACGGTCCACGACATCCCGGCGATCTTCGTCCGCTCGCAAGACCGTGCGTCGGAGCGCGGCTCCTTTCGGGTCGTCGGACCGGAACTACCCGTCGCACGACTGTGATTTGCGCGGCCGTGACGAGTCGCCTGGTAACCTTTCCCGGTCTGAGATCGTATCGTCGAATGGCAGCATCCGGACACGCGGGTGGGAGGTATTCAATTGCACAAGAGGCAGCCGCGCATCGTGCGCATCACGCACCGTCCCAGCGGCGAGGTAATCGCCGAGGGGCCTGTCGGACTCTGGGACATCACGCCGTTCGAGGGAAACTTCTACATTCGGTGGCGCTGCCTGAGAACACGCCATCTGCGTCCGAACTGGATTCCCGGACTGTGCATCTACAAATTCCTGTATGTGTGGCTCGACCTGGAGCTCCCGGACGGCCGGCGCGAGCCGTCGATCGGATGGCTGTACTGGCTGCCTAATCCGCTGTTCGCCTTCATCGCGTTCCGGCCCGCCGTTCCGCAGTTTTCGCCAGCGCTTGCCATCGAGGAACTGGCGCGGTGAGCGTTGCGAGCCGGCGCGAGGTGATCGGCGGGCTGCTGACGGCGCTCATAACGCGCGCGGGATCCGCTTCGGCTGCATCCGCCGCCGACGACGTGCCTGCCTTCACAACCGGCCGTCACCAACTCACGCTGTTGCGGCCGCAGCAGAGCCTGCCGGCGATACGGCTGTTTCGCCTCGACGGCGGTACGCTCGATCTCGCCGCGCTACGCGGCGCGCCAATCGTACTGAATTTCTGGGCCTCGTGGTGCGCGGCCTGCCGCATCGAGCTGCCGGAGCTCGATCGGCTTGCACGCAGTGTCGCGCGCCAGCGCCTGCACGTCCTCGCGGTATCCGAAGACCGCAGCGATCGCGACAGTGTCGGTCGCTTCGTGCGCGCGCTGAGGCTGACGTCGCTGTCCATCTGCCTCGATCCGAACGGATACGTGGCGCAATCCGGAGACGACGGTGGCAGGCCTGCGCCGTTTACGCTGTATGGCATGCCGATCACCTATCTGATCTCGGCTTCAGGTCTGATCGTCGGATACCTCCCGGGTGCGGCCGACTGGTCGTCGTCGGCGGCGGCAGATCTGCTCGAATATCTCGGGTGCAACTGAGCGATGAATCGCGAAGCAGTCAGCGTAACCTTCCGATGCATTGGAGCGAACCGATGGACAGGCGCGCCGATGGCCGCCAGACACCTGCAATGTCCGCAGGCTGAAACCCGGAGAATGGAGGAATTCGCATGTCCAATCGCACGCTGTCCGCAATGATCGTCGGCGCATTTGCGGTCGCTGCCGGCGCGCTCGCCGTCACGTCCGCCTCGGCGGAGACGATGGCCAAGGGCGACATGGAAAAGATGATGAAGGCCAAGCAGGCCGAGACCATGAAGGCCATGAAGGACGGCAAGATGGAGAAGTGTTTTGGCGTCGCGCTGAAGGGCCAGAACGACTGCTTTGCTGGCGCCGGCACGACCTGCGCGGGTACCAGCACGATCGATTATCAGGGCAATTCGTTCAAGCTGGAGCCGAAGGGGACTTGCACGACAATGCAGACCCCCAAGGGTCCGGGTAGCCTGACGCCGAAGGCCTGAGACATCGTCGGCGGGCTGCTTGCGGCCCGCCATTTCTCTCGATCGGAGTCTGCACGTGGCACGCGCGCAATTCTCGACGGCCGGCCGGATCCCTGCGCGGGGCGGCGTCGGCCTCAAGGCCGAGCACTATCGCGGTATCGTTGAAACGTGGCCCGATATCGGCTTCTTCGAAGTCCATGCCGAGAACTACATGGGCGCGGGCGGGCCGCCGCATCGCTATCTCACGGCCGTTCGCGAGCGCTATCCGGTGTCGCTGCATGGAGTCGGATTGTCGATCGGGGCCGATCGGCCGCTCGACCAGGCCCATCTCGGCCGTCTCAAGCATCTGGTCGACCGCTACGAACCAGGGTTGTTTTCCGAGCACCTCGCCTGGTCGTCGCACGGGAGCGGCTTTCTCAACGATCTGCTTCCGGTTCCCTATACGAGCGAGACCCTTATCCGCGTCTGCGATCACGTCGACGAGGTGCAGAGCGTGCTCGGCCAGCGGATGCTGCTGGAAAATCCATCGACCTACGTCGCGTTCACCGAGAGCAACTGGTCCGAGCCCGACTTCATCGCCGAGGTCGCCCGCCGCACCGGCTGCGGGCTGCTGCTCGACGTCAACAACGTCCATGTCGCCGCGACCAATCAGCAGTGGGACCCGCATGGCTATCTCGCCGCCTTGCCGCTCGCGCAGGTGTTGCAGGTCCATCTTGCCGGCCACGCCCGCGAAGTCGACGAACATGGCAGGCCGCTGCTGATCGACACCCACGACCGACCGGTCGACGACGTCGTCTGGTCGCTGTATGCGCATGCGATCCGCGCGACCGGCCCGGTGCCGACATTGATCGAGTGGGACGCTGAGGTGCCGCCATGGCAGGTGCTTGCGGCGGAGGCCCGCCACGCAGAGGCCGTCATGCTCTCGCCGTCGCTGGAGGTGGTCTGTAATGCCGCCGCTTGCTGAACGTCTCGGCGGCTTTGCGCGCGCACTGCTCGATCCCGCGCAGCCGGTGCCTCCAGGTCTGGTCGGGCCGGACGGGAGGCCGAGCGACCGCCGGTTCGGAGTTTATCGCAACAATGTCGTCGCCGGCTTGACCGCAACACTGAAGGACGCCTACCCGGCGGTGTATCGCATCGTCGGAGCGGAGTTCTTCCATGCCATGGCGCGCTGCTATCTGTCGTCCGAGCTACCGAGCTCGCCGATCCTGCTCGACTATGGCAGCGGCTTCGCGGCGTTCATTCGCGGCTTCGCGCCGGCGTCAGTGCTGCCGTATCTCGCCGACGTCGCAGCGATGGAGCGCGCCTGGACCGAGTCGTATCATGCGGCGGAAGCCGAGCCGGTCACGCCTGCGGCTTTCGCCGCCGTAGCGCCGGCCGATCTGCCGGCCCTCCGCCTGCACTTGCATCCATCCCTGCGGCTGGTGTGCTCGGCGTTTCCCGTGCTTACGGTCTGGCAGATGAATGTCGCGGAGGGAATTGCTGGCCCGGTCGATCTCGACGCGGGCGGTGGTGAGGCGGTTCTGATCGTCCGTCCCGAAGCCGATGTCGTGGTTCGCGCGATCCCGTCGGGCAGCCTTGCGTTCGTTCAGGCCTTGTTGGCCGGTCGGTCGATACTGATGGCGGTCGAAGACGCGCTGCGCGAGGACGCCGGCTTCGACCTTGCCGGCACCCTGCACGATCTGATCCATGGCGGAGCCGTGATCGGCTCCGACCACGTGACGATGGCGGAGGCGTCATGAGCGCGGACAGCCGGGCTCTCGCGTTGCCCATGTCGGATGCGATCGATCGGCTCGTGCGGCTGGCTCTGATCGTCGCGCCGCCGATGCTGCGCATCGCGCTTGCGGTGCCGTTCTTCAGATCCGGGCTCACCAAATGGGATGGCTTCCTGTCGCTGTCACCGGCCGCGGCGTATCTGTTCGAGGACGAGTTCAAGTTGCATCTGTTCGGTCAGGCCTATGATTTTCCCTGGCCTGCGGTGTTCGCTCATCTCGATGGCGTGGCCGAGATGCTGCTGCCGGTTCTCCTGGTGGCCGGGCTGGCGACCCGGATCAGCGCGCTCGGGCTGTTGGTCATGACCGCCTTCATCCAGCTCGTCGTCCCGGATGGCTGGGCCAATTTTCATCTGCCCTGGGCTGCGATGGCGGTTGCGATCATCGCGCTCGGGCCCGGGCTCATCAGCCTCGATCATCTCGTCCTGTCGCTCGGTCGAAAGCTGGAGGGCGCCGATGGGCAGTGACCAGAGCGGTCCTGCACCGCGGCTGAGGCTCGTCCCGGTGGACGCGCCGAGCGGGGCGGACCTCAAGCCGGGACGGCGCGCGCTCGATTGGGCGATTCTGATGGCGCATGCCCAGGAGGGTGATCGTGTCGCCTATCAGCGGCTGCTGCAGGAGATCACGCCCTACCTTCGCTCTCTCGCGGCACGGCGCTGCAAGCAGCGCAGCGACATCGAGGACGCGGTGCAGGACGTGCTATTGACCATTCACTCGGTCCGCCACACCTACGATCCGACGCGCCCGTTCGCGCCGTGGCTGGTGACCATCACCAACCGTCGCCTGATCGACCGAGTACGGCGGCAGTCGCGCCAATCGCGGCGTGAGACTGTGTTGTCTCCCGAGCACGAGATCGCAGCCGAGCCCGAGACCGGCGTGGAGGCGGCGCCCGACCGCCGCGAATTGGAGCTGGCGATCGACAACCTCCCGCCCGCACAGCAACAAGCCGTGCGCCTGTTGAAGCTCAGGGAGCTGTCGCTCAAGGAGGCCTCGGCGGCAACCGGAATGTCCACGACCTCATTGAAGGTGAACATGCATCGCGCTCTGAAGAGTCTTCAGAAGCTGCTCATTCCGCGGAACGAGCCATGATCAAGACCGGCGATCTGATCGACTCTCTTGCGAACGACATGCGGCCGGTCAAGCGGCTGCGGCCGCCGCTGCTGCGTGCCTGCGGCTGGCTGATCGGGGCAGGCGCCGTAGTGGCGCTGCTCGCCGTCAACCAGGGGATCCGTCCGGATCTGGCGCAGCGTCTGCACGATGCGCCATTCGTGACCAGTCTCGTCGGCTCGATCCTGACCGGCGTGCTGGCCGCGATCGCGGCATTCCTGGTCAGTCTTCCCGACCGCTCGCGGTGGTGGATGCTGCTGCCGATGCCGGCGCTGGCGCTATGGCTGTCCAACATCGGCTATCAGTGCCTCACCGACTGGGTTGCGGTTGGTCCCGACGGCATGAGCCCTGGCGAGGCGGCCCGCTGCTTCACGACGCTTGCTGTGACGAGCCTGCCGTTGTCGCTGGCCCTGCTGGTGATGCTGCGCTACGCGGCGCGTCTGCGGCCGACCATCGTCGCCTTGACCGGCGGCCTCGCCGTGTCCGCGATCACGTCGACGGCGCTCGCGCTGTTTCATACGATCGACGCCTCGGTGATGATCCTGATGTGGAACGTCGGAACGGCTGTCCTGCTGATCGGCGCGGGTGGCCTGTTCGGCCGTCGGATGTTCGGCTGGGTCGCGCCGCGCGTCTTTGCGCAGGACTGAGCTCGTGGTCGGTGGACTGACGGGGACCGTAACCTTCGTCGTGCTTGGAGCGAACAGTCTCCGGGCTCAGGCGCAGACAGCCCCTCGGGACGCGCATCGCGCGTCGATGTTCACAGGCGCGAGGAGAATGAGACAATGCAACGATCGAAAAGCCTTGCCGGGTTGGCCAGCGTGGCGCTGATGCTGGCGGCGCTCGTGCCGTCCGGCGCCAGCCGGGCTGCCGATGCGACCCATCTGTCGTTCGTCACCCACGCGGCATTCTTCTCGGCGGAGACGAAGCAGCCGAAGCCGCTCGATCCCCATGCCTTCGTCGCGGACGCCGCGGCGTTGGCCGCCGTCGGGCCGCAGAACATCTCCCACGTCGCGGGTTTCCGTCCGGCCTTCATCGAGCAGGATGCGAAGACCGCCGCGGTCGCCAATGCGAATGGCGAGCCGATCGGCTTCACGCTCGGCGACTGGCTCGCGGCGAGCGGCAGCGTGACGCTCACTCCTTCGGCCGGCGGCAAGGTCGAGATCGCCATGAGCTTCGACCATCTGAAGCCGGGCGGTCACTACAGCCTGTTCGAGAATCACTTCGATCAAAAGCCGGTCGGCTTCACGCCGCTCGATGGCACTGCGACGGCCAATGATTTCGTGGCCGGGCCGGACGGCAGGGCGAAGCTGACGATCATCGCGCCGCAGCCGCTGACCCACGACAACGCCGTGCTGCTGGTCTATCACAGCGACGGCATGACGCATGGCGCGAAGCGCGGCGACATCGGCGTCAATGCCCATCACCAGCTGATCGCGCGGATTCCGGAATAGATCATCGGCTGCGATCCCGCTGGGCGTCACGCGCCGCGGGATCGTTGCCAGCGGGCCTCGATCCAGGACTCCCAACTCGTCGTCAGTGGCTTGCGCTCCGTCATGGCCGGCCGGACCTTTCGCCAGAACGAGGATGCAAGGTTACCCACCGGCCGCGACCATCGGCGAAAATAATGATTGCTGGTTTTCAGAAAACATGCTTATATCTCTGCAACCCGCCTCGAGCAGAGGGACGTACGCGTCGTCACGAACGTGGAGGCGGGCTGCGATGGACGTGACGGCTGTGCCAGACGAGCGCAACCGTGACGGACGGCGAAGTCGTGTGGTCCTGGCCTCTCGACGCTGAGGTCAAGTCTGCGGTGGTTGCCTGACGGCACGCGCG